>JAGWNK010000106.1 GCA_028871345.1 Alphaproteobacteria bacterium | reverse complement strand
GCTGGGTTGTTGAACGAACCTTCGCCCTGCTCAACCGCTGCCGACGGTTGGCCAAGGATTTCGACGCCTCCATCGCCAGCGCCGAGGCTTGGCTCTTCGTCGCCTCGATCCGCATATTTCTGCGCCGTCTGCCTCAACATCATCACCTCGCCACTGAATGATGAGTCGGGTTCTGTCATGTCCTGTTGCCGCTGCGCGACGTCAGGCTCGTTATTTGGACAGTCGACAATATCCACATGACTATAAAGTCATTATGATGTGGCATCCAATCAAGGAAGTGTTAAGAATTAGGGCTATACCACGGCTTTGTTGCTTCCATGGCGAGAACGACTGTGAGACGTCGCCCACTCAGCCCGGACCGTCTGGTTTTGCCTTGGCCTGCGCCCGAACGGTACAAAGCAATCCAGAATCTGCCCCGGCTCGGCTGGTGCTGGGAACTCTTGCGCCGCAATCCCAACTATCGGGCCTGCTATCGCGACCTGGGCGGCAGGGGCCAGCCCGTGCCCCAGCGCTGGCCGCTGCTGGCCTTCGAAAATCCGGACCTCGATGCCGCCGCAGCCCAGGTGTTCTGGCGGCGTGCGGATTGTGCGGCCGTCCTGCCTTTGATGGCGCTAGCCGAAGGCTTCGAATCCGATGCCGGCCAGTTTCTCGTGGAGCACCTCGCTTGCGGCATTCGCGTCTATAAGGATCCTTCCCGGGATGTGGCGCATGTCCTGTTCACGCAGAGCGGCCGCGCCCTGCAGCTGGAAATCGACGGCGCCTCGCGCCTGCCCAATGCCGTGCTGGCAACGCCGGCCCTGCCGCCGCCCGGCCTGCGCCGGGCCCGCTTGCTGGCGGTGCGGCGCCTGGTCGATCTGATGCGGAAGGGCAGCCTGCGCGCGCTCCATTATCCCCGCGAACACAGCCGGGCGCGCCTGGCCTATGTACTTCAGGCCTTCGACGGCGAACAGGCGGGCGTCTCGCATCGCGACATCGCCCTCGCTCTGGTAGGGCCGGCCCGGGTCGAACGGGAGTGGCACGGTTCACAGAATGCGCTGCGCGACCATGTGCGCAAGACCATCGGGCGCGGGCGGTTCCTGACGGAGAGCGGCTATCGCCGGTTTTTGAGCTAGCGCTGCGTGGCGAATTTGATCAGAGGGCTTCAGACGGTCGATGGTGTTTCGGCTATGCCGACATCGCATCGTGACCGGCGCGCGGCGACGGCGCGAGAACGCTGATGTCCATCACGCGGGCTGGGCGTCTCACACTTGCCAGCCTTACCAAATCTCACCACTCGTCGTCGGCTTCCGTCAGCAGATGCCGATAGCCGTGCTCCGTCATCCAGCGGGCCCGTGCCAGATGCGTCTCATACCTCCGTCTCGCGCGGATATAGTCCCGGTCTGGATCGGCCTTGAGCACCAGACGGACGACGTCACGCCAATCGGCCCCGTCCGCTTCGGCATCGAGCAGACGCAAATAGCAGATGAGCAGTTCATAATCGTAATTGGTGAGCTCCGGCACGGTTGGAGCCTCATCGGCGATTCTGGGATCAAGGCTCGGTTTGGGCCGCGGCACCATGACAATCTCCAAGATGATCAGCTCCAGAATCTACCCCATGGCGACGACGCGGCAGGAACCCGGCAACCGTGCAAGGCCCCTTGCGCTGCGCGCAACACGAGGCGGGGTGAGGGCCCCGATCATCGCCATACGCGGTGCTCTTGTCGGACCATGGCACCGCACCGCCAATGAGAGGTGGAAGGCCAACAATCATGGGCTGCGGCGCCGAGCTGAGCGTTATGCCGCCCAATCCGCTTGATACACGAAGCGAAATTGCGTTGCTCGCCGTTCTTGCGCATAGGGCGCGGGCTTCTTGTTCGCGTGGGCTATGCAAGCCGGCCTGGACGTGG
>JAGWNK010000029.1 GCA_028871345.1 Alphaproteobacteria bacterium | reverse complement strand
CACTTTGCCGCAATCGATCCGTTGACGACACGATGCGGCCCCAATAGGGTCCGGTCCGTCATGATTACCATGCTCAAGCGCACGACGAAGCTGACGAAGCCCAAGGGGGCTTTGGTTCGCGCGCGCGCCTGAAGCAAGGAAAGATCGCTCGAACCGAAGCCCCGCCGGAAGGCCGGGGCTTTTTTGTTGCCCGCGCCGGCGGCCTTGAAGGAGTAGACCATGCGAAAGAACCCCAACATCGCCATCGTGGGCGCCACCGGTGCGGTCGGCGCAGAATTCATCGGCTGCATCGAACGGCGCAACTTTCCGGTCGGCACGTTGAAAGCGCTCGCCAGCGCCCATTCAGCCGGCAGGACGATCGATTTCCGCGGCTACAAGGTCGTCATCGAGGAACTGACGGAGAAGTCCTTCGACGGCGTGGACATTGCCCTGTTCTCCGCGGGGGGCTCGATCTCCAAGAAGTTTGCGCCGATCGCGGTGAAGGCTGGTGCGATCGTTGTGGACAACTCCTCCGCGTTTCGGATGGAAAAAGACGTGCCGCTGGTGATTCCAGAGATCAACGCGCGCCGCATTGCCGAGCACAAGGGCATCATCGCCAACCCGAACTGTGCGGCGATCACGGCGTTGGTGCCGCTTTGGCCGATCCATCGCAAGAATCGCATTCGGCGGCTTATCCTCGCCACCTATCAGGCGGCATCAGGCGCCGGTGCGGCGGCGATGCGCGAACTTATCGATGCCACCCGTGCGCATTTGAACGGCGAGAGGTTCGAGCAGAAGGTGATGCCCCACCCCTACGCCTTCAATCTCTTCAGCCATAATGCCGAGATCGATCCTTCGACCGGCTACAACGGTGAAGAGACCAAGGTGATCAAAGAGACGAGGAAGATTTTTGAAGACGACGCAATCGCGATCGGCGTCACTTGCGTGCGCGTGCCGGTGCTGCGCGCCCATTCCGAGGCGATCACTTTCGAATGTGAGAAGCCGATCACGGAGGACGAAGTCCGCGCCATCCTGACCGACGCGCCAGGCGTGAGGCTGGTGGATGACCGCAGCAAGAACTACTTCCCGATGCCGCTCGACGCCTCGTGCCAGGACGACGTGCTGGTTGGCCGTATCCGCGGGGACTTGAGCGATCCGACGGGACACTCCATCGCGATGTTCGTCGCCGCCGACCAGGTTCTGAAGGGCGCGGCACTCAATGCGGTCCAGATCGCGGAGTACCTGCTGTAGGATCAGAAAGACATCGGGCGCTGTCTCGCCACAATTTGCGCCCCTTTTGGGCGTGACTTGACAAAGCGACGGAAAAAGGGGACAGAGGCCGCGACCAGGCGGTTGCACAGCATGCGTTGACGCATACTCGTCGTCCGGCATTATCAGAAACTTCCGTTCTTTCCAGATGTGCAAGGGAAACGGGCAAATGCCGTTTCCGCGCGCTCGTGCGCGCCGTGACTGCACATAAGGACTATTACGTGACACATACTTTGGGCCCGGAAACGGGCTTTTCTGCACTCGGATTGGCCGAGGCGCTGCTGCGCGCCCTGGCGCTGGAGAACTACACCGATCCCACACCCATCCAGCGGGCCGCCATTCCCGCCCTATTGGCAGGCCGGGATTTCTTGGGTCTGGCACAAACTGGCACCGGAAAGACGGCCGCATTCGCGTTGCCGCTGCTGCAGAAACTGCGGACCGGCCATGAAGGCAGGCGCGCCAAGTGCGTTCGCGCCCTGATTCTGGCACCGACCCGCGAACTCGCCATCCAGATTGCCGAGAGCGTCCGTGTTTACGGACGCTTTCTTCATCTTCGCCATGCCGTCGTCGTCGGCGGTGTCTCGATCGGTCCGCAAGCCAAGGCGTTGGCTGGCGGCCTCGATATTCTTGTCGCGACCCCGGGACGCCTGCTGGATCACATGAATCAGGGCAACGTGCGCCTCGATGCCGTCGAGACATTGATTCTGGATGAAGCAGATCGCATGTTCGACATGGGGTTCATCCGAGATATCCGCAAGATCGTGGCGGTGTTGCCCAGGAAGCGACAGACGATGCTGTTCTCGGCCACTATGCCACATGACGTGGAACGCCTGGCCAAGGACGTGTTGCATCAACCCCTGCGCGTCGACATTGTGCCGCCAAAGCGAACGGCCGAGAAGATTGACCAACGGGTGTTTCACGTGCCGACTTCGGAGAAGCGTGCGCTGCTCGCCCGCCTGCTTGGCGACGCCAACCTCGAGCGCGTCATCGTGTTCACCCGTACCAAGCACTGTGCCAATCGCGTTGCCGAGCATTTGGGAAAGTCGGGATTCAGCGTGGACGCGATCCACGGCAACAAGTCTCAGAATGCCCGGCAGCGCGCTCTGACTCGCTTTCGAAGCGGTGAAGCGCGAATCCTGGTAGCGACGGACATCGCCGCGCGCGGTATCGACGTTGAAAACGTCTCGCATGTCATCAACTTCGAGTTGCCAAACGAACCTGAGAGCTATGTCCACCGCATCGGACGCACGGCGCGTGCCGGTGCGGGAGGTGTTGCGATCTCGTTCTGCGATGCATCGGAGAATGCCTATCTGCGGGACATAGAACGACTGACAAGGGGGACGATCACCGTGGCGGGCGGTTCGATTGCCCCTGATGCACAGCCCAAGCCGAACCATGGATCGCAAACACATCGTCATCATGCGTCGCCATCGCGACGTCGGCGCGGCGGGGCTCGCGCTGGCAGGTAGCGGCCCTAAGTCTGCCGCGTGACGGAGATGTTGCCGGCCTCGCCGAAAAACGCGGCAGGAAATTTCCGCGGGGGGGCGAAAAGCGAATTCAATTCCGGCATTTTCCGCGGAAGCCTTTGGCGGGTCGCGACAATCGCCTTGCGGCGGGAGCGGCGCGAAGAGGCGCGAAGCGGCATTTGCGCGCCGCATTCGTGCCGCAAGACGCAGCGGGAGCGCGCCGGCGGCCGGATCGCCGCTTGCGATTGCGCATCGGTTCACAAAGTCAAAGAGCACACGAAACGGCATGTAGGGTGCCAGCGGCGATGTTCAAGAGGGTGCGACATCGTGGCATCCCGAGGCGATGTGGGTGCCGTCATGCGCGGCGCGGCCAGTTCGGGGCCAGTGTCGTCACGGGTGCGCTGGGCAGCGCCGTGTCGCAAGGCATCGGATTGGCGACCGGCCTGCAGAAGAAGTTCGACTGGGCCGGCGTGGCGGCGGCGGGCGTGGAAGCCGGCGCGATGGCCGGCGTTGAGGAGTGGTCGCCGTTCAACGATCAGGTGGACACGATCACGACTCCAGAGGGGGATACGATTCCTGAGTACGCTCCGAATGTGGAAGCCAACGGCTTTATCGGAGGCATGGCGGATTTACTCGCCAACGCGGCAACACGCTCGCTCATCAACGGATCGGACTTCGGCGACAATATTCTCGCCGCCCTGCCGGATACCATCGGCCAAACTATCGGGAATATGATAGCCGACGGGATCAACAGCCAGGACGACACATCGAGCGACGGCGACCTGACGGAGTTCAGCAGGATGATCGACAAGTATGCTGCGCAGTACGAAGCGTCCGGGAACGGCGCAGCGAATAATGGTGTTCAGCTTGCCGGTGATTTTGCCAGCGATGCGGTCGATGATCCCACAGCCCAGGTGGTCGCTCGAGCCGCTGCTCAGCAGGGTGATGAGTCCGCCGACAGCGAAACAAATAGCGGGGCGGGCAACGGCAGTGCTGCCGTCGAGGTGCTTCTGGCTGCGGCCCCCGAGTCGGCAACGTGACAGACCGTAGACTCCAATCGTCGCGATGGCTGCAGGGTCACGAGGTTTCGCGAATCTATTTGTTGCGGTGATGCGTGGATTGAGCCAGCCGCGCGCTTTGGTTGTGCGGTGCCTTGTGGAAAACGCGTATTGCTGCTGCAAGTCTTGGTCTTCATCGTCTCCGTTGGGATTCGGAGGCAGTCATGGGCCGGCCGCTCATTTCAGTCCTCGCTGTGGCGGTGACACTGACCGGCTGCGCTCTGCTGCCGCCGCGCGGGCGTGAGTCTCTATCTGCGGCAAATCCCGATCCGCAATGCACAGAGGCCGCACGCTTACGCGGGCAAGACGCGGCCTATAACGGAATGGACGACGACACGCAGCGCCTTATTTTTGCGGAGGCTTTCAAGGCCTGTCAGGGGACTGGTGTGACGATCATTTCGGCGCCGGCGCGAACGCTGGCGTCACGCACACAGGATGTCGGAGCGGTTACTCCCCCGCAGACGGCGGCGCCGTAGCCATGTGAGCCTGCGGCAAGTGACTGATATATCAGTGACTGCGCCTTAGTTGCACTTTAAAGTAGCAGGTTAAGCGAACCCGGAAAATAACGCGTGTTGCGGGCGCCCATGTTGGCAGCGACTATGCCTGCTGGGGCGCGGCGCGACGGGGCGTCCGCGCAATTCGGTGGGGAATATCATGAAAATTGGGAAGCTGGCGCTTGCGGGCGCCGCGATGATCATCGTGTCGGTCTCGGCCCATGCGGACGATTCCCGCTGGTATGTCGGCCTTGGCGCCGGTATCGACATGCCGAATACCGTCACCTTCAAATTCATGTCCGGCAGCACGTTGGACGGTACGGAGAAGGTGGGCCTCGATACGACGTGGCGAGGCATCGCCGCACTCGGTTATGCCTGGGATGACCACCTTCGCTTCGAAGGTGAGTTCGGCTACACGGACCCCGGCATCAGCAAGAACTATCTCAGCAACTTCGATGCCACCAAGGGCGACATTCAGCAGCTCACGCTGATGGGCAACTTGCTGTACGACGCGCCGATCTCGGACAAGTGGTATCTCACCTTCGGCGCAGGCGGCGGTTATGGCTGGACGACGCTGACGGAGGACGCCTTACATTACAATGGCGACGGATTTGCCTGGCAGCTGATCGCCGGCCTGTCCTACAAGCTTTGCCCGGATGCCGATCTACAGATCGATTACCGTTACATCTCGATTGGGCCCGTGTCCTACCCCTGGGATCCACCGGTTGTCATCAAGGCGACCGAGACGTCGCACAATGTGATGCTGACGGTTCGCTGGTACTTCGATCAGGAAGCGCCGCCGCCACCACCGCCGCCACCACCGCCGCCGCCCCCGCCGCCGCCTCCACCGCCGCCGGTCAAGACGTACATCGTCTTCTTCGATTTCAATAAATCGAACCTGACCCAAGCCGCACAGGCCGTGGTCACCGAGGCCGTGAAAGTGGCGAAGGCGAACGGCTTCGTGAAGGTGCAGATCGTGGGCCACACCGACACAGTTGGCTCGGACAAGTACAATATGAAGCTTTCCATGGAACGCGCCGAGACCGTGAAGGACGAGATGGTCCGCGAGGGCATGGATGGCTCGACGATCGCCATCGACGGCAAGGGCTTCCATGACTTGCTTGTGCCGACGGGGCCTGGCGTTCGTGAACCGCAGAACAGGCGCGCAGTCATCGACCTGGGCAGCTAGGGGTTCTGGGCGTCGGACGAATCCTTGGTAGTGAAGGGGCGGGCAAAGTGTCCGCCCTTTCTTTTTTGCGAAAGAATGAATTGGTCTCATGGTCTTGCGCATAGCGCGGGACAAGACGCGGTACCGTTAGGCCCAATCCAGGTGATCAATATCCGTTGCGGGCGCCGCGCGCCGGGACGCAAAAGCGAGATGCGGCGCAAATGCCGTGACCACAGGCTTTTTGGCTTCTCTGGAGACTGCGATTGAAACAGCGACTGCGACCAAGTCGCAGAGAGACCAAGCAGAACGTGTATTGCAGGACTGTCAATAGACTCCGACAATGCGCAAAGCGGCGCTGCGCTATCGGGCGCGAGCGCGAAACGTATTTTTGGGGGCAGTGATGAAACTCAGAACAATGGCGCTTGCAGGCGCCGCGCTATGTGCCTTGTCAGCACCCGCATTTGCTGTCGACACAGGTTGGTACATCGGACTCGGCGCCGGCATCAACATGCCGAACGATGCAACGTTCAAATACAAGGTTGGCGGCACGACGCTTGATCAGGCGACCGCCGGCTTCGATATGACGTGGCGCGGGATCGCCTCGCTGGGTTACGCCTGGGACAACCATTGGCGTCTCGAAGGCGAGTTCGGCTACACGGACACGGACTTCGACAAGAACACCCTCAACGCATTGCAGATGACCAAGGGCGACATCTCGCAGATGACGTTGATGGGCAACGTGTTGTACGACGCGCCGATCTCCGACCGGTGGTATTTCACCATCGGCGCCGGCGCCGGCTGGGGCTGGACTACGGCCGAATTGGATGGTGTTAGCGAGAATGCGGACGGCTGGTCTTACCAGTTCATCGCCGGTGTCACCTACAAGGCGAGCGAGACCGTCGATCTCCAGTTCGACTATCGCTATGTGGCGATCAACAATCTGACCTATCCGATAAGCAGCCGCGAGGACGTTTCGACGAACCTGACGTCCAACAACATCATGCTGACGTTGCGGTGGTATTTCGATCAGCCTGCGCCGCCGCCTCCGCCTCCTCCGCCGCCACCGCCTCCGCCTCCTCCGCCGCCACCTCCACCTCCGCCGGTCAAGACGTTCATTGTCTTCTTCGACTTCAACAAGTCGAACCTGACCGAAGCCGCACAGGCTACCGTTGCGGAAGCGGTGAAGGTCGCCAAGGCCAACGGCTTCGTGAAAGTTCAGATTGTCGGCCACACCGACACGGTCGGCTCGGACAAATACAATATGAAATTGTCCGTCGCCCGTGCGACAGCCGTGAAGGACGAGATGGTCCGTGAAGGCATGGACGGTTCGTCGATCGCCATCGACGGCAAGGGCTTCCACGATCCGCTGGTCGCAACTGGCCCCGGTGTGCGCGAACCCCAGAACCGCCGGGCGGTGATCGATCTCGGAAGTTGAGAATTCTTCGCATCAGAATGGAAAGGGCGGGCGGTGAGCCCGCCCTTTTCGCGACTCGAGCTCTGCCGCGTGACTGTTGCGGTGGCTTTCGACACTGCGCCTCGTAGAAGCGGGTAAAGTCGCACATACATCTTGTGCCATCCCGTCGTGGAAGAGGATTGAGCTATACTGCGACTTCAGGCCCCGTCGGGCTGGGTTCGAGCGGATTCCTACTCGGCGTGAGGCGCGTGGAGGGGATCGATGGAGAACCGCAGTGTGAAGGCTGCGCTCGGCCTGTTGAGCGCGATGATGCTGTATGCGCCCACGGACGCCCAGGCGGTGCCGGCAGCACCGGCGGGAAGCTCGCCTTCAACCGACCAGCCGATGACCATCGAGACGGTCACGGTGACGGCGCGACGTCGGATCGAAGATCTCGAGCGCGTGCCGGTCGCGGAAACGGTGCTCGCACCGGAAACGATTCGCGCCGAGAATGTCCGATCGGCGATCGACCTGCAGATCCTGGCGCCTTCTCTGACGGTCTCCGCCAATCTGGGGTCGCGCGACGACAACGTCTTCACCATCCGGGGACAGAGCCAGCCCTTCGGCGGTGCCGACCCGGGCGTGCAGAGCTATTTCAACGAAGTGCCATTCGGGGCCAGCGGGCCGGGCAATTACTTCGACATGGACAACATCCAGGTGTTGCGCGGACCGCAGGGCACGCTGTTCGGGCGCAACACCACGGGCGGCGCGGTGCTCTTCGAGCCCAAGAAGCCATCGGACCGGTTCGGCGGTTATCTTGACGGTCAGTGGGGCGACTTCGCCATGCATGAGGTGCAGGGCGCGGTAAACCTGCCGTTGATCGACGACAAGCTGATGATGCGCATTGCTGCCGATACGGCGCGGCGCGACGGCTATACGAAAGACCTGTCGACCGGCAGCGATCTCGACAATGTCAGTTATGACGCCTTCCGCATCGGCGTGACGGTGAAGCCGTTCGAGGGCTTCGAAAACTACCTGGCCTTCAACTATCTCAATAACCACGACCATGGCACCGGAGCCGAGCTCACCGCCATCGCACCCGAATCCGTGCTGCAGTCCCAGTTCGGCGGCGAGGTTACGGCGCTAGTGCTTCCGGCCGTGACACAGAACCTGGTGGACATATTCACCAACCCGCCGTACAGCCTGCCGTTGCCGGTGGCGCAGGTGCTGGCGGATGCCCAGGCTCCGGCAATCGCCGCGGCGCAGGCCCAGGCACAGATCCACGGCATCTATACGTCGATGTTCCAGCCTGCGCTTGCCGCGCAGCAGGCTCTCGGCGTGCGGCAGACGATGTCCACCATTCCGCTTTTCTATCGCCGCCACGTCTGGAGTTTGACCGACACGGCGCAATACGACGTTGCCGAACACCTGCGGCTGCGCAACATTTTCGGATATCTGAGCGACAAGATCCAACCGTCCTTCGATTACGACGGTTCCGCCATGCCGCTTCTGGAAATTCCCAACTCACGCACCTGGGAACAGAATTCGCGCCAAATCACCGAGGAACTGCAGCTCCTGGGTGAGACAGACGACGGCATATGGAATTGGATCGCGGGATTCTATTACGAGCACGACTATCGCGGCGGCTATGCTGAGGTCGAACGCGACGTCTTTGGCGGCGGCTCCAGCGGAAATCCTCTGGGATCGACCGAAGTCGACGCCTTGGCCAACGGCGGCACTTCGCTGGCCGCTTACGGCAACGTGACATTGGATGCGAGCCATTGGGTGGGCGGCCTTAGTTTCACCGGCGGCGGCCGCTTTACCTGGGACCACAAAGTCGCCACAGCCATCTCCTGCATCCAGCCAGCGGGCTATCCCGCGTGCCAATATCCGCTGACGGCGGCGGTGTACGGCCAGCAGGTCAACAGTGCGTCGTTCCACGCACCGACATGGAATCTTGGTGCCAACTGGCAGGCCAGCGACGACACGCTTCTCTATGCCACTTGGCGCCGGGGCTACAAGAGCGGCGGGTTCAACAGCGGCGCGACCGGAACCAACTACCTTCAGTTCAAGCCGGAGTTCCTGACCGACGTCGAAGTCGGGACCAAGAACAATTGGGAGATTCTGGGCGTTCCGGGCCGCACCAATTTCGACGTCTATTACGGCTGGTATCAGAATATCCAGAAGAACGATATTGTCGGATTCGCCAACGTGCCGCGTGCGCCGGTGGTTCTGACGGTCAATGCCGCACGGGCGACGATCAAGGGATTGGAATTCGAGTCGACATTCATCCCGAACGAGAACGTCCAGCTTTCGGCATTCTATTCCTACACGGACGCGAGCTATGACAGCTTCGTCTTGCCGGCCGCGCTGGACGGCGTAACCGGCGCGGTGTTGGGCCTGGACGACCACAAGGGCGCGCCCTTCGCATACACGCCCAAGCACAAGCTTGGAATCACGGGTCGTTTCCACCTGCCGGTCGACGCCACCTGGGGCAAGCCCTACGTCACCGCCACCTGGTATTGGCAGAGCAAGGTTTGGTTCACCGACCTGTCCAAGGTCAGCTCGACCTCTTTCAATCCGTTCGACTTCGAGCCCGACGCCTATCAGCCCGACTATGGCCTGATCAACCTGCGACTGGACTGGGATGGTATCATGGGGTCGTCGTTCGACGCCGGCGCCTTCGTCAACAACGTCACCAACAAGACGTACAAGGTTGGGGCCAATGCGCTGGAACATCAGATCGGCACGACAGCGTCGATCTTCGGGGCCCCGCGGATGTTCGGCATCGAACTGCGCTACCGCTTCGGCGCCGATGCGGGTCCGTAGCAAGACGTTTGCCGCCCTCTCTCGGGCGGGCGGTGATAGTGCAAGCTGAAGCGGCGTCTTGGCGCCGCCGTTTCAGCTTTGGCACCCGGGCAAGCTATCGCTTGTCCACCGGCACGTAGGTCCGCGCTTTGGCGCCCGTGTAGAGCTGCCGCGGCCGGCCGATGCGCTGATGGGGATCCTCCAGCATTTCCCCCCACTGTGCGATCCAGCCGACCGTGCGCGCCAGCGCGAACAACGCCGTGAACATGGAGGTCGGGAAACCCAACGCACGCAGGGTGATGCCGGAATAGAAGTCGATGTTGGGGTAGAGTTTCTTCTCGACGAAATACTCGTCCTGCAGCGCGATGCGCTCAAGTTCCAGAGCCACCTTGAGCAACGGCGTCTCGTGCAGCCCGAGTTCCTCGAGTACCGCATGGCACTGTCCCTGCATCACTTTGGCGCGAGGATCGTAGTTCTTGTAGACGCGGTGGCCGAAGCCCATCAGACGGAACGGATCGTCCTTGTCCTTGGCCCGGCGGATATATTCGGGAATGCGGTCCACGCTGCCGATCTCTTCCAGCATCTTCAGCGCCGCTTCATTGGCGCCGCCATGCGAGGGTCCCCACAGGCAGGCGATGCCCGCGGCGATGCAGGCGAAGGGGTTGGCGCCCGACGAACCCGCAAGACGCACCGTGGAGGTGGAGGCGTTCTGCTCATGGTCGGCGTGCAGGATGAAGATTGTGTCCAGCGCCTTCGCCAGGACAGGGTTCACCACGTACTCCTCGGCGGGCACCGAGAAGCACATGCGCAGGAAGTTCTCAGTGTAACCCAGACTGTTCAGCGGATAGACGAACGGATGCCCCGACGAATAACGGAATGCCATGGCCGCGATCGTCGGGATCTTGGCGATCAGACGGTGGCTGGCGATCTCCCGTTGCACCGGATCGCTGATGTCGGTGGAGTCATGGTAGAAGGCGGACAATGCGCCGACCACGCCGCACATCACCGCCATCGGATGCGCGTCACGACGGAAGCCGCGGAAGAACGCGGCAAGCTGTTCATGCACCATGGTGTGGTGCGTGATGATGTATTCGAACTCGCTCATCTGCGCGTGTTTTGGCAGCTCGCCGTGCAGCAGCAGATAACAGACTTCCAGGAAGCTCGAATGCGCCGCGAGATCGTCGATTGGGTAACCGCGATAGAGCAGGATGCCCTTGTCCCCGTCGATGAAGGTGATGTCGCTCTCGCAGCTTGCCGTTGATGTGAAACCCGGATCGTAGGTGAAAACGTCAGCGTCACTGTAGAGCTTTCGCACGTCGATGACGTTGGGCCCTTCGCTGCCGGCGAACACCGGAAGATCGTAGGACTTGCCATGGTAGTTCAACGACGCCTTGCCGGCGGGAACGGCTCTGCTCTCTCTCATTGTGCTCTCCTGGCGGGATATGTTGCAGTGCAGCAGTAACGTTGAGGGTCTGTCAATCTCGTCGTCGGGGGTGTCAGGGCTGGGACAGGGCCCGGATGCGCAGGGCAGTCTCCTCCCGGCCCAGAACCTCCATCATGGCGAAGATGGGAGGGGAGGTGGTGCGCCCGGTCAATGCGGCCCGCAAGGGCTGGGCGACCTGGCCCAGTTTCAGGCCTTTGGCCTCCGCGAAGTGGCGGGCTTTTTCTTCCAGAGCCGTTGCTGACCAGGGCATATCGGTCACCTGCGACAGATATTCCGCATTATATCGCCGAGCATCCGCAGTCAGGATCTTGGCCGCCGGCTCATCGAGGGCCCGGGGCCCGTCAGTGAACAGAAAGTCCGCGGACGCCGCCAATTCTACGACCGTCTTAGCGCGCTCCGTTAGGTTCGGCATCGCGGCGATGAGTCGCTGTTTCGCCACCTCGGAAAGCCGTCGCGGCGGGGTCTCGCGGACCAACAAGGCCTCGATCTCTTGCGCCAGCGCGGCTGGGTCCATGCCCCTCAGATAGTGAGCGTTCAGGTTATCCAGCTTCTTGAAGTCGAGGCGGGCAGGGCTCTTGCCGATGCTTTCGAGATTGAACCATGCGACGGCCTGTTCGGTCGGGATGATCTCGTCGTTGCCGTGGCTCCAACCCAGCCGCAGCAGATAGTTGCGCATGGTCTCGGGCAGGTAGCCCATGTCGCGGTACGCCTCGACGGCCAGCGCTCCGTGGCGCTTGGAGAGTTTCGCCCCATCCGGCCCGTGAATCAGCGGAAGATGGCCGTAAGTCGGCACGGGCCAGCCCATGGCGCGAATGATCTGAAGTTGCCGTGCGGCATTGTTGAGGTGGTCGTCGCCGCGGATGATATGGGTGATGCCCATGTCAAAGTCGTCGACCACGACGGCCAGCATATAGGTCGGTGTACCGTCGCTTCTCAGCAGCACCATGTCGTCGAGCTGGTTGTTGGCGAAACGGATGTCGCCTTGCACGACGTCATGTACGATGGTGTCGCCGGTCTGTGGCGCCTTGATGCGCACGACGAATGGCGCACCAGGCGGTGCTTCGCTGGGATCGCGATCGCGCCAGCGCCCGTCGTAGCGGATGGGCTTGCCGGCCGCGCGCTGTGTGGCCCGCAACTCTTCCAGGTCGGCCGGCGTGGCGAAGCAGCGATAGGCTTTGCCTTGAGCCAGTAGCTGTTCGGCGATTTCGCGATGCCGTGACGCTCGTGTGAACTGATAGACAATCTCATCATCCCAGTTCAGGCCGAGCCACATCATGCCGTTGATGATCGCGGCAACGGCTTCGGGCGTGGAGCGCTCGCGATCGGTATCCTCGATGCGCAGGCGGAATGTGCCTTCAGTGTGGCGCGCATAGAGCCAATTGAACAGCGCCGTACGCGCCCCGCCGATGTGAAGCATACCGGTGGGCGAGGGCGCAAAGCGCAGGACTGGTTTTTGCTTTTCGGTCATGATGGCGGCCGGCTGGTGTCTGTCGGCTTTAAGTTAAACCGGGCCATCTGGCAAACAGGTACCTGTGGGAGCGTGGTCGACCTCATTGTGGCCGTATGGCGCCAATCCCCGGTTGCCGTCTATCCGGGCAATGCTGGGGGGCGCGCTGGCCGCCTGTCGCCGGCAGGCGTTGGCAGACCGCGTGCGCTGGGTCTTGTGGTTGCCGGTTGCCATGGGCGCCGGCATCTCCAGCTACTTTGCCTTGGCCTTCGAGCCGACCTGGGCCGCAGCAAGCGCTGCCCTGGCCGTCATGCTGGCCGCCGCTCTTGCCGCACGTCGCGCCCGCTCCTCGGCGTGGCGCATGGTCGCGGCCCTTTTGGCGGCATACGCGCTCGGATTTGGCTTGGCCAAGGTCCGCACCGAGAGCGTCCGTGCACCCGTCCTGGCCCGCAAGATAGGCCCCGTACGCGTCGATGCCCGGGTAGTGGGCGCTGAGCCCCGGGGTAATGGCAGCCGGATGGTCCTGGCGCCGGTTCGAATCGGCAGGCAGCCTCCTGACCAGATGCCACGCTTCGTCCGACTCTCCGTCCGGGCGCGAAGCCCGGTGCCCCGGCCCGGGTCGTGGATCCGCGTTACGGCCGTGCTGATGCCGCCCCCGGGCCCCACCATGCCCGGCGATTATGATTTCGGCCGCTGGGCGTATTTCCAGCAGTTCGGCGCCGTCGGCTATCTGTACGGGCGGCCCCATGCCATCGCGTCGCTCCGGCCCGCCCGTTGGCATGAGGCTTTGTATGCCAGGCTCGAAGATCTCCGTTCGGGCATGACGCAGCACGTGCGGAGCATTGTTCCCGGCCGAGAGGGCGTCATCGCTGCCGCCCTGATCACGGGCGAGCGCGCCGACATCGACCCCTCCGATCAGGAGGCATTCCGGGATTCCGGTTTGATGCATGTCCTATCGATCTCCGGCCTGCACTTGGCCCTTGCAGGCGGATTCTTCTTCTGGACCGTGCGCGCCTTGCTTGCGTTGTTCCCGTCGATCGTTCTGCGCTTTCCGGTGAAGAAGTGGGCAGCCGTCGCGGCCATCGCCGGATCGACATTTTACCTTCTGATCAGCGGTTGCGAAGCACCGGCTGTGCGCTCCTGGATCATGCTGACGATGATGTTCCTTGCGGTACTCGTGGACCGGCCAGCGCTGTCGATGCGATCGGTGGCTGTAGCAGCGGTGATCATCATGTTGCTCGAACCCGAGAGCATCACCGAACCGGGCTGTGAGATGTCCTTTGCGGCCGTCGTCGGCCTGATCGCCTTGGCCGAATGGGAACAGGCCAATCGGGTTGCCCATCCTGATGACGCGCCGAACACGCTCTTCCGCCGCACCCGTCGCTATCTGACCGGTATTGCTGTCACGAGCGTCGTGGCGGGGTTGGCAACGGCGCCTATTGCGATTTTTCACTTCGATCGGGCCTCTCCCTTCGGCATCATCGCCAATCTGGCCGCGCTTCCCGTGGTCGGCGTGGTGATCATGCCCATGGCTACCGCGGCCATGGTCCTCATGCCGTTTGGCCTCGACAAATGGCCGCTGATCGCCATGGGGAAGGGTGTCGGCGCGATGATGGGCATCGCGCATTGGGTGGCCTCGTTGCCCGGCGCCGGGACTGTCGTGCCGGTGTGGCCGCTGGCGTCGATGATAGCCGTGATGGTGGGCGGACTATGGATCGCTTTGTGGCGACAATCCTGGAGATGGCTTGGTGCTATCCCAATCTGCGGCGGTTTGCTGGGCACTTTTCTCGCGAATCCGCCGGATCTGCTCGTGGGTCGGGACGGCCAGACGATCGCAATGCGTGCCCAGGACGGCAAACTTGTGTTCATCGGCAACATTGGCGACGAGTATGCCGCCGGGTCTTGGCTGCGGCGAGCCGGTGACGGCCGCAATCTCGACGATGCTTTGCTTACGCAGGCTCAGGGCGTTCGCTGCGATGCCTCAGGGTGCCTCGCGCACGGCCGCAATGGAACGCTCCTGGCCGTGGACCGGCGCGCAGAGGCGCTCTGGGACGACTGCGCCGCAGCGAGAGTCGTCGTCACGACCGTTCCCGCGCATCTGTGGTGTCATGGGCCTGCGCTGGTCATCGACCGCTATGACATGGCGCGTGCCGGTGGCGTCGCGGTGTGGTTCGATGAGCCAATTCGAATTAAGACCGTGCAAGGCGAACGGGGGCGCCGGCCCTGGTCCGGGGCGGCCAATCACAGCATTGACGGGTCTTTGGAACTAAAGTAGAACGATTCCCCATGTTTCGGATTTGTTCGCACGCGGGTCTCGCGCGCGGCGCAACGGAGGCGTGGCCATGCTTACCCGCAAACAATACGAACTGTTGATGTTTATCCACGAGCGGGTGCATGAGACCGGCATTCCCCCCTCCTTTGACGAGATGAAGGACGCTCTGGATCTCAAGTCGAAATCGGGCATCCACCGTCTGATCACGGCGCTGGAGGAACGTGGGTTCCTGCGGCGCATGGAAAAGCGGGCCCGCGCGATCGAAATCGTGAAGCTGCCGGAGAACGTCGCCGAGACCATACGTCCGGCCACGACGCGCAGCCAAGCGCAGCGCATGAGCCCCAGCCGGCATTCGCGGGGATCTGTTTCATCCGATACGCGGGGCGGCGGCAGTCCGCGCCGAGCCATGGGCGAAGCCGAAGGCGCCATCAACGTACCGCTCGTCGGGCGCATCGCCGCAGGCACGCCGATCGAGGCGCTGCAGAACAAGCTCGCGGATGTCCCCGTTCCCAGCGGCATGGTCGGTCGCGGCGACCACTATGCGCTGGAGGTCACCGGCGATTCGATGATCAACGCCGGCATCCTCGACGGCGACACGGTCATCATCCAAGAGGCCGACACTGCCAACACCGGCGAGATTGTTGTGGCTTTGGTGGACAACAACGAAGCGACGCTGAAACGTCTCCGCCGACGCGGCGATTCTATCGCTCTGGAAGCCGCGAACCCGGCCTATGAGACGCGGCTTTACGGCTCCGATCGCATCAAGGTCCAGGGACGCCTCGTCGGCCTCATCCGCCGCTACTGACGTTCGCTTCCGAACCGACCTTGCGCGCGGATCTTGGAACCGCGGCGCGGCAAGGCGCTTGGGATGCCGGCGCCGTGCGCCGCAGGATCGCGAGAGCAACGTGCCGCGCCGACGCGTCTCAGCATGCCCCGAAAGCCTTAGTGACCGTCCAGCGGGATGACGTCTACGTGATCCCCCGGCGCCGCCGGCGCGGCGTGGGGGGGCCTGACGATGAGGGCGTCCGCCTGTGCAAGGGTCGACAGCATCGACGAGTCCTGGACATCGAAGGCGTCGACCCACAGTTCCCCGTTCGCCTGCGACAGTCGCGCACGCAAGTAGGTTTGCCGCGCATCGTTTGCGCCCAGCGGGCGACGTACCCGGGCTGCCATGGCCGTGCAGCCGCACTTGAGGCGAGAAGGCACGCTGCAAGTTCCGTATTGCACGCCTAGCATGGCATCGATGGCAGGGCGCAGAAAGAGGATGGCGCATACCAACGTGGACACAGGATTGCCGGGCATGCCCAGCAGGGGTGTTTTACCCAGGCGGCCGAAGATGAGCGGTTTGCCGGGCCGCATGGCGACCTTCCAGAAGTCGAGCGAGAAGTCGCGCGTTCCCAGCGCCTTCTGCACCAGGTCATGGTCGCCGACCGAAGCGCCACCCAACGTCACTACCATATCGGCGTCGGCATCGGCGATCGTCGCGATCTCCTCTTCGGTATCGGGCAGGATGCCGAAATCGCATGGAGCGCCGCCCCAGGCCTGGATCATGGCGAACAAGCCGTAGCCGGACGATGCGGCAATGCCGCCAGGCCTGCGCGATTCACCCGGTCGCGAAAGCTCGTCTCCGATCGAGGCTACGGCCACCCGCGGACGCCGTCGCACCTTCGCTTCAGTGATGTCTCCCGCGGCCAGCAGCGCACAGTCGCGCGCCGTCAGCCTCTTTCCTGCCGGGGCCAGAACCTGGCCCTTCCGGAAATCGAGACCGGCCACGCGGATGTTGGACGGGTTGACGGCCTTTTCGTCGAACAGAACGAGCCCGCCTTCGGCGGTCGCGTCCTCTTGAATGACGATCGCGTCCGCGCCTTCAGGCACGACACCCCCCGTGAATATCCGCACGGCCTCGTTGGGGCCGACGGTTCCGTTGAAAGGATGTCCGGCGGGGGCCGCGCCCACCACGCGGCGGGGCGCATTTCCGTCAGCGCGCCGTACGGCGTAGCCGTCCATCGCGGAGATCGGCAGGGGCGGCTGGTCGGCGCGCGCCAGGATATCCTCCGCCACGACGCGTCCGGCAAGATGAGCCAAATCCATCAATTCCGAGTCGATTGGCGAAAATGCTTCGGCGACCCGCAGTGCGGCTTCCTCGACGCTGATCATCGGAACAAGTCCTCCACTCGCACGCGGGCAGCCGCGGCAAGCCGCTTGGCGACGTCTTCCGGGAGCGTACGCGCGCGGCCCGTCAGGAAAGCGTATATCTGGGCCGCCGGAACCCCTGCGTGCTTGGCCCAATCCCTGGCTCGAAGGTGATGCGAGACCATGAAGGCACGGAAGGCAACTCGCAGGCCGGACGCGTCGTCTTGTGGAATCTGCGGCGCAGCCACTTCGCCCATAATTATTCCAGGACGCAGCCGTCCACGAGTCGCGGGCGTCATACCCGACTTGCGCGCGGAGCGGATAGATGGAGCCGCAAACGTGCCGCTTTTGCCCCCCGACTTGGCGATCAGGCGCACACTCTCGATCACGGCCGATTTATCGACGGCTTTGATCATGTCGTAGATCGTCAGGGCCGCAACGGTGGCTCCCGTCAGCGCCTCCATCTCGACGCCCGTGCGCGCCACCGTCTTTGCCGTAGCCGTGACGCGGATGGCATTGCGGTCCGTCAGCATCTCAAATGCCACTTCGGCCTTTGACAATGCGATCGAGTGGCAGAGAGGGATCAGTTCGGGCGTGCGCTTGGCCGCCATGATGCCGGCAATTCGCGCCGTCGCCAGGACGTCGCCTTTCGGCGTCTCGCCCGATGCGACGGCGTCATAGGCCTCCGCAGACAGGGTAACGACGGCCTCCGCCGTCGCCTCACGCTCGGTGGTCTCCTTGCCCGAAACATCGACCATGCGGGCGGCCCCGTGCTCGTCGAGGTGGGTCAGATCGGTCATGTGACGAGCTTAACCGAGGTCAGGCGCGCCGTCGCGGCGGCAACGTCGTTTTGCCGCATTAGGGCTTCCCCTATCAGGAAGGAAGTGATGCCCGCTTCGGCGAGCTCCATGATGTCGTCCTGTCGCGAAAGCCCGCTTTCCGCGATCACCAACCGGTCCTTCGGGATGCGGGGGGCCAATTTCAGGCTGACGGTCAGCGACGTCGAGAACGTATGCAGGTCGCGGTTGTTGATACCGATCACCTCCGCACCCAGCGCTATGGCCCGGTCGAGCTCCGCGTCGTCGTGTATTTCGACCAATGCGTCGATGTTCCAGGCTCTGGCCGCCGCCATGAGGCTGGCGGCGATCCTGTCGTCCACCATGGCGAGAATGACAAGGATCGCGTCCGCCCCCCAGCAACGTGCTTCGGCCACCTGGTAGGGATCGATCATGAAGTCCTTGCGCAAGATGGGCAGGGGCACCGCCTCGCGCGCGGCCATGAGGTACTCAGGCGCCCCTTCGAAGGAGGGGCGGTCGGTAAGCACCGAAAGGCAGGTCGCGCCCCCATTGGCGTATGCTCGGGCGAGGACAGCAGGATCGAAATCCGCGCGGATGAGACCTTTCGACGGGCTCGCCTTTTTGATCTCCCCGATGAGACCGACGCGGTGCTCGGCCCGCGCGCGTAGCAGGGACGCCGTGAAACCCCGTGATGGCGCCGCATCCCGGGCGCGCCTCTCGACTTCGGGAAGAGGCATTGCTGCCTTGGCCGCGGCGACTTCATCGCGCTTGTAGATCGCGATCGTGTCGAGGATCGTCATGCGGTCGCCTCCGCCAGGCGATCCAGTACGTCTTGCGCCCCGCCGGTATCGATGGCGTTTGCTGCAAGCGCGACGCCATCTCGCAGGTCCACGGCTTTGTCGGCGACGATCAGGGCGGCCGCCGCATTCATCAGTACAACGTCACGATAAGGTCCCGGCTCGCCGCCGAACAGGCGGCGGATGGTGTGCGCGTTCTCCTCGGCCGTGCCCCCCTTCAGGGCTTCGGGCGTGTTTCGCTGCAAGCCGGCCTCTTCGGGTGCGATGTCGCGCGGGGTCACATTCCCCCTCTCCAGCACGGCGACATGAGTGATGTCCGTCGTGGTGACTTCGTCGAGGCCGTCATGGCCATGCACCACCCACACCTTCTCCGAGCCGAGGCTCTTGAGCACGTGCGCCAGAGGTTCCAGCCACTCGTGCGCATAGACACCGAGAAGTTGCCGCTTGGCGCCGGCGGGGTTCGACAGCGGTCCAAGGAGATTGAAGATCGTGCGGATGCCCAGCGCACGGCGCACGGCTGCCACGTGCCTCATCGCCGGGTGGTAGGCCTGGGCGAAGAGAAAGCAGACCCCCGTCTCCTCCAGGCAGCGGCGCGCTGCTGCCGGCGGCAGATCGATGCGGACGCCCAGCGCCTCCAGCACGTCGGCAGCGCCTGTCTTGGACGACATGTTACGGTTGCCGTGCTTGGCGACGGGCACGCCACAGGCCGCCACCACGAAAGTCACGGCGGTCGAGATGTTGAGCGTGCCTTTGCCGTCTCCTCCGGTGCCGCACAGGTCCATGCAAGGACCGGGTGGATCGACCTTGTTCATCGCGGCGCGCATGGCGCGGGCGGCGCCCGTGATTTCGGGGATCGTCGGCTTGCGCAGGGCTTGAGCCGTCAGGAACGCGGCAAGCTCGCCCTCGGCGATTTCGCCCCGCATGATAACGTCGAAAAGCCGCGCGGATTGTTCGGCATCGAGAGTTCCGCCTTCAACCACGCGGCGCAGCAGGACGTGGGCGTCGCTCATGCGATGGCCGGCTGGCGCGCCAGGCGCAGGAAGTTCTGCAACAGCGCGTGACCGTTCTCCGAGGCGATGCTCTCCGGATGGAACTGGACTCCGTGCACCGGATGACGTTTGTGCATCACACCCATGATGACGCCGTCATCGGCGGTCGCCGTGACCTCGAGGTCCGCCGGCACGCTGTCGGGAGAGATGGTGAGGGAGTGGTAGCGGGTCGCCATGAAGTCGTTGTTGAGTCCGCGGAATACGCTCCTGCCGCTATGGTGGATGCGCGACAGCTTGCCGTGCATGGGCACGGGCGCGCGAACGACTCGGCCGCCATAGATTTGGCCGATCGCCTGGTGCCCGAGGCAGACTCCCAGAATCGGCAGCGTACCGTCGGCCTTCGCGATGAGGTCCAGGCAGATGCCGGCCTCGTTGGGCGTGCAGGGGCCGGGCGACAGGACGACGGCCTCCGGCTTCATCGTCAGCACATCACTGGCGCTCAATTCGTCGTTGCGCTTGACGACGACCTCCGCCCCGAGTTGACCCAGGTAGTGGAACAGGTTGTAGGTGAAGCTGTCGTAGTTATCGATCAGTAGTAGCAAATCGTCACCATCTGTTTGAAATCAAAGGATAATTTTTCCGTCGATTTCAGCTGATACCCCCAACCGTACCCCCAATTTTATCGGATGCCTGCGAACGTCTGCGGCCCCGCGTGGCACCATTGAGTCGGCCAGGGAGGGTCATTTTCGCGGAACCGGTCCGGGAAAGAAAGATGGCATGTAGGGCCGGCGACGTAGGTCTCCGCCGTTCATTCCGGCAGCAGCGAAGGCCGTGGCCCGTCGTCCGACCCCGTTTGGGGCTAGCCCGCTACGCACCGAAGACGAAATTGATGTCGGTCCCAACGCCAAAATCTGCAAAATGACATTTGCCCGTCGACCCAATTGATTGCGCGCGATGCGCTAAAGCCTAGCCCGAATGCCGATCGCGAAACGCGCGCCGGATACGTTTTCCCCACTGTGGCGCGTGAATTCGGCGGTGTCTCCGAAGGTGGTTGAATAGGTCACGGCAAGATACGGCGCGAAATTTCGGGTGAGTTCGTAGCGCAGCCGCAGACCCGTATCGAGGTCTGCGAGACCCGCGCCAATCGCCCGACCGGCATCATCCTTGCTGTAGAAGTTCATCTCAATTTGCGGCTGCAGGATCAGGCGCTGAGTGATCAACCAGTCGGTTGAACCCTCCAGCTTGGCCGCGCAGTGGCCGCTGTCGCTCACGCGTGCCGTGGCAGACACCTCGAAGAAGTACGGCACAATGAGCCAATTCCCATGGCCATGACCACCATGGACATAACGATACAGCGCCGACCAAGGGCCCTCGGTACTGAGCGATTCTACCGCGACTAAGTCGCACATTGTTTGACTCACGCTAATGCCATACTGTCAGCGCGGGTTCACCAAGGTGTTTCAGTGAGAAGGTTCGTCGCCCTCCTGATAGCAGCGATCTTCCTGCTGGCCGTGCAGCCGGGAGCCATGGCGATGCCGGCGGCGACCTCACATCCCATGAGCAATCACGTTGCGCAGCTTATGCCGCAGGGCACGATGGCATGCGACCAATCCATGCCGATGAAAAAGCAAGACACACAGCACAAAGACATGGGCTGCTGCGCGGGCATGCTGAATTGTTTTGGTATGGCGGTAATTTCAACGGACAACCGCGCAGTGCTGCACTTGACGGCGAAGGGTTCGCCTCCCTGGTCCGTTCAAGAGCCGGGCCCAAGCCTTGCTCTGCAGCCCGACAATCCTCCTCCTATCGCTTGACGAGCTGATCGAGCCGTTCCTGCGCACCTTGCGTGGGAGAGTGGTTGCGCTCGCGTGTGGTGATTACGCCGGGCTGGAGCCGGCGGCACCGATCCGAGCCTCCCGCGACGGACGCAGATCTTTCAGACCATTTGTTTCGTCATTGCGCCCTACGCGCTTCCCGGCGCCGGGCAAGAGGAGAAGAGGATGAATACGAAATCGAAGCGGAGTCTCGTTCTGGGTGTCGCCATCAGCGTCGTATCGCTGCTCTCAGGTCCGGCTGCCGCGGGCGGCCAGACTCACAGACTGCCGGCCGGTTACGGCAAGACATATCCAATCTACGAAATCCGGATTGTGAACGTTAGGTCTGGCCAAGGAGGTCCGCTTACCGTTCAGGTGGTGAACAAGGACACGGGCGAGCTTATCACCAATGCCGAAGTCACCATGCGGCATCGGCGTTGGCTGGGGATCAAAGCTGTACCGCAGTACCAGGGCGTTCAACTTGCGCTGAGGCCGGATGGGCGCGGCGACTACGTCTGCCCGAACGGACCCCTAAATCGCGGAGACAAGATCGTGCTCAGCGCCCACGTGCCGGGCGAACCGTCGTCGACGTGGCTGATCGTCGATTGACGAACGGGCCTTGTCGGGAGCCGAGAGTGTCGGCTTCCGGCACCAGTCGGTTGCACCTCAAGCATGGGCCGGAGAAGAAGATGAACGCAAATCGCGCATACCTCCACGAGCGCCGAGCAGCAACCATGGCCGCAGCGTTGATTGCGACACTGACTACGGCAAATGCGGCTAGCTACGAATTTGAAGTGATCAGGACTGCGGCGAACGGGTCCTTATCGTCATGTATGCGCTGCTTGCCAGATCGGAAGAGCGCGAGGCGCTCGCCGAGCTCGGCTCGGCCGACACCGAGTATAAACGCGCCGTGCCGGGGGTCCATCCCACGTCCATGGCGGCGATTCCGTTCTGCGACATCGCAATTCACACAATCGAGGAGATTATCATGAGAATCATGTCAGCGATGCCGACGGCCGTTGCGACCGCTTTGCTATTGGCAGCCATTTCACCGGCTCTGACCGCCGGCGCGGCGCCGGTCCCGGGCTATCGCCTCGAACTGGTCGGTCCGGCTCATCCTGCCGGGCCAAAACAACACGCGGTTTCCACGCGCATCATCAGAGCTTCTGACAACAAGCCCGTTATCGGCGCGGCGATCACGTCGGTCAGGCTCGACATGGGGCCCGAGAACATGGCGGCAATGACCGCTCCAGTGAGGCAGGCGCCGGCCGTTGCGCCGGGCATCTATTCGTTCTTGTTCGACGACAGCATGGTTTGGACGGAAAGGGCCAAGTGGGCGCTCACCATAACCGCCACCGTAAAGGGCGAACCAAAGCCCGTCACAACCAGCGTCGTCTTTCAGGCAGGACAGTGACATGAGGGAATTTCTCGAGAAGGTCATTCGCGCCGGTCGAGCGAGACTGGCAGTCTCCGATGTGTCGGTGCGGTTGGCGATTGCCGCGGTGGCGATCGCTGCCGTCGGCATCTTGATCGGCTATTGGATCAGTTCCGGTCGTCACGCGGCTCTGGTCAGCACGGCTTCTGCTGCCATCGAACCCCAATCCAATGGGACTCGGCGAATTCTCTACTACCGCAACGCCATGAACCCGTCCGACACCTCGCCGGTGCCCAAGAAGGACTCGATGGGGATGGATTACGTGCCGGTGTACAGCGACGAAGTCTCCAAGGCGCCTGGATCATTCCATCTGTCGACCGAGAAGATCCAGCGGGCGGGCGTGCTCACCGGAGCGGTTAAGCGGATGCTCATGGTCGACCATGTCCGAGCCAGCGGCACTGTTGCCGCCGATGAGAGCAAGGAGGCCATCCTCAACGCCCGTTTCGACGGGTTCATTGACAAGCTTTATGTCTCGACAACGGGTGCTGTTGTCCGCGCCGGACAGCCGCTGGCCCGCGTCTGGATTCAGAGCCCGGAAGTGCTGGTGAAAGAGGCAGATCTGGTCGGGTCGCTTCAGACAAAGGCGACCGACCAGGCGCAACTCGCCATCAACATCCTGCGCCAATACGGCGTGCCGCAGTCGGTGATCGCGGAGATCGAGCGCACCGGCGAGCCCACGCGCACCATCCCGATTATGGCGCCGTTCAACGGCACCGTCATGGAGAAGCCGGCCGTGGAGGGCATGCATTTCGCGGCGGGCGATATGCTGTTCAAGACGGCCGACCTGTCGAAGGTTTGGGTAATGGCGCAAGTATCCGAACGCGATCTTGCGGGGCTCAAGCCTGGGCAGACCGCCAAAATCACCTTCCGCGACAACCCGGGACAGTCGTTCGAAGGCGAGGTTGCCTTCATCTATCCGGACGTGAATCCCGACACGCGCACCACGCAGGTGCGGATCGTGGTCGCCAATCCGAAGGGCGATCTCAGGGTCGGCGAGTATGCGGACGTGCGCATCGATGCGCCGATTTCGCCGGAACCCGTCCTGGCGGTTCCCGAGTCGGCGATCATGGATGACGGCACGCACCAGATGGCGTTCCTCGCGCTGCCGGGCGGGACCTTCGAGGCCCGCAAGGTCAGGGTCGGTGCCCGCGCCAACGGCTATGACGAAATCCTGTCAGGCCTCAACGAAGGCGACCGCATCGTCACCTCCGGCAACTTCCTGATCGACGCCGAAAGCAATCTGCAAACCGCAGTCCAGACGATGTCAGGTGCCTCCAAATGATCTCGCGTATCATCCAGTGGTCGGCAAAAAACCTGTTCCTGGTATTGCTAGCCACGTTCTTTGCTGTGGCCGGCGGCGTTTATGCCCTCAGCCGGATTCCGCTAGACGCCATTCCTGACCTCTCGGATACGCAGGTTATCGTCTACACGGACTACCCCGGTCAGGCGCCGCAAGTGGTGGAGGACCAGGTTACCTTTCCGCTGACCTCCGCGCTGCTCAGCGTTCCTCACGCGCAAGCAGTGCGGGGCGTGTCGTTGTTCGGCGCCTCCTTCATTTATGTGATCTTCGACGAGGGCACGGACATCTATTGGGCTCGTTCGCGGGTTCTCGAATACCTCAACGGCGTGTCCGGCAAGCTGCCCCAAGGCGTGACGCCCACGCTCGGACCCGACGCTACGGGGGTCGGCTGGGTCTACGAGTATGCGCTGACCGGCAACAAGCAGGATCTGTCGCAGCTTCGTTCACTGCAGGATTGGCACCTGCGCTATGCTCTTTCCAAGACCGAAGGCGTGGCCGAAGTGGCCGGCATCGGTGGCTTCGTCAAGCAATATGCGGTCGTCGTCGACCCCAACCGCATGCGCGGCTATGGCATCACGCTTGATGACATCCGCAATGCCGTGGCGTCGGCCAACATGGACGTGGGCGGACGGACCGTCGAACTCTCCGAGACGGAGTTCATGGTCCGCGGCCGCGGCTATCTCAAGAACATCGAAGACCTGAAGCGGGTGGTGTTGAAGGCGAAGGACGGCACGCCGGTGTTTCTGCGTGACATCGCGAACGTCGAGATCGTGCCCGACGAACGGCGCGGCGTGACCGATCTCAACGGGCAAGGAGATGTCGTGAGCGGCATCGTGGTGCAGCGCTTCGGCGCCAATGCCCTCAATGTCATCCGAGCGGTCAAGGCGCGCATTGCACAACTCGTCCAGAGCCTGCCGGATTCGGTCAAGCTGATACCGGTCTACGACCGCTCCAAACTGATCGAACGGGCCATCGCCAACCTCCGAAGCACGCTGTTCGAGGAAAGCCTCATCGTCGCCTTCATCTGCTTCATCTTTCTGCTGCATGCCAGGAGCGCGCTGGTCGCCATCCTGACCTTGCCGATCGGTATCCTGATCGCCTTCATTGCGATGCAGGCGATCGGCGTCGGATCGAACATCATGAGTCTGGGCGGCATCGCCATCGCCATCGGCGCCATGGTGGATGCGGCCATCGTGATGATCGAGAACGCCCACAAGCGGCTGGAGCGCGCCGGGCCAGGTGCCTCACGCGCAGAAGTTCTGGTCAAGGCGGCGCAGGAGGTGGGGCCGGCCCTGTTCTTCAGCCTCCTCATCATCACCGTGTCCTTCATCCCGATCTTCTCGCTGCAGGCGCAGGAGGGCCGCCTGTTCAAGCCGCTGGCCTATACCAAGACGTTTTCCATGGCGGCGGCGGCGTTCCTTTCGATCACCCTGGTGCCGGCGCTGATGACGATCTTCATTCGCGGCAAGATCCCGGCCGAAGGGGCCAATCCCATCAACCGCTTCCTCCACCGTGTCTATGAGCCTGTCATCGGCCTGGTGCTGCGCAAGCCATGGCTGACATTGGGCGCGGCCGCCCTGATCCTGGGACTGACCGCCATTCCGCTGTCGCGCATCGGCACGGAGTTTATGCCGACGCTCAACGAGGGCACGCTGCTCTACATGCCGACGACTTTGCCGGGCCTGTCAATCACCAAGGCGCAGCAGCTGCTTCAGACCCAGGACCGGATCATCAAGAGCTTCCCGGAAGTGGAGTCCGTATGGGGCAAGGCCGGCCGCGCCGACACCGCCACCGATCCGGCGCCGCTCGAAATGTCGGAGACCGTCATCAACCTCAAGCCGCAGGATCAATGGCCCGAAGGCATGACGCTCGAAAATCTGACCGCCAAGATGGATGCGGCGTTGCAGTTTCCCGGCGTCTCCAATGCCTGGACCATGCCGATCAAAGGCCGCATCGACATGCTTGCGACCGGCATCCGCACGCCGGTTGGCATCAAGGTCTTCGGCAAGGACCTTGGCGAGATCGAACGCTTGTCCAAGGAGGTTGAGAACGCCGTCCACGCGGTGCCCGGCACCACCAGTGCTTACGCCGAGCGCATCAACGGCGGCTATTACCTCGACATCACGCCGTACCGCGAGCAGATCGCGCGCTACGGCCTGACGGTCAACAACGTCCTGGACACCATCTCGACGGCCATCGGAGCGGACACCGTCACGACGACCGTCGAGGGACGTGAACGTTACAGCGTCGTGCTGCGCTATCCGCGGGATGTGCGCAGCGATCCGGAGTCGATCGCGGCGAATGTGTTGGTGTCGCTGCCGAACGGCAGCGCCGTCCCGCTTGGAGAAGTCGCCAAGGTAGAGCGCACGCGCGGACCGACGATGGTCCGTACCGAAAACGGGATGCTCGTGAACTACGTCTATGTCGATTTCCGGGACCGCGACCTCGGTGGCTATGTCGCCGACGCCCAGCGCGCCGTGGCGCAGAAGGTGAAGTTCCCGCCCGGCTATTATGCAACCTGGAGCGGTCAGTTTGAATACATGGAACACGCCAAGCAGCGGCTTGAGGTCGTCATTCCTGCGACGTTGGCGATCATTCTGCTTCTGCTCTTCCTCAACTTCCGGCGGCTATCGGACACGCTGATTGTGATGCTGGCACTTCCGTTCGCGCTGGTGGGCGGATTGTGGTTGATGGATTTCATGGGATTCAACATGAGCGTGGCCTCAGCAGTGGGATTCATTGCACTGGCAGGCGTCGCCGCGGAGACGGGTGTCGTGATGCTGATCTATCTCAACAATGCCTGGGCGGAAGCGAAGAGCGGAGCAGTTGGCCAGGGTAGAAGCCTCACGCAGGCTGATCTCATTGCGGCGATCAAGTCGGGTGCCGTCGACCGTGTTCGCCCCGTGATGATGACCGTCGCCGCGATCATGGCGGGTCTGTTTCCCATCTTGTGGTCGAGCGGGACGGGTTCGGAAATCATGCAGCGCATCGCCGTGCCAATGATCGGTGGCATGGTTTCCGCCACGGCCCTGACGCTGGCGGTGATCCCGGTCCTTTTCTATCTCGTGCGCGGCCATCAGCTGGCGAGCAGCAACGCGACGGCGGGGAGTGAATAGGATGAAAACAACTCTGCGTGCTGCTTGGGGGGCCGGTGTTGGCTAGCACCGCGACGAGTCGGCGCTCGGGGCAACGCCACAATTCCGCGCGCCGTTCTCGAAATCTGCGGCGACGCCCGCGAGCATTGCGCCGAGGAGTGCATAGGTCACGGGAATGCAATGGCGCAATGCCTCATCTGCGAGGAGACCTGCGGGCGCTGCCGTCGGACCTGCGAGCAGGCTGTCGCCTGGATGGGAACCCGGGACAGCGTGCTATAGCAGGTTTAGGTCACAAGCACCGTCAGGTCGGCGGGACTGAGCCCCTGGGCCGCGGCCGTCAGGGTCATGATGCCGCTACTGCCGTTCGACTGGAGCAGAACGAGCGCCAGCCCGCGGAAGGCCTTGCGGACGTTCGACTGGTAGCTCTCGTGACTGTCGGGACGGCCGCTGTCGACACCGCTGATCTTGCCCACGCCATCGACGGCAAATGTGATCTCGTGCTCGGCGGTCGGCACAATCATCCCGCTCGCGTCGATGATCTCCGCTTTCACAAGCGCTACATTATCCCAGCCGCGACTGATGCCGTCGCGATCACAGGTCAGGCGAATGGCCATGGGCGCTCCGGTCGTGGTGACCTCAATGATCGGGCCGGTCCGCCCGCCGATGGCGCCGACCGCCTTGAGCGTTCCCGGCTCGTAGGGGACGTCCCACGCCAGATGCAGGTCGGCGGTCGTCTGCAGGACTCGGGCGCGGGCGGGATAATTCGGCCAGTGGCCTTCCATGCCTTCGCGCGGGAATTCCAATCCCTTTGTGCCGTAGCTCTTTCCGTTTAGGAACAGCTCGACCTTATCGCAGTTCGTGTAACACATCACGGACATGACTTCGCCTTCGTGCCCCCGCCAGTTCCAGTGCGGGAAGATGTGAAGCACAGGCTTCTTGGTCCACAGGCTTTGGTAGAAGTAATAGCCGTCCTTCGGGAATCCGCAGGTGTCGATGACGCCGCTGATGGCGAGCTTGTTGGGCCAGCGGGACTCGCCGAGATAGTCGATCCCCGTCCACATGAAATCACCGCTGACGTAATCGTAGACCTGTATGAACTTCTCGAGTTGCTCCAGCTCGATGCGCATGTTGCCGACCGGTTCGCCGAATACCGGGAGCGCCTCGCTGCCGTACGCGCCGCGCACACCACCCATGGCAGGGCTCTCGGTACCAATGAATTTGCGATGAGGATGGCTGTGGCGATCGATGCTGTAATACTTCTCCCGCCGGTCACGCCAGCGATCCACGTAATTGTAGCCGACGACGTCGAGTTTTTTGAGGAAGGCTTCCGGTGTCGCCTTGGGTTCGGCCGCGATGTTGTCGCATGCCACGGTCACCAGGCGCGTGGGGTCTTTGGCATGGAATAGGTTCAGCAGCTTTTGAAGCGTCTGCGGCCCGTCCGGCGCCGTCTGATCCGGCACCTCATTGCCGGCGCTCCAGATGACGATGCAAGGGTGGTTGCGGTCCCGGTCGATCATGTCGGCCGCGTCGCGCAGACCCCATTCATCGAAATAGCGGTGATATCCATATTGGGGCGTCTGGGCCTTGCCGTAGCGCCATTCGTCATAGGCCTCGGCCATGACCAGGAAGCCCCTGCGATCGCAAAGATCGAGAAATTCCGGCGCCGGTGGATTGTGGCTGCAGCGAATGGCGTTGCAGCCCATCTCCTTGAGCAGCTCGAAGCGGCGTTCCCAGATGCCCAACGGCACGGCTGCGCCCACCGATCCGCCGTCGTGATGCAGACAAACGCCGTTGAGCTTTACGCGCTTGGCGTTGAGCAGGAAGCCTTGATCGGCATCGAAGCGGATGTCGTGGATGCCGAAGGTAGTACTCTCGCTGTCCACGCTGCCGTCCTGCGCGCGCAAGGTCGACGACGCGGTGTAGAGAGCGGGCGTTTCCGTGCACCACAGCGACGGGTTCGATACCGGCACGCGTTGCACGAAGAGGCGGTGATTGTTCGCTGGAACGCGCCCGCGGACAAATACCGTGCCGATCGCGGTTCCCCTCTGATCGCGGATGGTTGCCTCTACGCGGCAGGACACAGTCTTCGCCGTCTCGTTGAGAACCCGGGTCGTGACTTCGACCATGGCGGATCGTTCAGAGACTTCGCTGGTGCGTACGCAGATCCCAGCGGGTGCAATGTGCACGGGATCGGTCGTGATCATCCAGACGTGACGGTAGATTCCCGATCCCGAATACCAGCGGGAGTTGGGCTGCAGCGAATTGTCGACCCGCACCGCCACGAGGTTCTCGCCGCCGGGTACCAGAAAGGGCGTCAGGTCGTAGCCGAAGGTGATGTAGCCGTAGGGTCTCTCGCCGAGGAGGTGGCCGTTGACCCAGACCTTGCTGCGTTGATAGACGCCGTCGAACTCGAGACGCACGCGTTTGCCCTCGATCGAGTTCGCTAGCGCGATCTTCTTGCGATACCATCCGATCCCGGTAGGCAGATAGCCCCCGGAGCCGCCACACGGGGCATTTTCGTCATAGGGACCCTCGATACTCCAATCGTACGGGATATCGAGCTTCCTCCAACGACTGTCGTCGAATCCTTGTTGCTCGGCGCCAGGGAAATCGCCGCGGGAGAAAGTCCAGCCGGCATCCGCGCCGGCGCGTCGAGGAAGCGTTTCATTCGTTGCGGCCAGAGTGCGCGGGACGACAGCGGCGGCCATGGTCGTGGTTGTAGCGCCGCGAATGAATCCTCGCCGCGAGATTTGTCGCTCCATTGTTTCCTCTGAATGACGACGCGGATTCGTCCACGCCCTTTCGATCATGGTCTTCGATCCCAGCGATGGCCGCGCAGCTCGGTCATCAGGTCCGGCGGCAGAGCTCCCTTGTCCGACACCGCGAGATTCTGCGCGACGTGCTCGGGAGAGCGCATGCCTGCGATCAGCGTCGATACCGTCGGTTCGCTGAGGATGAAGCGTAGCGCCAGCTCGGGCAGCGACATGCCTTCGGGCAGGATAGCCTTGAGCGCCTCCACACGGGCGACCGTCTTGGCGAGATTGTCGGAATTGAAATAGCCGGCGCGCCAGTCGCCCTGGGGAAAGCGCGTTTCGAGAGTCATTTTGCCGCCCAGGCTGCCTTCGTCCAGCGGAACGCGGGCGATCACGCCGACATTTGCCCTCCGGCAGGCTGGGAAGAGGTGATCCTCCGGGGCCTGGTCGAAGACGTTGTAGATGACTTGCACGGTCTCGACGAGGCCGGTCTCGATCGCCGCCAGGGCGTTCTCGGGTTGCCAGCGGTTCAGGCTCAGGCCGAAGGCCTTGATCGACCCCGCGGCCTTTAACTCGACGATAGTGTCCTGCCACTCGGCTTCTTTGGCCCAGACATCCTCCCAGATGTGGAATTGCAGCAGGTCGATGGGTCGCCCGAACGCTGCCTTGATCCGGTTTGCGTATTCGACAACATGCGTCCGGGGGAAGATCGCATGCAGAGGCTTTTTCGGATCACTCGGCCACTTGAAATCCGCCGGCGGGATCTTGGAGGCGAGCACCAGTTGATTGTCCGGAAATTCTGAGGCGATGCCGCCGATCAACCGGTCGCTATGCCCGTTGCCATAGACATAGGCGCTGTCGAAGAAGGTGCAGCCGCCCTTGATCGAGCAGCGCAGCGATCTCCGGCTGGCATCGTCGTCGGCGTCGGACCAGCTGCCCATGCCCCACAGGCCATGACCGATCTCGCCGACCCGGAACCCGGTCTTGCCCAATCCCCGCATCTTCATGCTAATGCTCTCCGGCTAGGCCACGACGGCATGCAACCGTGTCGCGTGATTGCGGATCAGCTCGAGGGTCGATCGGTCGGTCTTCAACACGGAATTGCGGCCTTGCGGCTCTTGCGGGGGATCGCCGAGGTAGGAAGTGTCGCCGGCTCGCATGGCGAAGTCGGGATGCTGCGCGTGGCCTTCACCGCCCCAGGCCCAGAAGTTCGTGCCGGCGAAAGGTCCGCCGGCCTTGGTACTGTCCTCGACGGCGTCAAAAATCAGCTTGTAGAAGCGGTCCCGATATGTGGTGGGGGCGCTTGGTGCGTTCAAGCCGCCATCGCGGACGAAGCCAAACTCTTCGGCGACTGCCGGTTTGTTGACGCGCGCGGCGGCACGCATGTGGATGTCGATATATTCCTTCGTGCTGGACTCGCAGGGCTCGAAGGTCTGCGCCAGATTGCGCGAATCGATCCAGCTCCAGTTCAAGGGCCAGATGTGGAACGTCATGTAATCCACGCCCTGCAGCGCATTGAGCCTCTCAAAGACGTCCTCGCTGTCGAGACAGCCTCGCAGGCCCTCGTTTCCGGTAGAGACGAGATGGTTGCGGTCCAGGCTTTTGATGAAGGCCGAGGTATCGGAGACCCAGGAATAGAAGGAATCGATATTCGCTGTCGCCATGTTGCCGCCTGGGCGCGGCTCGTTGGCCAGCTGCCAGGACATCACGGCCGGGTCATCGCGGTAGGCGACCCCCGTAATGGTGTTGCGTCGGGTGATCAGTGTGGTGACATAATCCCGATAGAGGGCGTTGGCGGGCTTGCTGACATAGAACTCCGCACTGAGAATGGCGAATTCGGGCCAGGGATGGGCCGGGTCGCCGAGATTTATGTAGTGACCGCCGTTCGTCCAGTATTGATAGGTGACGAAGCCGCCCGACCACTCCCAGAAATTCGAAAGATAGATCACTGCCTTCATGTTGCGCTTGGCCATTTCGGCCATAAAGAAATCGAGTCCCTCAAGCAGGACTTCGTTGTAGGGCGGCGTGGGCCGGCGGAAAGCGGGCTTCAGCGAGTTCTTCAGCGGGGAGAGCTCCGATGCCCCAAGCACGCGGATATTCGTGACACCGAGCGCCTGCAGCGCATCGAGCTCGCGCTTGAGCCGCTCTTGGTCGCCGGTCGGACCGGCCGACCCCATGTAGGCGCCGTACCACATGTTCGTTCCGACGAAGCGGTAGGGCTGGCCTCGCAGAAGCAGGCGCTGGCCGTTGACCTGCACGAAGTCGCCACTTTGCGGCGAAGGCTCGGAGTGCCAGCTCGCACAACCACCCGCCAGCAGTGCGCTCGTCAGTACCACGTTACGCCTCGTGATCATCGACGTATCCTCTCAGGGGACCCCAACAGCTTACAGTCAATGAAGATGCCGGCGGCAGCCCGGCAGATGCTCCCAAAGTCGGAGCCGGCGCGACAGCGACCCATGGAGACCGGCCCATCGTCGCTTCCTTTGCTTGCCGTCCTGGAGATCGTGCTACTCGTCGGGCGGCGCGGTCGATTCGCGAACCACCAGCTCATGACTGAGCTTCTTGTTGACCAGATCGTCTCCGGTGATGAGAAGCGATATCGCTCGCTGCGCCATTTCCTCGATGGGCTGGCGGCAGGTCGTCAGTCCGGGCCAGACGACTTGGCAGACCGGCGAGTCGTCGAACCCTGCCACGGACAGCTGGCGCGGAATGTCCACATTGAAACGCTGGGCGATGGCGAGAACAGCCGCCGCCATGTCGTCGTTGCCGGCGAAGATCGCCGTCGGCCGCTTGCGCAACGATAACAGGTGTTCGCCCGCCTTGAGTCCGGACTGGTAGCTGAACGCCCCCTGGACGCAAAGTTCCTCGATGAAGGGCAGGCCGGCCTGTGCCAGCGCCGCACGGTAGCCGTTGAAGCGTGCATTGGCGTCGGCGTGATCCGTAGGCCCTTTGATAAAGGCGATTCGGCGATGACCCAGCCGGATCAGGTAAGACGTCATCTCGTGCGCTGCCTGCACGTCGTCGATGTGAATGTCGATGGCCCCCTTCGTGGGACGCTCGGGGGCGATGCGGACGAAAGCCGTGCGCGAATTCTCCAGCGTATGAATGAGTTCGGGCATGTCGCACAGCGGCGGTGTCAGGATGACGCCGTGCAGGCGGGATTCGGCGACGAGTGAGCGTACTTGTTCGCTGAATTCGTGGCTGTGCACGTCGAACGACTCCACCATCAGGTGGAAACCTTTCGAGCGGCAGATGGGAAGCATGCCGATCTGCAGAGCTGAAACGTACCCCGATCCGGTCGCCGGAATATCGCATAGCAACGCAATCAGGTAGGAACGCTCGCCAGCCAGTCCGCGTGCAAACACGTTGGGCTGAAACGACAACTCGTCGATCGCCTTCTGGACACGCGCCCGGGTCGGTTCGCTGACGTGCATGCGCCGGTTGATGACATGGGAGACGGTCTTGATGGAGACGTTGGCCCGCCGCGCCACGTCGTAGATGGTCGCGGGTTTGTCGCGACGTCCTTCCTCAGCCTGCAGCCGCTCGATCCGCTCGCGAAGATCCGACATCCGACGCCCCAATCACGCCCCTCGAAACGACGGCAGTGGCAACACCTTCGCGTTCACAAGCAGCCAATCGCACATCGCGGTCATATAAATCACATCGGCGTGCAGGCGTCCACGCTACCTTTGAGCGTTCTGATGCATTCTCGCCGCAGCGGTGAGATCTCGGCATGCGCGATTCTGCGTAACCGAGCCAAACTTGGGCGTGAGCCGGCTTGGCCCGATTGTGCACCGCAAGGCGAGTCCGATCGCCGGCAGGCGGCGTCGCCAGTACCGGTCAGCGCCGCGCAATCCGTCGTTTGGCCACAGATTCGGTACCCAGTTTCAGGCGCTCGCAAGATTGTCTTGTGTCTCGTATCCCGTTGGAAGTTAAGATGTATTGTCCCTCTGGCAATGGCTCTAAAGTGCAAACCTCCCGTGGGCGGAGTCGACGCTGGCGAACCACAGGCCGGCGACTCGCGGCGAGGCTGGGGTCGACATGCCGCATAAAACGCGGATTGGTGAATACGTAATTATATGATTATTGTCTTACGCGAGATTCCGTGGCTGAGTAACGAGCTGAATTAGGGGAAGCTTCTCGTGCGCATCATCGGTCTGGTGACATTATCCTTGTTTCTGGTGTTCACGGGGGCGCTGGCACGCGACAAGGCTGCGCCGCTCGAGGGAACGTCCAACGGCTTGGCGCTGACACCGCCGATGGGCTGGAACAGCTGGAACAAATTCGCCTGCAATGTGAACGAGAAGATCATCCGTGCCCAGGCCGATGCCATGGCCGCATCTGGTATGCGCGATGCGGGCTATCAGTACATCGTCATCGACGATTGCTGGCAGGGTACGCGCGATAAGAACGGCAACATCAGTGCCGATCCCGTAAGGTTTCCGTCCGGCATGAGGAAGCTGGCAGATTATGTCCATTCGAAAGGGCTGAAGTTCGGCATCTACTCGGACGCTGGCGACAAGACGTGCGGCGGCCGTCCGGGGACTCGCGGACACGAGTATCAGGATGCCCGCACCTACGCCGCTTGGCATGTCGACTACCTTAAATTTGACTGGTGCAACGTGGGCACGGAGAACGCCCAGGCCGCCTATCTCCTGATGAGTCGGGCGTTGCAGGCTACGGGCCGGCCCATCGTCTTCAGCATGTGCGAATGGGGGGACAACACGCCGTGGCTGTGGGCCAGGAACATCGGCAATCTCTGGCGAACGACCGGCGATATCTATGACGCCTGGGAAGGTCACAACGCCAACGGCTACTCCATCGGCATGCTGAACATCGTGGACATGCAGGCTGACCTCTGGCCATACGCCGGTCCCGGTCACTGGAACGACCCCGACATGCTCGAAGTCGGTAACGGCGGGATGACGGACGGCGAATATCGCGCCCACTTCAGTCTGTGGGCCATCTTGGCGGCCCCCTTGATCGCCGGCAACGACCTGTCGGCCATGTCCGATGAAACGAAGGCAATCCTGATGAATAGAGAAGTCATCGCCGTCGATCAGGATGCGCTCGGCGTCGAGGGGCGCCGAGTCGCCAAGGACGGCGACGACGAGGTGTGGGCCAGACCGATCGGAGGTGGCGGACGGGCCGTGGTGCTGCTCAACCGGTCCATGCAGCCGCATGCCATCACTGTGACCTGGCGGGAGCTCGAGTATCCTGACGGCCTCTCGGCCGCGGTGCGCGACTTGTGGAAGCACGCCGACCTGCCAAAGGCGGCGGGCGCTTTCACGGCCGAGGTGCAAGGTCATGGCGTCGTAATGGTGACGCTGAAGCCTTAGCAATCACAGGGCCGGCAACACCGCACATCGTCCCGGCATATCCACAGCCGCGTCGATCGCCGCCTTGCGCGGCGCGTCCGACGTTCTAGTGTGGGCGCGCAGGCGCGAGGGAGAGTCCCATGGATGGCGTGACGCTGGTCGACCACCCGCTGATCCAGCACAAGCTGACGCTTATGCGGAACAAGGGAACATCCACCAAGCAATTCCGCGAGCTGCTCAACGAGATCGGCATGCTGATCTGTTATGAGATTACTCGCGACCTGCCGCTCGAGATTGTCGATATCGAAACGCCGCTTGCCCCGATGAAGGCACCGTCGCTCGAAGGCAAGAAGCTTGTTTTCGCTCCCATCCTGCGGGCGGGAACCGCTTTTCTGGACGGCATGCTGAACCTGGTGCCGTCGGCTCGAGTCGCTTTCATCGGTCTATACCGCGATCCGAGGACGTTGCAGAGCGTCGAGTATTACTTCAAAGCCCCCGAGGACATCGCGGAACGCCTTGTGATCGTGATGGATCCGATGTTGGCTACGGGCAATTCCGCCATCGCCGCCGTCGAGCGTCTGAAAAAGCGCGGCGTGAGCAAGCTCCGGTTGATGTGCCTGCTGGCGGCCCCCGAAGGGCTGAGGCGCTTCCGCGCCCATCATCCTGACGTGCACGTCTGGACAGCTGCCATCGACAGTCATCTCAATGATCACGGTTACATCGTTCCGGGATTGGGCGACGCCGGGGACCGGATGTTCGGCACCAAGTAGGCGGTTGTTTCTACTTCGGGAAACAGGAGGAGGCGGTCAGCGTGACGCTCTTGGTACCGATTGGCCCGAAGTTCATGCTCACCACGTAGTTCGCCTGGACTTGGTTGCCGCAGGCGGGCGTCGTGACACTAAAAGTCGAGGTGTTGGTCGTGAGGCCGTAGCTCTGCCCGACGGCGTATTGCTGGATTTCCGAGGTTGTGGAGCATGTCGTCGTGTTCACGCTGGCGCAGCGAGCGGCCATCTCGACGCTGTGTTGCAGGGCCAGCTGCGCGTAGATCGCGAGTCCCGTCGTGATGATGCCGATGATGAACGCGAAGAATGCAGGCGCCGTCAGGGCGAATTCCAGCGCCGCTGCACCGCCGACATCGCGCCCGAAGGATTTCATTGGATTCGCACCGTCGAAGTGGAAGTCTGGGAATACGACGCAGGCACCATCGGATAGCTCAAGAGCGTCGAGTAGGCGCGCGAAGCCGTAACGCTGACATAGATCCCGGCCGTGGTGCCGTCGGAGCAGGTGGTCTGGCAGATGGCGCTGGATACGCCCGAGCCGCTGGCGCAGCCGCAGAACTCGCTGGATGTGGCACTGATCCCCATGGTCGGCGTGGCGTCGACGGCGGCCGTGGAGACCGCGGACGAATTGTAGCCGTGGAGGGCGGCGTATTGGGCTCCGGCTTCGGCGGACGCCTGCACCTGCATGTCGCTGTAGAAGGCCAGGCCGAAATCGACGCCGCAGACCAGCAACATCACGAGCACGCTGCCGATGATCGCAAATTCGATGGCGGCCGCTCCGCTCGTGCAAACGACAAATGCCCGCATGTACCTCATTCGACCAAACTCGCAACAGCGGACCCGATGGCGCTGGTGCCGTAGGACGCGCAATTGATGGCCAGGGCGGAACTGCCGACGAAGGTGACGGTGTCGCCGATCAACTGCGTGCACTGGGCCGTGGCGGAGGCGCCACCGGCGTAATCGACCGTGCCGTCGGGCAGGTAGACCGCGCCGTTGACGACCTGTCCGGAACCGCCGTTGAACTTGAACGTCGTGCTGGTCGGCATGTTGCGGTCGCCAAAGAACACCAGGCCGGCCAGCGGACCCGTCGTGGGCGCCGTCAGGTTGATGGATGCACCGCCGTTGATCGTCGCGCTCGCGTAATTCGATCCCGTGCTGGAGGTGAAGATGATAGTGACGCCATTGCCGGTCAGCGTGGCGCCGCCAGCCACTTGCAGGCTACCCCTGTCCATGAAGTAGGTGCCCGGCTGCAGCGTGACATCGGCGCCGGCGTTGAGCTGCAGGCCGCCACAGTAGACCCCGGGACTGAGCGTCACGGTGTTCTTCTCGTTCAGGTTATTGTGGTTGCAGCCGGAAAAGGACGGCATGGAAACACTGGCGTAGGGATCGGTGGTGGGCATGACGCCGGTGGAAATGCCTTGCGTCGTGCTGAAGTTCGATGCGCCGGACACGCCGCCGACCACACTGGCCGAAAGGGCGGTGATTACGGCCGATCCGCCCGCCGAAAGACCGCTGGAACTGTCCGAGTTGTCATAGATTCCGCAGTTGTTCAGCGCCACGTTGGTCGAGCCCTGGGCTCCGACGGCCGCGCTGGCGATCCTGTTGAGTGCGAGCACGCAGCCGTTGCCGCTGTTGCCGAACTTGGCGACGGCGCGCCCCGTGATGGTCAGCGGGGAGGTCGAGAAGAGCGCCGTCAGCAGCCGCTGCTGCTGCATCGAAACGATGACCTCGACCGCGTTCTTGTTTCCGGCGTAGCTGCCTTGTGTCGGCGGGTTGTTGACGGAGACGCTGGCCCCGTTGGCGCTCGTCATGAACGGATAACCGCTGACAACGGCCTCCGCCTGGGTTGTGAGATCGGTCATCTTGTTGGTGCCGTAGGCCGTGGCGGCGCTGAGGGCCGCCGTGTCGGCCGCGTTTTGCACGACATGCCGCTCGTAGAGCCAAAGGCCTCCTTCGGTGGCAAGGCCCGTTCCGCCGATCAGGAAAGGCGCCGACAGCGCAAACACCGCGGCGTAGCTGCCTGATTTTTCGCGGGCAAACCTGCCGATGAGAGCGCGGACCCGCGCGAGGCCGGTCGAGCCGGCTCTCTTTTCGTCGCGGGATGCGTCAAGGTCTCCATTCGACATCCGCAATCCCCATTCCATCGACCCGGCACGATGTCCGAACGCAGACTCGTGGCGGCGAGAGCCAGTGTCGCAGTAGGCCCTTACCAGTCCTTTGTTGAGGAACGAGGGATTTTATTCATTTGGCGCTGCCCTCGGCGACTACGCGCGCCGCCGGACGGTGGGACTTGTCGCGCCCGTCACTTTCCCAAAATGGAACGGCACTCCAGTTGAATCCGGCGCGAGAATTCCCGCGGCGGTACCTCGACCGCCGCGCGCACGGCGGGGTGGAAGTTCGAATGGTCGTGTCGCTAGGACGAGGGCGATTAGATGGTCGGCGCTGGACTCGCTGCCGAAGCACTGATGGTGCCGGCGCGATCGATGGCTCAAGGCGGTCTATAGCGCGTCCGCGTCGCGCTCACCTGTGCGCACGCGCACGGCGGAGGCGAGGTCGACCACGAAGATCTTTCCGTCGCCGATCTTTCCTGTCAGCGCCGCCTGCCGGATCGTCGATACCGCGGTTTCGGCACGGTCGTCAGGGACGGCAACCTCCAGCCGGAGCTTGGGCACGAAGGCGATGGCGTATTCGGCGCCGCGGTACACTTCCTTGTGGCCTTTCTGGCGGCCATAGCCGCGCACCTCGGTGACCGTCATGCCTTCGATGCCGATGGCGACAAGCGCTGCGCGCACGGAGTCCAGTTTGTGCGGTTGAATGACCGCGATGACGAGTTTCACGACGTACTCCTGTGTGCTCAAGCGCTATGATAGCCCGTTTCGCCGTGGCTAGAGAAATCGAGGCCTTGCACTTCGCAGTCCCGGTCAATGCGTAAGCCCGTCACACTGCTGACAACCTTGCCGATGAGGAAGGTTGCCACCGCCGACCACAGGCCGACGATGATAACGGATTCCGCCTGTACGGCGAACTGGTCGAGAACGGAGCGCGCCAAGGCCGTGCCGCCGACGCCGATCAATGCCGCGAAGGGAACGAGGAGGCTGCCCAAAGCTCCACCCACGCCGTGTACGCCCAGAACGTCGAGGGCATCGTCGACCTTGAAGCCGCGCTTCACAACTAGCACCGCGCCATAGCACACCAGCCCGCCGGCCAGTCCGAGCACCACCGCGCCCGTCGGCCCCACGAAGCCGGAAGCCGGCGTGATCGTGGCCAGCCCGGCGACGGTGCCGGTCACCGAGCCGACAAGACTTGGCTTGCCGTACTTGATCCACTCGATCGCGACCCAGACCAATGTCGCCGTGGCGGCCGCCAGATGGGTGGACAGCATGGTCATGCCGGCGTCGGCGCCCGCTTTCAGCGCACTGCCGGCGTTGAATCCGAACCAACCGACCCACAGGAGCGAAGCACCGACCATCACCATCCAGGGCGCGTGCGGCGGCACGATGGAGCGGGGGAAGCCGAGGCGTGGCCCCAGCATCCAGGCGATCATCAGCGCGGAAACGCCGGCGGTGAGGTGCACCACGATGCCCCCCGCGAAATCCATGACGCCGCGCGTGGCCAGGAACCCGCCGCCCCACACCCAATGGGCGACAGGGGCGTATACGACGACCAGCCACATCGCCGAGAACAGCAGCACGGCCCCGAATTTGATGCGTTCAACATAGGCGCCGATGATCAGCCCGGGCGTGATGATCGCGAAGGTCATCTGGAACATCACGAAGACGCTTTCGGGGATGCGGGCGCCGGGATGGACGGAGTCGCGTGCCATGTTGAGCAGGAAGGCGGCGTCGAGGTTGCCGATGAGACCCGCCGAGCCGGAAAAGGCCTCGCTGTAAACGAACGCGAACCAGAGGAGCGACACCAGGGCCGCGATGGCGGCACACTGGAACAGCACTGATAGGATGTTCTTGGCCTGGACGAGACCGGCGTAGAAGAAGCCGAGAGCCGGCAGCGTCATCATCAGGACCAGGACGCTGGACGTCATCAGCCACGCTGTGTCGGCGCCGTCGATCATCGTGCCCCCAGTGCATGCTTGTGCGGCGGGCAAGATGATGAAATAGGCGCCGCCTAGCAACGCGACAGATTGCTCAAGAATGTGGATAAATGAACGAATGTTGCGGCCGTTTGCTGCGGCAAACGGTGTGGCTATGACTTGCACACGAGGTCCTGCACGATGGGGCGCTTTCTTGACTCGTCAGATTCGCCGTGGAAGCGTCGAAAAATGCTCGAGATTCGGCCCGTTGCATCGAATGACCACGCGCCGCGGCCGACGCGCAATCCGATCGCGGCCTTCGACCACGACTTGATCGACTCCGTCCTGGTCAACCGCAGCGCCGCCGAGCGTCGCGTGGCGACGCTGCCCGGCCGGCGGACGGTCAAGAAACAATGGCAGGCCGCCTGGCTGGTGAAGGCCGTGCAGTGCATCGATCTGACGACGCTGGCCGGTGACGACACGCCGGGGCGCGTGCACCGGCTCTGCGCCAAGGCCCGCCAACCGGTGCGCCGGGATCTGCTGGAGGCGATGGGCATCGGCGATCTCGCCATCACCACCGGCGCCGTCTGCGTCTATCACGAGATGATTGCGCCGGCTTTAGAAGCCCTGAAGGGCACCTCGATCCCGGTCGCTGCGGTTTCGGCCGGCTTTCCCGCCGGACTGTCGCCACTGCCTCTGCGCATCAAGGAGGTGGAAGCTTCGGTCGCCGCCGGGGCGCGCGAGATCGACATCGTTCTCAACCGTTCGCACGTGCTGACCGGTAACTATCGCACCGTCTATGACGAGGTGAAGGCGTTCCGGGAGGCCTGCGGCCCGGCCCACCTCAAGACCATCATCGGCGCCGGCGATCTCGGCACCCTGATCAACGTCGGCAAGGCCTCGTTGGCGTGCATGATGGCCGGAGCCGACTTCATCAAGACCTCCACCGGCAAGGAAGCGGTCAACGCCACGCTGCCTTTCGCGCTCGTCATGGTGCGCATGGTCCGCTGGTGGCACGAATTGACCGGCCACAAGGTCGGTTTCAAGCCTGCGGGCGGCATCTCCACGGCCAAGGATGTCATGGCCTACCAGTTCTTGATGAAGGAAGAACTCGGCGTCGACTGGTTGCAGCCGAACCTGTTCCGCATCGGCGCTTCCAGCCTGCTCACAGACATCGAGCGGCAACTGGATCACTTCGCGAGCGGGCGCTATTCCAGTGTGCACCGCCATCCCATGGGCTGACCATGACGAGCGTCGCAGAAATCCTCGAGACGATGGAATACGGCCCGGCGCCGGAGAGCACTGCGCCGGTGGACGCCTGGCTCGATCTGCACAACCGCAGCTTCGATCTTTACATCAACGGCGCGTGGGTGCCGCCCACCGGTGGCAAACGCATCGACAGCATCAATCCGGCGACGAACAAGAAGCTGGCCGCCATCGCGCACGCCGCGCCCGAAGACGTCGATGCGGCGGTGAAAGGCGCACGTGCTGCGCAGCCGGGCTGGGCCAAGTTGGGCGGAACGGGCAGGGCGCGTTGTCTCTACGCGCTGGCGCGCCTGATCCAGAAGCATTCGCGCTTGTTTGCCGTGCTCGAAACGATGGACAACGGCAAGCCGATCCGCGAGACGCGCGATATCGACGTGCCGCTGGCCGCGCGCCACTTCTATCACCATGCCGGCTGGGCGCAGCTCCTCGACAGCGAGTTCCCGGACTACGAGCCGGTCGGCGTCATCGGCCAGATCGTGCCGTGGAATTTCCCGTTCCTGATCATGAGCTGGAAGGTCGCCCCCGCACTGGCGGCCGGCAACACCATCGTGCTCAAGCCCTCCAAGGAAACCAGCCTGTCTACGCTGCTGTTCGCGCGCACTTGCGAGGAAGCGAAGATTCCGCCTGGTGTGGTGAACATCGTCACGGGACCGGGCGCGGTCGGCGACGTCATCGTCCGCCATCCCGATGTGAACAAGGTCGCATTCACCGGCTCCACGGAAGTCGGCCGCGGCATCATCAAGGCGGCGGCGGGCACCGGCAAGAAGCTGACGATGGAACTCGGCGGCAAATCGCCCTTCGTGGTGTTCGAGGATGCCGATCTCGATGCCGCCGTGGAGGGCGCCGTCGATGCCATCTGGTTCAACCAGGGCCAGGTCTGCTGCGCCGGCTCGCGGCTCCTGGTGCAGGAGAGCGTCGCTGATCGCTTCATCGCCAAGCTGAAGGCGCGCATGGAAACCCTGCGGGTCGGCGATCCGCTGGACAAGGCGACCGACATCGGCGCCATCGTGTCGATGAGCCAGCGCGACACTATCGATCGCTTGGTGAAGAAGGGCGTGGCGGAAGGCGCCGTACTTTTCCAGCCCAAGGCGGGCTGCCCGGACGGCTGTTTCTATCGCCCGACGCTGCTGACCAATGTCGAGCCGGCTTCCACCGTGGCGCAGGAGGAGATCTTCGGGCCGGTGCTGGTGGCGATGAGCTTTCGCACGCCGGCCGAAGCGGTACAGCTCTCCAACAACACGCGCTACGGCCTGGCGGCATCGGTGTGGAGCGAGGACATCAATGTCGCCCTCGATCTGGCGCCGAAGATCAAATGCGGCGTGGTGTGGGTGAACTGCACCAACCAGTTCGATGCGGCTGTGGGTTTCGGCGGCTATCGCGAAAGCGGCTACGGGCGTGAGGGGGGCCGCGAGGGCATGCTGGATTATCTGAAGCCGAAGTCAAAACCGGTTCCGACCGTGCCTGCAGCGAACTCCGCACCCGAAATCAGCGCCGACGAAATCGACCGCACCGCGAAGTTCTATTACGGCGGCAGACAGGCGCGCCCCGACGGTGGCTACAGTCGCGCCATCAAATCGCCGTCCGGTATCCTGATCGGCCATGTCGGCGAGGGCAATCGCAAGGACATCCGCAACGCGGTGGAAGCCGCGCAGAAGGCGGAAAGCTGGAGCGCGACCACCGGCCACACCCGCGCGCAGATCCTTTATTATGTTGCGGAGAATCTGGTGCAGCGCTCCGCTGAATTCGCGGCACGCATCCGCGCCATGACCGGCGTCGGCAAGCCGGCTGGGGCGAAGGAAGTCGAAGCCTCGGTAAAACGTCTCTTCACCTATGCCGCCTGGGCCGACAAGTACGATGGCGCCGTGCACAACCCGCCGCTCCGCGGCGTGACGCTCGCCATGAACGAGCCGGTGGGCGTGATCGCGATCGCCTGCCCGGACGAGGCGCCGCTGCTGGCCTTCACGTCGCTTTGGGCGCCCGCGGTGGCGATGGGCAACCGCGTGGTAGTGGTGCCGAGCGAGAAGCACCCGCTGGCCGCGACCGATTTCTATCAGGTGCTGGAAACCTCCGACATGCCGGGCGGTGTCGTGAATATCGTCACCGGCGCGCGCGATGCGCTGGCGCTGGAGCTAGCCAAGCACCACGCGGTGGATGCGATCTGGTATTTCGGCGGGCTGTCGAAGGCGATCGACGAGGCTTCCGCCGAGGACATCAAGCAGGTGTGGACCCAAGGCCCGCGCGACTGGTTGGCAAACGGCGAAGGCCGTGAATTCTTGCGCCACGCCACGCAGGTCAAGAACATCTGGATCCCATACGGGGCGTAAGAAAGGAACAACCCTCCCCTTGAGGGAGGGTGGAACCAGCCGGGCAGGGGGAATTGGGGCATGTTTCAAGGCATGATGAGTACGCTCAAGATGAGTCCGCTCAATTTGCAGAGCCTGGCCGGGATTCTGCTGATCCTCGTCGTGTGCTGGCTGTTTTCGGAAAACCGGCGGCGCTTCCCTTTTTTCCTCACTATAGGGGCGATCGGGCTGCAGCTGGCGCTGGTGCTGGCGCTGTTCGGTGTGCCGGCGATCCGCGCCGGGCTGACCAATTTCGGCGCCGTGTTCGACGGCCTGGCCAAGTCCGCCCAGGCGGGCGTCGCCTTCGTCTTCGGCTTCCTGAGCGGTGTCGGCCCGCAGCCTTATCCGCTGACCACGCCCGGCGCCTTGTTCGTCTTCGGTTTCCGCGTCCTGCCGGTGATCATGGTGGTGTGCACGCTGGCAGCGCTGTTGTGGCACTGGCACATCTTGAAATGGATCACCAAGGCCTTCGGCTTCGTCTTTTCGCGCACTATGGGACTTCGGGGCCCGACCGCGCTGGCGGCGGCGGCGACCATCTTCATGGGCCAGGTGGAAGGCCCCATCATCATCCGCGCCTATCTCAACCGGTTGACGCGATCGGAGCTGTTCCTGCTCATCACCGTGGGCATGGCGTGCGTTTCGGGATCCACCATGGTGGCTTATGTCACCATCCTGCAGGGCGTCCTGCCGGCCGCGGCGGCCCACATTCTGACCGCTTCGATCATCTCGGCGCCGGCCGGCATCCTTGTGGCACGCATCCTGGTGCCGCGCGATTCGGCGGCCGAGGCCGCCCAGGACAAGATGCCGCCCGACGAACGCGTCTACAAAAGCTCGATGGACGCGATCATGAAGGGCATCCATGACGGAACGCAGATCGCGGTCAACGTGGCGGCCTGCCTGATCGTCTTCGTTGCCCTCGTTGCCATGGTCAATATGATGCTCGGGTCCCTGCCGCAGGTCGCCGGAGCCCCGATCAGCGTCGAACGCATTCTCGGATACGTCTTCTCGCCGGTGGCTTGGGCCCTTGGCATCCAGGTGAGCGAAATCCAGACGGCCGGACAGCTGCTCGGCACCAAGATGATGCTGACCGAGTTCACCGCCTTCATCAAGCTCGGTGCCATTCCGGCAGCGGAGATGACCGGGCGCACCCGCACGATCATGACTTATGCTTTGTGCGGCTTCGCCAACGTCGCCTCGGTCGGCATCAATCTCGCCGGTTATTCGGTTCTGCTGCCCGAGCGCCGCGACGAAGTCATCAAGATGGTGGTCAAGGCGATGCTGGCGGGATTCATCGCGACGTGCATGAGCGCGGCCCTGGTGGGAGCCATCCCGGCTGCCATCACCGCCATGCCGGGGTAGATGGTTGTGGGAGTATCTCTGGATGTGGACTGCCCCCCGAATCGCGATCGCATTGATTATCCTCGCGGCAGTGGGCTTGGCCGGCGTGTGGGCTGCGAGGGGGGAGTATGGGGACGCGGCAGTGGCAATAGCCGCGCTGGCGGGCGCGCTTCTTGGGCGATGGAGATACGAGCACCGCAAGAGAATAAAACGATGACTTCGCTACCTCGCGCTCACTCTGATGCTGGCCGTGCTATCGTCAGCGGCGCGCATTTCGGGAAAGAGCGATGAGCAAAGAAATGCTGGCGCTGGCGCGGACCGTACGGCTCCGGGCCCATGCACCCTATTCGAAATACCGGGTCGCGGCGGTGGTGCGCGGAGTAAACGGCAAGCTCTATGCCGGCACCAATGTCGAGAACATCGCCTATCCGGTCGGGAACTGCGCCGAAGTATCCGCGATCGCCGCGATGATTGCCGATGGCGAGGCCCGCATCGCCGAAGTCCTGGTGATGGGGCCGGAGGGCGATCTCTGCACACCTTGCGGCGCTTGCCGCCAGCGCCTGCGCGAGTTTGCGGCAGACGACCTGCCGATCCATATCGCCGATCCGACCGGCATCAGGAAAACCGTCACCCTTGGCGAGTTGTTCCCGATGTCCTTCGGCCCCACCATTCTCAAGAAGTAGCCCGATGCTCCCGCAGGAAATCATCCGCAAGAAGCGCGACGGGCAGCCGCTGTCGGCCGAGGAGATCGCGTACCTCGTACGCGGCATCACCGACGGCAGCGTGAGTGACAGCCAGGTCTCCGCTTTTGCCATGGCGGTGTTCTTCCGCGGCATGGCGCTGGATGAACGTGTGGCGCTGACGACGGCGATGATGCGCTCCGGTACCGTGCTGGAATGGCAGGGTCTCGGCCCTGTGCTCGACAAGCATTCGACGGGTGGGGTGGGCGACAAGGTCAGCCTGATGCTGGCGCCCATCGTCGCCGCCTGCGGCGGTTATGTGCCAATGATCTCGGGGCGCGGCCTGGGCCACACGGGGGGCACGCTGGACAAGCTTGGCGCCATCCCCGGCTATCAGGCGCAGCCCGATCTCGACACGCTGCGGCGGGTTGTGCGCGATGTGGGCTGTGCCATCATCGGCCAGACGGCCGATCTGGCCCCGGCCGACCAGCGGTTCTACGCGGTACGCGACGTCACCGCGACCGTGGAATCCGTCCCGCTGATCTGCGCCTCTATCCTGTCGAAGAAGCTGGCGGCAGGGCTCCAAGGCCTGGTGATGGACGTCAAATGCGGCTCCGGCGCCTTCATGTCCGACCTCAAGAGCGCCAGTGATCTGGCTGAAAGCCTTGTGAGAATCGCCGCGGGTGCCGGCCTGCCGACGACTGCTCTCCTTACCGACATGGACCAGGTTCTGGGAACCACGGCCGGTAATGCGCTCGAAGTGGGTGAGGCCGTCGATTATCTCACGGGCCGCGCGCGGGAGCCGCGCCTGCACGCTGTCACTACCGCACTGGCTGGCGAGATGCTGGCTCTCGTCGAGCTGGCAGCGTCACCCGAGGCTGGCCGGGCCCAGGCGCAGTCGGCGCTCGATTCGGGCGCTGCGGCGGAGCGCTTTGCGCGCATGGTGGCGACACTTGGCGGCCCGAAGGATTTCCTGGAACACGCCTCGCGGTTTCTAGCGCAATCGCCCGTCACCGTGCCGTTCCCCGCGGGGCGGTCCGGCTATGTCGCGCGGATCGACACGCGTGCCGTCGGCATCGCCGTCGTCGACCTCGGCGCCGGCCGCCGCAGGACCTCCGACGGCATTGATCTGGGCGTTGGTCTCTCGCGCATCGTGCCGGTCGGCACCGCGGTGTCGCAAGGCGACACACTGGCACTGGTGCACGCAAGGAATGATGCGGAGGGCCGACGTGCCGTCGACGCCCTGGCGAAAGCGGTGGAAATCTCCGACACGGCGCCCCCAACGCGCCCATTGATCCATGCACGCGTCGTATAACTCGGTATAGATGCAGCAGGCCGCGGCCGCCATGCGGCTCAAGTTGGACGACGAACTATGCCACGCCACGCCTTCAGAGGCGCGATTTTTCATCTCCTCGCCGACCCCGAAAAAGACGGTTCGGCGGTCGAGACATTCGACGATGGCGTGCTCGTCGTGGAGGATGGCCGTGTCGCTGAGATCGGAGCCTGGTCGGAGCTCGCGCCGAGCGTGGAGCGCACGCCGGTCGAGCACATCGACGGCCTGATCATTCCGGGATTCGTGGACGCCCACGTCCATTATCCGCAAGTCGACGTCATGGGTGCCCCGGGCCCGCAATTGCTGCACTGGTTGTCTGCTTACGCGTTTCCGGCCGAGGCGCGCTTCGGCGATCCGGACGTCGGCCGCGACACGGCCAAGTTCTTTCTCGACCAGCTTCTCGCCAACGGAACAACCACGGCGCTCGTCTTCGCCACGGCGCACAAGGTGTCGGCCGAGGCGCTTTTCGCCGAGGCGTTGGCGCGCAACATGCGGATCATCACCGGTAAGGTGCTGATGGATCGCAACGCCCCGCCAGGCATTTCCGACACGGCCGAGACGGGCTACATGGAGAGCCGCTCGCTGATCCGCGCCTGGCACGGCAAGGGCCGCCTGGGCTATGCCGTGACGCCGCGGTTCGCGCTCACCTCCAGCGAGCGCCAGCTCGAGCTGGCGGGGCGCCTTCTGCTCGAACATCCCGGCGTGCATTTGCACACCCATCTCTCCGAGAATGGCGACGAGATCGCGGCGGTGCGCCGCCTGTTCCCCAATTGCGCCGACTATGTCGCGGTCTACGAGAAGTTCGGACTGCTGACGCCCTATTCGGTCTTCGCGCATTGCCTGCATTTGAGCGACGGGGAATGGACGCGGCTGGGCAGGTCGGGCGCGGCCGTCGCCTTCTGTCCGACGTCGAACCTTTTCCTGGGCAGCGGGCTGTTCGACCTGGCCGCGGCGGAACGTGCGGGCGCCCGCGTCGGCCTCGGCAGCGATGTCGGGGCGGGCACCAGCCTGTCGCCTTTCGCCACGATGAATGAGGCTTTCAAGGTCTGTCAGTTGAAGAAGCATCCGCTCGACGCCGCGAAACTTCTCTATCTCGCGACCCTGGGCGGCGCCTGTGCTTTGCGCGTGGACGACAAGGTCGGCAACCTCGCGGTGGGGAAGGAAGCCGATTTCGTCGTTCTGGACGACAAGTCGCTGCCGCTGCTGGCGCGGCGCATTGCGCACGCGCCGTCGCTGCCGGAAAGGCTCTTCGCATTTGCGATGCTGGGCGACGACCGGGCCGTGGCGCGCACCTACGTCACCGGTGTTCTGGCGCATAAGCGTCCATAGACCGCGACTCCAGGGGCGGGGACGGTTGCCATCTTCGGATTGCTCTGGAATCCTTCGCCATGGACGACTCCTTCATTCGCGGCCTGCCCAAGGCCGAGCTTCATCTGCACCTGGAAGGCAGCTTCGAGCCTGAGCTGATGTTCGCCATCGCCAGGCGCAACAAGATCGACATCCCGTTCAAGTCGGTCGAAGAGGTCCGCCGCGCCTACCGGTTCTCGAGCCTGCAGGATTTCCTCGATATCTATTACCGCGGCGCCGGCGTGCTGAGGACCGAGCAGGACTTCTACGATCTGACGCTCGCCTATCTGAGGCGGGTGCACGGCGACGGCGTGCGTCACGTCGAAGTCTTCTTCGATCCCCAGACTCACACGGCACGGGGCGTCGTCTTTGCCACGGTGGCCGACGGGATTCTCGCCGCGCTCAAGGACGGGCAGTCGCAGTTCGGGATCAGTGCCAAGCTCATTCTCTGCTTTCTGCGCCATCTCGGACAGGACGACGCCTTTGCGACATTCCGCCAGGCCGAACCCTATTTCGGCCGTATCGTCGGCGTGGGTCTGGATTCCTCCGAGGTCGGCCATCCGCCGTCGAAATTCGCCGACGTGTTCGCCTCGGCCGGAGCCGCCGGACTGAGGCGCGTCGCCCACGCAGGCGAGGAAGGACCTGCCGCCTATGTCTGGGAAGCGCTCGATGTGCTCCAGGTTGACCGCGTCGACCACGGCAACCGGTCCCTGGATGACCCTGCGCTGGTGCGGCGGCTGTCCGACGAGGCGATGACCCTGACGGTCTGCCCGCTGTCCAATCTCAAGCTGTGCGTCGTGAACGATTTGGCGCAGCATCCTCTGAAGCGGATGCTCGATCTGGGCCTCAGGGCCACCGTCAACTCAGACGACCCGGCCTATTTCGGCGGCTATGTGGGCGATAATTTCGCGGTGGTCTCGCAGGCGCTGGCCTTGTCGCGTTCCGATATCGTCACGCTCGCCAGAAACAGCTTCCTCGGCTCCTTCCTCAGTGAAGCGGAGAAGCTGCAGCATCTTGCGGCCTTGGACCGCTATGTCGCAGTCCCTGGCGCTTAATAGAAGTAAAGAATTAGCTCCAATAATCGATTCGCCGCACACGAAGGGGGCTGCCGTGAAGCTGCCGAAATTCGATTGGAACAACATCGGCTGGTTTTCCGTGAAGCCGTCCAAGGAGCGCGCCGTGATCGGCGTGGTCGTCCTGGCGGCCGCATTCGGCCTTTTCTATCTTGGCCGCATGACCACCGATGGTCCTGCGGTCACGCGCCCGGCCGGAGAGGAAAGCGGCAAGGGGAGCGGACCCTTCGCTTCCGCGGGAAACGAGCCGGTTCCGTTGCAGCCGGTGAGCGGGGGCGCCTGCCGCAGTTTCGCACCCGCGGGCTGGCGGGTTAGCGACGCCAACCAGCAGGGGACCGCCTTCACGGTCGCGTCACCGGACGGCGCCCTGACGGCAAGCTACGGCGCCGTCGGCGTCAATGGAGGTGCCGCTCAAGGCTACTATGGCGACCAGTTCCGCTCGCCGGAAAACTTTGCGCTCTATCTCGTCGGGGCCTTGACCAACGAGCGTGCAAGCCCGCAAGGCGCAGAGCAGTCGTTCGGCTATTATCAAGTTTTGAATTTCGCGACCGCGAGCCACCGCGGCTATGCGCTGCTTTACCGCTTTCCCGTTCCGGCCGATCCGTCGGGCTACGGTCTGATCCTGCGTATCGCCATCGGCAACGATCCGCATTCCGTGGGCGTGGCCGGCGCGGTGGCGGCAGCCACCCGCTGCACGTCCCGGTTGGTGCCACCTCCGGCCGATCTGCCGCGGCCGACGACCGGCAGCACCCACGACACGGGCAAGTCCAGCGACGACGATGTGACGATGGCGGGCACCTACAACGCTCAGTTGGGTACCGGCTGGGTGCACGACGATGCCGGCAACAACTATAATGTCGATGTCACAAACGACTGGCACGAAGACGGGCCCGACGGTCCGGGCTTCTACAAGCACAACGGCAACGACTGGACAAAGCTCCAGAACGGCTTGAGCGATTGAACGCCGGCCCTGACCTGCCACTCGGGCGGGCGGGGCAAACGTCCCGCGGGCACCGCCAACGCGTGAACCGGCAGATTGGAAGTATCCTAGTTTCAGACTGCGCGATGCACCAACGCAATGGCGGCGCAAAACTGCTAGACTGGGTACCGGGTCAAAGGTCGTCTGTGAAGAACGCGGAACGCGTTGACACGGCGAGATTTTGAGAACGTCGGCGAGTATTCGATTTTGCAGGGAAAGGCGTGTTTGAGAGTTGGAAGCCTGCGATTTCGAGGATGATTTTCCCGATTCCGCCGGGCCTCGATCC
>JAGWNK010000105.1 GCA_028871345.1 Alphaproteobacteria bacterium | reverse complement strand
CGGCCTGCGCGCCCCACAGCACCCACTGGATGGCGGTCGACTCTTCCTGCCGTTCGTCCCCATTGCCCCGCCGGTGGTTGCTGATCGCGGTGACGGTGCCCTTGGCCAGCTGGCCGTCGCGGCCCTTGACGTATTCCAGCCGCACGCCGTTGGCCAGATGGGCGTTGCGCTGTTCGACTCGAACGAATGTCATGATGAAGACTCCTTGCGGAGAGGTCCCAGCCGGGCCCCGGTTTTCGGTGCCCTGAAAACTGATCCTCTCGCTCGGACTCACCTCGTCCCCGCCCTGGGGCGGGCGGAGGGTGGGGGATGGCCCTTCCCTCACGGGAAGGGGTGGGGGATGGGTGGTCTTCCCCGCAGCCGAAGCGGTGAGCCGGTTACTCGGCCCACCGTATTGAGATCCCCCCACAAGTCCCCCTCACTGGCTGACGGGGGCGCGTGGGGGGGAGCGCGGTGGGCCGACCGGCGCGCAGGCTGCCGCGCCTCGGACAAGGGCCCGCGCGACAGCGGCCGGCGTGACAGGTACCCCTGGCGCGGCGGCTGCAGCAAAGGGCCCGCCCAACGGCACGATGCCCGGCGGCCCTGCGGCCGGCGTGACACCGAGCGCAGCGAATGGCGCGTCGGTCGAGCCGGACATCGCACTCGTCGCCTTGGCCGCAGGCGGCTGTTGCTCGCACTTGGCCGTTGGCACTTTCCAGCAGCGGCCCGGCATCGGGCGTGGCGGGTGACCGGGGTGCCGATCTGGCCGGCGCGCCGCGAACGGAGCCTGCGGAGTGATCGTCGTGCCGGCCAGTTCGGCAAGCAGGCGTCGTTCGCGCGCCGCGCGAAGGAATCAGCGCCGGCGATCCCCGGTCACGGGAACGGGCCGCTGCTCGACACGTCCGCCGGCAACGCCGGCCTGGCCGTGTTGGCGCCAGGGATGGAAGCCCGAAGGGTCGAGACGCTGTACCCGGCGGCTCGATGCGCAGCACGACAGCCCGGTCCCGCGCAGCGGGAGACGCCCGGATCTGTGAACGTTCGAGTCATCACCTCGGCCACCGCAACCACCAACGGCGGCGGCACCCGCTGCAATGCAAAGAACGACGCCCGCGGCGGAACGCTTCCGCCGACCCTGGGTCAACCGTCGAGCGAGCTACACCTGGAGCTCGACCCGCGCCTGCGCAAGATCGCGCGCGACTTCAAAGTCGCGCCAGAAGTGCGACGCCGTTCCACGACTTTTGCTCCAGGCCCAGGGACGACATCGGACCGGCAATCCCTTGATGAGCGAGATGGCAAGGCCGAAGAGCCTGCGAAGATCAATCGTTGAGGCACCGAGAGTCAAGATCTTGATGACCAGGAAGTGCCACTTCGTGCCGGGGGACCCGCCGACAAGTCAAAACTGGGCGCAGCGCGGACGCGTACTTGACAGGTTTGCCGGTTCAACGACAGCTTCCCCTGGAACCTGTCTTTCGTGGCTCGCCCATGCATCGGGCCGCTGTACGTCGTAACCGGCCTGTCAATGTCTTCGAGCCGATGCAACTGCTCGATGCAACGCGGGTGGCCGGCCAGCGGCACCTTCCTCGGGTCGCGAACTCACCCAACCGACCCTCTGCTGACATTGGCCGCCGCAAATTGGTCGACGCCAAGCAGCCGTTCCCGTGAGCATCTGCATGGCGCGAATCCTTGAGTGTGGATGGGTCGTGGGCGGGGCTAACGGCAAGACGGCGTTAGGCTTGCGGCGCGCCGACCTGACGGCTCGGGTCCGCCGCCGCGAAGGCATCGAGTTGCTCGCAGGCCGCCATCACACGCATCACGGTCGGGATGCCAGGCACCTCGATCTTGAAGATGCGCATCACGGCAATGATGCTGGCCAGGCAAATGTCGGCGATCGTCGGCGTGTCGCCATGGCAGAAGGTGCCGGTGCCGGGTTCGCT
>JAGWNK010000104.1 GCA_028871345.1 Alphaproteobacteria bacterium | reverse complement strand
CCACCAGTCGCCGGAAATGTCGCCGCCGGGAACGAAACGTTGCGGCCGGCCGCCGGCGATATTGCCACCAGAAACCACCGCCGGCAGCGGGCTGGCCGTGTACCAACTGACTGCGGGAGCGGCCGGCTTCTTGAAATCGGGCCCAACCGCGCAGCCTGACAGCACCGTCAGGGCCGCTGCGATGATGAACGCGGTGCACCATTTGCTGGCACGCGGCGATGCGCGCGTCGAGCCGGCATTCGTAATCTTCTGCTTCATCCAGAATCTCCAGAACGGCACCTATCGGCCGTGTCCATCAATACGGACACATGCCTAAGCGCGGCGCGCAGGCGTCGCGTGCTTGATTGCAGAGGTCAGTGCCGTGGAGGCGCGCGGCTATGCCAGCCCCGCGCGAAGGCGGGATGGAGAAGGATCACCGATACGTGTGGTGCTGCCAGCATGACCCACAGCGCCGGCAGAAACAGCAGCGGAGCGGCCGGCGTGAAGAACGCGCCGGCCATCGCGATTGCCTGACAGAAGGGGCAGTTCAGCGCATCGCGGTCGGCCGGAGCCGAGGCGGGCGCCTTGCTGACGTTCTTGACGATCGGCGCGTTTGCGGCCGGATTCGCCGCGGGGTGCATGTGGGTCTGCGTGATATAGGACTGCAGGGCGAAGGCCAGCAGCAGAATCCAGGTCAAGGAGCGCCACTTAACGCTCCCTCGCCCGATTCTCCGGAAATTTGCTGCCACGGCAGACCGCATGAAGCCCAGCCACTTGCCCCGAAAGGCCGCTTATACAGGAACCGCGGCCAACGTGGTACCCCCATGAGCGCAAGTGGAAGCCTGTTTCCGTGACCGGCGAGTTCCAGGGCCGTTCACGCCACCACGCCCGTAGGATAACGGGCCGGCATCCAGCGCGGGCACCACCATAACGCCTTTAAGGGCACCGGCGGGAATTGAGGCCTGTATCACTGGCAGAGCCGCAGGTACCTTCCGGCCATCGAGTCCCTTAGCGCGATCGTCACGCGAGTTCAATGCACAACCGGCGGGAGGCACACTTATTTCGCTCTCAAATTTGACATCTCTGAGCGATGTTTGTGTGCCGGCTCCGTCAGTGCGTTGAGACAGATCAAATCGCCCGCCGCAAGGGGGCGCGATGTTGCACAAGAAAATATCCGCCCGGGCCGCTGATCGGTAAACTCGGCCGGAACAGTTGCATGCTATCACCTCGGCTTGTTCGCCATGAGAAGGTTTGAGCTTTCCAAGGTCTACCAGTTGCTCGAACCGGGCCCGGTTGTCCTGCTGACGACGGCGCGCAGGAGGCGCGCCAACGTCATGACCATGTCGTGGCATATGATGGTCGATTTCGAGCCCCCGCTTGTCGGCTGTGTCATCAGTGAGAACAACTACAGTTTCGCGGTACTGCGACAGACCAGAGAATGCGTCATCGCCATTCCGGCCGCCGCTCTGGCCGACAAGGTCGTCAAGGTCGGCAACTCCTCCGGCCGCGACCTCGACAAATTTGCGGTGTTCGGCTTGACACCGAAACCGGCAGCGCGGGTTGCCGCGCCGCTCGTCGCCGAATGCTTCGCCAATCTCGAATGCCGGGTTTCCGACACGCGCCTAGTCAACAAATATAATCTGTTCATCCTGGAGGTCGTCGAGGCATGGCATGATCCGGAGCAGAAAAATCCCCGGACGATCCATCACCGCGGCTATGGCCGTTTCGTCGTCGACGGCGAGACGATCCAGTTGCCCTCCAGGATGCCGTAAGATTCAGCGCGTCGAAAAAGCCGGGGAACTGGCGCTCCTTCGTTCGAGAGCAACGCCGGCAAGAGCGCGCCGTTGGCGTGACTTTTATATAATGGACGTCAGTTAGGCCATCTGATATCACAGACCATGATAATGGAGGGGCCATGGTTGAGCTGACCGTCAACGGCAAAACG
>JAGWNK010000028.1 GCA_028871345.1 Alphaproteobacteria bacterium | reverse complement strand
ACCTGGCGCGCTGAAATAGAGGGGAACCCGGCAAGAATTGGCGACAAAGATGTGTAATGGAGGCCTCGGCCATTTGGGTTGATTGGGGGATTTGCTACCGTGGCGAAGTATCCTGACCCGACGGTACTAGGCCGGTGATTAGACATGCATCCGTTCGATCCTTCGCAGAAAGATTTCCACCAATCACCGCTTGACGACCCGCGCATACTCAGCGGGCCGTTCTGGGGAGAGCTGCGGGTGTTCCTGGCGGTCGCCAAGGCGAAGTCGTTCAATCGGGCGGCGGAAGAGCTTTCCATGAGCCAGCCCACGGTCAGCCGGCAGGTCAGGCGCCTCCAGGACGTCATCGGATCGCAGCTGGTCATCCCGACGCAGAGCGGAATCAAATTGACGCCGCGCGGACAGGAGCTGGCGGAGTCGCTTCTCGCGCTCGACGAGAAGCTTTTCGAGATCTCCCATGACCTGCAGGCGGAGTCGCTGGAGGCGGGCGGCATGGTGCGTGTCAGCGTGACGGACGGTCTGGCGGGCATGTTCGTCGCTCCTGAACTCGTGGCGTTCAGCGAACGGTATCCGAAGATCCAGGTGCATCTGCGCAACCCGACCAACCTCACGGGCTTTCGCGAGAACCAGACCGACATCATGGTGGGCTTCGCGCCGTCGTCGCAGTCGGACGTGGAGTCCCGCCGCGTCGGCCACATGCACTTCATCCCGGTGGCGACGCGCGCCTATATCGACCGCCGCGGCCGGCCGACGCGCGAGAATCTCGAATCCCATGCGTTCGTTGACAGCGCCTACTATTCGGCGCAGACCGGCATCTGGCGCGACTGGCACGCGGCGACGGCGCGCGGCACGGTCGTCCATCGCTGCGACAACTCATTCGGGTATGCGTTGATGGTTCGTTCAGGGCTGGGCATCGGCCTGGTGGCGAACTATGTCCTGTCGGACCGCCTCTCCATGCCGCTCGATCTCGGCATCCACATCAGGCTTCCGCTCCATCTGCTGGTGGAGAGCGAACGGCTCGCCTCGCGGCCCGTTCGCATCGTCTACGACTGGCTGGCGGAAGTGTTTGGTTCGGAGAACCCGTGGTTTGCCAAGGACCTCAGGCTGGAGGCTCTTCCGCGTGACGCTCTTGCGTCACGGACGGCGGCTCTGCTGGGCGAAGATCACGAGCCGTCTCTCTGATCTCATCACACATGTCGAGATAGATGTTTGCGACATCCTCGAACATTGCCGCCACATCCAACGGCGGCGTGCGGTCGGGGGCGCCCAGCCGACGGCGAATTTCATCCTGGATAGCCGCAATCTGCCTCAGATATGCGTCATAGCTTTCAACTGCCCGGAATTGCCCCGTTTCCTCTGATCCGTTTTCCATGACCAAGCCTCGCAGAAGCGCTTCATCATCCTATGGAAACGGGGTTGGAGCTAGAACGCATGTCCTCGGCTGGTTCTTCAAAAATGATGATCGTCTCAAAACAGGCGACAAATGGCCGCGACGAACGGCTTGAGATGGAATCGTGACTCGGGTTGGACCGCGATGCTCACGCCCGCTTTGGCGAGGGCTTCGGTGACAACCGGCCCGATGGAGGCAACACGGGTGCGCTGCAGCCCTTCGGCTAACATTCCCTCCAGTCCGCGTTCCGCAGCCACACTGAAAAGTCGGCGAACCTGCGACGAGCTTGTGAACGCGACCGCGTCGATTTTCCCTTCTGCAAGGCCGGAAATTGCGGCAGCGACGGCGTCGGAATGGGATTGGTCGGCGTAGCGGTATGGCGTAACCGGAACAATCGTTGCGCCGCGCGCCGAAAGGGCGGCGAACAGCGCCATGTCGGCGCCGGGATAAAGCTGCAAGCCGATGGTACGGCCCTGAAGTTCCTGGGTCGCCATCGCCGCGATTACACCTGCCGATGTCGGCGGCTCCGCCATCAACCCTGGCGCGAGACCGATTTCGCGAAGGACACGGGCGGGCTTCGGCCCACGGACCAGCGTGCGAACCCGCCCGAGGGCGGACACGGTGTCACGGGCAAGAGCCTTGCGTTCCGCCAACGCCAGCAGACGGCGCAGGCCTTCTCCCGTGAGAAGAATAACGTCGCTAAAGTCGCCCTGCAGGAGGCGATGCAGCCACGCTTCGAGCGGCGCCGTGTCCTGGACATCGAGTATCGCCACCAGTGGGCACCGAAGCGCACGCGCCCCCCGCGCCTCCAGCATGCCGGCGAACAAGTCGAGTTCCCGGCTTTCCGGTACCAGAATGGTCCTACCGTCGAGCGTCCTTTGCATCAGGCATCCGCGCCGAGCGTTACGGCAGCCATTCTAATCACCCTGGGAGGGCTGAGGAATTGACGGCTGTTATGCCACATTCAAAGATGTATCTATGATGCATGATATATCGAGTTGCGAGACGACGCGATGACACGGCAAGCGGCCATTCCCAGGTATCGGGTCCATCATGGGCCTGACATATTCTCGGCAGGCTTTCGGCCCTTTTTCCTGCTTGCCGCTCTGTGGGCTGCCGTCGCCGTCCCTGTGTGGCTCGTCGCCTACCTGACGGGGCTCGTGCCGCCCAGCGCCTTTCCGGCCATCATCTGGCATGCCCATGAGATGGTTTACGGCTATGGCGCTGCCGCCGTGGCGGGTTTCCTGCTCACGGCCATTCCGAACTGGACGGGCCGCATGCCTCTGCAGGGCTGGTCTTTGGCGATGCTCGTGGTCTTGTGGGTCATCGGACGGCTCGCGGTGCTGCTCTCTGCGCTGGTTGGCACGCCGTTGGCAACGGTCGCGGATCTCATGTTTCCTGCCGTTTTTCTCCTGGTCGTGGCACGCGAGATCGTCGCGGGAAGGAATTGGCGCAACCTGCCTATGCTAATTGCCCTGTCGCTGCTCCTGATCGGCAATCTGTTAGTGCATTTGGAGTCCCTGGGGGTGGCCGAAACGGCGCAAATCGGCAACCGTCTCGGCATCGGCGTTCTCCTCGCGCTGATTTCCCTGGTCGGCGGACGCATCATTCCGAGCTTCACACGGAACTGGCTGACGAAGAATGTTCCCGATGTCGCCTCGCCTTCATCGGCGAGCCGTGCCGATCTCGTGGCCCTCATCATCACGGTCATGGGCATCGCGGCCTGGGTGCTTGCGCCCGAGACGCGGGCGACGGCCTACCTGGAACTCATGGCGGGACTGGCAGCGGCGTGGCGGCTGTCGCGCTGGCGCGGCCCTCGCACCTTGGCAGAGCCACTGGTTACGGTGCTTCACGTGGGCTATGGCTGGTTGGCGGCAGGGCTTCTGCTGCTCGGCTTCAACGGGCTCGTCCCGTTGTTCCCGGCCACGACGGCCCTGCATGCGCTGACCGTCGGCGCCATCGGCACCATGACGCTTGCGGTCATGACGCGGGCGACCTTGGGGCACACGGGCCGGCCATTGTCGGCGACCGGGACCACGGCGATTTTGTACGGACTGGTGAGCGTTGCGGCGGTGCTGCGGCTTGCGGCGCCCTTCACGGGGTCCGAGATGGCGCTGCTTCTGTCTCTTGCCGGAACGGCGTGGTGTCTGGCGTTTCTGCTCTACCTGGCTGTTTATGGGCCGATGCTGGTACGGGCCAGAGCGACGCGCGATTGATCCGCCTGCGCCGTTTCGACATCCTGCAACGCGGCTAGTACCGCCGACGGGGTCAGGATCTGGGGCAGGACGACGGCGGAATGGTGGGGCGGATACAGCAAATAGAGCGGCACGCCGCTTCGTCCATAATGATTGAGCTCGCCGGTGATGGCGGCGCTGCGGTTGGTCCAATCGCCGCGCAACGTCACGACATGGTCGCGCTCCAGGCGTGCCGCAACCTCGGGATCGCGCAATGCGACGCGCTCGTTGACGAGACAGGTCACGCACCAAGCCGCGGAGAAATCGACCAGGACAGGCCGGCCGTCCCGGCGCGCATCGGCCACGGCTTGGGGAGACCATGTGACCCACTGGCCGTCGCTGGCCGCGCCCGGTGCAGGGTCCAGTCTTGCAGCGAGGAGAAGCAGGCCCGTCAGCGCGACCGGCCCAATCAACCAGCGCCACGTCGTGCCCAACAGCGGCAATAGCCAGGCCAGGAACACGAAGCCCAGCCCGATCGAAAGCGCCAGCGCCATGCCCGTGGCACCGATCTGCTGATCGAGCACCCAAACGAGCCAGATCGCGGAGGCAAACATCGGGAAGGCGAGCGCCTGCTTGAAGCGGATCATCCATGTGCCGGGTCTGGGCATGAGGCGCACCAGCGGAGGTGACAAAGCAAGCACGGCAAACGGCGCGGCAAAGCCGGCTCCGAGCGCCAGGAACACAGAAGCAGCTATGGGTGCGTTCTGTGTCAACGCATAACCCAGCGCGGTGCCCATGAACGGTGCGGTGCAGGGACTGGCGACCAGTACTGCCAGGGCCCCGGTGAAAAAGGCGCCTTGGCCTCCGTGGCCGCGGGTCAATCCGTCGCCCATGCCCGCGAGGCTCAGCGGCAACTCGAAGGCACCCAGGAGATTCAACCCTATCGCGGCCATCAGCGCGGCGAGGCCGAAAACGACGGGTGGCGATTGCAGCTGGAATCCCCAGCCCAGTGCGGCACCCGTCGCCTTGAGGGCGAGCAGCAGCGCAGCCATCGCCGCGAAGCTTGCCATCACGCCCGCGACATAGAACATGGCGTCGCGGCGGGCGCCGCGCATGTCGCCGGCCGCCTTCGCCAACGCCAGCGCCTTCATCGACAGGATTGGCAGCACACACGGCATCAGGTTGAGGATCAGTCCGCCGAGAAACGCCAGGAGCAGCGCTTCAACCAGGGTTGGGGTGGCGCCACCGGCTTGAGGTGGCTGGGGCGCCGGCGGCGCCACCTGCCTGGCGGTAACGGCGAGCGCGGGCGCGCCGGCGACCTCCAGGACTCCCTGGAAACCTGCAACGGGCTGGAAAAACTTGGAACGGGGCATGGTCCAGACCAGCGTGTCGCCGGAAATGGCGATGCGCGGCGCGGCGGTGTCATCCACGACCTGCGGCGTTGTGGGGAAAAATTGCACGTCGCGCGGGCGCGCGCCGACGAGGGCCGGATCATGGACTGTCACGACGACCGCTTTGGTGTTCACGGCGATGCGGGATATGCCCTGTTGCGGGCGCGGCAACGCCTTGCGGGCGGCGGCGAACAGCGGCGAAGCCGAAGCGCGCCGCAGATCGAGGCTCAGAGTCACGTCTTCGGGAATGCACATGTGTTCGCATTCCAGCAGCGATACTCTTGCCGTCGCCGGACCGACCGCGGCGTCCGCCGCCACCTTCAGAGGCACCAGAATCGTGGCTTCGCGTGCATAGCCGTAATTGACGATTCCATCGTCGACGAAACGCTGCGGCGACGGCCATTGGGCGGCCCCCGCGTTGACGCCCTTGGGAAGTTGCCAGGCAATCGTCGTTGCGAGGCCGGACTCGCCAGGATTGATCCAGTAGGTGTGCCAGCCAGGTTCGATCTCCTGCCGGATCGCGGCCCACACGGTGGTGCCGGGTTTGGCGGGCGATTCCAGGAGGGCGGAGAGCGTAACGTGGTCCGCCTTGACGATGGCCGCAGCCTGTGCGGCACCCTGCAATGCGAAACAGACGGTCAGACCGGCCAATATCTTGCGCATCATGTCACCGTATGCACCAGGCGCGAACACCTTCGCGCTCGAGGAAGGTTTCTGCTTGCTTGCCATTCAGGATCGCCATCGTGGCGGTCATGCCCGCTTCGATGCAGGTGGGCGCTGCAACCGTGACCGACCGCGGCGCGTGCTCCACTGGCATGCACGTGCGCGGATTGAGAATGTGGCCGTAGCGCACGCCGTCCTTGAGCAGGAAGCGTCGCGCGTCGCCACTGGTGGCCAGGGCGCCATCGGCCAGCTCGATCAAGCCGGCGGCATGACCTTCTGCTTCGACCGATTCGATCGCCACCTTCCAGCGGCCGCCCTGCCTGCGCGGTCCCGAAACACGCAGATCGCCGCCGAAGTTGACAAGGGCCGGCTGCTGCGTGACTCGCGCGATGACGGCCAGCGTACGATCGACCGCATATTCTTTCGCCAGACCCCCGAGATCGATCTCCATGCCGGCGGGCAGCATGATGGCGGGGGGCTCCCAACGGACCTTCTTCCAGCCGACGAGGAAGCGCATGGCTTTGACCTGCGCCTGCGCAGGCACGCGATCGGAGCCGTCGAACCGCCAGATGCGGCGCAGCACGCCAGAGGTGATGTCGAACAGACCGCCGCTCAACTGATGGCATCGGTCGGCGAAGTTGATCAGGCTCGCGGTTTCCGCGTCCACGGCCAGCGTGCCGCCGCCGCTGGCGTTGATCTTGCCCACCACGCTGTCGCTGCGATAGCGGCTGAACTTGCGCTCGATGCGGCGGACTTCGGTTTCCGCGGTCTCGGCGACCGCCATTGCGAGGGCCTGATCTTCCGTCTCAAGCCTGACCTCGCAGGGCGTGGCCATGGCGTGGAACAGATAGAGAAAGTCCGGACCTGAACGCGTCAGGCGCGGCGCTGCCTGGCGGTCCGGAATCGGGGCCTCTGCGATCATCGGCGGCTCCAATTCAATGGAAATCCCAGGTGTAGCCGACGAAGGCGAAGAAGGCCTTGGTGCCGGCGAAAAGATCCTGATTGCGCAGTTGCCCGAACGTGCCTGCGGGATGGCCGTTGCCGGTCTGCTGGTAATAGGCCACGCGCAAGTAGAGCTCGGTGCGATCGCTCAGATAGAAGCCGACCTTCGTGCCATAGGTCAGCGAAGTGAACGCGCCAAGCCTGGTGTCGGATGAGACGTAAGCGGGCAAGGGCTGCCCGGCGACGAGATAGTAGCGGTAGAAACTTGCCGCGGTCTGGTGATACCAGCGCACATCCGGTTCAACGTAGAACGATGATCCGACATTGAGCCGTTCTGAGACCGCGACTGTCTCGGACTTGATCCCCCAGTTGTCGGTGAAGAAGCGGAACGAGACGTCGGTGACCGTCGGATCGAGATCGATCTTGTTGTCCCAGAAGAGACTCTGGGTCTGGCGATTGTTCGGTCGGTTCTCGTAAAGATAGCTGGTTGGCTCCCCGGTCGAGGGCGCGACCACCGATATGATGCGGTAAGGGTCGTTCTCATAGCCGTGCTGCATGTTGAAGGCGTAATCGATTTCGGTCAGCCAGCGGCGTGTCATCACCTGCGTGAGGCCGATGACGAAACCGGTCTGGGTCTTGCTGCGCTCCTTCGGCGTCTTCCAGGCGCCATCCATGGCGGTGAGTGGCGTCGGTATGCCGCCGAACGGGAATGAAGAATCGAGCTCCATGTTCAGCGAGAGGCTGACGGTCGTGTTGTTGGAGTCGAAGTTCTGTGCGGCCCGCACATTGGCGGTGATCGAGCGATAATCGTGCTCCCTGGAGAAACCGGCGCCAAAGCCGACCAGAGTGAGATCGCCAAGCGGCTGCGACCAGTTGACGTTGGCCGCGTAGCGGCGGTCGCGGAACCCCTTGTCAACCGGCAGCGTGTTGGGGGCGACCGTATATTGGCGCGATGCCGTTCCGCCCGATGAGACGACGGTGCTGCCGCCGGACGCGCCGGTTACCGTCGTTGTGCCGCCGGTGCCCGTGCCCGCCCCGGTTCCGCCGCCTTCGCCTTCCCCTTCGCCGCCGGCGCCTGTGGCGCTGTTGGCCGTGACCCGAACGGGCGTCGTGAAGGTCTGCGAAAGGTCGGAAGGCACAGCGCCGTTGGGCGTGGCGCCGGATACCGCATCGGCGATCAGTTCCACGTTCAGCACATATCCGTCGGCGCTGTGTATCTGGGTATCGAGCGCAGGCTCGATGGCCTGCACGCGGCCGCCGGCTTCCTTATAGACGAGCAGCGCGCCGTCGATCTGGGTGTAGGCCGTTCCCGGACCGAAATTGTTGTTCTCGTTGCTCGACGAGGAATCCTGCGCTTCGGCGCCGTGTGTTGCCAGGGTCGCTGCCAGCAGCGTGGCCGAGAAGGCCGCAAGGCTTTCACGAAAATGACCCGTCCGCTTCCCCGTCATCGGCTTTAGTTGCACCCGCAGCCTCCACCGGCGAAGCCGCGCCCGCCGCTGGATGCTTCCTTGCTGAAAAAGATGTGGTTGTCGGCGGCGGTCAGCATCGGATGGGGATCGATCTGCATCTCCTTGCGGGCCATGAGGTCCTTTTCCCAGGGCTTGGGGCCGAACGACGCGCAGCCGCCGGCGCTGATCGCGATGGCACAGCCGATCGCGATGATGGAAATCCTATGGGTCACGTCACGGCCCTTTTTCGTTGAGGAGTTCGTTGATGTGCGCGACGTAGGTGCCTTTCCTGTCGGGATAAAACCCGTCGTGCACGTAACGGACCTTGCCGTCTCGTCCGATAAGGATGGAAGTCGGCATGTCCTTGAAATCGTACTGTTCGGCGATGGCGCCCTGGCTGTCGTAGACGATCTTGAAGCGGGCTGGGTTCTGCTGAAGGAAGCGGTCGGCAAGGGACTTGTCGTGATCCACATTGACGGCGATGACAACGAAGCCCTTGGCGGAGAGACTGTTCTGCAGACCGTTCATCCAGGGAAAGGATTCGCGGCAGGGGTTGCACCAAGACGCCCAGAAATCGAGATAGACGACCTTGCCCTTGTAGGGCGTCAGATCAAGGCCCGCTGCGTTGGCAGCCGGCGTCAAGAGGCAGAATGCCAAAGCCAGCAGTCGTGGAAGACGCGCCCCCGTGGTGCGGAAGCCCATGGTGTCGATCCTCTCTGTGCTGAATGTTTGTTTGATGGACTTACCGATAGCATCAGCCCGTTATCCTGGCATTACGAGAGTCCGTATTTTTTGTCGGAATTGCGTTGCTGGTGAACGCACCGCGATCAACCGCGCAAACTATGTCTGTGACAGTTCTAGGCTGCCGCAGGCAGGCGCAATCCGATCCTCAGTCCCGGCGCGTTGTCCGCTGCGGAAATCTTGCCGGCATGAAGCTCCGCGACGGCCGCGACGATGCTAAGTCCAAGACCGTTGCCGGATGCGGTGCGGCTGGGCTCGAGCCGGCAGAATCGCTCGAAAATCCTGTTGCGGTCCGCTTCCGGCACACCCGAACCGTTGTCCGCAACGTCAAGTTCGATCACGTCGCCGCTGGTCTTGAGCGAAACGGTCGTCGTCGTGTTCGAAGGCGTGTGCGCGATGGCGTTCTCAAGCAGGTTGGCGAGGGATTGCACCAGCAATTCGCGGTCGCCCTGAACCCACAGTCCGGGCTCGATGTCGGTACGAAGGGTCTTGCCCGCGTCCTCGAATGAGGGCGCAAAGGTCTCGCACACGTCCGCCGCCAAATCGCTCAGGAGCAGGCGTTGGAAGCCGGCTCGGCGGCTGCCGCTTTCGATCTGGGCGATGCGCAGGATTGCACCGAAGGTGTCGAGAATGCCGTCGACCTCCATCGCTGCCTGCTCGATGGCGGCGCGATATTGCTCCGGCGTATGGGCGCCGCTCTGGGCCTCGTCGAGATGGCGCCGCAGCCTGCCCAGCGGCGTGCGCAGGTCATGAGCTACGTCGTTCGACACATGCCGCAGGCTTTCCATCAGGTTGGTCGTACGGTCGAGCATCCGGTTGAGGGTTGCCGCGAGGCGATCGAGGTCGTCGGCCGCGTCCCGCCGCGGGATGCGGCGTGTGATGTCGCCCTCGATAATCGCTTCCGCCGTTCGATTGATGGCCTCGATGCGCTTGAGGAACCTGGAGCTGAGGAAGATGCCGCCGCCGACCGCCATCGTCAGCGACAGCAGCAGCACCCAGCCGAAGCTCTTGAGGATCAGCGAGCCGAGCTTGCCGACTTTGCCGAGGTCATCGGCAACGAGCAGGCAATAGCCGTGCGACAGGGGCGTGATGTAGGCGCCCAGCTCCTCCATTTGCCCGGGAGCTTCGTCGCCGTCCGGCGGCCCGGTGAAGATGGTCCAACGGCTTTGGCAAGGCACCGAAGGCAGGGTGCCGAACAGATGACGGCCTTTGGCGTCGATCAGCGTGTAGTCGAGGCCGCCGACGACATGTCCGCGCTGACGCTCCGCGATGGCGAGCAGGAGCTGCCTGGTGCCGCCGATGCTGTATTCCGCCTTGAGGGCATCGGAATCGGCAACGACGCGGGCGCGCATGCCGCGTTCCATTTCGCTGGTGACGAGCAGATAGATCAGCGCCGCCAGGATGCCCACGGACAGTGTGAACAAAATGGCGTACGCCGCCGTCAGCTTGAAGCTGGCGCTGTTAAGCGTTTGTGCGAGCCGCACGGAGCAGGTATCCCGAGCCACGAACCGTCTGGATCACGTCGCCGCCGATCTTCGAACGCAGCCGGCTGATATGCGTCTCGACGATGTTGGTCTTTGGGTCGAAATGGTATTCCCAGACACCTTCCAGCAGCATGGTCCGGGTAACGATCTGGTCCGGCCGGCGCATCAGGTATTCGAGCAGCGAGAACTCGCGGGGCTGCAGGTCGATTTCACGGCCGCTGCGCGTAACGCGCCGCCTGAGCAGATTCATTTCGATGTCGCCGCTGCGCAGCGTGGTCCTTTCCTCGACATGCGATGGGCGGCGCAACAAGGCGTTGACCCGCGCCAGCAATTCGCTGAAGGCGAACGGCTTGGCCAGGTAGTCGTCGCCGCCCGAATTGAGGCCCTCGACCCGGTCGTCGAGACCACCCAGATTGCTGAGGAACAGGACGGGCAGCTTCGATTGCCGCGCCCGCAGGTTCTTCACAACCGACAACCCGTCCATGCCGGGAAGCATGCGGTCAACGATCAGAAGATCATAGTGGCCGTTGGCGGCGAGTTCGAAGCCGCGGTCGCCGCGCGCGGCGTGTTCGACGCTGAGCCCATGCTCCGACAGCCCGCGCACAATGTAATGAGCCAGGTCCGGTTCGTCTTCGACCAGTAGGATGTTCGACATGCGTCAGCCCTGTTGACGCAGCACCGTCAACGAGCGCGCCCATTTGGGCGCGCCCGCCACACGATGGGATTCAGGCCTTGGTATCCACCACTTGTCCAGTGCCCAGGGGCGCTGGTGCCGAGGTGGCGGCCGCGGTCGAGGCACCGACCTTCGAGTCGTCGGCATCCCCGTCGTGGTCCGGTCCAGGCCCTTCCATAGCCTCTGATGTGCGCGTCGTTACGGGCACCATCGAGGACAGTGCTGCAATATTCATGGAGTTCTCCTCTAGCATACACAGCACCGTGGAAGGTACGGATTTGCCCAAAAACATGCGGTAAATCCAGGATTGAGATTTCGTATAGCGAAATTTCAGGTCCGATACTTGAGCACGACGCTGCGGAAGCCCTCTTTTGTGCAATTAATACTCAGTAAATGATACGGCCGATGCTGTCGGACCGCGTGATCCGGAACGCCGAAACGATCTCCGCATTTCCCCTCCCATGCAGGAGCAGACATCGTGACGGCGCACGCCGACTGGCAGGATATCGCGCTGCGCCTGCTGGCGGCCGTGATCGCCGGTGGACTGATCGGCCACGACCGCGGCGCCCGCGGACGGATGGCGGGCCTGCGCACGACGATGCTGCTATGCTTGGCGGCCGCCGGGGCAATGATCGAGGCCGATCTCCTGCTCGAGACGACGGGAAAATCGCCCTCGTCCTTCGCCGTGGCGGATGTTTTGCGGTTTCCGCTCGGCATCCTTTCGGGCATCGGATTCATCGGTGCCGGCGCAATCGTACGACGCGGCCGCCTCGTCACCGGTGTGACGACGGCCGCCACCATGTGGCTCGTCACAGTGATCGGCCTCGTTATCGGCGGAGGCTTTCTCGGCCTTGGAGCGTCGCTGACAGCCGTGGCCATGGCTGTGCTGGCGGCACTCAAGAAGGTCGAAACCCGCATTCGCCGCGAACGGCATGCCGCGCTGCATCTCCGCCTGGACAAGGACATGCCCACGATCGCGGCGGTCCGCAGCGTGCTGACGCATGCCCGCTACGACAGCAAGGCCCTCAGCATTCGCTACGAAGATCTCCGCGATGTCGAATGCAACGTGCAGTGGACCAGCGCGGAAGATCCCGGTGAACCGCCGGCTTTCGTCGCCGAATTGAAGAAAATGCCAGGTGTCCTGGCCGTCGAGTGGGTCCCGCTGAACACCGAATACAGCGACGACTGACCTGCCTTCGAACCTCGCTTCATTCCGCGCGTTAGGGGTGTGGGGGCGGGGAGGCGACAATGGCGGCCACGATGAAATGCATCCGCATCCACAGCTTTGGCGGACCCGAAGTCCTTCAATTCGATGAGGTTGCGATGCCGCAACCGGGCGAGGACGAGGTTCTCGTCAAGGTGCACGCGGCGAGCGTCAATCCCGTGGACTACAAGATCCGCAGTGGCGCCTTTCTCAAGGTCGATGCATTGCCGGTGACAATGGGGCGTGACGTGTGGGGCACCATCGAAGCCTTCGGTTCGAGGGCCAAAGGGCTGCGCAAGGGTGATGGCGTGTTTGCCATGCTCGGGCACGGGCACGGAGGCTGCGCGCAATTCATCGCGCTGAAGCCGAACGAGCACGCGGCCAAGCCGCGCAATCTCGATCATATTCAGGCCGCGGCGGTTCCCTTGGCGGCGATGACTGCTTGGCAGGGTCTGTTCGACCACGGCCATCTGGCGCAGGGCCAGCGCGTGTTGATCCACGGCGGCGCTGGCGGCGTCGGCCATTTCGCGGTCCAATTCGCCAAGGCAAGGGGTGCCTTCGTGGCGACCACCGTTTCAGGCGAGGATATCGGCTTCGCCCGCGACTTGGGGGCCGACCTGGCGATCGATTACCGGAAGCAGCGCTTCGAAGAGGCGGTGAGTGACATCGATCTCGTCTTCGACCTCGTCGCCGGCGACACGCAGGAGCGCTCCTTCAACGTCCTGCGCGATGGCGGGGCGATGATCTCGACCCTCAAGGAGCCCGACCAGGAGCGCGCCAAGGCGCGTAACCTGCGCACCGCGTACTACATGGCGCAGCCCGACGCCGCGCAGCTCGCCGAGATTGCCAAGCTCATCGAAGGCGGCAAAGTCAGGCCGGCAGTCGATACGGTGTTTCGCTTCGCTGCCGCTCCCGAAGCACAGGCGAAGCTCGAACACGAGCATGTGCGCGGCAAGATCGTGCTGGAGATCGGTTGAGGACCGGAGGGACCCGCCCTTCCAGGCGGGCCCTCGCGGCGGCGGCCCTTAGATCCGTGCCGGCTTCGAAAGGCTGGGGCGTGTCTTCGCGGCGATCGTCTTGAAATTGGCGTTGTCGCCCGACGATTGTGCCGCGGGGTTCGACGAACCGCAATTGCCGGAGGTGTGCGACACCACTTTCGTTTTTCCGCCGGCTCCCCGCATGACCTCGACGGACCTGGCGCAGAAGGCCGAGCCGTCGGAGATGAAAGAGTAGCTTGTGGCGCCCATCGGCATGTCTTTCAGTGCCGCGCTGCTGAGGCCGTTCGGGTCAGCCAGGCTGTCGAGCTGCTGGGCCTGAATCAGCATGGCGTTCATCTGCTGATCCATCAGCGCCGAAATGCGGTCCAGCTCGGCGAATGGCGCCGGTTCGAAGAACGCGGGCTGGAACGAGTCCGGGGTCGAAAGTTGGGAGTCCACTGAGATCGTGGGGGCGATGTCGCCGGTGTACCGGATGTGGGCGACGCCGCCGTCGGGAATCTGCACTGTCAATTCATGGACGGCGGGCGCCTCGGCCAGCGCCAGTCCGGCCAGGCCGATGGCCGCGATGCCTGCAAGGACCAAGGTTGCGGTGCGCATGTTTTCGTCTCCCGTTGGTTTCACCCCTGCAGATAAAGGCTGCGGCTTTCACTGGTCTGAAAGCCGCCTGAAATATTCGTAAGTTTACAGCGATCGTGCCCGTGACGGGAACTGCGGATCGTCTCGTTGGAACCGCCGCTGGCGCCCGCTCGCCGAGAAGCCGGAACCTGCGAGGCACCGGCGGAGTTAGTGGACTAATTCCCCGAGAAAGAACGCGGAGTTGCGACATGACCGACGACAAATACGAAGCGGTAATCCAGGACGTCCGGAACCTGAAGAACGACACGGCCGCGTTGGCTGGCAGGCTCGAAGGCCGGGCAGAAGGAGCGGTACGCAGCCTGCTGGATCGCATCCAGCACAGCGCCTCCAACATCTGGGACGCCATGGCGCGTCAAGGCACGGACTCAATCGAGGTCGTTCAACGCAAAGTTGGAGACCGACCCTGGACGTCCTTGTTCTTTGCCTTCATGGCGGGATGCCTTTTTGGCCAAGTTTACCGCAAGTGGCCCTGAGCACGGGACAATGCCGTCCACGCAATAACAACAAGGAGGATCATCTTCCATCTCGTCGAGCTCGCGCCCTCCGGCGCGACCGATTCGACCGCGGTCCTCGCCGAGGCGGCTCATTCGAGACGCCATCGAAGCCCTCGAGGCGTTCGCCGGCCGTGAACTCGGATGGGTCAAAGTAAGACACTTCCCAAGTTTGGGCGCGCCCGATCGGGCTCGCACTGTCGTTTGCTGTTGTGCGAGGGCAAATCTCCTCGGGCGCGGAGCGAAGCAGGCCGCCGGGCGTTAAATCAAGCCAAGGCGGGTTCTCGATGTTTCATCCCGGCAAACAATCGAGCTTCGAAACTGGGTGGCGACATGTGTTCATCGTTCCGTCGGGGACGGCTAGTGCAACGTCCGCGCTCCGTTCGATCGAGCTTCCCGTCGCTCGCGGCACGACGGCCTGCCGTGGGGCGCTGCGGGCCTGCGACGCAGCCGCGCTCGCCGCCATCGCGAGGCGACGCGCGAACCTGGCTCGGGTCCCGACACTGAGGGCGATGTCGTCCGCGTCTTGTTTCCCCGGCGTAATACATTCGACCACGACAGGTTCAACGGTGATGCGGTCATGCGTTCGCTAGGACAGAACGTCAGCCTCGCTCTGGGCGTACTGGCGGTGCTTTCCGTCTTCCTGCCGATCGGCGCTTTGGAGAGAGCCTTGGTGGAGCCCATGGCGCGCCATCTCCTGATGGTGGCAGTGGCGGCGCCGCTACTTACGCTCGGCGGTGCGCTCGATCCGATCCGGCGCCGGGAGTGGATGCGGACGCTCGAAAGTCCGACCACCGCCTGGACGATCTTCGTCGCGGTATTCGCTTTCTGGCTTTGGCCGGCGGTGTTCCGTTGGGCGGCGGGCAACGAGTTCATTCTGACGTTCGAATATCTGAGCATCCTGGCGGCGGCTTTGGTGTTCTGGGACGTGGCCCTCTCGGGCGACCGGCCTCTCCGGCTGTGTTACGGCGCTCGTGCGTTGTTCTTGATGACGGCGGCGGTGGCGACCGACCTGCCGGCCGTCCTCATGGCGCTCGCGCCGACGGCGAACTACACAACCCCCGGCGAGTATTCCGTGCATTGGGGGCTGTCGACGCTGCAATACCAGCAATTCGCGGGTCTTCTCATGTGGATGCCGGCAAACGTGGTTTTTTTCGGCTTTGCGGCCTTTCTCTTCACGCGATGGTTGTCGAGCGAGGAGCACGGCCTGCAGGGGATGACGTGACAGAAACCGCCCCGGGGCGGGAACCTTTGGTTGGGGTCGAGCGTTGGGGCTCTTCTGGAACCATTGCCGACGGCCCGAATGAGCCGCCTCATGGGACGCACGCTGACGGTGGCGATGGCGGGGCTGCTAGCTGCCGGCGTCGCCTGGGCGGCCGCACATGATCCGCCGACAACCGGCAACGGCATGTCGGGCAGTCCCGGCGAGGCGCGGTTAATTGCGCAGATCGCCTTGCTGTTGATCGTCGGGCGCGGCCTCGGCGAGTTGATGCAGCGCATCGGGCAGCCGGCGGTGGTCGGCCAGCTCTTGGCCGGCCTGATACTGGGCCCGTCATTCTTCGGGTGGCTGCTGCCGCACGCCCACCACTTCATCTTTCCCAACACCATTGAGCAGAAGAATCTCATCGCCGGCCTCTCCGACATGGGCGTCTTGATGCTGCTCCTCCTCACCGGAATGGAGACCGATCTCAAGCTGGTACGCCGGGTCGGAGGGGCGGCGTTGGCCGTGTCCGCCGCCGGGGTTGCGGTACCGTTCGCCAGCGGGTTCCTCTTGGGACAATTCATTCCGGCGTCGGTGCTGCCGGGCTCGCGCCTCGTCGCTTCTCTCTTCCTGGGAACGGCGCTGTCGATCTCATCGATCAAGATCGTGGCGATGGTGGTGCGTGAGATGAATTTCATGCGGCGCAATCTCGGACAGATCATTGTCGCTTCGGCGATCATCGAAGACACCGTCGGCTGGATCATCATCTCGATCACGCTGGCGATCGCCGGCGTCGGCACCGCGGTCGGCGCCCTGGCGGGAACGGTGTTTGGCACGGTCGTGTTCCTCATCGTCAGCTACACCATCGGGCGACGCCTCGCGTTCAGCCTCATACGCTGGGTGAACGATACGTTGGTGAGCGAGTATGCGGTCGTGACCGCCATCTTCGTCCTGATGTGCGCGCTGGCCGTCATCACATGGTCGATCGGCGTCAATACCGTTCTCGGCGCCTTCGTGGCCGGCGTTCTCGTCGGGGAGTCGCCGATCCTGTCGCAGCATCTGCAGGACGAGATCCGTGGATTTATCACCGCCTTCATGATGCCGATCTTTTTCGGCCTGTCGGGATTGTCGGCGGACCTCACGATCATGAAGGATCCCTACCTCATCATCCTGACACTGGTTTTTGTCTTGATCGCCAGCTTCGGAAAATTCGCGGGCGCCTTCTTGGGCGGACGCATCGGCGGATTGACGGCGCGCGAGGCAATTGCATTGGGCTGTGGCATGAATGCGCGTGGTTCGACAGAAGTCATCGTCGCGACCATCGGACTGTCAATGGGCGCGCTGACGCAGAATCTCTATACGATGATCGTCACCATGGCGGTGATCACGACGGTCGCCATGCCACCGATGCTGCGCTGGGCGCTGGGCCGGCTGCCGATGAGCAGGGAGGAACGTCTGCGCATCGAGAAGGAGGAACTCGACACACGCGGATTCGTCAGCCGGTTCGAGCGGCTGCTCATTGCGGCAGACGACAGCGCCAGCGGCCAGTTCGCCTCCCGCATCGCGGGCTACATCGCCGGCCAGCGCGGCGTACCCGTCACCGTCCTGCAGATCTCGGACGACGACGCCAACCCCACCGATGAGCCGGCACCCAGGGATCTCGCCGTTGAAGGCGTGGCGGGCGGCCGGCGGGAGGCCCAGCGCAAAAAGGATGCTACCCCGGGATTGGCCCAGGTCTCAGCGCGCGTGGAACAGGAGATGGACGAGGCCGTCGCCCGCGAGGCCCGCAAGGGATACGACGTGTTGTTCATTGGCCTCACAAAGATGCGCGACGCGTCGGGAAGCTTCTCGCAGGATATTGAACGGGCCGTCAGCGGTTTTCTGGGACCGCTCGTACTTGTGCTGGCCGATGACGTAAGGGTGCCGCCGCAAGGCGAGGCGATGATCGTGCTGGTCCCGGTCGACGGAACGGAAATGCATCGCAAGGGTGCGGAGCTGGCCTTCGCCATAACGCCGCCAGCAAAAAGCAAGGTCGTGGCGTTGCATGTGGCGGAGCGCACGTCGCAGTCCCAGAGGCCGCCGCGCCGCCGCCGGCGGGCGCGGACGCTGATCGAGAAGGCCGTCCTCGAGGACACGGCGCTGTTGGGGCGACGTTACGGTTTCAAGGACGTGGATGCGGCGGTGCATACCGATGTCGAGCCGGATGCGGCGATCATCGACGAGGCGCAGCGCTCCGGATCGCAGGTGATCGTCATGGGTGCGACGCGGCGTGTGGGAGAGCATTTGTTTCTCGGCCAGACCGTCTCCAGCTTGATGAAGACGTGGAAAGGAATTCTCGTCCTCGTCGTCACCTGAGCGCTGCAACGAATGCCGCTCTGATCCGTTGTTCCATACTCGGATCATCTCATGTCAGATTGGCAATTCGCACTTCGGACAAGGCGCGCAACCGAACTGGGTCGGGCGTATATGCGCGTGCGGGCCCTGAGCGAAGCTCTGGCGCGCCCGCTGGACGTGGAAGACCAGTGCGTGCAGTCGATGCCCGAAGCGAGCCCGGTGAAATGGCATCTGGCGCACAGCACATGGTTCTTCGAGGCCGTCGTCCTCAGGCGTCGGTTCGGCTACCGGCCCTATGACCGGCGCTACGACGCTTTGTTCAATTCATATTACTTGTCCCTGGGAACGTCGATCGAGCGAGCCGCGCGGGGATTGATCACGCGGCCTGCCGTTCCCGAGATCCTCGCCTATCGCCGGCATGTCGACCGTGCCGTAGCGGCGGTCCTCGATGACCCGGAGTATGCGCACCTCGTGGAACTCGGCATTCACCACGAGCAGCAGCATCAGGAGCTTATTCTCACCGACGTCAAGCATGCTTTCTCCAAGAACCCCCTTCTGCCGGCATACTGTCCCGCCGCCCCCGCGGTGGCGGAGACAGCGCCGCTGCTGCAATGGTCGGAACATGAAGGGGGGCTGTGCGAGATCGGCCACGACGGCAGGGGTTTTTCATTCGACAACGAGCGTCCCCGTCACATTCACATGGTGCGGCCGTTCAGGCTGGCTTCGCGTCTGGTCACTTGCGGGGAATATCGCGACTTCATTGATGACGGCGGCTATGTAAGGCACGAGTTCTGGCTGGCCGACGGTTGGGACTTGGCACAACGCGAAGGCTGGAAGGCTCCGCTCTATTGGATGTCGCCCAGAGGCGACAGGGCCTTCACGCTGCACGGCGTCAGGCCGCTCAATCCGAGCGAACCTGTGGTGCATGTGAGCTTCTACGAGGCGGCTGCGTACGCGACTTGGGCCGGCAAGCGCCTGCCGACCGAATTCGAGTGGGAAGTCGCGGCGGGCGACCTGCCGGTGGCGGGGCGCTTCCTCGATCCGGACGCGCTCTTTGCTAAACCCGCGCCCGCCGGTTTGAGGGCCCAGATGTTCGGCGATGCCTGGGAATGGACGCGGTCGTCGTATGACCCTTATCCGGGTTTCCGCCCCTTCCGCGGCGTGGCCGCCGAGTACAACGGCAAATTCATGATCGGTCAAATGGTGCTGCGTGGCGGATCCTGCGCCACGCCGCCGGGCCATTTGCGGCGCACCTACCGCAATTTCTTCCCGCCGTCGGCACGGTGGCAATTCAGTGGAATCCGATTGGCAGAGGACCTATGAGCGAAGCCCTCAGAGCAGTGCAGCCGGCAGACATGCCGGAGGAGAATACAAGCGAATTCGCTGCAGACGTCGTCGGCGGCCTGAGCGGCCAACCGAAGCGCCTGTCGAGCAAGTACTTCTACGATGAGCGCGGGTCTTTGCTGTTCGAGCGCATCTGCAGCTTGCCCGAATACTATCCGACGCGCACGGAAGTCGCCCTGTTGCGGACGCATGCCGCGGAAATCGCCTGCTTCATGGGATCGGACGCCCTCCTGGTGGAGTTCGGCGCAGGGGCCCTGGTGAAAGTCGATCTCATCCTCGACGCTATCGCGAAGCCGCGAGCCTATGTGCCGGTCGATATCTCCGGAGACTATCTTTACGCGCGCGCAGCCCGCCTTCTCGACCGTCATCCGGGACTCAGCGTGTGGCCCGTGGTGGGGGACTTCACGCTGCCCATCAAGCTGCCCGGCTCAGGCCGCTACAGGCGCGCGGGTTTCTTCCCCGGCTCGACGATCGGTAACCTGGAGCCGCCGCAGGCGGCGGGTTTTTTGCGCAACGCAGCGGAGCTGCTTCGCGGCGGCGGACTGCTTGTCGGTGTCGACCTCGTCAAGGATTCCGTCGTTCTCCATGCCGCCTACAACGACTCCGCCGGCGTGACAGAGGCGTTCAACAAGAATCTTCTGGTACGCGCCAACCGGGAGCTCGGCGCCAACTTCCATCTGCCGGACTTCCGGCATCATGCCTTCTATGATCCCACCCACCGCCGCATCGAAATGCACCTGGTCGCCGGGCGTAGCCACACGGTCTCCGTCATGGGGCGGCGCATCGTCTTCACCGAGGGAGAGACGATTCATACGGAAAATTCCTACAAGTACACGGTGCAGGGGTTTGTTGAACTCGCGCGGGAGGCAGGCTGTATCGTCCGTCGCACCTGGTGCGACCCCCAGAATCTCTTTAGCCTTCACTGGCTGGAGTGTTGACTGTCTTCAGTCGTGCAAGCCCCCGCCGGTGCGGCGGGGGTTTGGAGTTCTTGAGCCCGGCTTACTCCGCGGCCGACCGCCGCTGATGGCGGCCTTCGCGGACCTCCTCGACGATCTTCGCGGTGAAGGCTTGCAGGTCGTCGGGGTTACGGCTGGTGATGATGCCGTGATCGGCTACGACTTCCTTGTCCACCCATTGCGCGCCGGCATTCTCTATGTCCTTGCGGATCGAGTGGTAGGAGGTCGCCTTGCGCCCGCGCAAGGCGTCGACCTGCGCCAGCAGCCACGGACCGTGACAGACGGCCGCGACGACCTTGCCTGAATTCACGAAGTCCCGCACGACCTTCATGGCCGCCTCGTCGGCACGCAGCTTGTCGGGATTGAGGGCACCGCCTGGGATCACGAGCGCGTCGTAGTTCTCGCACCGCGCGTCGGCGATCTTCATGTTGGCTGGGATGGTGTGTCCCCAATCCTTCATGTTCTAGCCGCGTATCTCCTTTCCCGTCGGAGTGGCGACATCGACCGTGGCTCCTTCGCCGCGCAGCTTGTCGCGTGGCTGCTCCAGTTCGACCTGTTCGACGCCGTCCGTGGCGATCATGAGGATCTTCGCCTGTTTGATGTCTGTCATCTTGGCCTCTTTCACCAATAGGGAGTGGCCCCGTAGTACGCATAGAGTGCCTTCTCGCGCAGGCGGTCGTACTGGTCCCACGATTCACCCTGCAGGAAGCGCGGCGCGCTCTTGAGCTGATCTTCCGAAATGTTCACTTCATAGCCGCCGAGCGAGGTGTTGTAGGTGAGCAGCGACCAGGGAACCGGATAGTAGTCATTGCCGATGCCGAGGAAGCCGCCGAACCCCATCACGGCATAGGCGACCTTGCCGGAGAGCTTGTCGATCGCGCAGGGTTGGTCAATTACCTCAACGTGTTGTCGGCACAGTCGAACTACCTGTCGGCGCGCGACCAGCTCGAGCAGAGCCGCGCGACCCTCGGCGTCGATCTGGTGTCGCTATACAAGGCATTGGGCGGCGGTTGGACCCCTTAGCATCTGTGCGTCGCGGGAACGATTGCTGGCGTGCGGCGTTGGCAACCCACTTGGAAAAGGGAGAGAAGAATGCCGCGTGGCGACAAGTCGAGCTATTCGGGCAAGCAGAAGCGACAGGCGGAGCACATCGAGGAAGGCTATGAGCGGCGCGGCACTTCAAAGAAGGAAGCCGAGCGACGTGCCTGGGCCACGGTGAACGCCGAAACAGGCGGCGGCAAGAAGAAGGGTTCCGGCCGCGGCAAGAAGAAGAATACCAAGCCCTCGCGCAAGGGCGGCAAGGCGGGCGGCCGGGCTTCGGCACGTCGGCCGGCGGCGGCGCGCTCACGCTCCGCAAAAAAGGCAGCACGCACCCGCAAGCGCCGGCGCGGCTGAAGGAACCTTCCCCCGCGTGAGCCATTAAGCTTCCAGTGCAGCACGCCAGGGAGGCGAAGATGGCCTATATCGGGTCGGTTTCCGGATATCGCAACGACGAGGCAACGCCCGCGCCGAGCCAACCCGGGCATTACACGCTGTCGGCGCGGCGGACGGCGTACTTGTGGGCGATCTGTGCGGTGGGTGCGGCCGCCGCCTTTGTTCTGGCCTATGGCGGAGCCATTTCCACCGGCTACTGAGAGTGGTGCGTGCCGTCGCCCTGCGCGCGCCGTTGATCGCGCGCCACCGCAATACAATTTTTGGGCCATAGTGCGCGCAGTCCTTTCGGCAGGGCATTACGCACCTTGACCAGTTGTCCCTTGTCCAAATGGTTGCAGGGCACCTGGAACACGGCCTGCGCGGCGTCGGTCAGGTTCAGCGGGCGCGCCTTGCGGAGTTCGGCCCCGAGTCGTGCGAGGAACGCCTCACGCGTGCGCAGCTTTTCGGGTACCTCGGCGGGATGCCACTGGTCGTAATAGAGGCCGCGAACCGGCACGGGAAGTTGCGAGCCCAGATGCGCCGCCGTTTCCATCGGCAACCGGTCGCGCAGCGCATGCAGCACGGCTGAAAGCACGTGCCAAGCCAGGTGCCGGTCGGGACCGACCACCTCCATGATCTCATCCAGCCACCTATGGGTCGTCTGCAGCGTCTTGTCGAATATGGGAAGGCTGGTCGTCGTCATGGGCATGCTCCGCTCCGCTCCGCTGCAGACACTGTCCTCTGAGATTGTCGGGCTGTTGATTCAACGGGCATTTTTTGGGGCCTGGTTCCGGCAAAGCGCACGGAACAAATCGACGGGCGCAAGGTTGTCCTGCAATGAAGGGAGACGATCCTGACGCCCAAAGGGCCCCGAGCCGGCCGGAAACAGCAGCCGTGTGCAACGCTCGCGATGAGGACGAAAAGCTCTGCTGGCTGCGCGCAACTGCCGTGAGGCGCGATGGATAGCCCGCTTGAGATCGTCTATCATCATGTGCTGCCCAGCCCGCGGCTGGAGGCGCAGATCCGCGAGCGCTTCGTGAAGCTGAAGCGGCTCTATCCGCGTATCGTCCGGGCGCGCGTTGCGGTCGAGATGCGGCACCGCCAGCATCGCACCGGCAACTTCCCCGAGGTGCATATCGAGATCCAAATTCCGGGGCACGACGTCGTGGTGAGCAACCAACCCCATCACACGCCGGACCGCCGGTCGCCGGATTCGCTGATGATGGCGTTGCGTCACGCCTTCCAGGCGGCGGAGGAGCGGTTGAAGAAGTTCAAGCAGCACCAATTCGGCGAGGTGCGGCTCCCGCCCGACATCCAGGTCGGTCGCATATCCGGACTTGAGGCCGAGAAGAAACGCGGCTTCATCCGTACGCGAGACGGTCATGAGTTGTATTTCCATCGCAACGCCATGGCGGACGGCGACTTCAATGACCTTCACGACGGCGAGCGCGTGCAGTACGAAGTCGGCATGAGCGACAAAGGCCCCGCCGCCACGCGCGTCTGGCGCTCACCGAGAGCAGCGCGATAGCGGCGGCTCATTCCTTTTCAACCTCCGAAGGACGATCTCCGCTCCGCTCTTACCGTGGTTCCCGCTGGTTCCCGTGCGGGGTCACAACCACTGTTTTGATGTTGACGAACTCACGGATGCCGAACACGGCAAGCTCGCGGCCGTAACCGCTGTCCTTGATGCCGCCGAACGGCAGTCGCGGGTCCGACTGCACCGTTGCGTTGACGAACACCGCTCCGGCATCGATTGCGTCCTTGGCCAGCCTCTCGCCGAGTTCGAGGTCGCGCGTGAAAACGCCGCCGCCCAGCCCGAACGGGCTGTCGTTGGCGATGTGCACAGCGTGCGCCGCATCCTTCGCCGCAATCACGGCCGCCACCGGTCCGAACATCTCCTCATCGTAAGCGGGCATGCCTGGCCTCACATCGGCGAGCACCGTGGGCGGATAGTAGGCGCCGCGCCCTTCGGGGATCGTGCCGCCGCACAAAAGGCGCGCGCCTTTGGCCATCGACTTGCGCACCTGTTCATGCAGGGCATCGCGCAGATCGTGCCGCGCCATGGGACCGATCGTCGTCTTCTCGTCAAGGGGGTCGCCCATCCGTGCCTTGCCCATCTCTTCCACGAGCTTCGCTTCGAAAGGCGTCCGCACGTCATCGACCACGATGAAACGCTTGGCGGCGATGCAGCTCTGGCCGGAATTGACCAGCCGTCCGCGGGCGCAGGCGGCAGCGGTGAAATCGATGTCGGCATCGGAGAGCACGAGATAGGCGTCGCTGCCGCCGAGCTCCAGCACCGTTTTCTTCAGCAGGCTGCCGGCCTTGGCGGCCACCTCCCGTCCGGCCGGTCCCGAGCCGGTCAGCGTCACAGCGGCAACGTGCGGATGCGCGATGACCGCCGCAACCTCCCGGCTGCCGATCATCAGTGTACGGAATAGATTTATCGGAAAACCCGCATCCCGGAAGAGCTCTTCCAGCGCCAGGGCGCAGCCGGGCACGTTGGCGGAATGCTTCAGGACGGCGGCGTTGCCCGCCATCAATCCCGGCGCGGCGAAGCGGATCGCCTGCCAGAAGGGGAAATTCCAGGGCATCACGGCCAGGATGACGCCCAGCGGCCGGAAGGCGACGAAACTCTTGCGCCCTTCGGTCTCGACCATGGCGTCGGCGAGGAAGCGCGCGGCATGCTCGGCGTAGAACTGGCAGGCCAGGGCGCACTTCTCGGCTTCTGCGATGCCGTCGCGGATTGGCTTGCCCATCTCCTGGGCCATCAGCCGGCCGTAGTCGCGGGCCCGCTCCTTGAGGAGTTCCGCGGCGAGCCGCATGCGCTCGGAGCGGTCCTCGAAGCTGCGCCTGCGCCAGTCGAGGAACGCCTCGTGCGCTCCATCGATCGCAACCTTCACCGCGGCGGGATCCATCTCCGCGTAGCGCGCAATGGCTTCGCCGCTGGCGGGATTGACGGATTCGATGCTCATGGCCGCAAGCCTCCGCACGTCACGTTTCGCCAACGCTCCGCACGCGGCCCCGTTCCGATCGCGCCTCAGAGCGTCTGGACCTCGACCTGCGGCGCCAGTTGCGCCACCACGTCCGGAGAACACAGGCCCGTCCCTGGCGACAGCAGCGCCGCGCAGCCGGCGGCAATCGCCTGGCGGAAAGCGTCTTCAAGGCTGTGCCGGTTGGCCAGCGACAGGACGAGGAGCGCCAGGAAACTGTCGCCTGCGCCCACAGTGCCGCGTACCGTCACGGGCGGGGGCTTGGCGTAGAGCGACTGGTCGCGCGAGATCAGCATGCCGCCTTCCGGTCCCATCGTCAGCGCCACGATCTCCGCCTTGCCGTTGATGACGAGATTCCTGCCGGCAGCCAGGCACTTGGCGTGATCGGGCGTGCCTTCGCCAAGCAGGTCGGTGAATTCGCTGAGGCTCGGCTTCACCAGATAGACGCCGCCGATATCGAGGGCATGCTTGAGCGGCGGTCCCGACGTGTCGAGCACCAGGCGCGCGCCGCCCGAGACGCGCAGGTTCCGCGACAGGCGGGCGTAGAAGTCCTGCGGAGCGCCGCGCGGCAGCGAGCCGCTGGCCACCGCGTAGCCGCTGGAGGCGGCGGCGGTCATCAGGCCGAGGCCCGCGGTCCATTCTTCCTCGCCCAGTGTCGGGCCAGGCATCACGAAGCGGTACTGTTGCTTGGTGTCGATTTCGTTGGCGGTGAAGTTGGCGCGGCAGTCGCGCGAGATCATGAAAGATTGGTGGCGTACCTCCTCGGCGGCGACCAGGCGCTCCAGCATGTGGCCGGAAGGTCCGCCCATCGGGAAGATCGCCAGCGGATCGGCGCCGAAGCGCTTGAGGACGCGCGCCACATTGATGCCGCCGCCGCCGGGATCGCGGCGGGTCTTCAGGCAGCGGATCTTGTGGTCCGTCATCATCTGCTTGACGGAGACGCTGATATCGATCGCCGGATTCATGGTCAGGGTGACGATATGCTCGGTCTTCATTGCTCTCTCAGTTGGTCCTGGCCCGAAATCCCTCGCCCAAGGCCTGCGTGGCCTCGGCAACGATGCGCTCGATACCATATTGCGTTCCCGGCTTGTACGGTGCCGAAAGCTGGTTGGCGAGATGCAAAGTCACCGCGCCGTGCAGCAAAGCCCAGAAGGCGTGGCCGATCAGCTCCGGGTCGCCCGAAACCAGCCCCAGATCAACCAATTCGCGTATGTGGTTGGACATCTGGACCTTCGCCCGTTCGGCCGCCTGCATGAGTTCGGGATGGTTGGCGGCCGTGGGCTGCGACAAGTCGAACATTAGCTTGTAGGAGGCCGGATGATCGAGGGCGAAGCGCACATAGGCATCGCGTTTGGCCATGGCGCGTTGGAAAACATCGCCCGGTCCGCTCCATGCCCGTTCGAGGCACTCGGCGAAGCGGTTGAAGGCCCGCGCGCGCACGGCGGCCAGGATTTCGTCTTTGTCCCTGAAATAGCGATAGGGGGTCATGGCGCTGACCCCCAGCGCGGAGGCCAGCTCGCGCATGGTCACGCCGTCGGCGCCTTTCTCCGCAAACAGCCGGGTGGCGGCTTCGCAGGCCCGGTCGCGGAAATCCGTGACGTCACTCTCACTCAAGACCTTTGGCATGGGTCTGACTCCGGTGGCAGCACCCAGATATCTTACAACATAAATTTACAAAGTAAGTATAATTTCGATGCGACTGAGAGGCGGGACCAAATCCGGGATCATCGCGGTGTCGCGATCGGCCGGGCATACTGGCACCATGCCGACTCGCCGCCCCCTTCTGCCGCTTCTCGTGTCCGTTTGCCTGGCCGTTCCCGCCATCGCCGCGGCGCACAAGCATACGCACGCGCATCCTGTATCGGACGCGGTGGTGACCGTCGAGACGCTCGCAGCAACGTCGCTCGCAGAAGACGGAACACTCCGCGCCTCATGGGTCCAATACGCGCCCCACGGCGAGTTAGAGATTCGCGCGGTGGTCGATGGAAGCGTTTGTCCGGCCGTTTATTTCGATTTGCGCGAAGGCTCGATGCAGCGGCGCGCGGCCGCCGATGCGCAGTTCAAGGTATTATGTACGGCGTTGATACCCGCCGGCACACAACAGGCGGCACTGGCTTTTCCGATCTTTCATACGCGGCCTCCCGAAATTGGTGCCTCCCCGCAAGCTTGGCAGGCATGGGGACTGTCCGAATATGGCGTCGCGATGCCGGGGCCAGAGGCGGGCCACGAAGCGTGGCTCGATTGGGCAGCCGCTGTTCAAGACAAACGCAAATTCCATGTTGTTCCCGTCCCGCTCCCTGTCTCGGACCCCCGGCGCATCCTGGTCCTGGGCGACACGGGCTGCCGGATCAAGGGCAAGGAGCTGCAGGACTGCAGCGATCCCGCCAAGTGGCCTTTCCCGCAGATCGCCGCCGAAGCCGCCCGACTGAGGCCCGACCTCGTCATCCACGTCGGCGACTACCTCTACCGCGAAAACGCCTGTCCGCCGGCCTTCGCCGGCTGTACGGGCACGCCTTGGGGCGACAATTGGCCGACCTGGGACGCTGATTTCTTCACACCCGCCAAGCCGTTGCTGGCCGCAGCGCCCTGGGTGATCGTGCGCGGCAACCATGAGGATTGCCGCCGCTCCGGCTCTGGCTGGCTCCGTCTGCTGGGACCTTTGCCGTATGACCCCGGCGCGCCCTGTATCCCCCACCTCACTCCTTATTCCGTGCCACTTGCGGGCCTGAACCTGGTGGTGATGGACGACGCCGACGCGCCGGAGATGGACGTCGTCCCGGACCTCGTTCCGGTCTATCGCGACGAATTCGCAACGCTCGCCAATCAGCCGTCGCCGACCTGGCTTCTGATGCACCGGCCGATCTGGGGCGCCATCTCCGGTCCCCTCGGCGTACCCGTCGGCGGCAACAAGACCTTGGCAGCCGCGGTTTCCGACGGCATCCCGTCGCCGGTTACGCTGCTCGTCTCCGGCCACATCCACACCTTCGAGGCCATCAACTACCGCTCGAGCGATCATGTGCCGCCGCAACTCATTGCCGGTTTCGGCGGCGACCTGCTGGACGAGACGCCTGAGAACCTGAAAGGCGCCATCTTCCAGGGCGACTCGCATGTCGGTGTTACTGACGGCTTGTCCATCGGCGGCTTCGGCTTCCTGCTGATGACCAGGACCGACCAGGGCTGGACGATCGACGTCCACGACGTGCACGGACGGATCGAGCGGCAGTGCAGCTTCGCCGCCGGACGTCTCGACTGCCCGGGCAAGAATTAGCCCCGCCCCTCCTTCAAGGGAGGGCGAAGAGCGTCACGCACCGCAGCATCAAAATAGTTTTGGCGCCGCCTTGCCGGTCACGGACCCGCCATGATTCGGCAGGACCCTATGTGAATTGCCGTGCTGTGCCGGCGGCAGTAGAGTCGAAACCGGGCTGTCTTGGGGGACGATATGGGGGAATACCGCAGATGGATTCTGATCGGCGGCGGTGCGCTCGCCGCGATCGTGCTGGCGGTGGTCGTCACGCTCTACGTGCTGGGAGGTCGGCAGACCGGAAGCCACGGATTCTTTGAGCGGCTCGCCAACGGGTTCTCATCGGTCACGACGGGGCTGGCGCCGTCCAAGGCGCAAGCGGCTGCGGAGTTCGCCTTCCATCGTCTCGACATCGACACGACGAAGCCGCAGGCCGCGGCCTGCCTCGTCTTCACGCGCGATCTCGATGCTTCCGGCAGGACGCACTACGCCGATTACTTCGCCATCGATCCGAACGTGCGCGTCGCGGTGCGCGTGGTCGATCAACGCCTCTGCCTGTCGGGACTGGATTTCGACAAGACCTACAACGTCACGCTGAAGGCCGGATTGCCGTCGGCGAGCGGCGACAAGCTGCCCGAGGATGAGACGGTTCCGGTCGAGCTGCGCGACAAGCCCTCGATCGTGCAGTTCTCGGGCGGCATCATCCTGCCGCGCGACAATACCCAGGGCGTTCCCGTCACGACGGTCAACATCTCGAAGCTCAAGGTGAAGCTCATCCGCGTCGGCGACCGGCTGCTGTCGCAGATCGAAACCGGCACCGTCGACGAGTCCACGCTCTATTCCTGGGATGCCAAGCAGATCGAAGACAGCCAGGGTTCGCTCGTCTGGTCGGGCACGATGGACGTCAACAACGTCAAGAACGACACCGTCGTGACGCTGATCCCGATCCACGACCTGCTCAAGAACCGCAAACCAGGCGCCTATGTCCTGATCGCCTCCGACGCGAACAAGAAGTCGACGTCCGAAGATGAAGACTACGAATCCGGCGAGATGGCGGTGCAGTGGGTTGTCGATTCCGACATGGCGCTGACCACGTTCAGCGGTGCCGGCGGCCTCACGGTGTTCGTCCGCTCTTATGCCTCCGCGAAACCGCTGTCGGGCGTGAAGCTCTCCCTCGTGGCGCGCGACAACAATGAAGTGGGCACGACAACCACGGATTCCAGCGGTCGCGCCGATTTCGACGCCGGCCTGATGCGCGCCAAGGGCGGCGACGAGCCCGTCGTCGTCATGGCCTACGGCTCTGACAAGGACTTCAGCTTCATCGACCTGCGCCGCGGCAGCTTTGATCTCACCGATCGCGGCGTCGGCGGGCGCAATGTGCCAGGTCCGCTCGATGCATTTCTCTACACCGAACGCGGCGTCTACCGCCCCGGCGAGGTCGTCTACCTCACCGCCATGCTGCGCGACCGTATCGGCGCCGCCGCCAGCGCTCCGCTGACTCTCGTCGCCACCCGTCCCGACGGCCTGGAAGTCGGCCGCACCACCATTCCCGGCAATTCCCTGCAGGCGGGCGCCGCGTCGTGGACGCTGCCTCTGTCGTCGAGCGCGCCGCACGGCCGCTGGCAGATCGCGGCCTATGTCGACACCTCCAAGGACGCCGATCCGGTGGGTCGCGTCCAGTTCGACGTGCAGGATTTCGTGCCGCAGAAACTGAAGGTGGCCTTGACGGTCGAGACCAAGTCGGTCGCTCCCGGCGGCGATATCAAGGTCCGCGCCGACGCGCGCTTCCTTTACGGGGCTCCGGCCAGCGGCCTCACCGGCGAGGCCGAGGCGCGCATCAGCGCCGATCCGACGCCGTTCGACGCCTATAAGGGCTGGCAGTTTGGCCGGGTCGACGACACGTTTTCGTCCGTCGACGTGCAGATGAGCGTGCCGCCGACCGATGCCGCCGGCTCGACCGAGGCCACGGGCACTGTCGGCGATCTTGCCGACACGACGCTGCCGCTGCGCGCCAACGTGCGCGTGGCGATCCACGAGCCCGGCGGCCGCGCCACGGCGAAGACCGTGGAGATTCCGGTGCAGAACCAGAAGGTTCTGATCGGCATCCGTGCGGATTTCGACGGCATGTCCGTGGCCGAAGGCCAGCGCGCGGGCTTCGAGGCCGTCGCGCTCGATCCCAGCGGCAAGCGCATCGCGCTCAATGGCGTCACCTATTCCTGGGTACGCGAGGACACGACCTATCAATGGTACCAGGACAACGGCGGCTGGAAATACAAGTCGATGACGCGCGACCGCCTCATCACCTCCGGCACCATGTCGATAGGCGCGGGCGCGTCCGTGAAGCTGGCGCAATCCATGCCATGGGGCACCTACCGCCTGACCCTGACCGACCCGCGGTCGCAGGCCTCGACGTCCTACCGCTTCTATTCCGGCTGGGCGGCGTCGAGCGCCGGTGACCGGCCTGACCGCATCCCGGTCGCGGCCGACCGGCCGAGCTACCGGATCGGCGATACGGCGCATGTGCGCATCAAGCCCACCGCCGACGGCAAGGCGCTAGTCGTTGTGGCCGGCGACAAGGTGTTTTCGTCGAAGGTGATCGACGCTCCCGCCGGCGGCGCGACCGTCGACGTTCCAGTGTCGGCCGATTGGGGCGCTGGCGCCTATGTGCTGGTCACCGACTATCGCCCGCTCGATCAGGCGACCGGGCACGAGCCCGTGCGTTCGATCGGTCTCGCCTGGCTCGGCATCGACAACGCACCGCGTACGCTGATTCCGCTGATCGGCGGGCCGAAGAAGGTGCTGCCGCGCCAACGCATCAATCTGCCGATCCAGGTCAAGGGTCTGTCGTCGGGTGAGGACGCCTGGCTGACCTTGGCGGCGGTGGACGAGGGCATCCTGCAACTCACCGACTACAAGTCGCCTGATCCCGTCTCCTATTATTACGGCAAGCGGCGCCTCGGCGTCGAAATGCGCGACGATTACGGCCGCCTCATCAAGGCGGAGAAGGGCGATGTCGGCGCCATGCGCGAAGGCGGCGACACCTTCGGCGGTCGTTCGCTGGCCGTCGTTCCGGTCAAGACCGTTTCGCTCTATTCCGGACTCGTGAAGGTGGGGGCCGGCGGCATGGTCAACGTGCCGGTCAACATTCCCGACTTCAACGGCGAGCTGCGCCTGATGGCCGTGGTGTTGAGCGCCAACAAGCTCGGCCGCGCCGATCGTCCGCTGACGGTGCGCGATCCGGTGGTGGCCGACATCGTCCTGCCGCTGTTCCTGGCGCCGGGCGACAAGGCGCTGGCCGCGCTCAACCTCAACAATGTCGAAGGCAAGCCCGGCGATTATGTCGCCACGATCACGACCGGCGGACCGTTGGGCCTCGCCGGCGGCGCACAAACCGTCGTGCGCCAGCACCTGAACGCCGGACAGCGCGTGCTGGTGCCCGTCGAGATCGACGGCAAGGGCCTTGGCGTCGCCAATGTGGCGCTCAAGCTCACGGGGCCCGGCTTTGCGGTGACGCGCTCCTGGCCGATCCAGGTGCGCAGCCCGCAGTTCGATGTCGCGCGCGACGAGACGCTGCCGTTGGCGGCGAACGCCACCTACACGGCGAACCATTCGCTGATCGCGGACATCGTGCCGGGCACGCAGACGGTCGACCTTACCGTCTCCGCCGCGCACGGTTTTGCCAACGTTCCCGGCCTGCTCAAGTGGCTCGACAAGTATCCCTATGGCTGTATCGAGCAGACCACCAGCCGCGCCTTGCCGCTCCTGGTGTTCAACGACATGGCGGACCTGGCGGGTTTGCCGCGCGACAAGGCCTTGCGCGATCGCGAGCAGCAGGCTGTCGACGCCGTGCTCGACATGCAGAACTATGCCGGCAACTTCGGCATGTGGGGGCCGGGCAGCGACGCCGATCCGTGGATCAGCGCCTATGCGCTCGACTTCCTGATGCAGGCGAAGGACAAGGGCTACGTCGTGCCCAATGACGCGCTGCGCCGCGGTTCCGCCTGGCTGAGGCGTACGGCCTCGTCGAACTCCTTCGACGATGCCACGCGCGCTTACGCCTTCTATCTGCTGGCGCGCTCGGGTCAGGTGAACATCTCCGATCTGCGCTACTTCAGCGACACACGCGGACCGGAATGGAATACGGCCATTGCGGCCGCCTTGACCGGCGCGGCGGCGGCCGAGGTGGGCGACCGCTCGCGCACGGCCTACGCCTTCAACCGGGCCCGCGACATCATCTTCAAGGCCAAGCCCAACACCTATCCGGTGGGCGATTACGGCACGCTGCTGCGCGACATCTCTGCGGCGACGGCCCTGGCGGCGGAGAGCAACGAGGCGGAGCTGATCCCGGCCTTCCTGTCGAAGGGCGATGCCATCGACATGCGGCTCAACTGGACGACCACGCAGGAGAAGGCCTGGATGCTGCGCGCCGCCTATGAGCTGACGCGCCAGCGCACGCGCCTCAACATCCTGGTCAACGGCAAGCCGGCGCAATTGCGCAACGGAGCGGTGCGCCTGTCGCCCGACTGGGGCGCGCTCAATGGAGGCATCGCGCTCACCAACAAGGGTGACGCTACGGTGTGGCGGACGACATCGGTCCAGGGTACGCCGTCGGCGCCGCTGCCGGCGGTGGCCACCGGCATCAGGCTGACGAAATCGGCCTGGACCCTGGGCGGGTCGCCGGCGGACCTCGGCAATCTCCACCAGAACGACCGTGTCGTGATCGAGCTGACCGGGCGGCTGGCGAACGACTATGCCCGCCAGATCGGCGTGATCGACATGCTGCCGGCCGGTCTCGAGATCGAGCAGACGCTGACGGGCGATGAGGCAAAGCCCTACAACGTCACCGATCCGCTGACCGACCTCAGCATGGCCGACAAGCGCGACGACCGCTACGTGGCGGCGTTCTCGATCGGCTCGCGCTACCGCGGCGAGGAGGACAAGAAGAAGGCGGAACCCCAACCCGTGTTCCACGTCGCTTATGTGGTCCGCGCCGTCACGGTGGGAACCTTCGTCATGCCGGCAGGCGTCGCGGAAGACATGTATGCGCCGGGCGTGATGGGCCGCACCACGCTGGGCACGGTGACGATCAAACCGTAGAGGCCGACATGGCGAAGACGGACTACTCGCGGTTCTGGGTGGCGGGCGTCATCTATTGGGTGGTGGTGATCGCCGCGCTTTATCTGGCGGTGCAGATCTGGCCGCACCTCGAGCGCTCGGCGCCGTTCTTCTACGCCGCCGTGCTGGGCGCGGTCGTGGGCGGTTTCGCCATCGTCTACCTGATGCGGTCAAAGCCGTGAGTTCGCAATGCAGGGTCTAACGTGTTGGGTTGATCGTATTCCCTCCCCGGAAGGGGGAGGGTGAGGGAGGGGTCATGCCACCGACCCCGAACCATCTGGCTTCGCCGGACGACCTCTATCCAGGGAGAGCACTGTCGCGCCTGCTCGTAATTGCCGCCTGTGCGCTGCTCTTCTTCGTCGGCACGCTGGTGATCGCCGACTTGGCTTTTCCACCCGACATGGCCAACGCCCGCAATCTGTCGCCGGAGGTCGTGGACCGGAACGGCACGCTATTGCGCGCCTATCTCACACGCGACGGCTACTGGCGGATGAAGACCACCGTGCGCGATGTCTCTCCGCGCTACCTCGCCATGCTGAAGGCCTACGAGGACCGTCGCTTCGACGACCACGGCGGCGTCGATCCCTTCGCCATGGTCCGTGCGGCGTATCAGTGGGCGACGCTGGGGCACATCGTATCCGGCGGCTCGACGCTGACCATGCAGGTGGCGCGCCTGCTCGAGCCCCCGCGCCATCGCTCGATCGCCACCAAGCTGTTCCAGATGATGCGCGCGGTGCAGCTGGAGGAGCGCTATTCCAAGGACGAGATCCTCTCATTCTACCTGACGCTGGCCCCGTTCGGCGGCAACCTGGAAGGCGTGCGCGCGGCGTCGCTCAGCTATTTCGGCAAGCCGCCAGATCAAATCGATCTCGCCGAAGCCGCGCTCCTCGTGGCGCTGCCGCAATCGCCGGTCAAGCAGCGTCCCGACCGTCACGCCATCGCGGCGCAGAAGGGTCGCAACAAGGTCCTGGCGCGCATGGTGGAAGAGGGCGTCGTCACCGCCTCTGACGCGGCGGTCGCCGAACGCGAAGGTGTGCCCTTCGCCCGTCAGGCGATGCCGTTCTCGGCTCCGCATCTGGCGGACTACCTCGTGCGCCGCCATCCGGGCCCGCGCATTGTCACCACCATCGATGCCGGCTTGCAGGGCGCCGTGGAACGGCTGGCGAAGCAGGAGAGCCTTTACACGGGCGACGGCGCGTCGATGGCGATCGTCGTGGTGGACAACGCGACCCGCGATGTCCTCGTTTATGTCGGCGGCACCAATTATTGGGGCAAGGCGGGCCAGATCGACCTGGCGCGCCGCCCGCGCTCGCCGGGCTCGGCGTTGAAGCCCTTCATCTACGGACTCGCCTTCGACGATCTCATCCTGCATCCCTCCACCATGATGGAGGACGCACCGACGAATTTCGGCGATTACGCGCCGCGCGATTTCGCGGGATCCTTCCAGGGGGCGGTCACCGCGCGCGACGCCTTGCGCATGTCGCTCAACGTTCCCGCGGTGGCGGTGCTGCAGCGCGTCGGCCCGCTGGTCTTCACGCTGGCGCTGCAGAATGCGGGCGCCCGTCTCGCCTTCCCGACTCGCGATACGGCGCCCAATGCGGCCTTCGCGCTGGGCGGCCTGGGCATCTCACCCTTCGATCTCACCATGCTCTATGCCGGCATCGCCGACGGCGGCGAAGCCCAGTCCCTGCGCCTCGTCGCCGGAGCGCCCGCCGCGCCCGAACACCGCCTGTTCGGTCCTGTGGCCGCCTATTATCTGCGCGATATCCTCGACGGCGCGACCCTGCCGGACGGCTGGGCGATGGGCGAAGGCCTGCAGCGTCCGCGCACCATCGGCTTCAAGACGGGTACCTCCTACGGCTTCCGTGACCAGTGGTCGGCGGGCTTCTCCAATGATTACACGGTCGGCGTCTGGGTCGGTCGCGCCAACGGCACGCCGCGCGCCGGCCATGTCGGCGTCGATTCCGCCGCTCCGATCCTGCTCAAGGTGTTCGGGCTCCTGCCGGCAGACCGCCATCCCGCGCCCGATCCGCCGGCGGGCGTTATCATGGCCCAGGACACAGACCAGTTGCCGCCGTCGCTGCGGGTCTTCACGCGCGAGCAATCCGCCGTCGTGGCCAAGGTGGAGACCAACGTGCCGCCGCCCTCGATCGCCTTTCCGCCCAACGGCACGGTGGTGCCGCTGCCGTCGGCCAGTGCCAAGGATAAGACCATCATGCTGAAGGCCGACGGGGGCCGGGCGCCGCTCACCTGGCTGGTCAACGGCATGCTGGTGGGCAGTTTCGACCGCTTCCAGCCGGCGCTCTATCTGCCGACCGGTGAAGGCATCGCGCGTATCACGGTGGTGGACGCCGAGGGCCGCAGCGACTCCTCTCAGATTCGCTTTAAACGCGAGAGATAACGCCTCGCAGGGATGACGAAGAGGTGACTTGACGCCTGCTGGTAAGCGCTGTCAGGTTTCGTGCCGACAGAACAACACCATGTCGACGACGGCGAAAAACGGACCATGATGCTGGAGGGAAGGATATGAGACGCACGCTGACAGGACTGGCCGGTCTGGCGCTCATCCTCACGATGGCCGGCTGTGCCCAGCTGAACATGAGCGCCTCCTCTAATTCGACGCCGCCGCCGGCGGCCGGCAACTTCGTCGGGGAAGACGCCTTCACCCAGGTCGCGGAGATGGGCCGCGGCGTCAACGTGCTGTCCGAGGACCCCGGCTGGACGGATCCGGCCAAGGCGCGCTTCAAGCCCGAATACATGAAGAAGATCAAGGATGCGGGCTTCTCGACGGTGCGCATCGTCATGATGCCGTTCGAACACATGGACGGATACTACGTCGTCGAGGATGCCTGGCTGCGCCATCTCGATGTGATGGTCAAGGCGGGGCTCGACGCCGGTCTCAACGTCATCCTCGACGAGCACGACTACAATTTCTGCGGCGTCGAGGTGCAGGCCTGCATGCAGAAGCTGAACGCCTTCTGGGCCCAGGTGGCGCCCCGCTACAAGAACGAGTCGGCGAAGCTGATCTTCGAAATCCTCAACGAGCCCCATCAGGCCTTCACGCCCGAGTTGTGGAATGCGCAGATCAAGCAGACGCTGCCGATCATCCGCGCCACCAACCCGGTGCGCAACGTCGTCATCGGCCCGGGAAGCTGGAACAGCCTGTCGCTCCTGCCCAAGCTCGAACTCCCGGTGCCTGACAGGCACATCATCATCACCTTCCACTACTACGCACCGATGGAATTCACCCATCAGGGGTCGCCTTGGGTGCCGCAGTACAAGAAGACCGGTCGGGACTGGGGCACGCCCGCCGATCTGGCGCAGCTCGACAAGGACTTCGATGCCGTGAAGGCGTGGTCGGACGAGTGGAACCGTCCCATTCTCCTGGGCGAATTCGGTGCCTATGAAACGGCGCCGATGGATGGGCGCATCAAGTACACCTCGACCGTGGCCCGTGCTGCGGAGGCGCGCGGCTTCGCCTGGTGCTATTGGCAGTTCGACAAGGACTTCATCGTCTACGACATCAGCAAGGACCAGTGGGTCGAACCGATCCTGCATGCCTTGATCCCGCAGAGCCAATGAGCGGGGCCGCCCCCGGCTCGCATTCGGGAACTTGCGAGAGGAGATGGGACATGACGAAGGCGATCAAATGGCTGGCGTACGTTGCCCTTGCCGCGGCACTGGCGGGTTGCGCAGGCGTGCAGGAAACACCACCGGCCCCGACGTTCGGCGAGGCCTTCACGCCCATCGACGCCGTCGCCCAGAATGCCGCGATGGCACGCGGCATCAACGTGCTGGCGGGCGATCCGGGCTGGAACGATCCGGGCCTGGCACGTTTCAAGGCGCGCTATTTCCGGACGATCCGCGATGCGGGCTTTTCGACCGTGCGCATCGTGATGAACAGCTTCGAGCACATGGATTCGTCGAACACGCTCGACCCCCATTGGGTGGCATTCCTCGACAAGATGGTCGAGGCGGCGCTCACGGCGGGACTGACGGTCGATCTCGACGAGCACGATTTCATGCTTTGCGGCAACGACCCCGACAACTGCCGCGTCAAGCTCGACGCGTTCTGGTCGCAGATCGCACCACGCTACAAGGACGCGCCCAACCGCCTGATCTTCGAGATGCTGAACGAGCCGCACGGCAAGCTCACGGCGGCATTGTGGAACGCCCAGCTCAAAGAGACTCTGGCGATCATTCGCGCCAGCAATCCCGCGCGCAATGTCATCATCGGTCCGGCCAACTGGAACGGATTGGAGGAGTTGCCCAACCTGGAGCTGCCCGATGATCCCCACATCATCGTTACCTTCCATTATTACCACCCGTTCCATTTCACCCATCAGGGCACGACCTGGAACGGCCCCGAGATCCAGGCGCTGCACGACGTCCGTTGGGGCACGCAGGCCGACGAAGCGGCGATGAATGGCGAATTCGATACGGTCAAGGCGTGGGCCGCGGCGCACAACCGGCCGATCTTCTTGGGCGAGTTCGGTGCCTTCGAGACGGCGCCGTTACCGGATCGCTACACGTGGACGGCTGCGGTGGCACGCGGCGCCGAAGCGCACGGCTTCTCCTGGGCCTATTGGCAGTTCGATCACGACTTCGTCGCCTACGACATCGACAAGGAACAGTGGGTCGAGCCGATCCTTGCGGCGCTGATTCCGCCCAAGGCGGCGGCGAACTGAAGGCGTTGACTATGTTCAAGAAGAGGCCGGGGCACGGTTGCACCCCGGCCTTCGCGTCAGGCGATGATCAATCTCCGAGGTGATAGGTGATGCCCGTCAGCATCGCATTGTCGGAGAAATGCTGGTTGCCCATGTCAGGGCCGGCCGTCAGCCGCGCCGCATCCGACTGTGAATAGCGGTATTCGGCGAACACAGACAGCTTGTCGTTGAAGTCGTGGCGCAGTCCGGCCTCCGCTTGATAGGCGGGTTGCCACTGGTCGGTGCCGCTGAAGCCGTTGATCGAGGCGCCGATGTCCTGGAAGCCGATGCCGGCGCCGACATACGGCGTGACGGCCCCCAGATCGATGACGTCGTAGGTGCCGTTGAGCATGAAGCTGGTGGACTGCAGATGGCCGCTCGACGGCGCCTTGTCGACGCGGTCGACCGCGGAATGCTGGTGCAACACGTCGAATTCGACGCGCCAGCCGTTGCCGCTGTCGTAGCCCGCGGCGCCGCCATAGGCGTAGCCGGCGTCGAAGCTGCTGTTGGTTGAACCCGCGCCATAGAGTCTGAAGGTCTGGTCCGGCATCAACGATGCGCCGGCGATACCGGAGAAGTAGTAGCCTTGGTCCGATGCGTCGGCGGCACTCGCTGCGGCGGCCATCGCGACGGCGGCGGCCAACAGAACTGTCCTCTTCATGTACTCACTCCTCTTTGTTCCCAGCCGTCGCCACCAGATAGGGAGCGAATGTCGCTAGAATTAGTCCTCCCCTTCACAAGTTCTACGCTCGTGGCAAATCGACAACGCGGCCCGCAGCGGTCGCGAGCCTGTCGGAAAATTCATGCAACGATCCGTACCGTGACGGTTTGCGGGCACCGGCAGGGATTTCGCGGGGTTCGCAGGCACGGATGAGTTTGTGGACGGAGTTCACACACGCGTCGGGCATAGTTCCGCGACAACGGGCGTTGCGCGTCCTGCATGGCGTGTCTGAGTCGGAAGCAACGCTACATCGTTTTAATGTAGATGCTGCAGGTCGTCAGTGCGTCTTGGCATCCATGGCGATCCGCGTGAGCAGATCCTGCGTCGCGTAGCCGTCGGCAGGCAGGGCATGCGCCTTCTGCCAGGTGCGCAACGCAGCGCGCGCCTTCGAGCCGATGATGCCGTCGATCTTGCCGATGTCGAAGCCGAGCTTGGCGAGCGAGTTCTGCAGTGCCAGGCGCTCGTCGCGCGTCAGCGGCTGCTCGTCGCGCGGCCAGGCCGCTGCCACCGGCGGCGCACTCTTCAGCTGGTCGGCCAGCAGGCACACGGCGAGCGCATAGGAGGCCGCATTGTTGTACTTGAGGATGGACTTGAAATTGGGAAAGACGAGGAAGGCCGGTCCGCGCGCGCCGGCCGGCAGGTAGATCGAGGCGGGATCGTCGCTCGCCGGCAGATCGCCCCCCATCACCGTCCTCACGCCCAACTTGGTCCAGGCGGCGACTGTCTTTGTCAGGTTGAGATCCGCCTCTTCATATGCAAATCCCGCCGGCAGTTTCACCTCGATGCCCCACGGCTTGCCGTCCACCCAGCCGGCGTTCGAGATGACGTTCGCGGTCGATGCCATGGCGTCGGCGACCGACATCCACAGATCGATCTTGCCGTCGCCGTCGCCGTCCACCGCCTGGTTGAGGAAGGTGGTGGGCACGAATTGCGTCTGGCCGAAGGCGCCGGCCCAGGACGAGGTCATCTGCGACGGCGCATAGTGCTCCTGCTGCATCATCTTCAGCGCCGCGATCAGTTGCGGGCGGGCATAGTCGGTGCGCGGCCCGTCATAGGCCAGCGTCGCCAGCGCCTGGAACATGTTGTAGCCGCCCATGCTGCGGCCGAAGTCCGACTCGTTGCCCCAGATGGAGACCAGGACCTCTTTGGGCACGCCGTATTTCCGGGAGACGCGTCCGAGGATGTCGGCATCGGCCACGAGCACGGCGCGCCCGTCGGCGATGCGCTGCGGCGAAACGGCCGTGTCGAGATAGTCCCAGACCGGCTTGGAGAATTCGGGCTGGTTGAGGTTGAGGTCCTGGATGTGGCCGTTGCGCTCGAGGCCGCGCGTGGCGGCGTCATAGGTGTCGGCGGTGATCCCCTGGGCCAGCGCCGTGGCGCGGAAATCGCTCAGGAAATGGGCAAAAGCCTGGTCTTCCTCCGCCGGGGACGGGGTCGGCACCGGGGTGCCGGGGGTCGGCATGGCCGGGGTTGCCGCAGCCGGTGTCCCGCCATAGGCCGCCGCCAGCAGGACCATCGACAGAAGATAGGCCAGGAATAGGACCAAGACACGCATGCCAACCGCCTCCCCCGAGGCCCTCAATCCAAACCACGTTTACCACGTGTTCCATAGCGAAAATGCGGTGAAATCCACGCCTTTTCCCGCCGTTGACACGGATTTTCGGGCCGACTAGTTTCCGCGCCTTCCAAGCGGGGCTCATCTCGCAGAGACATCGAGTTCAAAAGGCGTGCCATGAAGATCCGCAACTCGCTCCGCTCGCTCAAGAAGCGCGACAAGGACTGCCGCGTCATCCGCCGGCGGGGCCGCACCTACGTCATCAACAAGAAGAATCCCCGCTTCAAGGCGCGCCAGGGTTAAATCTTCATCATCCCGCTGCGAGGCGCTAGGCTGGGCCATGCGCCCGCTTTCGCTCCTGTTCCTGCTGTGCCTTTCGGCCGCCGCGATGGCGGCACCGCCGGTTGACGCCCTTCTGGCGCAGCTCAAGGCGGCGCAGTCGGCGGAAGACGCCAAACCCATCGAGGCCCGCCTCGACGCTCTCTTCCTGCAATCGGGTAGCCCCAGCGTGGACCTCCTGATGTCGCGCGCCGCCGCGGCCGAGGCCGCCGGCGACAAGGACACGGCGCGCAAGCTCTACGACGCGGTGGTCGACATCGCCCCGAAATATGCCGAGGGCTGGCATCGCCGCGGTCTGTTGCAGTCGGACACCAACGACGATGCCGGCGCCATGGTCTCGCTGCAGAAGGCGGTCGCCCTCAACCCGCGCCAGTTCGCGGCCTTGGAAGAGCTGGGCGAGATGCTCGAGGACTACGGCGACAAGCCCGGGGCGCTGGCGCTTTACCGCCGTGCCCAGGCGCTCGATCCGCAGATGGAGGGATTGCAGCGCCACATCGACGGCCTGTCGCGGGCGGTGGAAGGGCAGGGGATCTGAAAGGGGGGCTCATGCGCATCTTGATGGCGGCCGCGCTCGCGGCGGTGCTTCTTGCGCCGGCTTTGGCGCAACAGGACCGCGGCACGGTGGGGACCTGGTATGGCGAGGGCCAGCCGGGCGATCCCGACGTCAAGACCGTCGAGCACCATATGGCCGACGGCCGCTACTCCATCCGCTCCGTGAAATGCGACGGCGACCAAGCGGAAACGTCGTACGAGGAGGGAACCTGGTCGACGCAGGACGGGCTCACCGTCGTCGTCACGACCAGCATCGACGGCAAGGAGGTGCACCTCATCGACAAGTACAAGGACGTGCCGTCCGAGGACGGCGCCACGATGACCAGCACGCTCGTCGAATCGAGCTACCCCGGTTCACCGATCGGTTATGTCTTCGTGGTCCGCCGGGTGGCCGACGATTTCGATCTGCCGTCTTGCGGCACGACGACGTCGTAGTACCGCAATCTCATTCCCCCTTCTGGGGCCCGACAAACGCCACGCGCAGCATGTTGGTGGCGCCGGGCGTGCGCAGCGGCACGCCGGCGGTGACCACGATGCGCTCGCCCGGCTTGGCGAAGCCTTCCTGGAAGGCGAAGCGCGCGGCGCGGTCCACCATGTCGTCCAGATCCTGGGCGTCCTCGGTGTAGACGCAGTGCAATCCCCACACCAGCGACAGCCGGCGCGACACTTCCAGAGTTGGCGTCAGCGCGATGATCGGCGCATCGGAGCGTTCGCGCGCCGCGCGCAGCGCCGTCGAACCCGACTTCGTCCAGCTGACGATGGCGCGGGCATGGATCGTCTTGGTCACCTCGTGCACCGCAGCCATGATGGCGTCGGCCGTGGTGGCCTCCGGCTCGTTCCTCTGGGCATCGATGATCGAGACGTAGAGCGGGTCGCCCTCCACCGTCATCGCGATCTTGTCCATCATGGACACCGCTTCGACCGGATACTGGCCTGCGGCGGATTCCGCCGATAGCATCACCGCGTCGGCCCCTTCGAACACCGCGTTGGCCACATCGGTGACTTCGGCGCGCGTCGGCACCGGAGCCGTGATCATCGATTCCAGCATCTGGGTCGCGACTACGACCGGCTTGCCCGCCTTGCGGGCAGCGCGCGTGATATATTTCTGCTTGCCGGGCACGTCCTGGATCGGCAGTTCCACGCCCAGGTCGCCGCGCGCCACCATCAGCGCGTCCGAGATGTCCAGGATGTCGGGCAGCCACTCGATGGCTTTGGGCTTCTCGATCTTGGCGAGGCAGCCGGCGCGGCCGCCCACCACTTTCTTGAGTTCCGCAACGTCATCGGGACGCTGCACGAAGCTCAGCGCGATCCAATCGACCCCCAGATGCAGTGCGGCCTCGAGGTCGCTTCTGTCCTTGGGCGTCATGGCCGGGATGGGCAGGATCGTGTCGGGGAGGTTGACGCCCTTCTTGTCCTTGAGGGTGCCGCCTGCCTCAACCACGGCTTCGGCCCATTCGCGGGTGGAGGATTCGATGCGGAACCGGATCTTGCCGTCGTCGACCAGGATGCACTCGCCCGGTTGCAGGGCGGCGAACACCTCGGCATGAGGAATCGGAATGTCGGCAGGGTCGTCGGCGGAGACCTTGCGCACGAGCTTCAGGCGGTCGCCGTTGCGCACCTCGCGGGCGCCTCCGGGCAGGGTTCCCAAGCGGATCTTCGGGCCTTGCAGGTCGACCAGGATGCCGATCGGCCGTCCTACCGTTTCTTCCAGGCTGCGCACCGTGTGATGCAACTCGCCCAGGACCGCGTGCGAGCTGTGGCTCATATTGATGCGGAAGACGTCGGCGCCTGCCTCGAACAGGGCGCGGATCATCTGCGGCGTCGAACTGGCCGGTCCCAGCGTTGCCAGAATCTTGGTTTTGCGTCTGCGCCGCATCAATCGTGTTCCCGAAAGCTCCTAGTCGGACAGCGCCTGCCGCCAGTCCGTGGCGTCGCCGGTGTCCACGGTGAAGAAACCGTGGCGGTCATAGTGTCGTGCGGCGCAATTGGCCCGGCCTGCAATGGAGAAGTTTCCGGTCGAGGAGGTACAGAAATAGGTGCCGCCGTTCCAAGTGCCCGAACCGCCGTCGGTGCCGTAGACATAATAGTAGCGGGCGTCGAGCGCCCCGTAGAGCACCGTCTCGCATTTTTGCGGCAGGATTGTCCACCAGCCTTCGCTGCGCCACGCTTTGCCGTCAAAATGTCCGAATGCCACTTTGGCGGGCAGGTTGGCCTTGTTGCAGATGGTGAACGCCGCGTCGGCGGGTGCGGTCGCGAAGATTACCAGGGCGGCGGCGAGGATCGGACGCATGGGATGCGCACGGTTTCGCGCAAACCGGGCTGCCCGTCAATCGCGCTTGTCGTATCCGCTCCGACCGCGGATGATCTGGCTCCCATGACCGACCAGGCTTTCGAACGGGCCGTACCCTCCGGACCGGCCACAGGACTGATCTTCCTGTGCGATCACGCCTCTAACGCGATTCCCGAGGCTTACGCCGGTCTGGGCCTTGATCGGGCGGCGTTGGCGACCCACATCGCCTACGACATCGGAGCCGCCGCGGTGGCGCGCGCGCTGGCGCACCGATTCGCGGCCGTGGCAATCCTCGCCCGTTGGTCGCGCCTCTTGATCGACCTCAACCGCGGCGAGGACGATCCCACCCTTGTCATGAAACTGTCTGACGGCCGTGTCATCGCGGGTAATCGCGACGCTGGTCGGCAGGAGATCGAGCGCCGCCTGCGCCTCTATCATGCACCTTATCATCGGGCGATCGACGACGAGATCGCCCGATCGCGCGTGGCCGGCCATGTTCCCGCCCTCATCTCCATCCACAGCTTCACGCCGTCGTGGAAAGGACGGCGGCGGCCCTGGGAGATCGGCGTCTTGTGGGACCGCGACGCCCGGCTGGCCGCGCCTTTGATCGGGCGCCTCGCCGCCGGCGGCTTTGTCGTCGGCGACAACGAGCCGTACTCAGGCGAGCTCGAGAACGACTGCCTCTATCGCCACGGCACGGCGAACGGCCTGCCTCACGTGTTGATCGAAATCCGCCAGGATTTGATCACCGAGCCCGCTGCGCCGGCTCGCATGGCCGAGCGGCTGGCGGCGATCCTCGATGCGGCGCTAGCCGATATGGGGCCGCCGCAGCTCCAATTCACGCGCCCCCTTCCGCTCACGAAAGGAAACAGCATGGACGAAGGCACCCGCACCGAAATCGAAGCCGCCGTGTTCCGCCGGCTGGTGGCGCATCTGCGCGCCCGCACCGACGTGCAGAACATCGATTTGATGATCACGGCCGGCTTCTGCCGCAACTGCCTCGGCGACTGGTACCGCGAGGCGGCGGCAGAGAAGGGGATCTCGCTCGAGAAGGACGAGGCACGCGGCGTGGTCTACGGTATGCCGCCGTCGGAGTGGAAACGCCTCTATCAGAAAACGGCGACGCCCGAACAGCAAGCCGCGTTCGAGGCGTCGCAGAAGGCCCACAAATAGGATCGCGGCGTCGACGCCGCGTTCCGGTATGGAGGTATCAGTGCAGGCTTGTGGCGACAGAATTCAGTGTCGCACTGAGGCTCGTGCCGACCGAAGTCAGCGCACCGATGATGACGACCGCAATCAGCGCGGCGATCAGGCCGTATTCGATGGCCGTCGCGCCTGACTGGTCACGGAGAAAACGCGTGAAGTGTTTGCCCATGGCACCCTCTGTTGCTTGATGCCCAGCGTCGCATTTCCAGTGTGAAGCGCGCCGGAATGACGCGAGAATAAGTTGCAGCTCTTAAGTCCCGCTTAAATCCCGGTCGGAAGTTGTTTCAAAAGACGCCGACCCTCCGCTGCGGCGGGACCTCGGGGGATGGCAGCATCCGCCGGAATGGTCGTCGCGTCGGTCGGCGAAAGGTCAGCCGCCGTGCGCCGCGGAAGGTTTGCTGCTGCGAAGTGATTGCGGCGTCCCCGGGCCGCACCGGGAACGCCGCAAAAGACCCACAGCTAGAGGAGATGGCGGCGTTGCGTGTCCAACGCCGCTCTCCTATACCGGCCCGTCAGTGCAGGCTTGTGGCGACGGAATTCAGCGTCGCGCTGAGGCTCGTGCCAACAGCGGTCAGCGCGCCAATGATGACGACTGCGATCAGCGCGGCGATCAGGCCGTATTCGATGGCCGTCGCACCGGACTGGTCGCGAAGAAAACGTGCGAAGTGATTGCCCATGGTACCCTCGGTTTTGTTGCCATCCAGCTTCCGGACCTGGAGCCTGCGCCGGACTGCCGCAAAGATAGCGGGCAGCTCTTAAGTCCCGCTTAACCGTCGGACGGGAATTGAATCAAAAAACGATGGATCTCGGGTTTCTCGATCCGCTCGGTACAAGCAAAACCAGGGACTTATTGCCAGAGAAGACAGTCACGACGGAGATTTTTTGATGGCCAAGTCGGGTTTCGCCAAGGATCGCCTGCGCTCGTTCGTCGAGCGCGTCGAGCGGCTGGAAGAGGAGCGCAAGGCGCTCAGCGACGATATCAGGGAAGTATACGCCGAGGCGAAAGGCGAAGGCTTCGACGTCAAGATCATGCGCCAAGTCGTGCGCCTGCGGAAACTCGACAAGGCGGATTTCCAGGAACAGGAGGCCGTGCTCGACCTCTACCTCAGCGCGCTGGGGATGCGCTGAGGAGGCACGCTCGGTGGCAGCCGATCAACCTGCGGCCTGATGCGCCTCGACGCCGTATTCGGGCATCTCCGCTTCTTCCAGCCCGAATTCCTTCAGTTTGCGATACAGCGTGGAGCGTCCGATGCCGAGGCGGCGGGCGACTTCCGACATGTGCCCGTCATAGCGCGCGATGGCCAGCCGGATGATTTCGGCTTCGAGGTCGTCGAACTTGCGGGCATGGCCTGCGGGGTCCACCAGCGACAGCAGGTAGGGCGACACGGGCAGGGCCGGCGAGAAGGCCTGCGACTCGTGCGGCATGGTTCCGGGCGCCGGATGGGGGCGGCGGGCCTTGGGCTCCACGCCCATCGCCGTGGCGATCTGGGGGAAGTCGCACACGTCGAGCAGCGAGCCGTCGCACAGCACCACGGCGCGGAAGATCGTGTTTTCCAGCTGCCGCACATTGCCCGGCCAGGAATACTTCTCGAGCAGGTCGGCGGCTTCGGGCGTCAACCCCGCGACCGCCTTGTGTTCTTCGGCGGTGAAGCGGGCGATGAAGTGGCGAGCCAGGGCGGGGACGTCGGCGCGGCGTTCGCGCAGCGGCGGCACGAAGATCGGAAAGACGTTGAGGCGGTAGAACAGGTCCTCGCGGAAGTGGCCTTCGCGCGTCAGCTCCGACAGGTCGCGGTTGGTCGCCGAGATGATGCGCACGTCGACCTTCACCGGACGCTTGGCGCCGACCGGATCGACTTCGCCTTCCTGCAGGGCGCGCAGCAGCTTCACCTGCATGTCGAGGCGCAGTTCGCCGATTTCGTCGAGGAACAGCGTGCCGCCGTCCGCCTCCTGGAATTTTCCCAGGTGGCGCTCGCTGGCGCCGGTGAACGAGCCCTTCTCGTGCCCGAACAGGATGGACTCGATGAGGTTCTCGGGAATGGCGCCGCAATTGACGGCGACAAACGGCTTGCCGACGCGGTCCGACGAGCCCTGGATGGCGCGCGCGATCAGTTCCTTGCCGACGCCGGATTCGCCTTCGATGAGGATGGGGATGGTCGACTGCGCGGCGCGAAAGCCCAGACGGAAGACCTGTCGCATCGCGTCGGAGTCGGCGACCAGGTCCTCGAACAGCAGCCGGTTCTCGCTTTTCTTCTTGAGCCGGGTGACTTCGCCCGACAGCGTGCCGATCTTGAGCTGGTTGCGGATCGAGACGGCGATGCGCTCGGGGCTCGCCGGCTTGACCAGGAAGTCGCTGGCGCCCGCCCGCATGGCTTCCACGGCGGAATCGATGCCGCCCTTTGCCGTCAGCACGATTACCGGCATGTCGGGATGGCTGACCCGCAGCCGCTTGAGGACTTCGAGACCGTCCATGTCGGGCATGATGAGGTCGAGCAGCATCAGCGCGAGCTGATCGCCGCGCGGCCCGTTGACGAGATCGAGGGCCGGTCCGCCGCCGGGCGCGGTGACGACCGTCATGCCCGAGCGGCTGATGGCGGCCTCCAGCAGGCGGCGTTGCACGGGATCGTCATCGACGATGAGAATGGTCTGAGCCATCGGCGGCCTCGAAGGTAAGAGGGCCGTCATGGTGGGCTCTCATGGGTAAAGGTCTGTTTAAGGGATGTCCTCGTGTGGCACAGTTCCCTGTTGGTGAACGAACGGTAAAGGCGCGTGGAACCTGCTGTCGATTATTGGGAATTCTTCGCCGGCGAGGCGCGCCGCGCCGGTGCGCCGCTCTACGAGAAGCTGTCCTTGGCGGTCGGCGGCGACGAAGTGTTGCGTCAATTCGCGACGGCCGTCCGTGCCGGCCAGCCCCCTGCCAACATTCTGTTCGGGGCCGTGCATTTCCTGTTGCTGCAGGGCGCCGAACATCCCCTGCGCAACTTCTACCGCAATCTGGGCGGAACGGCGCAGGGCGATCCGGTGCCGGTGTTCCGCGATTTCGTGCGGCGCCACCGCGAAGAGCTGGCACCCATCATGGCGTCGCGCGTCACCAACACCAACGAAGTGGCGCGCTCGGCGCTGCTGGCCCCGGCCTTCCGCGTCGTGGCGCAGGAGGCGGGCGAGCCGCTGCACCTCATCGAGATCGGACCCAGCGCGGGATTCAATCTCGCCTGGGACCGCTACAGCGTGCGCTACCATCGCAACGGCGCGGTATTTCCCTGCGAACTTGCCGATGCCGATCTGACGATCGATTGCGCGTTGCGCGGCGACAAGACGCCGCCGCACGGCCGCGCCCCGCAGGTCGCCAGCCGCATCGGCCTGGAACGCAGCCCCGTCGATCTGGCGGACCCCGGGCAGCGCGACTGGCTCAGGGCGCTGGTGTGGCCGGACCAGATCGACCGCTTCGCCCGCCTCGACAAGGCCATCGCCGCCGCGCTGCGCTCGCCGCGCCCGATTCGCGCCGGCGATGCGCTGGCGCTGCTGCCCGAGGCGCTCGCCGCGGCGCCTGAGCACGAGGCGGTATGCGTCTACCACTCGCTGGTGCTCTACCAGTTCAGCGACGAAATGCGCGAAGCCTTCGCCGCCATGCTGCTGATGGCGAGCCTGAGGCGGCCCGTATGGCGCGTGTCTCTGGAGAGCACGCTGAAGGGCGAATGCCCGCTCCTGATCTATTCCTACCGCGACGGCAGCAGGACAAAGCGCCAGCTTGCCCGCTGCAATTCGCACGGCGAATGGATTGAATGGCTGGCATAGCCGTGCCAGCCTTTATGCAATGATCGCGGCACTCTCACAGCCTGACACATCCGAACTCGAAACACCGCTGGCCCGGTTTGAAGGTGCCGAGCCGGCGGCGCCGCGCTGGTTCGCGGAAGCAGTCGCCTGCCGACCCGAAGAAAAGGTCATCTCGGTCGAGGGGACGCCGATCCATTACCTGCGCTGGGGAGATCGCGCGCGGCCGGGCCTGCTTCTCGTCCACGGCAACGCGGCGCACGCCCATTGGTGGAGCTTCATCGCGCCGTTCCTGTCGCGCGACTACAACATAGCGGCGCTGGATCTCTCCGGCATGGGAGATTCCGGCTGGCGGGAGTCCTACACCATGGAGCTCTTCGCCCGCGAGGAGCTGGCGGTGTGCGACGACGCCGGCATGTTCGCGCTTGCCGAACCGCCGATCATCGTGGGGCACAGCTTCGGCGGCTTCGTCACGTTGTTGACAGGCGCCCTCTACGGCGAGCGGCTGAAGGGCACGGTGATCGTCGATTCCCCGGTGACGCCGCCGGAACGCAAGCGCGAGAAGTCGCCTTTGCGGGCCCACGCCCGCAACGTCTATCCCACGCTGGCCGCCGCCCTGGCGCGCTTCCGCCTGCTGCCGCCCCAGGTCTGCGAAAACCTGTTCCTGCTCGACTGGGTGGCCCGCCGCTCGCTGCGTCCGGTGGACGGCGGCTATGTCTGGAAATTCGACCCCGCCATCTGGCACGACTTCTCGATCGGCGACACGGCTGCCCGCCTGAAGGCGACCAGGTGCCGAATCGCCCTGTTCCGCGGCGAGCAGTCGATCCTGATGCCCGCCGAGATCGGGGAATACATGTTCAATTTGCTGGGGAGGGCGGCTCCCGTGGTCGACATCCCCCAGGCCCAGCACCACCTCATGCTCGACCAGCCCCTGGCTTTCGTGGCGGCTTTGCGGGCGCTGCTGGCCGATTGGGACCACTCACAGCCTCGGCGCCGGGCGCTCTGAACCTGTCCTGCGAGCGCTTCGCCGGACTGATTCGACGTATTTTCTGAGCAAAACAGTTTGCTATAATGCCGGTTGCCCCACCCGGAGAAGCCCATGGCCGCGGACAGCTCGGATCAGCACGGCGCGATGGACATCAGCGACCATGTGCGGACCTGGAAAGCCTTCACCGGCTTGGTCAAATGGTCGGCGGCCGCGATCGCGGCGATCATGCTGCTGTTGCTGGTTTTCCGCGGCGGCTGAGAGGCTCCGTGCCCGCCCCTTGAGGCCGGGAAATACACATATCCTGCCTGCACGATAGGCGGCTGTAGTGCGCCACGCTCTGTGGCTTTACGCCCCTCCTGAAGCGGGGGGAATGGTGTTCGATGCCGCATGCCGCAGCGTTGCCTAGGCCCGCTCTTTGCGTTATTCCCGCGCGCAATCAGGGGCGGCGTCCATCACAACAACCACTTTCGCCGCACAGCACGCACCATCGGAAAAGTGCATGAAAATCGCAATCCGGAACGAGCGGCGTGAAGGCGCGACCTGCGCCTGGCTTGTCTGTCGTCCAATCCAACCCCAAGCGTGAAATCATGGCCCAGACCATCGGAATCCCGAAAGAAACCTATGCCGGCGAGAAGCGTGTCGCGACGGTGCCGGACATCGTTGAAAAACTGATCAAGCTAGGCTTTGCGGTGACTGTCGAAAGCGGTGCCGGCGACGGCGCAAGCTTCTACGACGACGCCTTCGCCAAGGCCGGCGCCAAGATCGCAGGCTCGGCCGCCCAGTTGTGGGCGTCGTCCGACATCGTCTTCAAGGTCCGCGCGCCCGACACGGCCGAAGTCGCCCTGATGAAGCCGGGCATGACGCTCATCAGTTTCATCTGGCCGGCGCAGAACCCCGACCTCATGAAAGCCTTAGCGGCCCGCGAGGTGACGGTATTGGCCATGGATGCCGTGCCACGCCTGTTGTCGCGCGCGCAGAAGATGGATGCACTGACCTCGATGGCCGGCATCAGCGGGTATCGCGCGGTGATCGAAGCGGCGAACGCCTTCGGCCGCTTCTTCAACGGCCAGATTACTGCTGCGGGCAAGGTGCCGCCTGCGAAAGTGTTCGTCGCCGGCGCCGGCGTCGCCGGTCTTGCGGCGATCGGAACCTCGGTCGGCCTGGGTGCCATCGTGCGCGCCAACGACACGCGCGCCGAAGTGGCCGATCAGGTCAAGTCGATGGGCGCCGATTTCATCAAGGTCGACTACGAGGAAGAAGGCTCGGGCGGCGGCGGCTACGCCAAGGTGATGAGTGAAGGCTTCCAGAAGGCCCAGCGCGAGATGTACGCCAAGCAGGCCAAGGACGTCGACATCATCATCACGACGGCCCTCATCCCGGGCAAGCCGGCGCCCAAGCTCATCACGGCCGAAATGGTCGCCTCGATGAGGCCCGGCAGTGTCATCGTCGACATGGCGGGCGAACAGGGCGGCAACTGCGAGCTGACCGAGCCCGGCAAGGCCGTCGTCAGGAACGGCGTGACCATCATCGGCTACACCGATCTGGCCTCGCGCCTCTCCAAGCAATCTTCCACGCTCTACGCCACCAACCTGCTGCGCCTCACCGAGGAGCTGTGCAAGGCCAAGGACGGTCGGATCGTCGTCAACATGGAAGACGATGCGATCCGCGGCTTCACCGTGATCAAGGACGGCGACGTCACCTGGCCGCCGCCGCCGCTCAAGCTTCCCGCGCCGCCCGCGGCCAAGCCGGCCGCGGCCCCGGTGGTCAAGCCGGAGGAGAAGAAGGGCTCGGGCACCGGCATGGCGGTCGTCGCGCTGGTCGGCGCGGCGCTGTTCGCGCTGATCGGGCTTTACGCGCCCGCGGCCTTCATCGGCCACTTCACGGTCTTCGTGCTGGCGGTGTTCGTCGGCTACATGGTGGTGTGGAACGTCACGCCGGCGCTGCACACGCCCTTGATGAGCGTCACCAACGCGATTTCCTCGATCATCACCATCGGCGCCCTCATCCAGATCGCACCCCAGGTGCCGGACGGCACCGTGCGTCCCGACGACCTGATCCGCTGGATTGCCATCGCCGGCATCGCGCTGACTTCGATCAACATGTTCGGCGGCTTCGCGGTGACGCGGCGCATGCTGATGATGTTCCGTAAATAGAGGGACCGCACCAATGCCTGCAACACTCACCACGGTCTCCTACATCGGAGCCATCATTCTCTTCATCCTGTCGCTCGGCGGGCTGTCCAATCCGGAAACCTCGCGCCGGGGCAACTGGTACGGCGTCATCGGCATGACGATCGCCGTCCTGGCCACCATCTTCGGCACGCGCCTCGTCGACGTCGGCGCCGGCGTATTCGAGCAGTGGCGCCTGGTCATGCCGTCCGGTCTCGTGTGGATCGTGGCGGCCATGGCGGTCGGCGGCACCATCGGCATCATCGCCTCGCGCATCGTCAGAATGACCCAGATGCCCGAGCTGGTCGCCATCATGCACAGCCTGGTGGGCTTGGCGGCCTGCACCAT
>JAGWNK010000027.1 GCA_028871345.1 Alphaproteobacteria bacterium | reverse complement strand
TTGACTTCGTCAGCGCCTACAACTTCGCCAAGAGGCTAAAGACCCTCAAAGGTCTCACGCCCTACGAGTACATCTGCAAAGTATGGACAAAAGAGCCCGAGCGGTTCACGCTTGATCCTCTCCATCAAATGCCGGGACTAAACAACTAGAGCATGATCTTTTGGGGTGGAATCGTCTGCGTTGAGCGCAGGCGAGGCGATCCGCCAGGAGCCGCGCGAAGAGCGTATCGGGCAATACGGTCGAGCGCGGCGACGCCGCGGGCGCCCGCCTGCGCCCAACCCGCAGGGCTGGGGGATTTTGCATCGTGAGTTCGTCGAAGGGCTCGCCCGTAGTCCCCGCTACGCGCTTCGCCCGTCCATACGCGGCCGCTATGGACCCTGCTCACGCCGCAAAATCTCCACGGCGCAGGCAGTTCCACCCCAAAAGATCATGCTCTAGTCTGCCGGAGCTTTCCTGCTCCAGGCTGATCCATGGTCCACGCCGTTTCGTCCTTCGACCGCTCGCAACATGAAGCGAAGGCCAGAGATCTTCTGGCCAAGAGCGCGCTGGCGGCCGAGCCGGAACTCGCGGCCTTCTTCGATTCCCTCTTTCGCAATGCGGCGCCCGAAGACGTGACGCGCTTCGCGCCCGAGGAACTGGCGGCGCTCGCCCGCATGGTGTTCGCACGCGCCCAGGCGCGCCCGGCAGGCACGATGCTGGTAACGCTGTTCGATCCCGCCGCGGAGTCGGCGCTGTACCGCCACAACGAGCGCATTTTCCTGGCGGTCAACGACGACGCGCCGTTCCTGTTCGATTCGCTGATGGGCGAAGTGACGGCGCAAGGCATCAGCGTGCGCGCCGTCTTCCATCCCGTCGCCAGCATCGCGGGAAAGCCGACCAGCGTCATCGTGGTGGTGATCGACACGCCGGTGGACGAGCGGGCGCAAACCCTCATCAGCGGCGCCGAGGCGGTTTTCGCCCAAGTGCACGTGGCCGTGCGCGACTGGCAGGCCATGCGCGAGCGCCTCGCCGGCGCCGTCAGCGAATTGAAGGCGCACCCGCCGAAGATCGCCGCCGCCGAGATCGACGAGAGCATCGCCTTCCTGGCCTGGCTGGGCGACAACCATTTCACCTTCCTGGGCAGCCGCGATTACCGCTATGTGCCGGACGGCGATGGCCGGCTCGAGCCGGTGGAAGGCTCGGGGCTTGGCGTGCTGGCCGACCGTGACGCGCGCGTGGTGCGCCGGGACGCCGTGGACACGCGCCTGTCGCCGCAGGTGCGCGCCTTCCTGATGCAGCCGGCGCCGCTGATCATCACCAAGTCGAACAAGAAGAGCCTCGTCCACCGCCGCGTGAACATGGACTATGTCGGCGTCAAGACGTTCGACGCCGAGGGCGTCTACAAGGGCGAGCGGCGCTTTGTCGGCTTGTTCACCTCGGGCGCCTACAGCCGCAGGCCGGGCGACATTCCTCTGCTCAGGCTCAAGGCGGCAAACATCATGGCGCGCGCCGGCCTGGCGCCAGCGAGCCACGACGCCAAGACGCTGGCGCACATCCTCGACACCTTCCCGCGCGACGAGCTGCTGCAGGTGTCGGAGGACGAACTCTATACCATCGCGCTCGGCATCCTCTGGCTGATGGAACGGCCGAAGGTGCGCGCCTTCATCCGGTTCGACCGCTTCGACCGCTTCGTCTCGGCCATCGTCTATGTGCCGCGTGACCGCTATGACGGCGCCGCGCGCGAACGCATCCACGCCATCCTGGCGCACGCCTTCGACGGGCGCATGTCGGCGGCGATTCCGACGCTCGACGATTCCACGCTGGCGCGCATCTATTACATCGTCGGGCGCAATCCCGGTCCGCGCCCCGTCGTCGATATCGCCCAGCTCGAAGCGGAAATCCGCGCCGCGGTGCGCACCTGGGAGGACGGGCTCCTCGAAATCCTGCGCACCAAGCATGGCGATCTCGAAGGCCAGCGGCTGTTTCACGCCCAGGCGCCGGGGTTTCCCGCCAATTACCGTGACGCTTTTTCGCCGCAAGAAGCGGTCGAGGATCTCGAAACCTTCGCGGCGCTGACGCGCGAAGCGCCCGTTGAGGCGCGCGTGCTGCGCAAGGCGGACGATGCACACGGCGTGCTGCGCATCAAGCTCTACGGCTTCGGCGCCGCGCTGCCCTTGTCGGTGTCGCTGCCGGTGTTCGAGAATTTCGGCCTCAAGGTGATCGCCGAGAACGCCTTTCCCTTCGAACTGCGCCTGGGCGAGGCGCGCGAGGCCTTCGTTCTCGACTTCCAGATGGAGCGCGCCGACAAAGGCCAGGCGTCCGACGCCACCAAGACGCTCCTGGAAGATGCCTTCCATGCCGTGATCACCGGGCAGGCGGAAAGCGACGGCTTCAACCGGCTGGTGATCGCCGCGGGTCTCGGCTGGCGCGACGTGACCATCTTGCGCGCCGTGGCGAAATTCCTGCGCCAGGCTGCCGTGCCGTTCAGCCAGGACTACATGGAACAGGCGATGGCGCGCAATCCCGACATCGCCAAGTTGCTGGTGGCGCTGTTCCATGCCGTCGGCAATGCCGCCGATGCGCAGATCGAGGCCATCCACGCCCGCATCGAGGCTGCGCTCAACGATGTCACCAGCCTGGACGACGACCGTATCATCCGGCGCATGCGCAACGTCATCGCCAACGTCCTGCGCACCAACTTCCACCAGCGCGATGCGGGAGGGCGGCCGAAGCCTTATCTGTCGTTCAAGCTCGATTCGCAGAAGCTGGAGGAACTGCCGGCGCCGCGGCCGCACGTGGAAATCTTCGTCTATTCGCCGCAGGTGGAAGGCGTGCATCTGCGCTTCGGCGCCGTGGCGCGCGGCGGCATCCGCTGGTCGGACCGGCGCGAGGATTTCCGCACCGAAATCCTGGGATTGGTCAAGGCGCAGCAGGTCAAGAACGCCGTCATCGTGCCGGTGGGCGCCAAGGGCGGCTTCTATCCCAAGCAGCTGCCCGCCGCCGCGCCGCGCGACGAGGTGATGGCCGCCGCCATCGCCGCCTACAAGATCTTCATCAATGCCCTGCTCGACATCACCGACAACCTGCACCCGGACGGGAGCGTGGCACCTCCCGAGAACGTGGCCCGGCGCGACGGCGACGATCCCTACCTGGTGGTGGCGGCCGACAAGGGCACCGCGACCTTCTCCGACATCGCCAACGCCATCGCCGAGGCGCGCGGCTTCTGGCTGGGCGACGCCTTCGCCTCCGGCGGCAGTCACGGCTACGACCACAAGGTGATGGGCATCACCGCCAAGGGCGCCTGGGAGGCGGTGAAGCGCCATTTCCGCGAGATAGGCCGCGATATCCAGAACGAGCCGTTCAGCTGTGTCGGCGTGGGCGACATGTCGGGCGACGTGTTCGGCAACGGCATGCTGCTGTCGAAATGCACCAGGCTGATCGCGGCCTTCGACCACCGCCACATCTTCGTCGATCCCGATCCCGATCCGAAGGCGAGCTGGGGCGAGCGCAAGCGATTGTTCGACCTGCCCCGCTCGAGCTGGGCCGATTACGACGGCAAACTGATCTCCAAAGGCGGCGGCGTGTTCGCCCGCAGCATGAAGGAGATCCCTCTGTCGATGGAGATGAAGGCAATCACCGGGCTTGCCGCCAACAAGGCGACGCCGCTCGAGCTCATCAAAGCGCTGCTCAAGGCGGACGTGGACCTGTTGTTCTTCGGCGGCATCGGAACCTTCGTCAAGGCCGCGAACCAGAGCAATCCGGACGTCGGCGACCGCGCCAACGACGCCGTGCGCATCAACGGCGCCGACGTGCGCGCCAAGGTGATCGGCGAAGGCGCCAATCTGGGCGCCACACAACTCGGGCGAATCGAATACGCGCTGAAGGGCGGGCGGCTCAACAGCGACGCCATCGACAACTCGGCCGGCGTCGACACCTCGGACCATGAAGTCAACCTCAAGATCCTGATGGGCGGGCCGCTGCGCCGCGGCGAGATCACGGCGGAGGAGCGCGACGCCCTGCTGGCCTCGATGACCGACGACATTGCGGCGCTGGTGCTGAAGGACAATTACGACCAGACCGAAACCCTGTCCGTCGCCCTGTCGCGCGCGCCCAAGGACCTCGACGCCCATGGCCGCTACATGCGCGACCTGGAGGCGCGCGGCCGCCTCGACCGCGCCGTGGAGTTCCTGCCCGACGACGCCGAGCTGCGCCGGCGCGTCCAGGCCGGACGCGGACTGACCCGTCCGGAACTGGCGGTGCTGCTCGCCTATGCCAAGCTCGACCTCAAGGCGGAGCTCAACGCCTCCGACCTGCCCGACGATCCCCATTTCCTGCCGGAGTTGGCCGCCTATTTCCCGTCCGCGGCGGCGCAGCGCTTCGAGGCCGAGCTGGCGCGCCACCGCCTGAAGCGCGAGATCATCACCGATGCCATCGTCAACCGGCTGGTGAACCTCGCCGGACCCGTGTTCGTGGCGCGCATGAAGGAGAATTCCGGCGCGTCCGCGGCGCGCATCGTACGGGCCTTCGCGGTGGCCGACGGCGCCTTCGGCCTCGGCCGGCTCAAGAAGCGCATCGACGAGCTGGACCTCAAGATGGATGCCGCGGTGCAGATGCGCATGGCGGCGGACGTCGCCGAGACGCTGCGGCGCCTGGGGCTGTGGTTCATCACCAACGTGCCGGCAGCGGCGGATCTGGGCGAGACCGTGGCGCTCTACCGGCGCGGCATGGAAGCGCTGCGCGGCACCTTCTCGACCCTGGTGTCGCCCTTCGAGGCGCGAGACACCGAGGCGCGCATCGCGGAGCTCGTGGCAGCGGGCGCCCCGCCCGACGTGGCCGAGGATGTCGGCGCGCTGCCGCTGATGGCGGCGACGCCGGAGATCGCGCTGCTGGCGCACGCGCGCGGCGTCGACCTGGATTTCGTGGCGGGGGCCTATTTCGCCATGGGCGCGGAAGTCGGCATCGACCGGCTGCGCGGCCTGGCCGCACGCATTCCCGCAAGCGAGCATTGGGACCGCCTCGCCATCCGGCGCATCGCCGACGATCTCTATGCGGGCCAGCGGGCCCTGACGGCGGCGGCGCTTTCAGGCGCGGAGAAGGCAAGCGGGCGCGCCGGCGGGGCGGACGCGGCCAAGTCGTGGGCCAAGGCCAAGGCCGATGCCTTGGAGCGGGCACGGTCGTTCTTCATGGCCCTGGAAGGATCGGGCGAACTGTCGGTGGCCAAGCTGACGCTCGCCAACAGCCAGATCCACGAACTGGCGGGACGGTGATTTCCTCCCTTAACCGGGGGAAACCTTCCTTTCTCACGCCTCGCCGCAGGCCTGGGCCAGGGCCTGAGCGGAAAGCCGCGGGGCTGTTTGCCGGCCAGCTCGGAAACCGGGCCCGCGGCCTCGGGTTGTCCGCGATCAGGCGCACCACCAGAGCCGGGCGCGGGAAATGTGCCGCTGCCACGAGCTCCGCCAAGCGCGGCCCCGAGCCGTCTCACCTCGGCGCCATCCTGATCGCCCCGTCGAGGCGCACGCAGGCGGCGTTGAGATAGGCATTCTCGATCATGGACAGCGCCAGCGCCGCGAACTCCTTGGGCTCGCCGAGGCGCTGCGGAAACGGCACCTGGGCGCCCAGCGCCTGGCGTACGTGGTCGGGCATGGCAACGAGCAGCGGCGTGTTGAAGATGCCCGGCAGGATGGTGTTGACGCGGATGCCTTCCGAGGAGAGATCGCGGGCGATGGGCAGCGTCATGCCGGTGATACCCGCCTTCGAGGCCGCATAGGCCGCCTGACCGATCTGACCGTCTTCGGCCGCCACCGAAGCGGTATTGACGATGGCGCCGCGCTCGCCCGCGAGGGGCTCGAGCGTCAGCATGCCGGCGGCGCTGAAAGCGATGCAGCGGAAGCTGCCGACCAGATTGATCTGAACGATGCGGTCGAAATCGGCGGCGGCAAAGCGGCGAATGTCGCCCGTCTTCCTGTCGCGGCCGGCGGTCTTGATGGCGTTGGCGGTGCCGGCGCAATTGACGAGAATGCGCTCTTGGCCGTGCGCGGCGCGGGCGCAGGCGAAACCGGCCTCGACGCTGTCGTCGCGCGTCACGTCGACGGCACAGAACGTGCCGCCGATCTCGGCAGCGACCTTCTCGCCCTTCTCCTTCTGCAGATCGAACAGCGCCACCTTGACGCCGCGCGCGGCGAGCGCCCGCGCCGTGGCCTCGCCCAATCCCGACGCGCCGCCGGTGACGACGGCGCCAATCCCTGATTCCAGTTGCATGCGATGACCCTCGCTGATCCGGCCGACTGTAGGACGCGAATCGGACGGTCGCCAAGCCGGAGTTAGATCGCCGCAGGACGGCGCCAGGGCAGCAGCATCGGAACGCGCCTCTGGTAGCGCTGGTAATCGGCGCCGAAGGCGCGCACGAGGTCGGTTTCCTCCCAGTGCGAAGCTGCGACGATCCAGGCCGTCCACAGGAGATCGAACAGCAGGTGATCCAAGGTGACATCCGGATAGGTCCACATCAGCACCAGAATCGCGGCGTAGAGCGGGTGGCGCACCCAGCGGTAAGGCCCGCGCACCACGAACGGCATGGGGCGAACGCGTTCGCCTCGCAAATGCGCCTGGATCGGCTTGAGGCCGCAGAGATCGAACTGGCGAAGCGCCACGGCACCCCAGGCCAGCACCGCCACGGCCCCCAATTCGATCAGCCTGGCAACCAGTCGGGGCGCACCTGTCAGCGCATAGAACGGCGCCGCCCGCTGCCAAAGGACCAGCACCAGGATGAGCACGGCTCCCGACGCCATGGCGTAGAGGGCGCTGCGGTAATGTTCGGGCACGGGCATGGCCGCGCGGACGCGTGGGCGCACCATGGCGCTGTGCTGCGTGAAGAAGAGAAGCGACAGCGCCGCATCCCAGGCCAGGACCAAGGCCAAAGGCCAATGGAAATCGACGAACCAGCCGAGCGGGACCGCCACAAGCCCGATGCCGACGACGGCGAGGACGACGGCGGCGGCCATCACAGCTTTGGCGAACAGACCTCGGGTCACGGCCTTCCCCTACCTGCGAACCTGCGCGATGATACACCTGCTCCACATGACACATCCGACCCATGCCGCCATCGAGTCGTTCTGCCTGTCCCTGCCCGGCGCCACGCTCAGCGTGCAATGGGGCGAAGAGCGTGTCTACAAGGTCGGCGGCAAGATGTTCGCCATGCTGGGACCAAAAAGCGACCGGCCCCATCATCTGTTCTTCAAGGCGGGCGAGACGAGCTTCGAGATCCTGACGCAGCTTCCGCACATCATCGCGGCGCCCTATCTGGCGCGGGCGAAGTGGGTATATCTCGAACGGCTCGATGCGCTGAAGGCGAAAGAGCTGAAGGCCTATCTGGCGCGCGCCCACGCCCTGATCGTCCAGGCCCTGCCGAAGAAGAAGCGGGCAGAACTGGGACTTTGGCCCGCCCCATCCACCGAGCGCCACGCGCGTTGATCCTGCCGTTTCAGAACAGGGCCATCGCAAATTCCCATCCTTGACGAGAAAAGGCCGGACCGTCGCGAGGTGGCTGGGAGAGGACGCAAGCCACCATCATTCGGGGGATGACCCCCACCCGATTTGTCCTTTGCGACGCGAAGGACAAATCGACCTCCCCCTGAAATAGGGGAGGCAAACGAAGCGCTGCTATCTCGCAGCGGTGAGCTGGGCGCGCAGGCGCTCGGTGGTCGAATGCGTCACGCCGACGAATTCGATGCCGATGCCGTCTTCGTGATGGCGCGCAATGCGTCCGGCCATTTGCCCGATGAGCACGAACTCGCCGATGGGCGGGCGCAATTCGGTCTTCACCGAAATGCCGCTCATCGACAAGTCGAGCACCTCGCAAGGCACGATCTGTCCGTCGGCGCGCGTGAACCGCGTCAAGCCTTTGGTCGGGGCGCGGTCGTGGCGGCGCAGATCGGCGTTGTCGACCAGGCCCTGATTCATGAACAGGGTCAGCTGCTCGGCGGTGCGCTCGCGCTTGAGCGCGCTCGAGACGAAGCGGATGCCGAGGAACTTCTCCTCGCGCCGCGCCACAGTTCCTTCGAAGCGGCCGAAACCATTGACGTACAGCACGACCGGCGTGCCCTGTTCGAGCGGCAGGACGCAGTCGATCTGTGCCCCGCCCGGCGACAGGTCGGCGACCGTGCAGGCGCTTTCCTGGCCGTCTCCCGGGACGAACAGCTTGCCCGGCAGATTGACGGGCACCCGCCGGAATCGGCGCCGCTCGGCGCGCGATTTGGCGACTACAGGATCGACATTTTTCATCCTTTACGCGCGGACGTGAGCGTCCCCCCTGCCTTTGCCATCGAGGAGCCAGTGTGCGATGAAGACCTCAATGGATCGTTTACGTTCGACGCAACCCTCTGGGGCCGCTAACACTTTCTTAACCTTGGCGCCGCGGCGCCTCGGCATGGCTTCCGCTGGCGTCGGGGAGAGAATCGATGGTAAATCGTAGGGCTGGGCGCACGGTCTTTGCAATCACAGCGGGTATTGCGGCCGTGTTGGTTGCGGGTTGTGTTAATTTCAGCTCGTTGGATGACCTGAAAACGGCGACGGCGTCCGGTTCACCATTCAACCAGGCCTTGTTCTCGGATTACGCCTTCCTCGCCCACTCTTTCGGGGACATGGGCCAGGCCAGCTACACGTCGTTCGACCAGGAAGGCTCGTTCTCCCTCAACGAGAAACCCAGCGACGTGGCGACCCTCGCCAACCAATTTGCCGCCAAGGCCTTGCAGCTGTCGCAGGGGCAACTGGTCGATCCGGAGCCGAGCCGTGATGTCGCATCCCACGACCTGCGCGACCGCCTGATCCGCGCCCTGACGACCGCGCAAGACGTCTACCCGCGCGACGCGGCCCGCGCCCAGGCGGACTGGGACTGCTGGCGGCTGAACCTGGAAGTGACCACCCAGGCGGCTTCCGCGGCGCAATGCAAGCGCTCCTTCGACATCTCGCTGGGGCGGCTGGAAAACGAAGCCACGATGGTTGCCCAAGCGGCGGCGGCAAAAAAGCCGGCGGCACCCCAGAGCAACGCCCCGGAAGACGGCGCCACCCTGCCCTAAGTCCAAAAGGATGTTTTGCACCCGCCTCACAGCCGCGGTTATCGTGGGCGCGCGGCAGGCGGGTTGGGCGTCCCATGGATTCCTATGACTACGTCATCGTCGGCGCCGGAAGCGCCGGCTGCGTGCTCGCCAACCGGCTGAGCGCCGATCCGGGCTGCCGGGTGCTCCTGGTCGAAGCGGGCGGCCGCGACAAGTCGCTGATGATCCACATGCCGGCCGGCATTCCGGATCTGCTGGGCAAGCCCAATCCCTACAACTGGTACTACGAGACCGAGGAACAGCCCGCGCTCAACAACCGCCGCCTCTACTGGCCGCGCGGCAAGGGTTGGGGCGGATCATCGTCGATCAACGGCATGATCTACACCCGCGGACAGGCGCGCGACTATGACCACTGGCGCCAACTCGGCTGCGACGGCTGGTCGTGGGAGGAGGTGCTGCCCTATTTCAAGATCTCGGAGGGCAACGAGAACGGGGCCGACGAATGGCACGGCGGCGGCGGACCGCTGCGCGTCTCGAACGGCCGATCGACCAACCCGCTGTTCCCCGCCTTCATCCGCGCCGGAGCCCAAGCGGGCTATCCCGAAACGCGCGACTTCAGCGGACCGTCGCAGGAGGGCTTCGGGCCTTATCATCTCACCATCCACAACGGCCGGCGCTGCAGCGCCGCGACGGCATATCTGAAACCCGTTCTGCACCGCCCCAATCTGCGCATTGCCTCCTTTGCCCACGTCACCCGCGTGCTGTTCGAAGGCACGCGCGCCTGCGGCGTCGAATTCCTGTGCGACGGCGGGTCGGCGCGCGTTGCCGCGGCGCGCGAAGTGATCCTGTCGGGCGGCGCCGTGAACACGCCGCAGATCCTGATGCTGTCGGGGATCGGCGATCCCGATCTGCTGCGACGCTTCGACATTCCCGTGATCGCGCCGTCAATCGAGGTCGGCCGCAATCTGCAGGATCATCTCGATTGCTCGATCCAGGTCGCCTGCACGCAGCCCATCACCTTCCACAGCCAGAACCACCCGCTCATCCGGCTCAAAACGGGACTGGAATACCTGCTCTTTGGAACCGGCGTGGCGACCGGGCAAGGCCTGGAATCCGGCGCCTTCCTCAAGAGCCGCCCGGAACTGGCCACTCCCGATCTGCAGTTCCATTTCATCGCGGCGTTGATGTTCGACCACACCAGGCGCAAGAGCGACCGACACGGCTATATGACACATGTTTGTCACCTGCGGCCCCAATCGCGGGGAACCATCTCGCTCAAATCCGCCGATGCCCTGGCGCCGCCGCTGATCCAGCCCAATTATCTCGCCGCTGACGAGGATTTGCGGGCGCTGCGCCAGGGCGTGAAGATCGCCCGCGAGGTCTTTGCCCAGCCCGCCTTCGACGCGTTCCGCGGGGCCGAACTCATGCCGGGCCTGTCGGTACGCAACGACAGCGAGATCGACGCGTTCATTCGACAGACCGCGGAGACGATCTATCACCCGGTCGGCACGGCCCGCATGGGCTCAGATCCCGACAGCGTCGTGGACCCGTCGCTGCGCGTGCGCGGCGTCGAGGCGCTGCGCGTGGTCGACGCCTCGGTCATGCCGCAAGTGATCTCGGGCAATACCAACGCACCGACCGTCATGATCGCCGAGAAAGCCGCAGATCTGATCCTGGGCAAGGCGCGCCTGGGGCAGGTTCTCTCCGACACGGTGACAGTTTGAGACAAATTCGCGAACGAAGGCCGTCGCATTCTGTTCGAGCGTTACATTCGGACAACTTCCGCCGCGTTCGTATCAGGCGTAAGGTGAGTCGATGAAACGCAATATCCTGGCGCTCGTGAGCATGACCCTGGCGGTCGCAGCCGCCGCCAACGGCCAGTCGTCAGCGACGTATCCCGTGCGCACGCTGGATTTCGACATCTGGTGCACGGAAGAACAGCATCTGCCCGCGGACCGCTGCGACAAGCGCCTGCCGGAAGACATGCAGAAATTCGAAAGCTACCGCGCGATCATCGAGCGCTATGAAGTCCCCTATCTGCAGGACAAGCAGCACGAGGCGAATTTCGACCGCAACATCATGCACAACGACCCGATCGATCATCCGCCCGGCGACCCCAACCAGCCGCCGCCCCAGCCGACCGACGGGCGCTGACACAACACTCTTGCAACGGCCATGGCCCGCGATCGCGGGCCATGTTTGTTTTCGGGCGTGCGGATCGCAGGCGCGTCAGCCGGCGCCCAGCTGTGACCCGAAGGTGTTGAACATGCGCGTCAGGATGTCTTCTGCCGCGAAGGTCATCACCGCAGGCTTGTCCCGCGACACGATGAGGCGCAGATGCGGCGCTTTGGGATGGCCGCGCAGCATCGGCGGCGGGGGCGGCGGCGGTTCGCTGTTGTGATAGACGGGACGGGGGTCGCCTTCGCGGATCAGCTGCGAGGCGGCCAGCCGCTGGAAGGCGACCGGGCGGCCGCACAAGAGATTGGCGTCGCTCAGCACCTGGATCATGCCGACGAAGCGCGTCGGTCCCCTGCTGCCGAACTTGATCGGCGCGAGCACGGTCTCAAGCTCCACCATGCCGCAATCGACGCTGGCGCCGATGGATGTGAGGCAGACGGGCTGGCGCATCTTCAGCGACTGCTCCAGCAGCGAGACGAGCGCCGTGGCCGAGCGCGCTTCCCAATGCGCGAGAAAACCGGTGCCTTTGAGCTCGAAACCGAAGCGCTCGCACAGCGCGGTGCCGGCCAGACGGTAAATGGGGCGGGCCGGGTCCTCGGCATCGAGAATGAAGACGTAAGGCAGAAGCCGCTTGATGTCGCGCGGATCGATGTCGGTCTGGTCCGGGACGTCGTGCAAGTGGCGGAGACGGCTCCAGTATCCCACCAGCAAGTGACTGTTTCTGTGTTTCATAACCCCGTACCCCGTTGACCCATCCCGCGGCGGTCCCGTTCTGATCCAGTTCAGAGCGCCGACGCACCGTTGCAGGATCGATCCAGCGAATCCCGTGCCACTCATCCCCACGGCCCGCGGCTGAACTTGGGACCGAAGAAGGGCACGCTGGCGGATTTGAGAAAGGGCGTGAGCGCGGCACCGGCCAGAAAGCCTCCGACATGGGCCCACCAGGCGACGCCAGGGCTGTCGGGCGTGGACACCGTCGCCGCAAACAACTGCATGGCAAACCATGCGCCCACCACCCAGACGGCGCTGAGCCGGAAAGGATAGAGGATGATGAGAAGCGGCACGACGACTGTGACCCGCGCCCGCGGATAAAGCAGCATATAGGCCCCGAGAACGCCGGAGATGGCGCCTGAAGCGCCCACCATCGGCACCGTCGAGGACGGATCCATGAACGCCATGGTCAACGCCGCCGCCACGCCGCTGACGAGATAGAACACGATGAAGCGGGCGTGCCCCATCGCGTCCTCGATGTTGTTACCGAAAATCCAGAGATAGAGCATGTTTCCCGCCAGGTGCCAGAAGCCGCCGTGCAGGAACATCGAGGTGAAGATCGTGGCCGCCGGCGGCAGGGCCGGATTCCCCGCGTCGAGTTGCGGCGACATCAGCGAACGCGGCGTGAAGCCGTAATGCCAGTAGACGGGCCCCATCGCCGAGCCCACGCGCAGCTCCCACACGTAAACCACGACGCAGGCGAGAATGATCGCCCAGGTCACGAAGGGCGTGGTGCGCGTCGGGTTGTCGTCCGAGATCGGGATCATGGCCGGCGCCCTCCCCGGCCGCCGCGGTCGTTTGCTGTCCCAATATGGGCCGGCAAACACGGCAAAGCCGAGGCGGTCCCTGGCACAATTCGTGAAGATGACCATGCGGTCATTTGGGCTCGTTCCACCGGCTTCAGGCGCTGCTCCGGAAGGCTCGCCGCAGGAATGGCCGGAGCAAGGGAGCTATACCAATGTCGCGCAGGCCTTTGAACGCCATCGTCGCAATACTCACAACCACGGCGCTGGTGTCACTGCCGCTTACTGGCGCACAGGCCGGATCGCAAGGCGGATTCCACGGCAATTTCGGCGGAAAGCCGGGCTGCGGCGGGGGCGGCAAGTGGATCACCATCAACAAGCCGGTCACCATCAACAACACGATCAGCATCAACAAGCCGGTGACGATCACCAAGAATGTCAACGTCTACAAGCCGGTCACCGTCAACAACACGATCAGCATCAACAAGCCGGTGACGATCAACAAGAACATCACCATCAACAAGAACATCGACGCCTCGAAGACCGTCGACATTTCGAAGAACATCACGATCAACAAGAACATCGACATCAACAAGACGATCATCATCAACAAGGGCGGCGGCGGCTCGGGGGAAGCGTCGGCCTTCGCACAGGCCTGGGCGCAGGCATCGGCCAGCGCCAACGCCAGCGTAAGCAACAACATCGTCTTCTACGGCGGCAGCTATTTCGAAGCCCAGAGCTACGGCCACGAATCGAACATCTCGGGCATCCAGTCCGTGCAGCAGTGCCGAGCGCAGGAAGCCACGCTCGTCAAGGCGATCCACGCCGTCTGCGTGGGGCCGGACGGCCGCGAATTCCCCGCCTCGCACATGGTGGGCGAGACCTGGCTCGATTCCTCGACCGAAAGCGAGATCCTGCGCTGCATCCCGGGGGCCCATCTGAGGATCACCGTCGGCGACGTCATCCAGAGCGACCAGGGCTTGGCGGGAACTTACGCCTCGGGCAACGCCATCGAGTGCACCAGCAACGAAGCGCTGCGCCACTACAAGGACGGCATGCTGAAATGCGCCCCCAAGCAGCCGGTGCCCGACTGCACCGAACGCACGAACCTGCGCAAATACGGCACAGGCGACATGTTCTTCTCCTACCGCGCCACGATCTGCGCCGGCACCGCGCAGGAGGCCCACGAACTCGACGTCACCGGCATGACGCTGAACGGCGGCGTGGGCGGGGAATGACGAGAGGGCGCTTCGCAGGCCGATAGAAGAGCATGCTCGGCAATTGCAGGATGACCCCCACCTGCGCCCCTGCGGCTTGAGGCCGAAGGGCGCGTCCTCCCACTTTTTCAGGGAATTTCGCGGCGGGCCCGAGACCCGAGGCAGAAAAGCATTCGTTAAAGCCCGGCGGGCCATCCTGCGCACCCGATGCCGCAGGCTTGAACATGGACGGTCTCCTTCAATCCCTGCGCCACGGCGATGCCGTGACGCGCGAACGGGCCTGGCTGTGGGCGGGCCTTCTCCTCGCCGGATTTGCGGCGGCGGTGATCTATCTGGGCGTCACTGCCCACGACCTCAACGACTACCGCGGTCGGCCGCTGGGCACGGACTTCTCCGACGTCTATGCCGCGGGCACGCTGGCGGCGCAGGGCGAACCGGCGGCGGCCTACGATCCCGCCCGCCACCACCGCGAAGAGCAAGCGATCTTCGGGACGGCGACGCCGTTCTACGGCTGGCACTATCCGCCGTTCTTCCTCCTGATCGCGCGCCTCTTGGCGGCATTGCCCTACCTGCCAGCACTGATCCTCTACCAAGCGGCGACGCTGGCGCTCTACATGTTCGCCATGCGCGCCCTGCTGCGCCACGGACCGGCGCCGCAGACGGCGAATGATCCGTTGTGGCTGGCCTGCGTCGCCGCCTTCTCCGCCGTGTTCCTCAATCTGACGCATGGCCAGAACGGCTTCGCCACCGCGGCGCTGCTGGCCGGCGCCCTCGCCCTGCTCGACAAGCGCGCCTGGACGGCCGGCGTGCTGTTCGGGCTTCTTGCCTATAAGCCGCAGTTCGGACTCCTGATCCCGCTGGTGCTCGCCGCCAGCGGGCGCTGGAAGACGTTCGGGGCGGCGGCCGCGACGGTGGGCATCCTCGCGATCGCAGCCACGCTCGCCTTCGGTGCCGGGATCTGGGCGGCCTTCGTCTCATCACTGCATTTCAGCCGCGTCGTCGTGCTGGAGGACGGCGGCACGGGCTTCCAGAAGATCCAGAGCGCCTTCGCCTTCGTCCGCCTGTCGGGCGGCACGGTCGAAGGCGCCTATGCCCTGCAAGGTGTGATGTCCCTGGGCGTGGCGGCCTCCCTCGTCATGCTGTGGCGCTCGCCCGCGACGGCGGCGGTCAAAGGCGCGGGGCTGTGCCTGGGCATGCTGCTCGCCACGCCCTATTGCCTGGACTACGACATGATGGCGCTGGCCCCCGCCATCGCCCTTCTGGCATCGGACGGCGTGGCGCGCGGCTTCCTGCCTTACGAGAAACTGACCCTCGCGACCCTCTGGCTCGTTCCCATCGCGGCGCGCGAGATCGCCGGCGCAACGCATGTTCCTCTGGGACTGATGGCGATGATCGTTTGTTTCGCGCTGGTCCTGGAACGCGGGTTCAATCGGTCGAGCGTGCTCGCATCCTCGTGACGTCCTTCGCGACGGCTGCGGCGCGCCGCGCCGAAGCCTCCTCGGGATGAGGGCATTCGGGACGGTATCGCCGCACAAATTCGGGAGCGCGCCGCAACAGCGTTTGCGCAGGCAGGAGCGGCTGCTATGGTGCGCCGCATCCACACCCGACGCCTTTCTGCAAGGGACCTCCATGAACATCCATGAGTATCAGGCCAAAGAAATCCTGCGTTCCTTCGGCGCGCCCGTGCCGCGCGGCAAGCCCGCCTTCAGCGTCGAAGAGGCCGTGCATGCGGCAAAAGAGCTCGGCGGGCCGGTGTGGGTGGTCAAGGCGCAGATCCACGCCGGCGGACGCGGCAAGGGCGGCGGCGTGAAGGTCGTCAAATCGCTCGAGGACGTCGAGAAGGAAGCCCGCCGCATGCTGGGCATGACGCTCGTCACCCACCAGACGGGCCCTGCCGGACGCGTCGTCAAGCGGCTCTACATCGAAGACGGCTCGGCCATCGAGCGCGAGCTTTATCTCTCCGCCCTGGTCGACCGCTCCACCAGCCGCGTCGCCTTCATCGCCTCCACCGAAGGCGGCATGGACATCGAAGAAGTGGCGCGAAAGACGCCCGACAAGATCGCCACCTTCCAGGTGGAGCCGGCGGCCGGCTATTCCGCCTATGTCGGCAACCAGATCGCCACCGCCCTGAAGCTGAAGGGCGAACAGATCAAGCAGTGCGGCGCGCTGGTGAAGAGCCTGTACGAAGCCTTCGTCGCCAAGGACATGAGCCTGCTCGAGATCAATCCGCTGGTGGTCACCAAGACGGGCCAGGTGATCTGCCTCGACGCCAAGATGAACTTCGACGACAACGCGCTCTACCGCCACAAGGACATCGCCGAACTGCGCGACTACGGCGAAGAGGACCCCACCGAGGTGGAGGCCTCGCGCTACGACCTCAACTACATCAAGCTCGACGGCACCATCGGCTGCATGGTCAACGGCGCAGGCCTGGCCATGGCGACGATGGACATCATCAAGCTGTTCGGCGAGGAGCCCGCGAACTTCCTCGACGTGGGCGGCGGCGCCTCGAAGGAAAAGGTCACGGCGGCGTTCAAGATCATCCTGTCCGATCCCAACGTGAAGGGCATCCTGGTCAACATCTTCGGCGGCATCATGAAATGCGACATCATCGCGGAGGGCATCGTCGCCGCCGCCAAGGAAGTCCATCTCGACAAGCCGCTGGTGGTGCGCCTGGAAGGCACCAACGTCGAGAAGGGCAAGGAGATCCTCGCCAGGTCGGGCCTGCCCATCGTCTCGGGCAGCGACCTCGCCGACGGGGCGCAGAAGATCGTCAAGGCGGTGAAAGCGGCGTGATCCCTACGGGCATTTCATGACCGATGTATCGCAACTTGGCAGGGGGAAACGGACATGAGGTCGATCGGTGTGCTCCTTTCGCTACTGATTGGAGTGTCGGTTGCTGCAAGCGCTGACGACGTCAAACCCACAGCGGTGGACAGCATAACGGCCATCGATTTGGGTGCACTCGACGCGCCAATCAATCAATGCATCCGCGACAACGCCGCAAAGGTGGAAGCCGCGGTTCCCAATCTCAATGAAGCGGTCGGATTCCTTGTCGATCACATATGTGCTGAAGCCGTCGCGGCCAAGAACGCCGCCATGAGCCGAGCGCAACACGCTCAAACTGCAGCCTATTGGCAAAAACTCTGCGAAAAGCAGAAGATGGAAAAGGCTAAGGGCGGCGGCGACAAATCGAGAGTCGGCATCGATTACTGCTCGATGGATGGCGTCGGGTTCGCCGGAGTCGAAACGTATAGCGGCGACGTGGCGCCGCCCTACGCCGGTTCAGCTTCTCCATCGGCCGTCGCTCTCGCTTCACGCCTTCTTCTCGACCTTCGTCTCTCGCGCAAACCAACGGAACGCTGAATGTCCATCCTCGTCGACAAGAACACACGTGTCATCTGCCAGGGCTTCACCGGCAACCAGGGCACCTTCCATTCCGAACAGGCCATCGCCTACGGCACCCGCATGGTGGGCGGCACCTCGCCGGGCAAAGGCGGCTCCACCCATCTGGGCCTGCCCGTGTTCGACACGGTGCGCGAAGCCAAGGCGGCCACGGGCTGCGACGCCACCGTGATCTACGTGCCGCCGCCCTTCGCCGCCGACGCCATCCTGGAAGCGATCGACGCCGATATCCCGCTGATCGTCTGCATCACCGAAGGCATCCCGGTGCTCGACATGGTCAAGGTCAAGCGCGTGCTGGCCGATTCCAAGTCGCGCCTGGTCGGACCCAACTGCCCCGGCGTGATCACCCCCGGCGAATGCAAGATCGGCATCATGCCGGGCCACATCCACCGCCGCGGCAAGGTGGGCATCGTTTCGCGCTCGGGCACGCTGACCTACGAGGCGGTCGCCCAGACCACCGCCGTGGGCCTGGGACAATCGACCTGCGTCGGCATCGGCGGCGATCCGGTGAAGGGCACCGAGCATATCGACGTGCTCGAGATGTTCCTCAAGGACCCCGAGACCGAAAGCATCGTCATGATCGGCGAGATCGGCGGCACCGCCGAAGAGGACGCCGCGGATTTCATCAAGCACTCCAAGGCGAAGAAGCCCATGGTGGGCTTCATCGCCGGCGTCACCGCCCCGCCCGGCCGGCGCATGGGCCACGCCGGCGCCATCATCTCGGGCGGCAAGGGCGGCGCCGGATCGAAGATCGAAGCCATGAAATCCGCCGGCATCCGCGTGTCGCCCAATCCGGCGGCGCTGGGCACGACCATGATGGATTTGCTGCAGGGGAAGTGAGCCGGTCGCACCCCTGGCGACATAAGAGAAATGGTCGGCGCAGCGGGGCGCTTCAAGGGGTGCGACGAAAATTTTGTTTTGCCGGCGCCCCAGGCGGTTAGGCCGAACGCTGGATCACGTCTCAGGCGCAGTGGCAAATCACGCGCAAAAATAAATTTGGTTTGAACTCTTCCAAGTGCCAGCTGCCGCCAGGTGCAATCGTTCAAAGTAAACGGAGGCCCTCGTGAGTCAGACCCTGTTCCAATGCAAGGCCTGCGGCGGGACAAAACTGCAAATACCGAATCCTTCCGAAAACCCGCCGGATGATTACGTCATGCGATGCCGCGATTGCGGCACGGCCGCCGGGACGTGGAAGGAAATCAGAGAGCGAGCGATGAACCTGGCGAGGCACCGCACATTGGAGGCGTGACACGGCGCACGAGGGATTTCCCTTCTTTCGGCAGAGACGCCGCGCGAGCACTTGCAGACAGAGCGGAGGGAATGAACTCGAAGTTGCCCCCCTCGCCGCCTTCGGCGCCGCCGAATACGCCGGCGCTATCGGCCCGCCGCAAACGGGGGAGAAAAACGTTCGGCTCAGCCGGGGATGACAGCGCGTTGGTGGGGACACGCGACGCTGCGCGTCGCGACCCCTCCCCGAAAAGCACTTCGCTGCGCTCGAGTTTTTCGACCCTCCCTCAAGGGGAGGGTTGGATCACTCGCTCATCGCGGCGCGGACCGTGGCGATCATCTCGGATTCCGGGATGCGGGCGAGCCGGGGGAACGTCTTGCCCGAGGCCAGCAGCCTGCCCACCGCGAACCAGCCGGCGCAATAAAGCTCGCGGTCCATGCCGGTGGTGCCCTTGCCGAAGGTGAACCTGGTCGCCACATCGGCGCCCGCCTTGTCGAGATAAGGCATGATGCCCTTCACGATGGCGGCGCGGCCGGCGGTGCAGCGCGCGAACCAGCCCGGCTCGCCGGCAAGCTCGGTATAGGCGGCGTCCGGCAGGCCCGGCACCAGCGCCTTGTTGGCATGCATGGCGAGGCCTTCGAGGAAGATGGTCTCGCCGACCGGCGCACCGAAGCTGTTCTTCACCCCGGCGAGCTGGAAATGCACCGAATGTGACATCTCGTGGGCGAGCTCGATCCTGAGCCGCGGATTCTCCACCGGCATGACGACCGTCGGCGGCTCGCCGTTCATGGCGGGGACGGTGAATTCATTGCCATCGAACTGGCCGACGAAGAAGACGACCTTCGTGTGGATCGGCATTCCGCCGGTGGCGTAGAGCCTGTTCGTCGCTTCAAACAGCAGGCGCGCCTCCTTCTCGGCCCGCGCTTCCATGGTGTCGAGCCTGGGCATCAGGGCCGCATAACGCGGCCAGGCGGCGTCGAGCTGCCTGCGGGCGAGAGCGTCGCCTTCCGCCGTCGGCGGCACCGCGGCAATGCCGTATTCCTTCTTCCACAGGGCCCAGCGCGCCGCTTCGTCCTTGCCCTGGGCGTCGGCGTAGAATTTCTCGAATTTCGGGACGCGATCGACGATATCGAGCCGGGATGAAGCCGCGGCGGCGGATGCCGCCAGGCACAGTACGAACAGGACGGCGCAGCTACGCCGTGACGCCGCGGTCATGCAAACTCCCCTCAGGTCTGCTGGCGCGCGCGCGCCGCATGGGTGCGGGAGCGTATCAGATTCTGCGCCGGCCGCTCCAGATAGCGATAGGAGGCGAGCCCGAGCGCGATCAGCGCCGCATAGAACAGGATGATGGCGATGTCGGTCTGGAACCATTGCTGCGGCACCGCGAACTGCCAGGCGAGCACGGCGCAGGTGAGCTGCAGCGGGAAATGGATCATGTAGGTGGAATAGGAGATGTCGCCCAGCCAGTGCAGCCTGGCATAGGCGCCGCCGAGCACCTGCTCGTGCAGCGCCAGCGCCATGATGGTGAGGGGGCTCGCCGTATAGACGAACAGCAAGAGGAAGATGTTGTCCTCCTCGCCGATATAGAAGCGGCCGACTTCGGGCGAGATGTGGCCGGCGAGCCAATAGCAGGCCGCGTGCAGCGGTTCGTAGAGCGTCTCGATGAGCACGACGCCCCACAGCGCGACGGCGGCGACTGCGATCAGGCGGGCGATGCGTCTGGCGTCGGAGCGCGCCTTGATCGTCTCGGTGAGGAAGTAAGCGGCGCCGCCGAGGAAGTAGCCGCAGACACCGCGGGCGATGAACCAGTTCCAGTCGATCAGAAAGATGCCGCAGAGCGACACGGCGAGCGCCATCTTCGGGCCGCGCAGGCCGGCGCGGCAGGCAAGGAAGAACAGACCATAGAGCAGCACCTCGATCGACACCGACCAGGCCGGACCGTTGAAGGTCTGCTCGATGGTCGGCGGCAGCCATTGCTGCGCCATGACCAGGCTGGCGGCGAAGCGGCCCCAGTCATCGGCGGGGAAGATGAAATAGGCATCGGCCTTGGCATGGAACACGGACTGCAGGGCGAGCACGTAGAGGAGGGTGACGATGAACAAGGGATAGAGCCGCGAGGCCCGCAAGAGGGCGAACTTGCCCACCCCCATGACGCGCTCGCGGATCACTTCGCCGTAGAGCCAGAAGAAGACGAACCCGGACAGCGCGAAGAACAGATCGACGGCCGCCCACCCCGTCAGATAGAGCGGCTTGAGAAGCCACCAGAACGGCTGGGAATCGCGAGACCAGTGCTCGGGCCAGGCGCCGCCGATGGCGAAAAAATGTTGCCAATGCCAGACCACGACGGCCAGCGCGGCCACGCCGCGCAGCGCATCGAGGGAATACAATCTCTTCATATGCAAGCTCGTCGCAATCTAGCCTTGTTGACCCCATATTAAGGCGCCTCGACATCCCATCGGGTCATGCCCGCTTTGGCCATGGTCTTTGATGCCGAGATGGGTTAAACGCCTTCGCTTTGAACACTTCTAAAGTTGTCGGACAGGCTCGAGCCCAACAAGCACCGGGCCTTAGTGCTTTGAGATGACAAGTCAATCCCCCGCCGAACGGTTGAACCGGGCATCCAATGCCATCCTCGAGGAAACGGCGTTCCTGTACGGCGCCAACGCCTCCTTCATCGAGGCGCTCTACGAGCAGTATCTGCAGAACCCGGACTCCGTCGACCCCTCCTGGGCGGTTTTCTTCGCCGGGCTGGACCGCGCCCAGGCGCAGGGTCCGAGCTGGGCGAGATCCCTCGAGCGGCCTGGCGGCGAGCCGGGGGCCGCGCCGCGCCAACCCGCGATGGACGTCACCGAGGTCAGGGCGCGGGCCCAGGATTCCATCCGCGCCATCCAGCTGGTGCGCGCCTACCGCGTCATCGGGCACTTCGAAGCCGATCTCGATCCGCTCAAGCTGTCGCCCAAGACGCCCCATCCCCAGCTCGATCCCGCCTTCTACGGCTTCGGCGAACACGACCTCGACCGCCCGGTGTTCATCGACGGCGTCATGGGCATGGAGAGCGCCACGCCGCGGCGCATGCTGGAAATCCTCAAGCGCACCTATTGCGGGCGCATCGGCTACGAGTTCATCCACATCAACGATGCGGAGCAGAAGGACTGGCTGCAGCGGCGCATCGAAGGCCCCGACAAGGAGATCGTCTTCACCCCGGCGGGCAGGAAGGCGATCCTCAACAAGCTGATCGAGGCGGAAGGCTTCGAGAAGTTCGCCGCCCTGCGCTTCCTCGGCACCAAGCGCTTCGGACTCGACGGCGGCGAAGCCATGATCCCGGCGCTCGAACAGATCATCAAGCGCGGCGGCCAGTTGGGCGTGAAGGAGATCGTCTTCGGCATGGCGCATCGCGGCCGGCTCAACGTGCTCGCCAACGTGCTGTCCAAGCCCTACCGGCAGATCTTCCACGAATTCCAGGGCGGCAGCGCCAATCCCAGCGAAGTGCAGGGCTCGGGCGACGTCAAGTACCACCTGGGCGCCTCTTCCGACCGCAGCTTCGACGACAACCACGTGCACCTGTCGCTGACGCCCAACCCCTCGCATCTGGAAGCCGCCGACCCGGTGGTGCTGGGCAAGGCCCGCGCCAAGCAGGCCCAGCAGGACGACAAGGCGACGCGCGCCAGCGTGCTGCCGCTGCTGCTGCACGGCGACGCCGCCTTCGCCGGCCAAGGCATCGTGGCGGAATGCTTCGCCATGTCGGGCACCAAGGGCTTCCGCACCGGCGGCACCATCCATTTCGTCATCAACAACCAGATCGGCTTCACCACCTCGCCGATGCATTCGCGCTCCTCGCCCTACTCCACCGACATCGCCTTGATGGTCCAGGCGCCGATCTTCCACGTCAACGGCGACGATCCCGAGGCCGTGGTGCACTGCGCGCGCATCGCCACCGAGTTCCGCCAGCTGTTCCACAAGGACGTGGTGATCGACATGTTCTGCTACCGCAGATTCGGTCACAACGAGACGGACGAGCCCTCGTTCACCCAGCCCTTGATGTACCGCGCCATCAAGGAACATCCGACGACGCTGCAGATCTACGCGGACAAACTGGTGGGCGAAGGCTCGCTGACGCGCGACGACGTCACGGCGATGATCGCCGATTTCAACCGGCGCCTGGACGACGAGTTCGTGGCGTCGAAGACCCACAAGCCGCAGCGCGCCGATTGGCTCGACGGGCGCTGGGCCGGATTCTCCATCGCGCCCATGGGCGACCGCCGCGGCGATACCGGCGTCGAGCGCAGCACCCTGCTCGCGGTCGGCCAGGGGCTGAGCACGATCCCCGAAGGCTTCAACGCCCACAAGACCATCGTGCGCCAGATGGCGCACAAGGCGCGCATCTTCGCGACCGGCGAAGGCGTGGACTGGGCGACGGCGGAGGCGCTGGCGTTCGGCACGCTGCTCCACGAAGGCGTCGGCGTGCGCCTGTCGGGACAGGATTCGGCGCGCGGCACCTTCTCGCAGCGCCATTCGGTGCTGGTCGACCAGCAGACGGAAGAGCGTTACGTGCCGCTCAACCACGTGGCGCAGGGCCAGCCGGAATTCGAGGTGATCGACACCCTGCTCTCGGAAGCGGCGGTGCTCGGCTTCGAATACGGCTATGCCACGGCGGAACCCAAGACGCTGGTCTTGTGGGAGGCCCAGTTCGGCGACTTCGCCAACGGCGCCCAGGTCTTCATCGACCAGTTCATCGCCTCCGGCGAGATGAAGTGGCTGAGGATGTGCGGCCTGGTGCTGCTTCTGCCGCACGGCTACGAAGGCCAGGGGCCGGAACATTCCTCGGCGCGGCTGGAGCGCTTTCTGCAGCTCTGCGCCCAGGACAACCTGCAGGTCTGCTATCCGACGACGCCCGCCAACTACTTCCACGTGCTGCGCCGGCAGATGCACCGCTCGTTCCGCAAACCTCTGATCCTGATGACGCCGAAGTCGCTGCTGCGCCACAAGCGCTGCGTCTCGTACCTTTCGGACATGGAACCCGGCTCCTCGTTCCACCGCGTGTTCCGCGACCAGGCCGAGTGCGTGTCCGGCGCCACCACGGTGACGCTGGCGCCCGACGACGAGATCAAGCGCGTCATCCTGTGCAGCGGCAAGGTGTATTTCGACCTCACGGACGAGCGCGAGAAGCACAACGAGGGCCGCGTGCAGATGCTGCGACTCGAGCAGCTCTATCCCTTCCCCGAAGGACCCTTGGGCGAACAGCTCGAGCGCTTCCCCAAGGCCGAGATCGTATGGTGCCAGGAAGAGCCCAAGAACCAGGGCGCCTGGTGGTTCGTGCGACCGCGCATCGAGGCGCTGCTCGACAAGCTCGGCAATCCCCACCGCCCGCGCTACATTGGGCGGCCCGAATACGCCTCGACCGCGGCAGGCCTGATGAGCCAGCACAACGCCGAGCTCCATGCCTTCCTGGACGAGGCGATGCGCTTCGACGTCGAATTCTCTGCTGAGGAACTCCTATGACCATCGAGATCAAAGTCCCGGCAATGGGAGAATCGGTCACCGAGGCGACCGTGGCGCGCTGGTTCAAGAAGGAAGGCGACGCGGTGAGCCGCGACGAGCCGCTCCTCGAGCTCGAAACCGACAAGGTCACCGTGGAAGTGCCGGCGCCCGCCGACGGCGCCATCGAGAGGATCGCCGTCAAGCCGGGCGACACGGTGCAGGTCGGCGCCACGCTGGGCGCCATCGCCGAAGGCAAGGCGGGCGCGGCGACGCCCGTGATATCGCGCAATCCCGACGCCGTGACGCCCAAGCCGGCGCCAGCCACGGAAGCGCCCAAGCCCGCACCGAGCACGCCGCCCTCGACCGCCAAGCTCGCCGCCGCCGTGCACGCCGCCATCAGGGGCGTGCCGATGATGCCGTCGGTGCATCGCATCGCGGAAGAAAGCGGCCTCGATCCCTCGCGCGTGCCCGGTTCGGGCCGCGACGGGCGCGTCACCAAGGGCGACATGCTGTCGGCCCTGGAGGCCGGCGCCCGCACCCAGCCGGCAGCCGTGCCCTCGGGGCCGCGGCCGAATGCGGCGCGCGAGGAACGCGTCACCATGAGCCGGCTGCGCAAGACCGTCGCGCTGCGCCTCAAGGAATCGCAGAACACCGCCGCGCAGCTGACGACCTTCAACGAAGTCGACATGAGCCATGTCATGGCGCTGAGGAGTCAGTACAAGGAGGCCTTCGAGAAGAGGCACCGCGTGCGCCTGGGCTTCATGGGCTTCTTCGTCAAGGCCAGCATCGCCGCGTTGAAGGAGATTCCCTCGGTCAACGGCGAGATCGAAGGCGACGACATCGTCTACAAGAACTATTACGACATCGGCGTGGCGGTCTCCACCGAGCGCGGGCTGGTGGTGCCGGTGGTGCGCGACGCCGACAAGCTGACGCTGGCGGGCGTCGAAGCGGCGATCGCCGATTTCGGGGCGCGCGCGCGCGACAACAAGCTGAAGCTCGACGAGCTGCAGGGCGGCACCTTCTCGATCACCAACGGCGGGGTGTTCGGCTCGCTGATGTCGACGCCGATCCTGAATTCGCCGCAGTCGGGCATCCTCGGCATGCACAAGATCCAGAACCGTCCGGTGGCGGAAGGCGACAAGGTGGTGATCCGCCCGATGATGTACCTGGCGCTCAGCTACGACCACCGCCTGGTCGACGGGCGCGACGCGGTGACATTCCTGGTGCGCGTCAAGGAAAACCTGGAAGACCCGCAGCGGATGCTGCTGGACCTGTGATTTCCGCGCGCGCAACGCTCATGGCAGCCAGTGCCTGATGGCGGATTGCGTCACCGCCGCCACGAACAGGCCCCAGCCGAAACTCAGGAACGTGCCGATGATGATGTACTCGGCGAGCTTGCGCTGACCGGACTCCTTGACGTCGCCAAAACGCAGGATGGATTTCGCCGTTATCAGAAAGCCGATGCCCGCAGGCTGATTGATCAGCACCAGCAGCATCACGAGGGCGCGTTCCAGACATCCGATGTAATAGCCGCCGTTGCGCAGGCCTGCGATGTCGCCGCCCGTCTGTTCCAGGAGCGGCGCAATCGCCTTCCTGATGACGATGGCCCCGACCTGTACGCTCAAGATCGTGCCGCTCAGCAGGCAGAGGCACGCCCAATAAGCGCTCGGCCAGTGGCCGGGCAGCCGCGACCACCAGCCGACGGAAGCGGCATCCGGGAAGGCCCCGGCCAGACCGGCGATCACCGCGGCGTGGACAAATTGATCCACAGCAAAGCTCTTCAGGCTGTCACCCAGGATGTGAATCTTGACCGCATCCATGGCCAGATGCGTGACCAGAAGGATCGCGACGAGGCCTATCGGCCAGGCGCCGACAAGCAGGATCGCCACGACGGCGACAAGTACGGCGTGCAGCACCAAGACGACCGGCGCTTTCTTGCGTTCCAGCACCCAGAGCGGCTGGAGGGGGAAATCCGCGACGAGATGCGCGGCCAGCAGTGCAAGAAACGTCTCGGCCATGATGGCCCTGTCAGGCTCGGCCGGCCCGGCCAGCCGGCAGCCTTTTCGACCGGCCGGACGCCGGACTGCCGCTTTTGCCTGTCTTCGTCCCGTGCGACGTTCGGCTTGGCGCAAGCCGCGACCAGTCCGCCGCCTCAAAGAGCCTGACCGGCTCCAACAATGTGCGCCAGTTTGCCCCCGCAAGCGAATCCGTCACGGTCTGCTTCGACACCGGGGGCGTGAGCGATGCCGCGATCGATTCATGCGTCGCATCCCGCAGCAACAGGGCGCGCGCGGCGATTTCCGCCTGCCGCCGAGTCCATGACCGCATCAGTCCGCTGCAAAGGTGCAGCACGACGGGGAACCATTCCGCCAGATCCCCGGCGTCGTCCGGCAACGCCCCGGTCAGCTGGAAATGGCCGGTGATCCTGTCGAGCGCCCGTCCGGAAAGCGTGAAGGCCTCGCCGGTGGACAGCGAGACCCTGCTCTTCGTCAGGGTGTCGACGCCGCCGATGCCGATGGCCACCCGCGTGTCGATGTCGAGTTCTGCCCTGAACATCGCGCGGATCAGCAGCGCGCTCCTGAGCGCCCATCTCGGCTCGGCAAGCAGAAGCTGCCAGGCATCGCCGCGGAAGAACTCCGACCTGCCGTAGATCGCCCCGGGCTGCCTGGATCGGATGCGCCGCGCGCACTCGGACAGAAGGGCGCGAGCCTTCTCGAGCTGTGCGGCCGACAGCTCGGTCGAAGCGATGATGTCGCCCGTGAGAACGGCGAAAATGCCGGCCGATTGCGGAAGGCCTTTCGGCATGGGCGGCCCCAAGGCGAGACAGGTGAAATCGCTTGTCACCTATAGGACAGCGTAAATCGCCTGTCAAGAAACTTCCACCGCCTCCGCCGACCTCAAGCCACCAGCACCAGATTGAACGCCGACAAATCGATGGTCAGGCGCTCGCGCAGCCCGTCGCTCAGCTCGACATAGACGCGGTCGCCGTGGCGGGCGAGTCGCTTTAGCTGATGCTCGAAGGCGCGCAGGTATTTGGCGGGCAGCGCATCGACGCGCAGCATCAGTCGAGCGCGCGACCCCTTCATCAGCCGGCGCAGCTGGCGGCCGGCCCGGCGGATGGAACGCCGGCTCAGCTCCTCGCCGAGGCGGATATTCAACTGCGGCACGGCGGCGGCGTTCACCCACACCTGGCCTTGGCGCAGGATGCGCCTGATCCTCGCCTCGACGGCCTCCAGCAGTCTCAAATCGGCGACGGACCACAGATGGTCGGCGGCGAAGCGGCGCATGGAGAGGCCTGCGATCCAGTCGGCGAGCACGGTCGGCGCCAGCGAGGGGCGCCGCCACGGGAAGGAGCGCAGGAAAAGCCACAGCCGGCGCGGGCCGCCCGGCAGGATGCCCTTGCGCAGCAGGCGGCCCACCAGCGCCAGCGACTGCCCGAGAGAATAGCCGCCGGAATAATGGCGCGCGCCGAGATAGCGCAGCTTGTTGCGGATGCGCGTCGAGATTCCGGAATCCGACAGCAGCCGGCGGTAGACGTCGGTGTAGAGCCGCGAGATCACGTCCTCGCTCATGGTCTTGTGGATGACGTTGGAGCGGGCGCGCGTGTTGTCGCTCTCGTCCACGCCGTCGCGCACCCGGCCCTCGCGCCTCAGCCTTTCGTAGAGCGGCGTGCGCGGCACGGCCGACAACAGGCCCATCATGGCCGTCTGGATGCCGGACTCCATGATGAACTTGTACTGCGCCTCGAAGGTGGAGGGCGTGTCGTGGTCGAAGCCGACGATGAAGCCGGCCAGCACGTCGATGCCGTGGGCATGCAGGCGGCGCACGCTGGTCAAGAGGTCCTCGCGCAGGTTCTGCGACTTGCCGGTCTCCTTGAGGCTTTCGGGATCGGGCGATTCGATGCCGATGAACACCCAGTTGAAATTGGCGGCGCCAAACAGCGCCAGAAGCTCCTCGTCCTGTGAGAGATTGATGGAGACCTCGGTGCCGAACGAGAAGTGGTTGCCGCAGGCGCCCTGATAGCTCTGCAGGAAGTGCAGCAGCCTCTTGGTCTCCTTCTTGTTGCCGATGAAATTGTCGTCGACGAAGAACACGCTGCGCACGCCGAGCCCGCGCAGCACGTCAAGCTCGCGGCCGATCTGGGCGGGCGCCTTGAGGCGCGGCTTGCGGCCGAACATCACGATGATGTCGCAGAACTCGCAGGTATAGGGACAGCCGCGGGAATATTGCAGCGTGGCGTTGGCGTAGGCGCCGAGCTTCAGGAGGTCGAAGCGCGGCACCGGAGAGTCCTTGAGGTCCACCTCCCCCGTTTCGCGATAGAGCGGCTCGGCGGCGCCCGCCTCGGCATCGCGGCAGAACCGCGGCCAGACATATTCCGCTTCGCCCGCCACCACCGTGTCGGCCAGGCCTTCGTATTTCTCCGGCATGAGCGAGGCCGCCGCGCCGCCGATCACCGTGCGGTAGCCGCGTTCGCGGAAATAGGCGAGCAGCTCACGCTGGCGCGGCGCCTGCACGCCCATGCCGCCGATCCCGATGAGGTCGGCATGGGGATGGGGTGGCACGGCCTCGATGTTCTCGTCGACGATCTCGACCTGCCAGTCCGGCGGGCACAGCGCCGCCACGGTGGCGAGCCCCAAAGGCGGATTGACCGCGCGCTTGCCGGGCAGGATGGCGACCGCCCATTTGAAGCTCCAGAAGCTTTCGGGCACCTTGGGGTTGATCAGCAGCAGACGCATCACGTGCCCCGCAAATCGGCGCCCCACCGAAGTCCCCGCGCCGCGGCGGTGTCAAGGCTGCGCTGGCTTGGCGTAGCGGGATTTCGTGACACCTGCGCGACTCTCACCTTAGAGCGAGACGCATATGCAATGAACTCACGCGCCCAGATATCGAACGTCAGCATCGCTGGCGCAGTCGTAGCAGTCATCAGGATTGCGCTTGCGCAGGTCCAATATTCGCGCCCACGTCTCATCTCACGTTCCTTCATCTGACACGGGCGCGCGCTGGCCGTTTGTGTCCCTTTTTGAAGATGCGCCAGGTGCGAAGTTCGCAGACCGCAAGAGAGCTTTAATGGGTCTCCACGACCGCGGTCGTATTCGCAGCCGGAACGCCTAGCTTGTTGGTCTGCCGTGAAACCGAACCGACGCTCGGCCCGAAGCGGGCCGGCGCCAAGGCCCCAATGCCGCGTTAACCCACCCTTTCCCCCTCGAGCCGACAATGCCGGGCCAGGGGGCTGGCATGGGCAGGAAGAAGCGCAAGGAACACCCGAACGGCGAACTGCGCAGCGACGCCCGCGAGAAGGCGCGCGTCGAACGGCGCTGGCACATCCTGGGCGACGCCAAGCCGCCGAAGGCGCCGGCCAAGAACTACTCCTATATCGACGAGCTGACGCGCCTGCAGTTCGAGCTCCTGAAGATGCAGGAATGGGTGCGCCTCGAAGGCCTCAAGGTGGTCGTGATCTTCGAAGGGCGCGACGCGGCCGGCAAGGGCGGCGTCATCAAGCGCATCGCCGAATGCCTCAATCCGCGCTCCTGCCGCATCGTGGCGCTGGCCACGCCCACCGAGCGCGAGCAGGGGCAATGGTACTTCCAGCGCTACGTCCAGCACCTGCCGGCCCGCGGCGAGATCGTGCTGTTCGACCGCAGCTGGTACAACCGCGCCGGCGTCGAGCACGTCATGGGATTCTGCACCGAGGCCGAATACCGCGAATTCCTGCGCGCCTGCCCGCTGTTCGAGGACATGCTGGTGCGCTCCGGCATCATCCTCATCAAGTACTGGTTCTCGGTGAACGACGAGGAGCAGGAACGCCGCTTCCGCGACCGCATGAAGAACCCCATCAAGCGCTGGAAGCTGTCGCCGATGGACATCGAGTCGCGCGAACGCTGGGTGGAATATTCCCGCGCCAAGGACGTCATGCTGAAGCACACCGACCGCAAGCGCACGCCCTGGTTCGTGGTCAACGCCGACAAGAAGAAGAAGGCGCGGCTCAATTGCATCGCCCATCTGCTGCGCCAGGTGCCCTACAAGGACCTGCGCCCGGTGCAGATCGAGCTGCCGCCGCGACAGCCCGACAACGGTTACGTGCGGCCCAAGAAATCGAGCCAGCGCTGGATCGCCGAACGGTATTGAGGAGCGACGCGCTGTCGTGCTCCTCCTCCGCGCGGTGGGGGTCATGCCACAACGCTGGCCTGATCCCTCCCGTCCACACACATGGCGCTACCCACCATCGCTTGCTGCGCAAGCTTCGGAGAACATCCTCCCTCTTTTCAGGCGGAGGAAAGTGATGCGTTGGGAGGAAAGCCTACGCGACGCGCTTGTCGAGCATCTCGAGCTTGGCGAGCTCGACATGGGCGCGCAGCTCGATCTCGTCGAGCACGGTCTGCAGCTTGGGATCGGCGAAGCTGTCGTGGCGGCGCGTCACGGCATTGGCGAGGCGGTTGAGCGTGGCGCGGGGAATGCCGCCGGCGAGAAGCCCGTCGCGCACCTGATCCAGCATGTCGAGCAGATGCTCGCCGTGCTTGAGGCCCTTGGAGCGGCCGTCGGTGGAATCCTCCATGCCCTGCAGCGTGAGGATCGAATCCAGCGCCGCGATGGGGCCGGGGCCGGCGACGACCTGGGCGCGGGCTTCACCCGCACCGACCACGGAGAAGGAGTCGGTGGTCGCGGTGGCGCCTTTGGCCGCGCGCTTGGCGAGCGAGCGTTCGACATTGCCGGTCGGTTTGATCTCCATGGCGCGTTCCCGCCCATTGCGACGCCGTAGCATCGCGTCTGTTGGTTAAGAAGTGATTGATGGCGCAAGGCGCAAATTTACGCGCGATGATAGGGGTGCCCCGCCAGGATCGTCATGGCGCGATAGACCTGCTCGGCCAGCATGGCGCGCACCAGAAGATGCGGCCAGGTCTGCGGACCGAAGGCGAGGCTGCGCCCCGAACGCTTGCCGGGCAGCGGCGCCAGACCGTCGGGCCCGCCGATGACGAAGCAAAGCTCCTTCGTTCCGGCATCGCGCAGCGCCCCCAGCATCTCGGCGAAATCCTCGCTGGTCATGCCTTTGCCGCGCGCGTCGAGCAGCACGATGTGGGCACCGGGGGGAATCCGCGCCGACAGCTTGTCGGCCTCTTCCGCCATGCGGGCCGCCGCGTCGCGCGCCCGCGACACGGCCACCTCCTCCACGGACACCGCTGGGAAGGCCATGTTGCGGCCCATCTGAACGGCGCGATGGACGTAATCCTCGGTGAGCGTGCCTTCGGCACAGCCGCGCATCGAACCGACGGCAAGGACGGTCAGCCGCATTCTGCCCCTCGACCGGCCCTGAGGCCGGGAAATCTCTCAGCGGCCGGCGCGGGCCCGGGCCGGCTCTTCCACCGACCACATGCCTTCGAGATCGTAATAGGCGCGCACTTCGGGCCGGAACACATGGACGATCACGTCTCCCGCATCGACCAAGGCCCAGTCTCCCTGGGCCACGCCGTTCATCGGCCGGGTGCCGTAGCCGCACTCCTTCAGCCTGCGCGCCAGATGCTCGGCGATCGATGCGACATGGCGCGCCGAGCGGCCGCTCGCCACCACCAGCGCGTCGCACAGCGACGAGCGGCCGGCGAGGTCGATGGTCACGATGCCCTCGGCCTTGTCGTCGTCAAGCGATTTCAGGATGCGGGAAAGAAGCGTCGGTTCGGTCTCGGCCGGTTTGGCTGCGATCTTCTTGGCGGCCGGCTTGCGCCCAGGCTTGGCGCTCGTCTTGCGGGTCAGGTTGGTCCTCCGTTGGCGATCAGCGCGCAAAGGACGGACGGTTTCCCTGTCTTGCTCAGCCGCACGCTCCTTTGCCGTTGCCCGATCAGTGTAGCATGCCGGCCTTCGCCGCGCCAATTCCGCCGCGGATCGCCGTGGCGCTGGTTTCGTTGCGCCGCCCGTCTATGACAAGGACGTGAACGGTCTTCGCCGCCCTGGCCCGCAGGGGCGCCAAGGTGCTGCCGGGGCGCAACACCACGGCGACGGGCAGCCGGCGTGCGATCTCGCGCCAGCCGCGCCAGCGGTGAAATTGTTCCAGATTGTCGCTGCCCATCAGCCAGACGAAGCGGACCTGCGCAAACCGCCGGCGCAGCGCCTTGATCGTATCCAATGTGTAGGAACTGCCGAGCGTCCGCTCGAGCTCGGTGACGACGATGCGCGGATTGCCGGCCGCCAGGGCGCGCGCGGCGGCATAGCGTGCCTCGAACGGCAGCATGCCCTCCACGGGTTTCAGCGGATTCTGCGGCGAGACGATCCACCAGACGTAATCGAGGGCGAGGCGGCGGCGGGCGATCTCGGCGACGTAGAGATGGCCCGCATGCGCGGGATTGAAGGAGCCGCCGAGAAGGCCGATGCGCAGGCCCGGCGCAACTGGACCGGGAGGACGCAGCCACATCACTTCACCCTCCCTCTGAGAGAGGGTCGAATTGCAGAGCAATTCGCGGAGGGGTCATGCTCCGGTATCGGCATTGACCCGCTCCGGTCGCTTGGCGACCACCTCCCCCTTTTCAGGGGGAGGAATGTCCTGGGTTCACGCACGGATCTGCCCGTTGCCGCAGACGACATATTTGAAGGTGGTGAGCTGTTCGACGCCGACCGGTCCGCGGGCGTGCAGCTTGCCGGTGCCGATGCCGATTTCCGCGCCCATGCCGAATTCGCCGCCGTCGGCGAACTGGGTGGAGGCGTTCCACATCACGATGGCGGAATCGACGGCGGTGAGGAACCGCTCCGCCGCCGCCGGATCCTCGGTGACGATGGATTCGGTGTGATGCGAACCATAGGACTCGATATGGCGGATGGCGTCTTCGAGGCCGTTGACCGCCTTCACCGAGATGACGGCGTCGAGATATTCGGTGCGCCAGTCCTCTTCGGTCGCGGGCCTGCCGGCCTTGGGAAACATGGCGTGGAAGGTTTCGTCACCGCGGATTTCGCAGTTCAATCCGATCAAGTCTTCCAGGATCTGCCGTGCCGCTTCCTTGGGAAATCGCCGGTCGACGAGCAGCGTCTCGGCGGCGGCGCAGATGCCCGTCCGGCGCATCTTGGAATTGAGCACGATGGCGCGGGCCTTTTGCGGATCCGCCGCCTCGTGGACATAGACATGGCAGATGCCTTCGAGATGCGCCAGGACCGGCACGCGCGCTTCGGCCTGGACGCGCCCGACCAGTCCCTTGCCGCCGCGCGGGATGATGAGATCGATGGCGCCGTCGAGGCCCGTGAGCATCATGCCGACCGCCTCGCGGTCGGTGGTGGGCACCATCTGCACCGCGTCCACCGGCAGACGGCCCTGGGACAACCCCTGACGCAGCGCCTCGAGAATGGCGGTGCAAGAGCGTGCCGATTCCGATCCACCGCGCAGGATCACCGCATTGCCCGACTTCAGGCACAGCGCCGCGGCATCCGCCGTGACGTTGGGCCGGCTTTCGTAGACGATGCCGATGACGCCGATCGCGGTGGCGATGCGCGCGATCTCCAGACCGTTGGGCCGCGACCAGCGCGCCAGCTCGCGCCCGACCGGATCCGGCAGGTCGGCGACCTCGTCAACGCCCTTGGCCATCGCTTCGAGGCGGCCGTCATCGAGCTTGAGGCGGTCGAGCAGCGCCGCGCCGAGGCCGTCGTGGCGCGCCTGCGCCATGTCGTCCGCATTGGCCCGAAGAATGGCGGCGCCATGGGCGCGGATAGCAGCGGCGCAGGCGTGCAAGGCGGCGGATTTGGCGTCGGCGGAACAATCGCGCAGGGCCCGCGCCGCGTGGCGGGCCGCGATTCCCATCACGCACATCTCGGCGGCGAGCGGTTCGGAATGGCTCATCGCACGGGTCCCGTCAGGGCTAGATCGTCGCGGTGGATCATCTCGTCACGGCCACGATAGCCGAGGATGGCCTCGATTTCGAGGCTGCGCTTGCCGGCGATGCGCTCGGCGTCGCTGGCGTTGTAGGCGACGAGCCCGCGCGCGATCTCGTTGCCTTCGCCGTCGCGGATCACCACGACATCGCCGCGTTCGAAGCGGCCGTCGATCTGGCGGATGCCGGCCGGCAACAGGCTCTTGCCGGCGACGAGCGCGCGCACGGCGCCGTCGTCGATGACAAGCGCGCCTTGCGGTTTCAAGACGCCGCCGATCCAGCGCTTGCGCGCGGCGGTGGGTGACGTCGAGGCCGCGAAGCGCGTGGCGCGCGCGCCGGAGCGCAGCGCGGCGATGGGATGGAGCGTCTTGCCCTTGGCGATGACCACGTCGCAGCCGGCGGACATGGCGATCTTGGCGGCGATCAGCTTGGAGGTCATGCCGCCGCGTCCGAGGCCCGAAGCCGAACCGCCGGCCATGGATTCGATCTCGGGCGTGATGGCCGCAACCTCGGGGATGTGGCGGGCCGCGCCATCCTTGGTGGGATCGGCGGTATAGAGGCCGTCGACGTCGGACAGCAGCACCAGCACATCGGCCTCCATCATCGAGGCGACGCGGGCGGCGAGCTGGTCGTTGTCGCCGAAGCGGATCTCGGTGGTGGCCACCGTGTCGTTCTCGTTGATCACCGGCACGGCGCCGAGCGCCAGCAGGGTGCGCAGCGTGGCGCGGGCGTTGAGATACCGGCGACGCTCTTCGGTGTCGTCGAGCGTCAGCAGCACCTGGGCGGCCGTCATGGCATCGGCCTTGAGGATGTCGGCATAGGCGCCGGCCAAACGCACCTGTCCGGCGGCGGCGGCGGCCTGGCTCTCCTCGAGGCGCAAGGGTCCGGCCTTCAGCTTCAGTCCGCGCCGGCCCAGCGCGATGGCGCCGGAAGAGACGAGCACGACATGCCTGTCCTCGTTCTTCAACGCCGCGATGTCGGCGGACAGGGTCTTCAGCCATTCGCGGCGAAGCGATCCCGTGTCGGCATCGACCAGCAGGGACGAGCCGACCTTGACCACGACGAGACGGGCGCGGGAAAGGATGTCGGTCATTTTTTCCGCCCCTTCCTCCCCCGTTTACGGGGGAGGTGCCGAGCGCGTAGCGCGAGACGGAAGGGGCACCCCCCTCGGCGCCTTCGGCGCCACTCCCCCCGTAAACAGGGGGAGAAAAGAACTTCGCGACCGCCTCCCCCGTAAACGGGGGAGGAAAGATGAATCGCGCCCATCACGGCGTCCATTCCCGTTTCGGGGCGTGCAGCTTCTTTTCCGTGCCGCGGCGCCTGGCGATCAGCTTGGCGAGCGCCCGCAGCACTTCGCCGACGCCATCGCCGGCGACGCCCGACATCACCATAACGTCGTGACCGCAGGCCTTCTTGAGCGCGGCGCGTTTCTTGGCCAGCGCCGTCTTGGCCACGGCATCGGCCTTGTTCAAGACGACGATCTCGGGCTTGTCGGCGAGGCCGGCGCCGTAGGCGACGAGCTCGGCGCGGATCGTCTTGTAAGCGCGGCCAATCTCGCTCTCGGTGCCGTCGATCAAGTGCAGGATCGCGCCGCAGCGCTCCGCATGGCCGAGGAAACGGTCGCCCAGGCCCACGCCCTCGTGGGCGCCTTCGATCAGGCCGGGCAGATCGGCGAGGACGAAATCGGTCGTATCGATGCGAACGACGCCGAGCTGCGGCGTGAGCGTGGTGAAGGGATAGTCCGCGATCTTGGGCTTGGCCTGCGAGACGCGCGCCAGAAAGGTCGACTTGCCGGCGTTCGGCAGCCCGATCAGTCCCACATCGGCGATCAGCTTGAGCTTGAGGATGATGGTCTTCTCTTCGCCGGGCTGTCCGGGATTGGCGTGACGCGGCGCCTGGTTGGTGGAACTCTTGAAATGGGCGTTGCCGAAGCCGCCATTGCCGCCGCGCAACAGCATCACGCGGTCGCCCGTGTGGTTGAGGTCGGCGATGAGGGTATCGCCGTCTTCCTCGAAGATCTGCGTGCCGACCGGTACCTTGAGGACGGCGTCCGCACCGCCGGCGCCCGTCATCTCCTTGCCCATGCCGCCTTCGCCGTTCCTGGCGCGCACATGCTGCTGATAGCGGTAGTCGATGAGGGTGTTGAGGTTCTCGACCGCCTCGGCCCAGACGTCGCCGCCCTTGCCGCCGTCGCCGCCCCAAGGCCCGCCATATTCGATGAACTTCTCACGGCGGAAGGCGACGCAGCCGTTCCCGCCTGCGCCGGATTGGATATAGACCTTGGCCGTGTCGAGGAACTTCATCGGATCTCCGCCTCAGGCCGCCCTTTTTCGCCCGAATTGGGCGCGCGTCAATGTCACGATATGGCAGGCGACGGCGTGGCCGCGGGCCACGCTCGTCCGCGGCTCGAAGCCGTCAAGGCGCGCCCCCAGCTTCTCGAGCACGCGACCGGAGGCCGGGTTGTCGTGAAACCAGCCGGCCCACACGCTTTCCGCCTTCAGGTCATGGAAGGCGAACGAGAGCACCTTGCGCGCCGCTTCTGTGGCATAGCCCTGGCCCCAGAACGGCTTGCCCAGCCAATAGCCGAGCTCACAGCGCCCTTCCGACAGGTTGAGGCCGCAATTGCCCATGAACACGTTGTCGGCCTTGCGGACGATGGAGAAGCAATAGCCCTCGCCTTTGGCGAGGCGCTCGGCCATGCGTTCGATAAAGGCCTTGGCGTCATCCTCGCGATAGGGATGAGGCGCGCTCGCGAGGTTCTTCGCCACATCGTAATCCCCGATCCAGGCCGTGATCGACGACACGTCGCCAGCATCGGGCGGACGCAACAGCAATCTCCCGGTTTCCAGTCTGGGCATGGTCGTTCCCTCCGTCGCAAGGGAACAAAAAAGGGAGACGGCGGACCATCTCCCTTGCCACGATGGGCCGCCAAAGTCCGGCGGCCTATGTCTTCAGCCGCCTATTCCGCCGCGGTCTTCGCCGCCGGCGCCGTCGCCGCGATCACCGATACGTAGGTGCGTCGCTTCAGTCCCTTGCGGAAGGCCACTTGACCGTCGGCAAGCGCGAAGAGCGTATGGTCCTTGCCCATGCCGACATTCTTGCCCGGATGGAACTGCGTGCCACGCTGGCGGACGATGATGTTGCCCGCTTCGATCTTCTGGCCGCCGAACAGCTTTACGCCGAGCCGCTGACCCGCAGAGTCGCGACCGTTGCGTGAAGAACCGCCTGCTTTCTTGTGTGCCATTGTCGGGTTCCTACGCTTCGATTCCCGTGATCTTGATCTGGGTGAAAGGCTGGCGATGGCCGCGCTTGCGGTGGGTGTTCTTGCGGCGCTTCTTCTTGAAGGCCACGACCTTCTCGCCCTTGCCCTGGGCCATGATTTCGGCCGTGACCGAGGCGCCCTTGACGAGCGGCGTGCCGGTCTTGGCCTTGTCGCCGCCCAGCATCAGGACTTCGCCCAGCTTCAACTCGGCGCCGACATCGCCTGCGACCTTTTCGATGGTCAGGACGTCGTCCTTGGCCACCTTGTACTGCTTGCCGCCCGTGCGGATCACCGCGAACATGAGATAAGTCCTTGAAAACGAATATGTTTCCCGGAAGCGCCCGCCCCCAGGGAGCGCGGCAATATACTGACCAAGTCTGCCGGGTCAAGCATCGTGACACGCCGGCCGGCCGTTCGGGGCGAATTGGCAAAATTGGCGCGGCGGGCGCCCCAAAACCCTGCTTCAGCGCCCTTGCCGGGAGGCCTTCGCCGCCACGAGCCACAGCAACAGGAAAAGGAGCGCAATGATCGGGCCCGCCCCCAACAGCGTATCGCTGGCCGAGTGGGAGAACCGGTCGACCATGAGGAAGGTCCGTGCGGCCATCACGACCACGACCGCCGTCAGGGACCAGCCCGCCATGCTGCAGGGCAGGTAGACCGGGCCGACCTTGCGAAACCAGTTCATCTCGTCCTCCGTCAGGGCCTCCACATTATCAGAAATCAAGCTCGGGCGGCGCGTCGTCGGCTCGCTTTTCCATCATGTTTGGGCCACGCTTGGTGGGCTTCAGGGGTCGGGGATGCGGTCTCGCCTCAAATGGATGTTCGCGGTTCTGCTCGCCGCACCGGCCCATGCCGCAAGCGAGCCGGGCATCTTCTCGGTCCTGTTCGAGAACGACGTCTTCTACGACACCGACCGCGACTACACCAACGGCGTCGAGTTTGCCTACACCACGCCGCCGCACGATGATGCCGATACCGTCGTCGACATCGCGCGCATCCTGCCGATCTTCGCCGACACCGGCCGCGTGCGCACCAACTATGCCCTGGGCCAGAACATCTTCACGCCGGCCGACACGCAGCTCTTTGCGCCGCCGCCGAACGAGCGGCCGTATGCCGGCTACCTCTACGGTGCCGTCGGGCTTCTGGAGGAGAACGACACGCGCCTCGATCAGCTGCAGCTGCAGCTCGGTGTCGTCGGCCCGGCCTCGCTCGCCGCCGACGCGCAGAAATGGGTCCACTCCATCCTCGGCCAGGCCAAGCCCCAAGGCTGGCACGCGCAACTGCGCGACGAGCCGGCGCTGAACATCCAGTACGAACGCAGCCTGAAGGTCATCCCTCCGCAGTCGCTGCTCGGCCTGGTGCTGGACATCGAGCCGCATTGGGGCCTCGAGGCCGGCACCGTGTACGACTATGTCAACATCGGCGCGATGGTGCGGTTCGGGTTCAACCTGCCGGAGGATTTCGGACCGCTGCGCATCGATCCCAGCCTGCCGGGATCGAGCTTTTTCGAGGCGACGGGCGACTTCAGCGCCTATGTGTTCGCAGGCGTGGACGGGCGGGCCGTGGCGCGCAACATCTTCCTGGACGGCAACACCTGGCGCGCCAGTCCTTCGGTTGTGAAGAAGAATCTGGTCGGCGACCTGGAACTCGGCGCCGCCGTGACGTTCGAGCGGGCGCGCCTGACCTTCACGCATGTCTTCCGGTCCCGCGAATACGCTACGCAGACCTCGTCGGACCAGTTCGGCGCCGTCAGCCTGTCCTTCGAGATATAAGACGCCTTCAGCGCCGTGGCTTGCGCTTCCACACCAGCCCGATCAGGGCGGCCAGCGTCATCACCAGCCCGATGGCAATGCCGGCAAACTTGGCGGCCGTGGCCTCGGCCGCCAGCGCCGCCAGCATGTCGGTGGGGCTGCGTAGCAGCATGTAGATCTGAAGGCCGTTTTCGCAGGCGTCGAACAATGCCGCCGCGATCGGCGCCGCGGCGAGGAAGGTAATGATCCGATGCGCCCGCCCCGGCGGCGGCGCGAACCGCTCGGCGGCGATGATGCCGCCGCAATAGAGCGCCACCGCATAGAGCGGCATGAAGAGGTAATCGAAACCGAGAACGAAACCGGCGATGGCCGCATCGGGCGGGCTGGTCCAGCGGTCGATGACGAGGCGAAGTCCCCAGCCGGTGGAGATGCCCTGCAGGTCGGCGGTGCCGTAGCCCGTGCGGGCCCTGAGATAACTGTCGGCGAGATTGAGCACGACCAGCACGCCGACTGCGGTCGCGCTCGTCCAGGCCCAGCGGGCATTGAGCGCCTTGCGGGTTAATTGCATGGTGTATCTCCTTGCTTGTGCCGGAGCCGCCGATTCTCGACATCTTGTACAACTTCCATTGGATCCGCGAAGGAGAGGCGGCACGTTCCTCACAGGCCCATTTCGGCGGGCTTGGCAGGCTGATGCGGCGCCACGGCCTGAAGTCCATCCTGAACCTGCGCGGCGAGAACAGCGATCTGAGCTGGTGGCGCTATGAACGGCATGTTTGCGAGCGACTTGCAGCCCGTCACATCGACACGATGCTCGATTCGCGCAAGCTGCCGACCCGGGCGATGCTGACCACGCTGATCGATGCATTCGACCAGGCGCCGCGGCCTTTCCTGCTCAAATGCTCGGGCGGGCAGGATCGCACCTCGCTCGCCGCCGCCCTCTATCTCATCCATCGCGACGGCTGGAGTGGCCGCGAGATCGCCGAACGGCACTTCGCGGCGCTGCCATACCTGCATTTTCCCAAGAAGCATCAGCGCTGGCTGAGGCTGTTTCCGGGCTATGCGCAGCAGGCGTCGCAAGGATCGTCGCTGGCGGACTGGATCCGCCAAGCCTACACGCCCGAAGATTTCGCCGACTGGCTGCGCCAGCGCGGCCAAGGCGACACCTTCGACCGCATCTTCACCGTCCCCACGCGCAGCCGCTGGCAGTGGTGAATGCAAAACGCCCGGTCGGGGGGGACCGACCGGGCGTTACTTGCGCCGTTACGCGCTAGTGCCGGGAGGGGATGACCGACACCGCTAGCGAAGAGCCGGCTCGGCTTGCGAGCGGGGGGGCAGTGCGTACCGAGCTCGATGCCCTTCGCTGTTTACGAACCTATGCAATTTGGCCACAGTTTTCAACTATTTTTTTGCCCGAAGCGGCACCTTAGATTTTTTTAATGACAGTGCCGAATTTGTCACAACATAAGTTCAGCCCGCCAAAGCGGCGATTTTCCGGGCGACAGCGCGCCGCCAGGCCGCGGACAGCGCGGGTGTCTCATGAATTCTGTGCAAGGTCGCCGGATCAGGCTGTGATGAAACAACCGTCACGAACGAGTCCCGCACGCTCGGCCCCTCGCCCGGCGCCACCCGGATCAACGCGCTGCGAGGAACCGGCGCTTCGCCTTCCGTGATCACGCGCATGTACCAGCCGCAGCGTCCCGACACGGTCATGACATGGGGCACGTCGGAGCGCGCATGCATGGCCAGCTTGAAGCACGGCATGCGCGGCTGGCTGATTTCCAACAGAACCTCGCCCCAGCGAAAGCGGTCACCGATCGCCACGTCACGCTCGTCGCCATTCTCCAGGGTGAGATTCTCGCCGAAGGTCGCCGGACGGCAGGGCAGGCGATGCTCGCTCTCCCACCAGGACCAATGGACGGCCGGATAGACATAGACCGCCTTGTCCGCGCCGCCGTGGTTTTCGAGGTCGGCCTGACCGTCGCCGTCGATGGCGGCGGTGCGCACCATGACCTGTGCCCCGCAGACCGGATGCTTGGCGATGCCCGACAGCACGGGCTCGCCGCCGGCGACTCCGATGACCTTCGGCAGGCCGACATTGACCGACAGGATGGAAAACGATGAGGCGCCCATGCCGCCATCGTAGCGGCCGGGCGCCGTGAAATCACGCAGCCACCGCCAAGTGATCCGCCGAGGTCCGTCGCCACGCCGGCAGCGAAGAGACTTCGCCGTACCAGCGCTTGATCGCGGCATAAGGCCCGAGCGGATATTTTGCCTCGCCCGTCAGATTGAGGGGCGCGGCCAGCGCGAAATCCGCCAGCGTCAGGCTGTCTCCACAGACGAATTTCTGCGACGCCAGCTGCGCCTCGAGGATCGCGGCGGCCTGCGCGAATTTCGGCTCGGCTTCGCCGAGCTTCGCCGCATCGGGTGCCCCCATGCCACGGAGTGCCTTCAGGATGTTCTCGAAGATGAAGGGAATACAGGCCGGATCCCAATGGCAGCTGTCCCAGAACAGCCAGCGCGTCACGTCGGCGCGGCCCTTCTCGTGCATCGGCATCAGGCCAGCCTGGGGCTTCTTGGTCGCCAGGTATTGCAGAATCGCGTTGGATTCCCAGAGCACGAACCCGTCGTCTTCGATCACCGGCGCACGGCCGTTTGGATTGAGCGCCATGAATTCCGGCGACTTCTGAGCGCCCTTCAGGAGATCGATCTGATGATAGCGATAGTCGAGGCCGAGATGGTTGGCCACCGCGAGGACCTTGAAGTTGCGCGGGCTCTGGGGAAAGGCATGAATGACGAGGCTCATTGTTTCTTCTCCGTCTGGGTTCAAAAGAGCTTGGCTGCGAAAAGATGCGGAACCTGCCCAGCCGCGAGCACCAGCGCGATGACGGCGCCGCACAGGAGGTTCCAGAACCGCCTTTCACGCCGCATTGGTCTTTTCAGCGTACAGCGCGAGCAGACCGCTCCACCCTTGAGGGGAACCGACCGACTCGACGATCGCCTGCGCATCGACGGCCGTGATGCGGTGCTCCAGCTCCACCAGTGTGGCGTCCGGCCCATCGGCGATGAAGCGCACTTCGACTTCGCTGTTGACCTCCTCGTCGAGCTTGAATTGGCTGTTGAGGCGCCACGACAACACGACCCTGGATGGGGGCTGCCAGACGAGTACTTCGCCCCATTGGCAGATCGACCCGTCGATGCCCTTCTCGTACCAGCGCCCGCCCTGCCTCGGTTCGATCACGGCCTCCTGCATCTCGGCCGCCCCGATGTGATGGCCCCTGGGCCACCAGGTATCGAAGCGTGCCGTGAACACGTCGAATGCCTTGGCTCGGGGAGCCTTGACGCGGATGGATTTGCGCACCGGGGCCGGCGTGATCTTCTGCAGAACCGTGCTCATTCTTTCTCCTTGTCGCTTTCGACCTCGGCGCGGAAGGCTTCGAGTGCATCGTCCCAGAACTGGTCGAGCCAGCGCCGGAGCGCGGCCAGCCCCTTGGGATCGATGTAATAGACGCGGCGGGTGCCATCGGCGTGGTCGTCCACCAGTCCGGCCTCCTTCAGCACCTTGAGGTGCTGCGAGACGGCGGGACGGCTGACCGGCAGTCCTTTGGCGATCTCGCCCACCGAGCGCGGCCCATGGCGCAGCCGCTCGAACACCCTTCGGCGGGTCGGATCGGCCAGTGCGGGCAACGCCGTTTGGTAAGTCATTACTTACAGTAAGTGACAGCTTACGCACCTGTCAAGCCGGAAACAGGCGAATTTTTCGTGCTGGTGCAGACGTCAGGCCAGGCCGCGCAAGGCGCGGCCGAAGGCGTCGTAGATGGCGCGCGAGACTTCGTTCTCGGACCAGCGCCATTCCGGATGCCATTGCGTGGCGAGCAGGAAACCCTTGGCCCGGGGCATCGAGACCGCCTCGATCTGGCCGTCGGGCGCGCTGGCTTCGGCGCGCAACAACGGAGCAAGCCGGTCGATGCCCTGGCTGTGCAGGGAGTTCACCGTGAAGCTCTGCGGCGTGGCGATGCGCGCAAGGAGTCCGTCATCGGTGCGCGTCACCGCGTGCGCCGGGCCGTATTGCACATCGAGGGATGCACCGTCCTTCTCGCGATGATCGAGACGGCCGGGCAGTTCGTGGATGTGCTGGTGCAACGTACCGCCCAGCGCCACATTGAGCTCCTGCAGGCCGCGACAGACGGCCAGGACCGGCTTTCCCGCCGCGATGGCGGCGCGCACCAGAGTCATTGCCGTCGCGTCGCGCCGCGCGCTCAACAGCGACGGGTCGCGGGCTTCCGCCCCGCCACAGAGCTCAGGAGAAACGTTGGACGGCGAGCCGGAGAAGAACACCCCGTCCACCCGCGCCAGCAGCTCGGACGGATCGAGCGGCGGATCGAGCGCGGGGATCAGAAGCGGCAGAGCGTCGGCTCCGCCGCGCACCGCCGCCACATAGGATTCCAGGATGACATGCGCCGGATGGCCGTCCACCGGCGCAAAGTCTCCCACCAGCCCGACCGCCGGAAGGGCCATGTCACTCTCCGGACCTGGTGCCGATGGGCTTGCGCAGATCGCGCATCACGAACAGCGAGTCATTGAGCGCCACGCCCTGTTCGAGGCCGCGCAGCGCCACCGTGGTCTTGAGACCCTGGTCGTCGAGCACGGTCCATTCCCGCAGCTCGATGATCGGGTAGGTGAACTCCAGGCGCAGATTGGCCTTGGTGCGGTTGGTGCTGGTGCGCGCCAGGATGATCAGCGTGTCCGACTGATGCTCGACCGCAAGAATCTCCTTGCTGTGACGCAGATCGATGTTGTCGCCGACGATGAGATCGAGCGGCGTCGCGGACAACGGATAGCGATCGACGTGCTTGAGCTTGGTGTTGGCAACCGACACGAAGCGGCCGTCGGAGACGATCAACAGCGGGCTCGGCGGATCGTATTCGAAGCGCAGACGGCCGGGCTTCGCCAGATAGAACCTGCCCTGATCCGTGTCGCCGTTGGGATCGATCTGGACGAAATCGCCCTGCAGCGTATGGATCGAATTCAGGTACTCGCTGACCTTGTCGAGATCGGCGAGATCGGCCTGGCTGAGATGAGCGGCCTCCGCCGGGGGCGGCGGCTGGCCGGCACCGCCGGCGGCAACGGCCAGGAGCACAAGCCCGAACAGTGCGGCGAAGCGTCGGATCATGGCGAGCGATCTAGACCCAGTTTATGGCGGAAGGAAGAGCGCAGCGGTCATGCAGCCTGCGCCAGCCCGTCGATCAGCAACGCGAGGACCCCTTCCAGCTCCCTTTCCAGCTTGGGCAGCGTCAGTTGCGACCACAGCTGCGGATAGCAGAATTTCATGGTCGCCGACTGCAGCATCTCGGCGGTGAAGGCCCTGTCCGTCGAACGGAACTCGCCCGCGGCTTCGCCGTCCGCCAAAAGCGCGCAAAGAAGCGTCCGCTCGATGGCATAGAGACTGTTGGCGTATTCGGGGCGTTCCCGGGCGATCACCTGCGCCATCTCGTGGATGCGCGGGTTATTCTCCAGCACCGTGTAGGTATGACGCAGACTCTCGAAGAAGAAATCATGCAGGCGCTGGCGGGCGCTGCGGCCCGAGGCCGTGGCCAGGGCCCGCAGGACTTCCATGTGGCATTCGAATTCCGCCATGCCGATGGCTTCGGCGATGTCGAGCTTGCCGGGGAAGAAGCGGTAGAGATTGCCCGGCGACATGCCGCAATCGGCCGCCACTTCGGCCATCGTCGTCTTGGCATAGCCGTAATGCCAGAACCGCTTCTTGGCCGCTTCAATGATCTGTTCGCGGATGGCGTCTCGCTCGGACATCAACCCGTTCCCTGCATGGGCTGTCCCTATTTCCCGAGTCAGGATAGTATTAACCTCTGAATAATCAACAAAACGTTCAGTCTTCCGATCTCGGGAATCGGCATTCCGTGGCGTCAGCAGATGACAGATAACAAGGACAGAACAGAGGCCTACGAGCACATCGGCGTGATCGGCGCCGGAGCCTGGGGGACGGCCCTGGCCCTGGTCGCGGCCCGCGCCGGCCGCCCCGTGCGGTTGTGGGCGCGCGAACCGGACGTCGTCGAGACCATTTCGAAAAGCCGGGAGAACACCGCCTTTCTGCCGGGGGCCACCCTGCCCGCCACGATCGAGGCCACCACGGATATTGGGCTGGCCGCCGACGCGCCGGCGTTGCTGATCGCAGCCCCCGCCCAGCGCTTGCGGACGATGCTCGAGGCCGTGGCCAAAGCGGCGCCCCGAGGCATCCCGCTGGTGATCTGCGCCAAGGGCCTGGAACAGGCAACGGGCAAGCTGGTGACCGAGGTTTTCGCGGAGGCCGCGCCGGATCACGTGCCGGCCGTCCTTTCAGGCCCCTCTTTTGCCCGCGACGCCGCCGCAGGCCTGCCCACGGCGGTGACGATCGCCGCCCGCATGGACATCGCCCGGCGCCTGCAAGCCAGCCTGAGCCATGCGAGCTTCCGCCCCTACGCCAGCGACGACCTTACCGGCGTGGCGCTGGGCGGCGCGGCCAAGAACGTCTACGCCATCGCCAGCGGCATCGTGGACGGCATGGGACTGGGCGAGAGCGCCCGCGCGGCGCTCCTGGCGCGCAGCTTCGCCGAACTGGCGCGCCTAGGTCTGGCCTTGGGCGGACGCAGCGAAACACTGGCGGGGCTTTCCGGACTGGGCGACCTCGTGCTGACGGCCACGAGCCCCTCGTCGCGCAACTTCCGCTTCGGACGCGAGATGGGACGCGGGCGCGCGGTCAAGGACCTGCTGGCGGACGGCCAGCCTCTCGCCGAAGGCGTGGCCACGGCGCCGGCGCTGGTGCTGCGCGCGCGGACGGAAGGGGTGGAACTGCCGATTGCCGAGACCGTCACCAAGGCGCTGGCCGGCACGCTGCCGCTCGATTCGGCGATCCTGCGCTTGATGAGCCGGCCCCTGAAATCCGAATAGTGCCGAGTCTTCCCTTTTGCGGGACCGCATGACGTAATGCCCGCGCAACAGAACGGGGAACGCCATGCAGTTCGTCATTCATGCCGTGGACAAACCCGACAGCCTGTCCTTGCGCCTGAGCGTGCGCGAAGCGCACTTCGCCTATCTGCAGAAGACCGGCGCGGTACAGCTCGGCGGACCATTCCTCGACGATCAGGGCAACATGTGCGGCAGCCTGATGATCATGGAGGCCGAGGATTTCGCGGCGCTGCAGGTATGGCTGGCCGACGAGCCCTACACCCAGGCCGGCCTGTTCCAGTCCGTCGACATCCGGCAATGGAAGCCGACCTACAATCCGATCGGGGCCAAGCTCTGATGGCCACTTGGCTGTTCAAGACCGAGGCCGAAGCGTGGTCGTGGGACGGGCAGAAGAAGAAGGGCGCCAAGGGCGAGCCGTGGAGCGGCGTGCGCAACCACCAGGCCGCCAATGCCATGAAGGCCATGAAGAAGGGCGATCTCGGCTTCTTCTACCACTCGGGCGACGAGCGGCGCGTCGTCGGCATCGTGGAAGTGATCGGCGAATACCGGCCTGATCCGACCGACGAGAGCGGGCGCTTCGGGCTGGTCGACGTCAAGGCGGTGCGCGATCTGCCGAGGCCGGTGACGCTCGCCGAGATCAAGGCATCGCCCAAGCTACAGGACATGGTGCTCGTCAAGAACTCGCGACTCTCCGTGCAGCCGGTGACCGCGGCGCAGTGGAAGATCGTCTGCGCGATGGGCGGCGTGAAATAAAAATCAGGCCGCGACCGACACGACAGACCCATCCCGAAATCTGCGGAGCGGATTTCGGCCTACCCTCAAGGGAAGGGTATTGCTACTGGGGCTGGGCTCCGTTGTCGGCCGGCGGCTGCGGAGCGGTATTGTTGGCCGGGGCGCTCGGCATGACACCCGAGTTGTCGGTGGCCGTCGTGGTGTCCAGCGCGTTGGGATCGGCGGTCGCGCCTTGCCCACCGCCCGCGGCCTGATCCGGCGGCAGGGCGGCGTCCTGGTCGTCGTCCGGCACCTGCTTCACCTGGTAGGTCGACATGCCGTCCGCGGTGGCGACGCTGTACAGACCGAGGCAGCCCGCCTGCTTCTTGAAGTCCTTGCATTTCTTGTTGTCGCCGTCCGCCTTCTTGACGTCGACGAGGAGATTGTAGGTCGTGCCGGCGGACGATGCCGTGCACTGGCGGCGACCATCGACATCGGTCGACTTGGCGCGCGTGCTCGACAAGGTCGCGTCGGGCGGGATGACGCCGAAGTCCTTCGCCTGGGACAGCGTCGCCTCGCAGATCGCGCGGCCCGACGGACCGAATACGCCGCCGAAGACGAGCACCGCCAGGATGGCCACCACCACCGCTCCGCCGCCTCCGCCGACCCAGTACCACTGGTGCGTCTTGAACGAAGCCTGGACGGCGGCGAGGAATTTGGTGATCTGTTCTGGCACCGGACTGACCTTTCGTGTCGCGCCATCAAAAGGATGACGAGATTCGGGTTATCCGCACGCCGCCCTGGGCCGGCGTGCCGTGACCGTCTTGATGCGGGCATTGGAGCCGCACCCCTTCCGGTCGGTGCTGGTTCATATCGCCAAACGCCGGGCGCTTCCAGCCTCCGAAGGCGCGGTCGGCCGGCTGCACGGAAATTTCGCACCTCGATCCCCAGCATTGGAAGGATTAACCCTGGCCTCGAACGCCCTGGAGGCGAACCAACACCCTGCCGCTCCAGACCGCGGCGTTGCACCCGCCGGACGCCTTCCACGTCCCCGGCATGAGGGCATTGTCATCCCCGACCGTCGTGTCGCAGCCGCCGCGGGAATTCAGTACCGTGCCGGATCATAGAGTCTCTTGGCGCGTCAGCGTCTCCCAGCGTTCTTCCCGGTGGATTCGATGCCGAAGCCGCGCCTGATACAAAGACCCAGGGGTTTCACGGCGCTGCCGAAGGCGGCCCTGGTCCTGCTGGCGTCCGTAATCCTGATTTCATCCGCGACGGCGCACCCGTGCTGGCGCCCGCATGGGCTGAGACAGGTCGGAACAGCCTCGTGGTACGGCGAACGACATGCCGATCACGCGACCGCGAGCGGCGCCGGCTTCGACCCCGCACGCATGACGGCGGCGGATCGGTTTCTGCCGCTGGGCACGACGGTGCGCGTGACGAACCTGCGCAATCAGCGCTCGGTGACCGTTCGGATCCGGGATCGCGGTCCCTATGTCCGCGGCCGCTTGATCGATCTGTCGGAGGCGGCCGCGAGGGAACTTGGCATGAAGCACAAAGGCGTGGCGCGCGTGCGCGTCGAAGTCCTTTCGGCGTGCGCAAGGGGCCAAGCGGCAGCGGAGGAATGATACTCCGGCGGCTTTGGGGCACCGGCTGCTCTCGGTCCGCCCTCCAAGGCCAGCGGCGCGGCAATCAGCGCCAGAAGGGGCGGTCCTCGGCCAAGGAGCGGGCGGCCTTGGCGGCCGCGGCGAGGCAGGCAGCGACGCGCTGGTGCTCGCGCTCGGCGGCGAGGCCCAGCGCATAGGCCAATTTCGGCTTGTGCTCCCCGTCTGAGATCAGTTCGGCGCGCATGCGCCCATGGACGTTGATGTCGTTGAGCTTGCCAAGCGCGCCCTGCAGCGTCTTCAGGGCATTCGCCACCCGCTTCTTGCGGCGTTTGGCCTTCGCCCCGCCGTAGAGGGAGTCGAAGAACTCCGACGCATAGCGCAGCTTCTTGGCGGCGATGCGCAGCTTGTGAAGCTGGCGCGGCTCGAGCTCCCTCAGCTTGCGCGATTTCTTGACCACTTTCCTGGCCCGCACCGCGAGAACTTCGGTTGCGAACTCCCTGACCGGCCGGTGGCGGGCGGCGGCGCGCAACCTGTCGGGATCGGAGGACCATTCGCCGTCGATCAGCCAGAGCGTCGTGTCGAGCACCAGCCGGCGATAGCGATCGCTGTCGACCGCCACCTTGGCCTGCGCAAAGGCGTCGGCGCGCCGGCGTTCGAGCTCGTGCGCCAACTCGTCGACCCCGGGCTCGCCCGGTTCTTCCTCTCCGAGCGGGACGATGCCCTCCTCGACGAACACATCGAGCTCGCGGGCGGGGCCTAGCTGCTCGGTCAGCCACTTCAGCTCGGACTTGACGGCGTCGAGCTGGGAATTGCGGGCCACATCCTTGAACACCGACATCGCGGCACGCAGGCGCCGCAATCCCACGCGCATCTGGTGGATACCGCCGCCGTCGCCGGCGCGCACCGCGTCTTCATTGGCGGCAAGCTGATCGAGGCAGGATTGGGCCACGATCCGGAAGCATTCACCGGTCGACATCGCCGCGTCGAGCACGATGGGGCCGGCGTGGACCGCCCGCGCCACATGGCCTTCCCGCAAGGCGTAGCCGCGCGCCGGCTTGCTGAGCGGAAAATAAGAGGCAGGAACATCGCCGGCGATGCGGCCGGCGATGCGCCCCACCTCGCGGCTGTCGCCGCGCTTCAACTCGATCTCGATTTCGCTGATGGGCTCGCTGTCGTCGCCGACCTTGATTTGGCCGCGGTCGATCGCCAGCTCGAGGTCACTGTCGCCGACATGCAGCGGAATCGTGGTGCGCCGAACCGCGGTCTCGAACACGGGTCGCAGCTGCCGCGCCAGCTTGCCGTTGGCGAGCCTGCCGAGTTCGGTATCCGCCGCCGCGGCGAGATCGGGCGTATCGCCGCCGATCTCCTGTTCCCATTCGGCGCGCCCCAGCGTTCCCGCGGAGCCGTTGCCCGCCGCCTTGACGGTCTGAAGCGTGCGCCCGCCCGCATGGCGGACACGCAGCGAAATCCCTTCATCGCGCAGCTTGAACTTTCTGGTGTCGAAATAGACGGAGACGAGCCGCTGCTGCCGGATCGGGCCGCTCACCATGGCGCGCAGCCAAGCCTGCCGGGCGACGCGACTGAGTGCGCCGGAAGGAACCCGCAGCTTCATTTCGACTTCCTGCGCCATCGCCAGAACCAACGCCCGGGGTTCGAGGCGGTTGCCTGCGATCCGAGCTCCCGATGATACCGCGCCAAGGAGACGCAGGGCACATCCCTCTCGATGCCGCAGTCGTCGCAGCGGCCGGAAATGCCCGGGAAATCCGCAATTCTTCGTGCAGCGCGCGCATTGACCCTCTGCGCGCGCAGCATGGCCGCAGGATTATCCGGCGCGGCCCGCGGACTTATCCTGTCGGCCGCTCAGTTGCTTTTTGCACGCAACGCCCGAGGAGATCATCCCCATGTCGAACAAGAAAGCGGACCTCGCAGGTCCGGGCATCAGCACTTACGAAGAAGTCGCGAAGATATTGCCCAATGACTATAAGCCGCTGCTCAGCCGCATCGACACGCAGCGCGCCGTCTTCACCGTCAAGCGTTACATCGAGGAACATCTGTGCAAGGCGCTCAACCTCGACATGGTGCAGGTGCCGCTGATCGTCGACAAGGCGTCGGGCGTCAACGACTATCTCGACCGCGACGGCTCGCGCACGCCGGTGGAATTTCCCTGCGGTCTGGGCCTCGACAAGCGCATCGAGGCGCAGGTCGTGCAGGCTGCCACCAAGTGGAAGCGCATGGCGCTGGCGCAGTTCGAATGCAAGCCGGGCGAAGGCATCTGCACCGACATGCGCGCGGTGCGCAAGGACTACTTCCTCGACCACGATCACAGCTCCTATGTCGACCAATGGGACTGGGAACGGCGCATCACCGCAGAGGATCGCAGCGTCGAGTACCTGAAGGACACCGTGCGACGCATCTGGAAGGTGATCCGCGGCGCGGGCCTCAATGCCCAAGGACTGTTCCCGGCGCTGAGGACCAGCCGCTATCCCGAAATCCCCGAGGAGCTGACCTTCATCCATGCCGAGGATCTGCTGGCGGAATACCCCAACCTGCCGCGCAAGCAACGGGAGACCGAGATCCTCAAGAAGCATCCGGCGGTGTTCATCATCGGCATCGGCTGGGTGCTCAAGGACGGCTATCCACACGAGATGCGCGCCGCCGACTACGACGACTGGGTCACCGACACGTCCAAGATGACCAAACACGAGACCCACGGCCTCAACGGCGACATCCTGGTGTGGAATCCGGTGACCAAGCGGCGCCACGAACTCTCGAGCATGGGAATCCGCGTCACCAAGGAGACCCTGAAGGTGCAGCTGAAGCTGTCGGGCCAGGAGGATTTCCTCAAGCTGCCCTATCATCAGGCGATCCTGAACGACCGCATCCCGCTGTCGATCGGCGGCGGCATCGGCCAGGCGCGCACCTACATGTACCTGCTGCGCACCGCGCATCTGGGCGAAGTCACGGTGTCGGTGTGGCCGCAGCAGCTCAAGGACATCTGCGCCAAGAAGAACATCCACGTGCTGGATTGAAAGTCCCGCCGGTTCAGGCGACGTCAGCCTTGTCATCCCCCACCGAGCCTGCAAGGCGGGGAAAGGAAAGTCGCGAGTCGCGCGGACTTCTGGATCGTTCGCACGCTGCGGCTACTCAATTCCTGGCATGAAGCGCGCGGCACTTCATGCTCGGCGGGAATGATGGGGTGGATGGCCCCCTGACGGCATCGGTGTGCCAAAGTTGGGTTGTCGAAACTCCAACGAACGGGAGCCATCCATGAAGAAGATTAGCACGATTGGTCTGGATTTGGCGAAGAAGGTGTTTGAAGTGCACGCGGTGGA
>JAGWNK010000026.1 GCA_028871345.1 Alphaproteobacteria bacterium | reverse complement strand
TTGATGACATTGCCCAAGACTCGATTATCATCCCCGTCCATGGCGGTTCTTGCTCCTCTTAAGTGGTTGGTTCGTTGCTGAACTCCACTCAAGCCCGAGTCGGGGCCGCCTACCAAAATCCAATTTGCGAAACAAAGCCTACGTCATCCGCCCCGGTTCTTGGCGGTGCAGGCGAAGATCCGGGCCGCGAGAAGGTTCTGATGAGATCGCGCCGGCGCGATTTCACAATGTCATCCTTGCCGTTCCCTCCCTGTCGAAAAAAAAGCGGCCGCCTGACGGCGGCCGCAGAGGATAACCAGGGGCCAGAAAGGCCACCCGCACAAGATCAGTAGGAAGCCCTCAGTCCGAAGAAGTACCGAGTGCCGCTGTTGTCATAGGTGAACGGCTGGTTCGGGAACTGCAGATAGGTGTGAACGGCCTCTGCAGTCAGGTTCTGCGCCCCCACATAGACGCCGAAGTGATCGAGGAAGTTGTAAGCGACCTGGGCATCCAGCTCGCCGTACGGGGCCGTGAAGACGCCGAAGATCTTGTTGCCACCCGTGGCCGCGACGACGGGCGTAAAGGTCGATCCGCCGATGCCGCCGTTCACGGCCTTGCTGCGCCACGAGTACGACAGACGCGCGTCGAACCCGAACTTTTCGTAGAAGACCGTCGCCGTCGCGGCGTTGGCCGACACGTCCGGGATCGGCAAGTGGTTGCTGAACGCGGTCGTGATGGCCGATTGCGACTGGGTGTAGGTGTAGTTGGCCGCAAAGCCCAGGCCCAAATCAGACACATACTGGCCCGACAGCTCCATCCCGTAGATCGACCCATGACCGCCATTGACCGCCATGGTGACGGGGCCTTCCGAGCCGCCGAAATCGTCCATGACCGTTGTCGGCACGGGCTGCTGCACTTCGAAGCTCTCGATCTGCTTGTAGAAGCCCCCGATGCTGACCAACGCTTCGGGCGCGAAATAGTCTTCCCAAGACACGTTGAACTGCGTCGCACGATACGGATCGAGCTGTGGGTTGCCCGAGGAACCGTTGGCGAACTTGAATCCGTCCTTGGTGCCATATGCGGGGCTGCCGGGGTTCACATTGACCCGCCCGCCCGTTTCACGCGTGAAGTTGTAGGATTGACCAAGGCCGAGATTGAACAGGTCCGCCGGCGACATCACCCGAGCGGCGCTCAACCGGACGATCTGATCGTCCGTCGGATAGAACGCGAGGTTCATCGACGGCAGAACATCCACCGAGTACTTGTTCGCAACGAACGGGACGTTGTTGCTGTTGACGCCGTTCCACGTCGCCGTGCCGTAGGAATACACCGTCGGGGCCGACGTCGCGCCGCTCACCGTCTGGTGCGTGAAGACAACGCGGACGCCGAAGTTGGCGTGGAAGCCCTTGTCACGGTTGCCCAGGTCGGACATCAGGTAGAAGGCCTGGGTGGATTCATGCACCCGGAAAGAGCTCAAGGTATCGATATAGAGCGCTTCCGAGTTGTTGGGCACTGCCGTCTTGGCCGGGACAGCACACGCGGCCGGCGCCGGAGTGGAAGAACAAGGAACGGCAACCCCACCCACGATGACGGCGGATGGCTTGTTGGTCGGTACAAACGCCGCCTGATTCCAGATCGTGTTGAGGAAGGTCGCCGGGTTGGCCATGCCGCCCGTGACCGGGTTCTTCACGATCATGTCGCCGAACATGAAGCTCTTGACCGTCAACACCAGACCGGGATTGGAGACGGCCGTGTCATACGGAATGGCCGCGTAGCCCGGATCCTGGTAGTAGAGGCCCGGACCGTTGCCTTGGGCGTAACAGCAGTTGGAGATGTAATTGCCGTTCACGTCCAAGCCGTTGATCAGGTAACGGCCGAAATCCTGCCAGATATCGCGCGTGCCGAAGCGGAAGCCGCCCGTGATGCTGCCGTCGACGCCCGACAGGAAGCCGGGCTTGTAGGTGACCGCACCTCTGATGGCGCCCTGCTCCTGCTTCGAGTTGTTGGCCCAAGCCCAGGCGGACTTGAACAGAACGTAGTTGGGATTCGAGAGCACGTCCGCGTAAGCGCCGACATACTTCGCCGTCGGCAGACCGGAGCTGCCGCCGTTGGTCCACTGCACCTGGATGGCCGGATTGCCGTTGGTGCAACTGGCCGAGAAGTTGTTGCAGCCCGGAGCCGTGGGTGCCGCCGATGTCGATCCGCCCTGCGCCGTATAGAAGCCGTGCTCGATGTCCTGCTGCGCCGCCTTCAGGCCAGAGGTTGCCCGTGAAAACGAGACATCGAAGGTCGCCGTGACGGGACCGCCGTCGTCATAGCTCGTGTGCCACTGGAAGTTGTTGGCGTCCGAGCCCTGGCGCTGCAGCAGCGTGGCTGTTTCCGCACCCTGGAGATAGAAGGTCGCGGAGTTTACGACACCGTTGGCGTCGATCGTGTATGGCAGATCGGCGTCGATGCCCGGAGGACCGCTTCCCGGAACGTTCGAGCTCGACCCCGATCCGTTGAAGCCGACCTTGTCCGAATAGTTCGTCTGCTTGTCCGAGATGTGCGAATAGAACCACACGAAGCTCGTCTGGATCGCGTCCGAGACGTTCCAGGCCGCGCCGAGCGTGGCACCGAGCGTCCTGTTCTGGTCGTAGATGTCGCTGAAGTACGAGTACTCGGGCATGATGTACGTCTTCGAGATCGTACCTTCGCCGTTGGTGGCATTCAGCGGACCGACGCCGGTGTAGCCTGAGACGCCGTCATTGGTGATGAGCCAAGGGCTGCGGTTATAGGCTTCGTATTCCCGGGTGCGGGTGTTCGTGTCGTCGTACGAGATGCTGCCCGTGATGGCGAACCGGTGGTCGGCATTGTAAGAAGCGACGAGGGTTCCGCTCGGCGTCAATTCCGACTGATAGCTCGTCCAGCTTCCGCGGGCATTGGCCGTGACCGAAAGGCCATCCGGCAGATCCAGCGGATTGCGGGTCTTGAGATTCACGATGCCGCCCAGACCGCCTTCGGTCAGCGATGCGTTCGGGCTCTTGTAGATGTCGATGCCGCCGATTTCTTCGCTCGGAATGCCTTCCATCGAGGCGTATTGCGCGTTGGCGCCGCCGCCGCCGTTGGCAGCTTCGCCGGAGACGTAGAATTCCTTGCCCGTCAGGAACACGTCGCCGTTCAGCGTCGTGAGGTTCTGGCGCAAGCCGTCGATCAGAACACGCGTGCCTTTGCCCTGGTCTCGCGCGATTTGCACGCCAGGCAGGCGCTGCAGCGACTCTGCGACGTTCTGGTCCGGCATCTTGCCGATATCCTCGGCAACCACGGACTCCATGATCAGGTTCGAGTTTTCCTTCGCCTGCAAGGCGCTCGCCAGTGAGGCCCGGAAGCCCGTAACCGTCACGGTCTCCATGGTCTCGGTGTTCTGCGCGTAAGCCGCGCCAGTGATGCCCACCAACAGTGCGGCGACTGCCGTATGGGTACAGAACTTCAACTTGGTATTCATCGTGGACGTCCCCTTCTCAAGTTTGTTCTCGGCGGCGTCCCGAGGGACTCCGCTCCTTAGTGGAACAAACTGTACAGGGCGAAGTAAGCGCTTTCTATGCTGCACTGACAGCGTCGTTATTTTTGCGGGTGCTGTTGCGCCGAAGGCACATATCACTGCAAATGCTGGCTCTTTCATCTTTATTATCTGATAGATAGCGGTATATTTAGAATTTTGATAAGGATACCAAGATATTGGGAAGCGCTTTCACAATTGCGCACCTTGTCCTGCTGCCATGCCTCGTCCGATTCCTACCGGATCAGAAGCCAGGCCAGCGCTTCTAAAGGCGTTCGCGCAACGCTAGCTTGCCTTGGCCCGACCGCACCTCGCGCGGCTTGGACAGAACCGTGAGCAATCCTTGACCGAAGTCACTCTTGAATCCCTGTCGTCGCGCCTCAACGCGTGGCTGTTCGAAGAGGCCCTGCCGCTGTGGTGGCAAAGCGGCGCCGACCGCGAGCGTGGCGGCTTCCATGAACTCCTCGCTCTCGACGGGGTGGCGCCGTCGGCGCCTCGCCGGGCCCGCGTGCAGGCGCGTCAGAGCTACAGCTACGCCAAGGCCGGAGATATGGGATGGACGGGACCCTGGCGCCAGGCGGCCCCGCACGGGCTTGACTACCTCATATCCAAGTTTCGCTCGCCCGACAGCGAGTTCTCGACCCTCGTTTCTATCGACGGCACCGTGCTCGACCCGTCAACGCTTCTCTATGATCAGGCATTCGCACTGCTGGCGGCAGCCGAGATCGTGAACGTCCTGCCCGAGCGCAGCGACCTTCGCGACATGGCTCACGGACTCGTCCGCCGCATCGCCGCCAAGCGCCGCCACCCGGCGGGCGGATTCAGCGAGTCATCCCACCGGCCCTTCCAGGCAAACGCGCACATGCATTTCCTGGAGGCGATGCTGTCCTGGCGCGACGTCGAGTCCGGAGTCATCTGGGATGAACTCGCCGATGAGATCGTGGCCTTGTGCCTGTCGCATTTCATCGACCCGCACGGAGGATTTCTGCGCGAATTCTTCGATGCATCCTGGCAACCGGCAGCCGATTCCGGCGGGCATATCGTCGAACCGGGCCATCAGTTCGAGTGGGCCTGGCTGCTGGAAAGATGGTCGCGCCTGCACCGCGACACCGGCGCGCACCAGGCGGCCATGGGCCTTTATGAGTCGGGTTGTCGTGGCGTCGATCGCGACCGGGACGCCGCAATCGACGAGCTATCGGATGACTTTCTTGTCACGCGCGGCCGCGCGCGACTCTGGCCGCAGACCGAGCGCATGAAAGCGGCCCTGTTCCTGTCGCAAACGGCTCCGGACGGACGGCGGCGCGAACTTCTGGGCGAAGGGTTGAGAGCGGGAAAGTGCCTGCTGCGCTATCTGGCGACGCCCAAGCCGGGACTGTGGCGGGACAAGCTGGACGTCGATGGGACGTTCGCGGTCGAACCTGCACCCGCCAGCTCGTTCTATCATATCGTCTGCGGCATAGACGTTCTCAACGCCGTGCTTGCGCCGCGCTGAAAGGCGATTCGCTTTGAAGCGACCGACCGGTCCGGTAACATCCGATCCGTTGATTTGCGGGCTGACGGGCATCAGCGGCGAGCGGTAAGGCAGGACTCCATGGTGTCCAGGGGACGCCCTCAGAAAGGCAGCGCGCACCAAGCCGGACCGCGCCTCGACGGGATCATCGACACGGGTCACGCCTTGGCGAAGCTGTCGACCACGATCGACTGGAGGGCGTTGGAAGGCCGTTTCGGCCATGCCAGCACGGAAGGTGGAGGCGACCGCCCTTCGCGCGCCCGGCTTCTGGTGGGACTGGCCATCCTGAAACAGCTGTTCGACCTGCCGGATGACGAGTTGTGCGATCGTTGGATCGAAAACCCCTATTACCAGTACTTCTGCGGCGAGCAGTTCTTCCGGCGCGACTTCGTCATGGGGCGCGGCGCCGCTCTGCGCGGTCTGCGCCGCATGGAATCCGACAAGGTACGCGGCGCGCTGCGCGAAAGCCTGGCGGCGGCGGTCGGCAGATCGTCGCTGAAGCTGTCGGAAATCGCGCGCCTCGGCGGGGCCGCCGCACAGCTCTCGAAGGAGCTTGCCGCCGAACGCTCCGAGCGCCGGCGCCCAGCCGCGGCGGAAGGCCCCAGATCCGCCAGCATCTACGATGTCGCCAAGCGCGCGGGCGTATCCATCAAGACGGTGTCGCTGGTCATCAACCGCCAGCCCAATGTCAGCCCGCAGACACGCGCCGCCGTGCTGGCGGCGATCGATGCCTTGTCATACCGGCCCAACGTGTTCGCCCGCGGCCTCGCCAGCGAACGCTCCTATCTGATCGGCATGTTGTACGAGACGCCTGGCAGCTACATCGCCGATCTTCAGCAAGGCGCGCTCGCCATGTGCCGCCAGGAGGGCTACCACCTGATCGTCGAGCTTCTGCCGCAAGAGGAGACCCGGCTGCGCCAGCGTGTCCGCGCGCTGGTGGGTGAGTCCGCCCTTCACGGCGTCATCCTCACCCCGCCGCTCTGCGATTCCACCGTTCTGATCGACGAGCTGGCGCGGACGCAGACCCCCATGGTGCGCATCGCGCCCGGCATCAGGATGGACGGCCATGCATCGGTGGGCATCGATGAACGACGCGCTGCGCACGAGATGACCGCATACCTCATCGGCCTGGGACATCGCCGCATCGGATTCATAAAGGGCCACCCCGAACACGTCGCGTCGCACGCGCGTTTCGAAGGCTATCGCGGCGCGTTATCAGAGGCGGGAATCCCCTTCACAGAGGAGTTCTGCGCCGCCGGCATGTTCTCGTATCAGTCCGGGCTCGAAGCAGGCGAGCAGCTGTTGGGCTTGAAGAACAGACCGACGGCCATCTTCGCGGGCAATGACGACATGGCGGCGGGCGTGTTGGCGGTCTCGCAGCGGTTCAATATCCGCATCCCCGACCAGTTGTCGCTGGCGGGATTCGACGATTCGCTCGTGGCCCAGGTCGTGTGGCCTCGCCTCACCACCTGCCGGCAGCCGATCAGGGAGATGGCCGCCGCCGCCGTATCGATCTTGGTCCAGCGCGAGCGCGACACCGTGCCCGAGCGTCAGCTAGATCATGAAATCGTGGTCCGGGAATCGACGGCGCCTCCGGCGCCTTGAGCCAATCGCCAAACAGTTTCAATTGCTAAGGAACGCGCGAAACCGCGCCATTGGAATTCGGTGAATTTTCGTTATGTGTGCACAGTTGTCGGCGAGGTCGCGACCGGTAACTAAAAAATATAGTAAATGCAAAACCTTCGTTGGTCCAAGCCAACCGTTGTTTTGCCCGCGGCCATGGTCAAAACCTCCGGTAAATGTTAATGATAAACACAACGGACGCAGTTCGATCCGTGGGGATGTTGGTTCGAATGTTGGGGTGTGGGGTGGATCCGAAACACGCTGGCATGCCGCGCGACGAGAATCGCCCGGACGTCGCGCGACGCCGTAAGCGATTCATGCGGACAATGCGACCGGCGGCGCTGGTGATGCTGTTGTCGGCCGTGTTCCTGTTCTTCTTCGACTCCAGCACGCGGCTATCGGCGGATTACGCAGACGGAGCGCGCACCGAATACGTCCGCACCCTGCAGGACGCGGAGCGAGTCTGGCGTCGCGCCGCGTGGCAACAGGACGATTTCCTGTCGCAGGTTCGCCTGGGTGACCTCTATTCCCAGAACCAGAGCATTCCGCAGGGCGAATCCCCGTCGAACAAGAGCTTCGACGATCCCGTCGAGGCGTATGTCTGGTATTACCTCGCTCTGAGGCCTGGCCACAGCTATCCGGGGATGAATGGCGATGCCGCCTCGATGCTTGCCACGATCCGCAACAACGCCCTCAACAATATTCAGCGCATCCACGCCGCGCTCAGTTTCGACCAACGCCTCGATGCGCGCGGCCGGATCATCTACATCCTGGCCAGCCGCGGTGCCGACGGCTTCATGACGCTCGGCCGGCTGCATCGCGCGCGCTACGGCCAATCCTACATCGGCGGCGGCGGCAACGGCACCGGTTATGATTGTTCGGCCGCCGGAGGCACCTGCAAGGTCTGCATGTGCCGCGAGTCGCGGTTCGCCCGGGCGCCGGATTCCTGGTTCGCCAAGTTGTTCTGGTACGTCGGCTGGGGGCTCGACTCGCTGTTCGACAAGACGCCGCGCGAACCGGTGTGCGACTGGAAATCCCCGACCGTGCTCGACCCGGCCAGCGCCGATTTCGACCGCCGCTTCGGTTCGGCACCCGACGGGATGTGTCCCATCGACATGGGATCGACGTCCGGTTATTCGACCTACGGCGGCACGTCGGGGTATGGCTCGTCAGCCTACAGCGCAGCGCCCTCCTCGGGATCCCTATCGCTGTCGCATCCGGTGGGAGGCGTATCGGTTTCTCCGGATAGCGGAGGCGCCGGCGACAGCGGCGGATCGGTGTCGATGTCGCCGTCCGACAATGGCGTCGGAGGCGGCTACGGCGGCGGCTCCGGCGGTTATGCGGGCGGCTACTCGAACGGCGATGGCGGAGACGCCGATACCTCCGGAGAGGGAGGCTACGGCGCCTATGGCGGTGGTTATGGCGGTGGTTATGGCGGCGGCTTCTATGGCGGGGGCTCCGGTTATTACGGTTCGTCGATGTCGCTGCCGCCGTCGGTCTTCAGCCGCAGCGACGCGGAAGCTCTGGTCTACTTCAAGATTGCCGAACGGCTGCGGCATCCACTGGCGGCGCTGTATGTCGCGAGCCTGACACAGGCGATCAAGAGCAACTATCCCGACGCGCTGCGCATCATCCAGGACGCCGAGGACAGGGCCCGGAATTGGGCGCCTCCTTACGAGTATTATCCGGGATCGATCGCCGGCGGCAGCATCCACAGCGACGAGAGCCCGATCCAGCTCGAGCAGCAGATCGCGCTGGAGAGGGTGCGCGAGATTCCGTATCCCCTGGTCGAAAAAATCCTGGCGTCGCGCCTTTTCGTGTCGCGGGCTCCCTGCGGGCACAGGGCATGCCCCGATCCCGCCGTCGCCAAGTTCCAGGATGCGCTCGGCGATCCCGTGACGGGCTTCCTCTCGCCGCGGGAAATCGTGCGCCTGATCCAGATGTCCGCCGTCGACGGCCGCAGTGAAGCGCAGAACACACTGGGAATCATGTACGTCAAAGGAATTGGCGTGCCCCGCAATTACCAGCGTGCAGAGCAGTGGTTCATCAAGGCTGCGAGGCAACAGAACGTGGAAGCGTACTGCAATCTGACGCTGCTTTATCAACGATCACCGCAGGGAATCGATGTCGACGACAACAAGGTCGCCCGTTTCCAGGTCGAGAGGCAGCGCATTCTGCAATTCCGCGGGCAATGGGGCGTCCTCAGGGATGAAGACATCATCCCGATCGTGCAGCCGGACGTCCCGAAGAATCCTGTTCAGGGCCAGCCGGATGGAGCGAAGAGATGACCACGAACGCAGCCTCCTGGCCTCGCCGACTGGGTAAATCGTGCCTGCGGGCCGCCATCCTGATCGCCCTGCCCTGCTTCGTCGCGCTGCCATCGATTGCGGGCGATGATTCACCGCCGCCTGACCAGCCGAGGGCCGCGGCGCCGGCCTACGACAAAGATTGGTACGACAGCCAGCCCCCCGACACCCATCCCAACGAAACAGCCAGCTGGTTCGATCCGTACGATCCTGTCCCGGGAATCGACTTCCCATGCCGCGGACCGGGTTGCGGCCACGGACCGCACTCCCACCATGAAGAACATCCCGTGCTGCCGGGCCTGCTGGGTCACGATGCTTTCCTGGTGGATTGCGGACGAACGCACAGCGAGCCCAGGCGGGGCGTCTTCGATTCACTGGACGAAGCCGCGCATTTCGCGCCGCCCAACGCGACAATCCTGATCCTGCCGCCCGGCCAGGGCACGACCTGCGTCGAGACCGTGCACATCGACCGGCCGCTGACCATCGGAAGCTATGGCAGCGCCGGACGCGCCGTCATCCAGGCCCCGCCGGGAGCGCCCTGCCTCGTGGCGCATATCCCGCTCGGAGATACGCTGACGATCGACGGCGTGCGCTTCGTCGCGCGCTCGCGCGAGGCCCCGTGCGTTGCCGTGGAAGCCGGACACGTCGTGGTGCGCAACAGCGAAGTGGATTCCCGCGGTTCGAACTGGGCGTTCGACGTCCACGAATCCGGCGAGCTGAACGTGGAGAACACGCACATCGAAACGGACGCTTCCGGCGTCCATGCCCGGCGCGCCCATGTCGAGCTCTCCAACCTCGACATCGACATCGATGGGCGCAACGGAGCCGCATTCCTCGATCTGGGCCGCACGGACTGCACCGACAGGAGCCAAGGCACCATTCACGGGTCGGTCGGTCTGGCCCTGGAATGCAGCGAGGGCTCGGTCGACGGCGGCAGCATCATCGGCGGCTCGGTGGGCATCCTGGCGTCCGCCGGAACGCGCGGGCTGCGCATCACCGACGTGAAGATCAGGAGGGCCGACACGGCGATACTCTTGCTGCCCGGACAGCTCGGCTCCGTCAACGTGGAGCGACCGACAATCGCCAGGAGCCATGACGGCATCATCATCGCTCCGGGCGCGGAGTCGCAGGTGATCGGCGGGGTGATCACCGACAGCGCGTTTGCCGGCATCACGGCCTATGGAGCCGGGACCCTTGTCAGCGGCAACAAGATTGTCGGCGCCGACGACGGCATCAGGCTGTTTGCCGCCGAGGCCTTCCCTCCGCCGCTATTCCCGCAGTTTGCCGCCGTGCCCGTCATCGACGGCGACGACGGCGGACCGACCGTCGAGAACAACCTTGTCGCGAACGTGCGGCACGCGGCCGTGCTCATCGACGGGCGAGCCGGCGGACACCAGCTTCACCTGCATGGCCGTCTGATCGGCAACACGTTCTATGCGCGGCGCCCGGCGGAATGCATCGACGAGCAGTACAACGACGACCCCGTCAAGGTCCGCGCCAACAGCTGCAATCGCGAATGGCTTCCGTGGCCGTTCTGAGTCGGCCGGCGATACTGTCCTTTGTCGGTCTGCCACCAGACCCGGCGCCCGCGCCTGAGGAAATTTCCCAGCAATAACAAGCTTGTCTGCGGTCCCTTTCCCGCCTCCCACCGACAGCTGCGGAAGCTACCCGGGCCAGCCTTGGATGTGTCGCCCGCTTGCGGATTCGCGGCGCTTTTAGGCATGATGCACGATGCCGCACGGCCCGCTGCCGGACGCGCCGTGCGGTCTCGGGATCACCTCCGGCTGGTGTGACATCGGCATCCTCATGACCAACTTCGACAACGACAGCCGCCCCCTCGCGCAGGCATCCGTGAAGGGAACGGTCAAATGGTTCAACGCAGCAAAAGGGTACGGGTTCATCACTCTGGACAATGGCGGTGACGCGTTCTGCCACGCCTCGACTCTGGCGACACTGGGTGTCCCCAATCTGCCCCAGGGCGCGACCATCATCTGCGACCTGCAGGAATCGCCGCGCGGCCTTCAAGTCGTGACGGTGCACAGCGTGGATACGAGCACGGCGGACACGAGCGCACCGCGGCGCCCGCGACGCGATTTCGAGCCGCGCGGCTATGGTGACCGAGGCGGTTTTGGCGACCGTGGCGGCTATGGCGAGCGCGGAGGCTATGGTGAGCGCGGAGGATCACGCGACGCCGGCCCCAGCGGACCCATGGTCGACGGAAAGGTAAAGTTCTTTAACGATCAAAAAGGCTTCGGATTCGTCGTGCCCGACAATGGTGGTGGCGACGTTTACATCCACGCGAGCGCGTTGCGGCGTTGCGGCATACCCGCTCTTGAACCTGAGCAACGTGTGCGCTTCTCCACGCGCCAGGGCATGAAGGGCGTCGAAGTGGATCGCGTCGAAGTGATCTGATCGAGGCGTCCGCGGAGACTGGCGGAAAATCCCCGGGTTTTCGGCTAGTTTTGACGTCTTCGACACATGCAGGCCGGCCGTGCGGAAGGTCGGCAAGGCCGCAGACTTGAACCCCCACATTTCCGCCATATGTAAGCCCGATCTATATCGGACTGACATAGGTGGGCTGGGTCATGGACGTTCGCACAATCTGCTTGGGGATCCTGAGCCGTGGCGACCATACCGGCTATGAGATCAAGAAGCATTTCGAAATAGACGGCTTCTTCGTCGAACCAAGCTTCGGCTCGATCTATCCCGCCCTCAACAAACTGACGGAAGACGGTCTCGTGCTGGTCCGCGCCGAAGCGCAGCTCAAGCGGCCCGACCGCAAGATCTATTCGATCACGCCGGCCGGACGCAGAGTCTTCCTCGATGCGCTCATGCAGCCCTTGGCGGAAGATCGATATCGTTCGCCATTCCTCTTCGCGATGCTGTTCGCAGACCTTCTGCCGGCGCCTCGCGTGGACGGCTTGTTTGAGGAGTTCGTTGCGCAAGCGCAGCGCCGGCTGGCGCAGCTGCCTGAGAAGAGTGACGTCGAGACCGAGGGTGAACGCTTCGTCCTCGATTTCGGCCGCACGATGTACATCACCATGCTGGATTATCTGCGCCAACAACGTGCCAAATTCGCCGATGTCGTCCCAAACGCAGCCGAATGAATGCCGGCAGGGAGCGTCCCGTGTCCATGACCAACAAATCCCGGATTTCAGAGCTGTACGAGCGCATCATGCCGCGGTTCTGGCTCGCCATGAAACCGCAATACCAGTGGGCCCTGGGCATCGCGATCGGCGTGGCGCTGTGGCTGGCGACCGGCTTGTTCGGCTCTCACACCCCGGAAGCGGCGGCCCAGGCGAATGTCGGTGTCACCGAAATGCCGAGCGTCCGCGTGGCGGCGCTGACCGCGCAGCTCCATGACGCGGTCGTCTCCATCCAGGGCCGCACGCAGGCGCTGCATGAGGTCGATGTGCGCACCGAGGTGGACGGCGAGGTGCAGGCGCTCCATTTCGAACGCGGCAGCCGCGTCAAGCAGGGCGACGTGCTGTGCGAGATCAAGGTAAACGACCGTGCCGCCCGCCTGGCCCAGGCCGAGGCGCAGATGGCGCAGGCGCAAAAAGAGCTCCAAGTGGCGCAGGACCTGTACAAAGACGGATTCCGCTCCAAGACGCAGCTCGCCGAGGCGATGTCGTCCTATGAAGCGGCCAAGGCCGGTGCCGCGACCATGCGCATCCAGCTCGACGACACCAAGATCCGGGCACCCTTCGCCGGCATCGCCGATGAACGCTATGTCGACGTCGGCGACTACATGCGGGCAGGCGACAAATGCGCGATGATCATCGCCCCCGAGCCCTTCCTCGTGGTCGGTACGGTCAGCGAACAGGAAGTGGGAGAAATCTCGGTCGGATCACCGGCCGGCGTCTCTCTCGTCACGGGTCAGACCGTCGAGGGCAAGGTCCGCTTTGTTTCCGGGCGCGCCGATCCAACTACGCGCACCTTCCGCGTGGAGGTCGAAGTGCCCAATCCCGACGCCAAGCTGCGCGACGGCGTCAGCGCCGACATCAAGATCCCGGTCCGAAAGATTTCCGCGCAGAAGATCTCTCCCGGCATCCTGGTTCTCGATGACAGCGGAACGGTCGGCGTGCGCACCGTCGCCAACGGCACCGTGAGGTTCCTGCCGGTCCGCATCATCTCCGACGGGCCGGACGGCATGTGGGTGGCGGGGCTTCCGCAGCGCGTCAACGTCATCACGGTGGGCCAGGAATTCGTCACCAACGGCGAAAAGGTCAAGTCCGCCGTGCAAAAGGCGGGGACCGCGCCATGACGCGTATCGTCGAGTGGGCCGTACACAATACGCGATTGATCGGCGCGCTGGTGATCGTCGTCATCGTGGCGGGTGCCTATGCGCTGTACGCCATCCCCAAGGAGTCGGATCCGAACGTGCCGATCCCCTACATCTGGGTGCAGGTCGGCTATCCCGGCATCAGTCCCGAGGACAGCGAACGGCTGTTGCTCAAGCCGCTCGAAACATCCCTGCGGTCCGTCGAAGGCATCAAGCATACCAACGCCTACGCCTACGAGGGCGGCGTCTATCTCATCATGGAGTTCATGGCCGAAACCAAGATGCAGAAGGCGCTCGAAGACGTGCGCGCCCAAGTGGACTCGGCCCGTGCCCGCCTGCCGAAGGAAGCCGATCCGCCGGTCATCCGGGAATTCAGCAACTCCGACAACCCTGTCATCACCGTGGCGCTCTACGGCGACCTGCCGGAGCGCTCGCTGCTGCACATTGTGCGCTCGCTGCGCGACGAAATCCGCATGATCCCCTCGGTGCTCGAGGCCAACATCTCCGGTGCCCGCGAGGAACAGCTCGAGATCACCATCGATCCGGCGAAACTCCAGAGCTACCACATCTCGCAGAACGAGCTCTATGCGGCGGTCGCCAACAACAACCAGCTGATCGCCGCGGGATCGATCGAGACCGGCCACGGCAGCTTCCAGGTCAAGGTCCCCGGCGTCATCGCGACGGCCCAGGACGTCCTCAATCTGCCCATCCGCGCCACGGCGGATTCCACGATCACCCTGAAGGACGTGGCGCAGGTCCGTCGGACCTTCGTCGACCCCTACAGCTTTGCCCGCATGAACGGCAAGCCGACGATGGCGATCGAGGTGACCAAGCGCGTCGGCGCCAACATCATCGATACCAACCAGAAGGTGCGCGACGCGGTGAAGAAGGCCCAGGCGTCCTGGCCCCAGGGCGTGCATGCCACCTTCATGTTCGACCAGTCGACGTTCATCCGCGACCAGTTGGGTTCGCTGTTCGATTCCATCCTCTTGGCCATCCTGCTCGTCATGATCATCGTCGTGGCGGCGCTGGGCTTGCGCTCGGGGCTGCTGGTCGGTGTCGCCATCCCGACCTCGTTCCTGATGGGATTCATGGTGCTGAACGGCATCGGCTACACGCTGAACTTCATGATCATGTTCGCGATGCTGCTGGCCGTCGGCATCCTGGTCGACGGCGCCATCATCGTGGTGGAGTACGCCGATCGCAAAATGACCGAGGGCCACAAACCGCGCGAAGCCTTCGCCGAGGCGGCCCTGCGCATGTTCTGGCCGGTGGTGAGCGCCACGGCCACGATGATCGGCGCCTTCGTGCCCATGCTGTTGTGGCCGGGCATCGTAGGCAGCTACATGAGCTACTTCCCGATCACGCTGATCATCGTGCTGTCGTCGTCGATGATCGTGGCGCTGATCTTCCTGCCGGTGCTGGGGGGATGGTTCGGCCATCCGCCCGTGCGTGACGAGGCGCATGAGCGCGCCATCGAAGCCTCCGAAACCGGCGACTGGCGTGAGATTCCGGGCATCACCGGCTGGTACGCCCATCTGGCGGAGAAGCTGTCGCACCGGCCGGGGCTCGTCATCCTGGGCGCCGCCGGCATCGCCGTGGCCGTGCTTCTGATCTTCGGCTTCTTCAACAAGGGCACGGAGTTCTTCGTCACCACCGATCCCGAGATGGCCGACGTCTACGTGTCGGCGCGCGGCAACCTGTCGGCCGCCGAGAAGCGCGACCTGGTGATGAGCGTCGAGAAGCGGATCGAAGGCGTGCAGGGCCTGCAGTACCTTTATGCCACCACCGGCGGCGGCGGTCAGGGCGCCCCCGTCGACATCATCGGCCGCGTCACGGTGGAGATGACGCCGCGTTCGCAGCGCAGCCGCACCGGCAAGTCGATCGTGGAGGAAATCCGCAAGCGGACCGACCACATGGCCGGCATCCGTGTCGAGGTCCACGAGCCGCAATCCGGACCCAATGCCGGCAAGGACGTGGTGGTCGATGCCACCTCGCAAGACTACGCCTCTCTGGTGCAGGTGGTCGACGCGTTGCGCCGGCACATGGACGCCCAGCCCGAGCTGCGCGACGTCGAGGATACCCGGGCGCTGCCCGGCATCGAATGGGACGTCAAGATCAACCGCGAGCTGGCCAGCCGCTTCGGCGTCAACACGGCGATGATCGGCACGGCCGTGCAGCTCGTCACCAACGGCATCTTCGTCGCCCGCTACCGGCCGGACGATTCAGAGGACGAAGTCGACATCCGCGTGCGCTATCCCAGCGCCGACCGCGGCGTGCATGCCTTGGACGACCTGCGCATCGCCGCCAATGACGGCAGCATGGTGCCGCTGTCCAATTTCGTGCAGATCGTGCCGGGGCAGCTCACCAACACCATCGAGCACGCCGACGGGCGGCGCGTCTATCACGTGCGCGCAAACATGAAGCCGAATACCGTGCTGCCCAATGCCGAGATGGCCAGGCTCAAGACCTGGATCGAGCAGCAGCATTTCCCGTCCTCCGTCCATGTCGCCTTCAAGGGATCGACCGAGGACCAGGACGAATCCATGGCCTTCCTCGGCAAGGCGGCGCTCATGGCCCTGTTCCTGATCGCCATCGTGCTGCTGGCCATGTTCAACAGCCTCTACCACACCTGCCTGGTGCTGGTGGCCGTGATCCTGGCGATGATCGGGGCGCTGCTCGGCATGGTCGTCATGGGACAGACTTTCTCGGTCATCATGACGGGCACCGGACTCCTGGCGCTGGCGGGGGTGGTGGTGAACCACAACATCGTGCTGATCGACACTTTCCACCGGCATCTGAGGTCCGGGATGGACCCGCTCGAGGCGGTGGTGCGCTCCAGCGCCCAGCGCCTGCGTCCGGTGTTTCTGACCACCATTACCGCCATCGGCGGCCTGTTCCCCATGATGTACGCGATCGAGATCGATTTCTGGAACCGCACCGTGCAGATCGGCAGCGCCAACGCGATGATGTGGGTGCAGATCTCCACCGCCGTGATCTTCGGCCTCGCCTTCTCCAAGGTGATCACCCTGGGATTGATCCCGGCGATGCTGGCCCTGCCTTATCGGGTGCGCGAACGCTATGGCAGCTTCTTCGCCATGTGGCTCGCCTTCTTCCGGGCCATTCCGCACGGCCTCGGCTATCCGGTGCGTCTGGTGCGACGCCTGCTCGGCTGGATGCCGGCAACCGATGCGGCGCCGGCGGAGTAGAATCGCGAGGCGACCGGCACGATCCGCGCATACGTTCCCGATGCCCCAATTTTGTCACATCGCGAATACCGCGACTGGCGCTCTGGCCCAACGCCGCCGCAGACACCATAATCGGCGCTGATGTCTGCGCATCCTCCATCGAGCGCCGGGAGGTGGCCGTGGATCCTTGGCCTGATCGCTGCGGGTCTCGCCGCGGCCTGCCTTCTCCTGTTCCTGTTCCGCCTGCCGCTCGCGGCCTTCGCCCTGCACGCCTATCTGTCGGCGCGAGGCGTGCCCTCACAGATCGAGATCGACTCGATTGGCACCGGCGGAGTGACGGCGCACGGCAGCTTGGGACCCGAGGGTTCGCCGGTGCTGTCCTTCCAGAACGTGACGGTGAGGTTCGATCCGCGCAATTGGCTGCCAAAGATCTCGCAGGTCGATGTTCAACGTCCCGTTCTGCGGGTCAGCGTCGGGCGAGACGGTGTCTCTTTCGGCCCGTTGCAGCCCCTGCTCGACCCCAAGCCGACGCAATCGAAGTCCGCCGGCGATCTCGTCATCGCGGTCACCGCGGCCGAGGTACACGTGGCAACACCGGCCGGACCGATCGAGATCGACGGCAGCGCGCGCCTCAGGGGCGGCAGGCCCGTGCGGATCGACGCGACCGTGGCGCCGGCCCATCTGCGCAGCGCTGGCACGTCGGTCGACATCGCAAGCGGATCGATGACGGGCATTTCCTCGCCGAATGGCCTTCACCTGCGCGTGATTCTGGCAGGCCGCGCGGCTACCGCCACGGCAAGCGGCCTGATACATGCCGACAGTTTAAGATTCTCGGCCGAGATTTCCGACATCGCTTGGAAGACTCTCGCCGACGGAATGGCTTCGGCGGCATCTTCTGCGGTCGTGACTCTGTCGGCAGCGGCATACCGCCAAGGCACGGCGAGACCTTGGTCGCTCCAGGCCCGGATATCGAATCCGCGGGTCGAAATCTCGGGCGGTCATCTGGCATCGACCGGCGTGGCGACGCTGTCCGTGGCAGGCTCGCTGTCACGCAGCGATGCCGAGACCGTGGTCGGCCTCATGCCGCTGGTCGGCAGCGAGCCGCGCAGCGCGAAGGCCTTCAAGACGGCGCTGACGGACTGGACGGCGAATGCGGTGTTGTCATGGCGCGCTGCGGCCGGCGCCCTCAACCTCGACCTCGCCGGACCGGCGACGGTTCGTGGCGCAGGTCCGGTTTTGCTGGAGGTGTCGCCGCAGGGAGCCGGCCTTCATGTGAGCCGCACCACGCTTTCGGGCGGCCTTGCGATACACTTGTCGGGACGAGACGTTCCCCAGTTCGCGGTCATCGTCCCGGCGTTTGCCTGGCGGCGCGGCAGCGGAGAGTTCCAGGGACAACTGAATCTTCTGGCCCGGCTCGATTTCGGGGCCTTCCGGGGCGCAGCGATCGACGGCCGGGCCGACGCCGTGCTGCGGCAAGGAGCATTGCTCGTCAGCCTCCGGCATTGCGCCAAGGCGGGCCTGGCATCGTACGAACCGCGGCGCAAGCGGATGTTTTCCCGTGCCTCCGCAGGCCTTTGCGGCCTAGCAGGACAACCCTTTCTGCGCCTGTCGCATGAGGGCTGGATGCTGCAAGCCGACGCGCGGGATGTGAGCGCCGATCTGGATACGGCCAAGATGCAGCTGCGCGGAGACGGTCGCATCGTGCTGGCGGGCACATCGGCCGGCCCCCGCGAGGGAACGATCGACTTGCGCGCGATGATCGCCGAGACCGCCAAGGCCGAACGCATGAAACCCATCGATGTGGCGGGATCGTTCGTGTTGAACAGGGGAATCGGGCATGGCCGCTTCACCGTCGCGGCGGGCCCGAAACACAGCCCAATCGGACACGTCACCGCGACGTACCGCTCGGGTAGGGGACGTGCGGCACTCGACTTCCCGGACGTCGCGTTCTCGCCGCAGGGGCTGCAGCCGGCCAACCTCTCGCCCATGCTGGCATCCCTGGCGCAGGCGGACGGCCGCGTGAACTTCAAAGGATGGGTGGACTGGAGCGCCAGGCGCTTGCGCAGCAGCGGCCGTCTCGATGTCGATGATCTGCGCTTCCGCAGTCCGCTCGGCCCCGCCCAGCAATTGCGGACCCACATGGTGTTCACCTCGTTGCTTCCCCTGACGACCGCCCCGGACCAGCGCATCACCGTGACGCGCGTCGACTGGCTCCTTCCCATCACCGAGACCAGGACGGACGTGTCGCTGTCTCCCGCGCGGATCCACATTGACGACACGCAAACCCATTTGGCCGGCGGCGAGATCGCCTTGACGCCGTTGGCGATCGAAATGCGGCCCGGCCGGGTCGTCCACGGCACGGTACGGCTCTCGCACGTCGCGCTCGGCGCCATCATCGCCGCCTCCAATCTCGGCAAGGACCTGCGTCTCGAAGGTACCGTCTCTGGCTCCCTCCCGTTCACCTACGGCCCGGAAGGCTGGCACTTCGCAGGGGGCCGGATCACCGCCGACGGTCCCGGACGGCTGTCGATCAACCCCGCCCTGTGGGGCACAGGCGAAGCCAATGCGGTGGAGCAGGCGGCCTACAAGGCTCTCGAGAATCTCGCCTACGTCACGCTCACCGCCACGGCCGATAGCCAGCCGGGGGGACGGCTGCGGGTCGTGTTCAAGTTCAGCGGCTACACCGATTCGCCCGCGCCCAAACACTCCGAATTCAGCCTGTTCGAACTGCTGAACGGCAAGGCTTTCCAGCGGGATATTCCCGTACCGAAGGGGACGGCCATCAACCTCACGCTGGACACCTCCCTTAATTTTGACGAACTCTTGCGCGGATATGAATCCGCGTGGTCGCAGGTGACAGCGCTGGCCAAGTAGCCGGAGAAGGAGCGCCATCATGACAGTCTCGCGAATGCCGGTCCTTGCCGCAGGGGTGGCGGTGCTGCTGGGCGCCTGCACGCCGACCATCCGTGTCGAGGTGGCGCCGATCAACATCTACGCCAAGCTGGACGCCGACGTTCGGGTACGGCTCGACAACGAAGTGAAGCAGGGCATCGCGCAAAATCCGAACTTGTTCTGATCCAGGAGGCTTTCATGGCGGGCAAAGAGATTTCGATGCGGGCGGTCGTGGCGGGTTTTCTTCTGGCAGCCGGGCTCGGCGCCGGATCATTGCTGGCGCCTCAACAGGCGTGCGCCTCGGATTTGGCCACGGACAAGGCGACCGTCGTCGCGGCGAAGACGGCTGGTACGGTGGGCGAACAAGGCGACGGCTACCTCGGCTTCGTGCACGGCTCGGCGGACGCCGCAACCACTGCCGCGGTCAGCGACATCAATGCGGGGCGCAAGCGGTTTTATGAGGCGACGGCCGCCAAGACCGGCGTCACACCGGAAGCGGCGGGCGAAGCGACGGCCAAGCAGGTATTCCTCAAGATTCCGCCCGGCCAGTTCTACAAGCCGATCGGCGGCAGCTGGACGAAGAAATAGGAACGCGATTTGCGGCGGGTGCCCGCGGCGCCGCCGCGCCGGAACGCAACGCAGCCGCGTAGATCCGATCACAACTTGGTCTAAGGCCGGAACACGCGCAGCGCCTGCGCCAGTCCGCCCTCATACGCATCGATCAGCTTGTCGTAAGCAGCGTCGGCGGCGTGGTCTATCTGCCGGCGCTGCGGCTCGGCGTCGAACCAGGCCATGGTGCGCCGGATGCCCTCGGCGAACGGCACGCGGGCACGGTAGTCTGGCACGAAGCGCCTGATCTTGCTGTTGTCGAACACGACGCTGACCGACTTGTCGCCGGTAAGGCTGCCCACTTCGTCCGGCAGGCAGGCGCCGATGAAATCCGACGGGATGTGGACGACCTTCGCCTCCACGCCGGCGGCCTCTGCGGTGAGGCGGTAATACTCGTCCCAGCTCATCACCTCGTCGCTGGTGATGTGAAAGGCCTGGCCGATCGCCTGGGCATGCCCCAGCAAGCCCAAGAGCCCCACCGCGAAATCGCCGGCATGGGTGATGACCCACAGCGAGGTGCCGTCGCCCGGCACGATCACCTTGCGGCCGCGGCGCATGCGTTCGACCGCGGTGTACGATTTCTGCCAGCTGTTGACGGCCAGAACGATCTGGGTGTCGCCGTAGGTCAGCGACGGGCGCACGATGGTGACGGGGAAGCCCTCGTCGCGCCAGGCCTGCATCAGCCGTTCCTCGCAGGCAATCTTGTCGCGCGCATACTGCCAGTACGGATTGGCCAGCGGCGTCGATTCCGTGATGAGGTAGTGGCGGACGGGCTTCTGGTAGGCGCTGGCCGAGCTGATGAAGACGAACTGGCCCGTGCGGCCACGAAAGAGCCGCAAATCCTGCTCGATATCGGAGGGGGTATAGGCGCGCCAATCGACGACGGCATCGAACGACTGACCGGCCAACGCTTGATCCGCCGCCGTCCCGTCGCTGACATCGGCGGTAATTGTGCGGACGCCGTCGGGCGGATCGGCGAAGTGCTGCCCGCGGCGCATCAGCGTGAGATCGAGGCCGCGGGCAGCGGCCAGCGCCGTCACCGCGCTCGAGATGATGCCTGTGCCACCGATGAACAAAACTCTCATGGTAACCCTCTGTGCGCCGTCAGCATGCCGCGAAGCGGCTGCCGGTTCCAGGGCCGCGCTTGACACGACTCGGAACGCGGGGATCAAGTTGCCGGGTATGTCGGGGGCCCGGCCATGATCTCGTTCCTGCTCGACCAGATTCTCCTTCTCGTGAAGGATACCGTGGCGATCTTGAGCGCCGTCCTGCGTTCTCCGTTCGCGGCGACCCGATTCCAGCCGGCAACCGGCAGCGTCACGCCCGACCTGATGTACCAATATCGTGCCAAGGCGAAACACGCGGACCAGCCGCCGCCACCCACCGAGCTGTCACAGCGCTTCGTGCTGCTTCTGAGCCTCTTCATCGTACTGACCGTGCTGGTGGGGGTTTGTTACGTACTGCTCGCCATCTTCCTGCAGGACCCCAACGAGAGCCAAAAAGAAGTGATCTCGACCTTCGGGCATCTTCTCGATTCCGGCGTCAGCGCCATCCTCGGCATCTCGCTCGGCAAGGCGGCCGATTAGCGCAGGACGCTAATCCGCCGCAACGCGGCCGATGCTGGGCGAGACGTCAGGATCGGCTTCCGCTTTCTTGAGGCGCTCGCGCGCCGCCTCGGCCTTGCGCTGCTTGTTCCACATCGCGGCGTAGGCGCCCTTGCGGGCGATGAGATCTTCATGGCGGCCGCGCTCGACGATCTCGCCCTTGTCGAGCACAAGGATCTCGTCGGCATCGACCACCGTCGACAGGCGGTGGGCAATGACCAGCGTGGTGCGGTTGCGCGACACCTCGTGCAAGGCGCTCTGGATCTCGCGCTCCGTGTGCGTGTCGAGCGCCGAAGTCGCCTCGTCGAGCAGCAGGATCGGCGGATTCTTCAGGATGGTGCGGGCGATGGCGACGCGCTGCTTTTCTCCGCCCGACAACTTCAAGCCGCGCTCGCCGACCATGGCATCGTAGCCTTGCGGCAGTTCGTCGATGAACTTGTCGATCTGGGCGTGGCGGGCCGCTTCCTTCACCTCGTCGTCGCTGGCGCCGATGCGGCCATAGGCGATGTTGTAACGCACCGTGTCGTTGAACAGCACGGTGTCCTGCGGGACGATGCCGATGGCGGCGCGCAGCGAGGCCTGCGTCACGTCGCGGATATCCCGGCCGTCGATGGTCACGCGGCCCGACTTGATGTCGTAGAAACGGTAGAGGATGCGCGAGATGGTGGACTTTCCCGCCCCCGACGGGCCCACCACGGCGATCGTCCTGCCGGCCGGCACCGTGAAGCTGATGCCCTTGAGCACGACGCGCTCCGGATCATAGGAGAAGACGACGTCTTCGAAGCGGATCTCGCCGCCGTCCACCTTCAGGGGCACGGCGTCGGGCTTGTCGGTCACTTCCTGCGGCTGGTGCAGCAGCGTGAACATGGCATCCATGTCGACCAGCGCCTGGGTGATCTCGCGATAGACCGTGCCCAGGAGATTGAGAGGGACGTAAAGCTGCAACAGGTAGCCGTTGACGGTGACCAGTCCGCCGATGGTCATGCGGTGGTCGAGGATGCCGTAAGCCGCCATGACCATCACGGCCATGACGCCGACCGCGACGATGAAGGCTTGCCCGGTGTTCAGCACCGACAGAGAGATCTGCGTCTGGATGGAGGCCCGGGCGTACTGTTCCATCGACTTGTCGAAGCGCCGCGTCTCGTGGTCTTCGTTGTTGAAGTACTTGACCGTCTCGTAGTTGAGCAGGCTATCGACCGCCTTGGTCGAGGCGTCGGTGTCGCTCTCGTTCATCACCCGGCGGAACTTGATGCGCCAGCGCGTGATGGCGAAGGTGAACCAGATGTAGGCTATCACCATCGCGGTGGTCACGATCGCATACGACACGCCGAACGCGATCCACAGGATCGCCGCATCGAGCGCCAGTTCGAGAATGGTGGGGAAGATCGAGAAGATGACGAACGACAACAGCGTGTCGATGCCCTTGGTGCCGCGGTCGATGACGCGCGACAGGCCGCCCGTCTTGCGTTCCAGGTGGAAGCGCAGCGACAGCGTGTGCACGTGGGCGAAGGTGGAGACGCCGACCTGGCGCAGGGCGTGATAGGCGACTTTGGCGAAGACGCCGTCGCGCAGCTGCGCGAAGGCCTGCATCATGATGCGGGCGATGGTGTAGACGGCGATCAGGGCCAGCGCTACCGCCACGCCCTTGAGCGGCCCGCGCAGCGAATCGACGATGCGCCCGAACAGCCAGGGGACGGACACCGTCGCCACTTTGGCGAGGATGAGGCACAGGACGGAGACGACGACGCGCCACTTCAGATCGCCGCGGCCCTGCGGCCACAGGTAAGGCATCAGCATCGCGATGGGCCGGAACGACGGCGCGCCGTCACCTTCCTCGGTCAAGGGTCTTGCCATTTCACAGTCCCAATCTGGCCATTCCGCGTCCGGAGGACGGATATACCCCTTTTTGGCGTGGTGTAATCCGGCGAACCTGTCTAGGAAGGTGGGAGCCCCTCGGCAACCCTGCAAGCGCCATGGACAAGAAATCGCCCCTCATCTGCGTCTTCTGCGGCTCGTCTTTTGGCGTCGATCCGGCCTATGCTGAGGCTGCCAAGGCCTTCGGCCGCGGCATTGCGGCGCGCGGCTTCTCGCTCGTGTTCGGCGGCGGAACGCCCGGCCTGATGGGTGCCGTGTCGCGCTCGGTGCACGAATCGGGGGGCTGCGTGACCGGCGTGCTGCCGGAGTTCCTGCGCTGGGTCGAGCGGCCCGCGGAGTGGGAGCAGAACCTTATCATCACGCCCGACCTGCAGCTGCGGAAGACCCGCATGCTGGCGATGGCGGACGCCTTCGTCGTGCTGCCGGGCGGCGCGGGAACGATGGACGAGTTCTTCGAGGTGATCACTTCGACGCAACTCAAGGTGCTCAACAAGCCGATCATTCTGTTGAACACCAAAGGATTCTTCGCGCCTCTGGAAGCGCTGCTGCGCCATCTCGTGCAGCAGGGTTTCGCCAAGCCGTTCATGCTCGAGCTCTATCGCTGCGCCGATACGCCGGAGGCGGCAGTCGACATGGTGGCGGAGAGGCTAGGCCTGTTGGCGAGCGGCTGACCGGGCCACCTGCCCTTCGATCCCGACCAGGATGACCGCGATCCAGACGCAGCCGAAGGCGGCGAGATCGACGCGGGTGAACGGCTCGCCCAGCCCCACCGTCGCCACCAGGAGAGTGATCGATGGCGAGAAATACTGCAGGAAGCCGAGCGTCGTCAGGCGGATGCGCCGCGCCCCCGCGGCGAACATGGCCAGCGGCACCGCCGTCACCGGACCGGCGAGAAGCAGCAGCGCATTGGTCCTGAAATCGGGCGCCGGGAAGGCGCTTGTGCCGCTCCATATCCAATAGAGCACGGCGCCCGCGGTGAACGGGAACAAGAGGCCCGTCTCGATGGCGAGGCCGTCGAGCGCCTGCACCGGCGTGCGCTTGCGGACATAGCCGTAGAACCCGAAGCTGAGCGACAGGCCGATCGCCACCCAGGGGATGTGCCCGAGCTGCAGGGTCTTGAAGGCCACGGCCACGGAAGCCAGTGCGATGGCGGCGAGGCGCAGGCGCGACAGCTTCTCGCCCAGCATGACGACGCCGAGCGCGATGGAAAGCAACGGCGTAATGTAATAGCCGAGCGACGCCTCCACCAGCTGGTGGGCGGCCACGCTCCAGATGTAGATCGTCCAATTGACGGCGATCAGCAGGCCCGACACGGTCAGCGGCAGGATCAGGGCGCGGGTCCTGACGATGCCCCACACCGTGGCGGCGCGGCCGCGCGCCACGGTGACCGCGGCGGCAAACAGGGCGCACCACACCATGCGGTGGATCGACAACTCGACCGGCGGCACGTTGGCGAGCAAGTCCCAATAGAGCGGGAACAGGCCCCAGATCGCGTAGGCCGCGCCGGCATAGAGGATTCCGGCCGTCTCGTTGGGCGGTGCGATGCGTGGTTCCTGGGACATGGGGCTCAATGTACGGGTTCGGGCGCCGCTCCGCTTGCTTTCGAAACATCGGACCTGCCATGCGGCGCGCGCAGGGACAAGGCCCGTTCGCGCGCCACCAGGCGGTGGTCAAAAAGAGTCATGCCTGCGCGCCGTCGCGCAGGAGCTTGTAGGTGATGGCATCGATCAGGGCTTCGAACGAGGCATCGACGATGTTCTCCGAGACGCCGACCGTCGACCAGCGGGCGCCCTTGCCGTCCTTGCTTTCCACCATGACGCGCGTCACGGCCTCCGTGCCGCCCGTGAGGATGCGCACCTTGTAGTCCGTCAGCACCAGATCGGCGAGATGGGCCGAATACTTGCCGAGGTCCTTGCGCAGGGCATTGTTCAGGGCATCCACCGGGCCGTGGCCGGTATCGACGTTGTGCAGCGTCTCGCCGTCGACGCGCACGCGCACGGTGGCTTCCGACACCGTGACGAGATCGCCGATGGCGTTGTGGCGCTTCTCGACTATGACGCGGAAGCTGTCGACGTCGAAATAGTCCGGCACCTCGCCCAGCATGCGCCGGGCGAGCAGCTCGAAGGAGGCCTCCGCGCCGTCATAGGTGTAGCCGAGGAATTCGCGGCGCTTGACGTCTTCGAGGAGGCTCGCGAGCCTCGGATCGCGGGCGTCCACGTCTATGCCGGCATCGGCCAGTCGCGCCAGAAGGTTGGAGCGGCCCGCCTGGTCCGACACCAGGATCTTGCGGACGTTGCCGACCGTCTCCGGCGGCACATGCTCGTAGGTGCGCGTGTCCTTCAGCATCGCCGAGGAATGCAGCCCGCCCTTGTGGGCGAAGGCGGACGGGCCGACATAGGCCGCGTGGCGGTTGGGCGCGCGGTTGAGGATTTCGTCCAGCAGCCGCGAGGTGCGTTTCAGATAACGCAACTGGTCCTGCGCCACGCCGAGCTCGAATTGCGAGGCGTAAGGTTCCTTGAGCATCAGGGTGGCGAGCAGCGTGCACAGATTGGCGTTGCCGCAGCGCTCGCCCAGACCGTTGAGCGTGCCCTGCACCTGGCGGACGCCCGCGCGCACCGCGGCGAGGCTGACGGCCACCGCCTGCTCGGTGTCGTTGTGGGCATGGACGCCGAGGCGGGCGTCGGGAAGCTCTGTCTTCACCTCCTCCACGATCTCGTAGACATCCTCCGGCATGGTGCCGCCATTGGTGTCGCACAGGACCAGCCAGCGGGCGCCGGCCTGGTGGGCCGCCTGCAGGCATTCCAGAGCGTATTCCGGATTGGCCTTGTAGCCGTCAAAGAAGTGCTCGGCGTCGAACAGCGGCTCCTTGCCCCTCTCCTTCACGGCCATCAGCGACTGGGCGATGGAGTCGATGTTCTCGTTGCGCGGGATCTCGAGTGCCACATCGACGTGGAAGTCCCAGGTCTTGCCGACGAGGCAGACGGCGTCGACCTGAGCGTCGAGCACGGCGGCGAAACCGGGATCGTTGGAGACGCTGCGCCCGGCGCGCTTGGTCATGCCGAACGCGGTGAAACGGGCGCGCTTGAGCGGCGGGCGTTCGGCGAAGAAGGCCGTATCGCTTGGATTGGCGCCTGGCCAGCCCCCTTCGATGTAGTCGATGCCGAGGTCGTCGAGAGCCTGGGCGATCTGGTGCTTGTCTTCCACCGAGAAGTCGACGCCCTGGGTCTGCGCCCCGTCGCGCAGCGTGGTGTCGAAAAGGTAGAGGCGGTCTTTGGTCATGACGACACCGAACAGAAGCGCTCAGATCCGCCCTCCCCCTGAGGGAAGGTGCAACGTGGAGGTTTCATCGCTTCACCTCCCACGTCGTGCCAGCGGGGCCGTCCTTCAGCACAATGCCTTTGGCCAGCAACTCGTCGCGGATGCGGTCGGACTCCTTGAAATCCTTGGCCTTGCGAGCGGCCGCGCGGGCGGCGATGGCGGCCTCGACTTCTCGTTCCAAATTCTGCGCGATGCTCTCCCGCCCCTGATTTTCCACCCAACACTTGTCATATGAGCGAATATCAATACCCAAAAACATCAGACCCGCTGCAAGCTGATTTGCCGCCGTAAAGGTCTCCATATTCAGCATTGCGTTGGGTTTGGACATCTCATTTGGGCGATTGCTTGCATGCCCTCTAGCTTCGTTCAGCAGTCTATGCAGCTCCGCAATCGCTCGAGGAGTATTCAAGTCATCCTTCAACGCGTCTAAGAACTCGTCCGACGGTCCAACTGTGGGCTCATAGAAGCCGAACGTAGAAAAATAGCGAAGAGTCACTGTAGCTTGTTCAAGAATGCTCTGGGTGAAGTCGATTGGCTGTCTGTAGTGTGTTGACAGCATAGCAAAGCGAATGACTTCACCGGGCCAGTTGTAACCTCGCCAACCTGACAGCAGCTCCCGAATGGTGATGAAGTTTCCGAGGGACTTCGCCATCTTCTCGCCTTCGACCTGCAGGAAGCCGTTGTGCATCCAGACGCGGGCGAGCGCGTGGCCGTGATGGGCGGCCTCCGACTGGGCGATCTCGTTCTCGTGGTGGGGGAACATCAGGTCGATGCCGCCGCCATGAATGTCGAAGGTCTCGCCGAGCAGCGCCTCGCCCATGGCCGAGCATTCGATGTGCCAGCCGGGGCGCCCACGCCCCCAAGGCGAATCCCAGCCCGGCGTGGCCGCGTCCGACGGCTTCCACAGCACGAAGTCCATCGGGTTTCTCTTGTAGGGGGCCACTTCCACGCGGGCGCCGGCGATCATCTCGTCGAGCGGGCGGCGCGACAGTTTGCCGTAATCGGCCTTCTTCGAGACATCGAACAGCACATGGCCTTCCGCCGGATAGGCAAACCCCTTCGTCACCAGCTCCCCGATCATGGCGACCATCCGGGCGACGTATTCGGTGGCGCGCGGCGTGTGGCTGGGTTTGAGGCAGCCGAGCGCCGTGACATCGTCGAGATATTGCTGCGCGGTCTGCGCCGTGATCTCGACGCGCGCCTGCTCGACGGACATCCCCTTGGCCGCCGCCGTCTCGGCGGCGCGCGCGTTGATCTTGTCGTCGATGTCCGTGATGTTGCGGACATAAGTGACATGGTCTTCGCCATGGAGATGGCGCAGGAGCCGGAACAACACATCGAACACGATCACCGGCCGGGCATTGCCGATATGGGCGTAGTCGTAAACCGTTGGCCCGCAGACATACATGCGGACGTTGTTCGGGTCGAAGCCCGGAAGGGCCTCAAGATCGTCCTTCTGGCGCGTGAGCGTGTTGTAGAGGCGCAGAGACATAATGTTTCACTCGAAGTGTCAGGTGGAGGGTCACCCCGACGCGCTGCTGCGCGTCGCTCCTACGCTGGTGCTACTCGCCCCCGCAAGGGGAAGGCAAGAAGTAAGGTCAGCATTGGGTTTTGGCAAAAGGGGAGTGTCGCGGCTGCTAGCCGCAAATTCGGATCGCGATGATGGCGGAAAATTTCACGCCGATTCCCCTTTGAGGCGCGCGAGGGCTCTCGTACGCCCGATGAGCGGTAGCAGCTTTTTCAGCTCCGGTCCATGTTCGCGCCCGGTCAGCGCCAGCCGCAGGGGATGGTAAAGCTCGCGTCCTTTGCGCCCGGTGGCGCCGGCCACGGCCTTGGTGAAGCCGCCCCAAGTGGCGTCGTCCCACGGCTCCGGCGGCAGATGGGCGGCGGCGGTTGCGGCAAAACCGGCATCCTCGATCACCGGCGTGACCGGCCCGACCACCAGCAGCCAAAGCTCGCGCACGTCGGCGAAGCGGGCGAGATTGGGCTTCACGGCGTCCCAGAAGCCGGCACCGGTGATGCCCAGCGCGGCAAGCCGCGCCGTCACGGCCTCATAAGGCAAGCCATGCAACAGCTTGGCGTTGAGGTTCGAGAGCTCGGCCGGGTCGAAATGGGCCGGGGCGCGACCAATCTTCTCCAGCGCGAACTCTTCCGCCAGAGCATCGAGCGAGGGCTGCGGCGCCGTGGCGTCGGACGTGCCGGTCTTGGCGAGGTAGCTGACGGCAGCCATCGGCTCGATGCCGTCCTGGCGCAGCAGGCGCAGCGACAGCGAGCCGAGCCGTTTCGACAAGGCCTCGCCGCCGGCGCCGATGAGCAGCGGGTGATGGGCGAAGGCCGGCGGAGTCGCGCCCAGCGCCTCGAACAACTCGATCTGCGCCGCGGTGTTGGTGACGTGATCCTCGCCGCGGATGATGTGGGTGACGGCGAAATCGATGTCGTCCGCGACCGACGGCAGGGTGTAGAGGAAACGGCCGTCTTCGCGGATCAACACCGGGTCGGAGAGGTGCGCGGTGTCGATTTCCACGTCGCCCCGGATGAGATCGCGCCATTTCACCTTCGACTGCGAGAGCTTGAAGCGCCAGTGCGGCACCCGGCCCTGCGCCTCCTCCTTGGCGCGGTCGTCGGCGGTAAGTGCGAGCGCCGCGCGGTCGTAGACCGGCGGCTTGCCGGCAGCGATCTGACGCTGGCGGCGGCGGTCGAGTTCAAGCTGGCTTTCGTAGCAGGGATAGAGCCGGCCCGAGGCCTTCAGCCTTTCGGCAGCGGCGCGGTGGGCATCGGCGCGTTCCGACTGGCGCGCGAAAAGATCGTGGGCGATGCCGAGCCAGGCGAGGTCTTCCTTGATGGCCTCTTCGTATTCCGGCTTGGAGCGCCCGGCGTCTGTATCGTCGATGCGCAGGAGGAAACGTCCGGCGTTCTTCTTGACGAACAGGAAGTTCAACAGCGCCGTCCTGGCATTGCCGACATGCAGGAGGCCGGTGGGGGACGGGGCGAAACGGACGGTGGTCATGGTGCCCCCTTATACTCCATTGTCATCCCGGACGGCGGTCCTGAGCGCCAGCGATGGACCGGCCGATCCGGGACCCACCCCCAACAAGAGCCGGGTATAGATCGGCCCAATGCGGATTGTCTTTTTCAACGAGGCTTCGTTTCCATTCGCGTCGCCATCGCTTCAGGCGTTTTTCCTTCGCGATAGCTTCGTAGATGTCACCGTGTTCTTCGAACCAGACCAACTTCTTGACGTCGTACCTCTTCGTGAATCCCGAAACTACACCTAGTCGATGCTCCGTCACGCGGCGCACGAGATCATTTGTAACACCGACATAGAGCGTACCCTGCGGCTTGCTGGCAAGCACATACACGAAGTATCGGTGATCTCGCATGGATGATCCGTGGGTCCCGGGTCTCGCTGCGCTCGCCCGGGATGACAGCTATTGTAGGACCTCTGGCAGAACCTCGGATATCTTCACCTCGCATCCCGAAACGCATTGGTGATGGGATAGCGCCGGTCGCGGCCGAAGTTGCGAGGGCCGATCTTGACCCCCGGCGGGGCCTGGCGGCGCTTGTACTCGGATGTATAGAGCAGGTGCTCGACGCGCCTCACGGTGGCGGCATCGAAGCCCTTGGCCACCACCTCGGCGTAGGCCATCTCCTTCTCCACCAGGCATTCGAGGATGCCGTCGAGGATCTCGTAGGGCGGCAGGGAATCCTGGTCGGTCTGGCCAGCCCGCAACTCGGCGGTCGGCGGCTTGACGATGATGCGTTCGGGAATGACGCGCCCGTGCGGCCCGAGCCCGCCGGCCGGCATCGCCGCGTTGCGCCAGCGCGCCAGACGGAAGACGTCCATCTTGTAGATGTCCTTGAGCACGTTGTAGCCGCCGCACATGTCGCCATAAAGCGTGGCGTAGCCCACGCTCATCTCGCTCTTATTGCCGGTCGTCAGCACCATGGGGCCGAACTTGTTGGAGATCGCCATCAGGATGAGGCCGCGGATGCGCGACTGGATGTTCTCTTCGGTCGTATCAGGCTGGCGGCCGGCGAAGACGGGGCGCAGCGCGTCGCGGAAGGCGTCGACGGCGTGCTCGATGGGGATGGTCTCGTAGGCGACATTGAGGAGCTGGGCGCATTCCTCGGCATCCTCCAGGCTGTCCTGCGAGGTGTAGCGCGAGGGCATCATCACGCAGCGCACGCGGCCGCTGCCCAGCGCGTCCACGGCGACCGCGGCGGACAGCGCGGAATCGATGCCGCCCGACAACCCCAGCACCACGCCGGGGAAGCGGTTCTTGTTCACGTAGTCGCGCAGCCCAAGGACCATGGCGTGATACATCGAGGGCAGGCGCTCTTCGGCACCGACCCGTTGGCCCGGCTCGCAGAGCCACACCCCCGCTTCGCGGCGCCACTGAGTGAGGGCGATCCTCTCTTCCCAGGACGGCAAGGCCCAGGCGACACGCCGGTCGGCGTTGACCACCAGGGAGGCGCCGTCGAACACGAGCTCGTCCTGGCCGCCGACCTGGTTGAGATAGATCAAGGGGCGGCGCGCCTCGGTGACCCTCGCGGCCACGAGGTTGAGGCGGACGTCCTCCTTGCCGACCTCGAAGGGCGAGCCGTTGGGGACCAGCATGATCTCGCCGCCGGTCTCGGCCATGCACTCGACGACCTCGGACGTCCAGATGTCTTCGCAGATCGGGATGCCCAGGCGCACGCCGCGGACCGCGATGGGGCCGGTGAGCGGTCCTGGCGTGAACACCCGCTTCTCGTCGAACACGCCGTAGTTCGGCAGATCGTGCTTGAAGGTGCGCGCCGCGACATGGCCGTCGTCGAGCACGGCGACCGCATTGTAGAGGTGGCCACCTTCCCGCCAGGGCGTGCCGATGAGGACGGCGGGACCGCCCTGCCCCGTGTCCTTCGCCAGATCCTGGACGGCGTCGCGGGCGTCGTCCTGCAGGGCGCGCTTGAGGACGAGGTCTTCGGGGGGATAGCCGGTGATGAAGAGCTCGGAGAACAGGATGACGTCGGCATCCGCCGCCTCGGCCACGGCGGCGTGCGCTTTGGCGAGGTTGCCGGCGATATCGCCCATCATCGGGTTCAGCTGGGCCAGCGCGATGCGGAAGCGGTCGGTCACGGGCGCTGTTTACCGCGGATTGGGCACCGAGAGATACGGTCTATCAGCATGACTGCCTCATCCTTCGAGACGCCCTTTCGCCCTCATTCCGAGGAGGCGCGAAGCGCCGTCTCGAAGAACGGGCGAAAGGGCTCCTCAGGATGAGGGCTCCCTAGCTTCGGACGGTTTCGCCCTAGTTCGCGGCGGCGTAGGCGACGAGATCGGGACGGGTCCGGATCAGGCTGGCGCGTTCCGCCGCGTCGTCGATCAAGAGCGCCGTTTCCAACGCCCGGCGGGCCTGCCGCGGGCGCACCAGCGGCGTCTTGCCGGTCCTGGCGGCAGCCACGAAAGCAGCCACCGATTCGCCCAGCGGGTCGCCGGCATCGAGATCCTTCAGCGCCCGCGGGGTGGTGTTGGTAACCTTGCGGGTGAGGAAGTCGATTTCGACCACGCCGTCAGCATAGACGGCCTTCATGCCGCGCCGACGCTCGGCGGCGATGCGGCTTGTCTCCAGCCGCGCCACGGCGCCGTTTTCGAACAGCACGGCGGCGGCGACCTCGTCGGCCAACAGGCTCTTCTCGATCCGGCCGCGGGCCTGCACGGTGCGGACCTTGCCTTCGATCAATTGATGGACGAGGTCGAGGTCGTGGATCATGAGGTCGAGGACGACGCTGACGTCGGAGCCGCGGCCGGACCAGGGACCCTTGCGCCAGCAGGAGACTTCCAGCGGCGTCTCTTCGTAATCCAGCAATCCGGTCTGCGCGAATACGAAGCGTTCCTGGTGCCCCACCGTCAGGATGCGATTGGCGCGCTCGGCCAGCGTGATCAGGTCGTCAGCTTCTTCGATGCTGGTGGCGATCGGCTTCTCGACCAGCACATGGGCGCCGGCGTTGAGGAAGGCGCGCACGATGGTCGAATGGGTTACGGCCGGCGATGCCACGCTGACGATGTCGACGGTGCCGAGGAGCTCGCGCCAGTCGGACACGGCCGGCACGCCATGCGCCGCCACGGCGGCCCGGCGGGCCTCCGGCGAGGAATCGGCGATGGCCACCAGCTCGACATCGGGCAGCGCCCGATACTTCGTCGCATGATGGCGGCCGAACGCACCGGCCCCGATCACGGCAGCTTTTAGCACCCCACCCTCCGGCACGAAGCGAAATGGCGACACGGGAAATCCCCCTGCTTTGACAGGCACATAAGTGGCCGTGAGAGAGCAATTCGCGAGTCATAAAATGTTTCGTCTTGTTACACTCACCACCCCTGTTAGGGTTACGCGGCCGGGCGCGCAGCCAATGTCCTACGGAGGGAAGGGGTTATGGGAACCGCGAAAAACCGGGATATCCGCCTGAAAAGCCGACCTGTCGGCCTTCCCCGTACGACCGATTTCGAGCTGACCGAGACCGAAATCCCAACCCCCCGAACCGGCCAGGTGCTGGTCAGGAACCTGTACATGTCCGTGGATCCCTACATGCGGGGGCGGATGCGGGACCGCAAAAGCTATGTCCCCCCCTTCCAGCTGGGTGAGGTTCTCCACGGCGGGGCCGTGGGTAAGGTGATGGCGTCGCACGGCAATGACCGCTTTTCGGCCGGCGATTACGTGCTGAGCCAGAACGGCTGGCGGGAATGGTTCGTCTCGGACGGCGACGACCTGCGTCCCATCGACCCCGCCGTGGCGCCGGTGCAGGCCTATCTCGGGGCGCTCGGCATGCCGGGGCTGACCGCCTATGTCGGGCTGATGCGCATCGCCGAGCTGAAGGCCGAAGAGCGCGTCTTCGTCTCAGCGGCGGCGGGCGCGGTTGGGGCGGTCGCCTGCCAGATCGCGCGCAACCTGGGCTGCTTCGTGGTCGGTTCGGTGGGCTCCGACGCCAAGAAGGCCTGGCTCCTCGACGACCTGAAGATCGAAGGCGCCATCAACTACAACACCTGCGGGCGGCTCTCAGAAGCGGTGGACGAGGAGCTGCCCGGCGGCATCGACGTCTATTTCGACAATGTCGGCGGCGCCCATCTGGCGGCGGCGCTCGACCATATGCGGCTCAACGGTCGCATCGTCGCCTGCGGCATGATCGAGCATTACAACGCCACCGAGGCGCCCAAGGGGCCGCCCAACCTGATGAACATCGTGGCCCAGCGGCTGACCATGAAGGGATTCATCGTGCTCGACCACATGGACCTGCTGGACCGCTTCCTCGACGACATGAAGACGTGGATCGCCGACGGGCGGATGACCTGGCGCGAGACCGTGCTCGACGGCATCGAGAATGCGCCGCAAGCGATGATCGGTTTGTTCCGCGGCGACAATATCGGCAAGATGCTGGTGAAGCTGGCGGACGATGCGTGAGAGCGACCATCGCTCGCTCCACTGCCCGTCGATCGTTGATTTGCGCAATCCGCCGGGGCGTGCCCCACTGTGCCGGCCTAGGGATTCACGCCAAAGACGGAATACGTCTCCGCGATCTGGGACTCGATCGTCGTTGCCGTGGCGATGTCGGCGTCGCCGCCCGCCTTGTCGCCTTGTGCCCGCTTGACCAGCCCGCGCAGGTATAACGCGTCGGCGTCGCGCGGCGACAGCGAAACGGCCTGATCCAAATCGGTGCTCGCCGCCGCCAAATCGACCATCCGGAAATGGAGAAACCCTCGCGAAGTGTAGGCGTCCTCGTTGTCAGGGCTGATGTCGATCGCCTTGTTGCAGTCCGCCAGAGCCGCCGGGAAATCCTTGCCCGCCACAGCGCGGGCAAAACAGCGGGCGCTGAGCGCATCGCCCAACGCGCCACCTGACGCCCCGTGCACGACCGTGCTGTAGTCCGCAATCGCGTCGTCGTAACGGCGGAGCTTCAGTTTATCCAATGCGCGCGCCATCAGGATATCGCTGCGTCCCGGCAGGAATTTCAGCAACTGGTCGTATTCCCTGATCGCACGGTCATACCGGCCCTTCTTCTCGTAGAAGGCGGCCGTGCCCATGCGGCCGGCTATGAGGTTTTCCTGGTCGCCGAAGCTGAAGCCGCCAAACATCGATCGCCCATCGTACGAAGCGAGACGGACCATGTTGATTTGCTGAGCGGCGGGCGAATGACCGTCGCGCGGTGCCGGCCCCTCGGAATCCGCTCTTGCGAAGGGCGCAAGCGCAAAGGCGACAAGGAGCATCGCCCATCCCTTCATCACCGTTCCCCCTCCGCCAAAACGGAGAGGTCTTATCATATTTGACGCAGGATGGCACACCACATCGCATGGCCAAGCGCCAGAGGCGTCGGCCGGATCGTGCTGCGGAATTGAGGGTCGCATGTTCGCCGGCGCGTCCGACCGGGTTCGGCGCGATACCGCAGACTCCGCCGCATCAGAAAACGCCGGCGCGCCGCCTCTTGCGAAACGGCGCATCGGCATCGTCGTTTCGAATGTCAGCCCGGCGGCAGCGGCTGGGGATTGAGATTGTGGGTCGTCCCCTTGTGCTGCATCGAGTGCTCTTTGTACTGGTTGCTCTCGCCTTTGTACTTGCCTTGCTTGCTGTCCAGCTTGAGGAACGTCGCGTTGGCCTTGTGCTGGTTGCTCGCGCCTTGCGTCTGGTCGTGGACGCTGCCGTCGCCCACCGCCTGATTGTCGGCCGCAACCGCCATGCCGACCGACACGGCGAGCGCGGACACCGCCGCCAACAACGTGCTTGCCCTATTCCGATCCGATTGCGTCTTTCTGGTCATGCGTACCTCCCATCGTTTGCCCAAGTTGCCGGTAGAGAATCTCCATGTGCAGCGTCCTGCGATCCTCGATGTCCGAGGGCTCTACGGCGCCCGTTTCGGTGCAGTGCCGCGCGATCGCCACGTCCATGTCGAGCACATCGTCGGGCGCATCCATTTCGCCGGCACCCGACTCGATCGCGGTACAGGCCCGGCGCACCCATTCCACATAGCCGTCGGCGGCGCGCATGAACGGCAGCGCTCCCTGGGCCGCGATGAAGGCGGCGATCGTCCCCTTGCCGGTGTATTCGCCCGCGGTCTGCGGATGGGGCTCCATGTGCAGCCAGCGCTCGCTGCCGTCGTAGGCCACCTGGCGACCCAGCGGATAGAGCCGGCAGACCAGCGGGCGATCGGGATGTACGGTGCAGCCCTTCGCGCCGAGGAAGATGCAGGTGTCGGTCTCGTCGCGGCGCAGGATGTTGCCGGCGCCGTTCTCGGTGCAGTTGGCGCGGAATTGCGCGACGGTCTGCCCGGTCCGCCGCGCCAGCCGCGCGACTTCATAGGGGTTGACCTGGATCACCTTGTGCTGGCAGCAGCGCGAGCAGGCGTGGCAGACGTAGCCGAACGCCTCTTGCCGCGGATCCTGTCGTGGTGCTGGCGTGTCGCCCATCGGCGGACAACCTTGGCGCTGTGCCGCACGCATGTGCGACTTAGAGTCAAGTTAACACCAGATGCTGAAACGCTTCAACACAGGACAATCACGCAACGAAATTGCCCCGCGCCACACGCACCATGCCTATTGGAACGGCCCGGCGCGCTCGATTAGCGCCTCCAACCCCGATTCCGCAAGATTGACCGGCTTGCCGGGATGGATGATGCCGATCTGGCAGTTCTCGGCCGCTTCCACGAGCTGGGCGAAGCTGCCCGCCTTGACGTCGGCGATATACGCCTGCTTGTCCCCATTATAGGCGAACATCCGGCTGTTGATCTGTGTGCACTCGTTGCAGGACGAACAGCGCGGCGTTTCGATGAAGGCGTCGCCGGGAGCGCGCTCGACTTCGGCGGGCGCTTCGGTGACGGGCGCTTCAGCAACGGCGACGGGCGCGGATGGCGGCGCGGCCTCGGCCGCGGAGGCTTGTGGCGCGCGTTCTTCCCAGGCCTTGCGTTCCCGCTCAAGCAGGCGTTCGGCGTGGGAATTGTGAACGCCGCCCAGCTCCTGCAAACGGTGCCATTTCTCCAGGCAGCGTCGCGCCGCATCGACGGCCCGTTCGTCGGCGATCAGGCGCGCCAGCCGATTGTCGGCGTCGCTCACCGCCACGAACGGCACGGCCGACCGCGACGGCACCCCGATCGCTTCGGCGGCGGGCGCCAGCCGGTCGTATCCCGCGGGCGCCACGGCGAAATGATGCAGTTGGCGCGGATCGCAGGCCAGAAAATCGACGAAGGTGAAGGCCACCTCCTGGCGGACCCGCTGCAGGTCGCCGTCGGCATACTCGAGCACCGACGTGGTCCAGTCCGCCTCCGGCTGCGGGTTGTTTTCGAGAGAAAACCGCGACGCGAGGTCACTGCCGGCGCCCGGGTCATAGGTGAAAGCGGGAAAGGCGCGCGACTGCATGGCCGCCGCCGCAGCCAGATAGGCCGGCAAGTGGGCGGTCGCCGGCGGCGCGTAGACCGAGAACAGGGCGGGACCGGCGAATGCGAGCCCGCGCGACAACCGCTCGTGCAGCGCATAGAGATTGGAGCCCGCCGACTGCAGGACGAACACATTGCCGAGGGCCGCCGCCAGAGTAGCGATGTCCGTGCTGCGCACGCCCAGCGCCGCGGGATCGTCGCCGGTCGCAAGGTCGCCCACATTGAGCACGATCTTCAGCGGTATTCCCGACGACAGCACGGCCAGCACGCCGGTGTTGTCGAACGGCTCCGACTCGTCGCCCAGGACCAGAAGGTAATCGGGGAAACGGGCGCGATCCTCCGCGCGCAGCGACCCGGCGTCGAAGCCGGAGAAGTACGCGTCGTGCCGCCCCTCGTTGTATGCGCCGTCGATCTCCAGCTCGGCGACGGCCATCGCCTTGACGAGTTCCGTCAGTTCCGGAAGACGGGCGCGGTAGGCCGCCAGCGCCTCCCCGCAATTGTCGAAGCGGAACCCATAAGGCTCATTCGCCGGCGCGTGCGCCTTTCCGGGCACGGCAAAAAAGCGTTGCTGCTCGAGAACCGCCAAGGCCCAGGCAAGGCGCCGGCGCCGGCTCTCGGGCAGCGCGTCGCGCGCCGTTGCCTTGGGTAGAAGCGCGGACATCTCGGAAAAATCGAACAAGGATTGAAGGGCGCCGCCCATCGCCGCCTGCAGGCTCTGCGGGCTGCGGCCCTCCGCCGAGCGCAGGTAATCGGCCCGCAGGATGCCGGACAATGCCGCCGACAGCTTCGCGGCCGTGGCGAGGAATTGGCGCGCCTTCTCGTTCTGGGCGGCGCTCCACAGATGCGCCATCAGGATTGCGGCAGTGCCCTGGTGGCAGTCGAGAACCGTTCCGTCCAGGCCGAGCGCGGCCCATGCCTTCTGCGCCTCGGATCGTGCGGCTTCCTCGAGGTTCGCGGCCGCGGCGGCCCACATCTCCGAGAGCGTGCCCTTGGCGCCGCCGGCGGCGCGCTTGCGGACTGCCCGCTCGATGCGCAGCACGGTCCGGCGCAGCGTCTCGCCGTCGCGTCCCGGCGGGGCGATTTCCTGCAGCACGGCGTTGACGGCGTCGGAGAGGGAAATGACCGGGGCGCCTGCCTTGCCGGAAGTCAGGATCAGCGGAAAGTCGAACCGCAGGTTCGCGAGATCGCGATAAGGTGCCAGTGCTGCGGGCCACAACCGCGCGGGAGCAGCCCCCGCCGGCTGCTTGCCGGTGGCATAGAACACCGGCGGGTCGACCGCCTGGACGTCAACCGTCGCTTCCATTCGCATCGTCTGCATTCCCACCTTGAGCGCGACCGCGCTGCGTTCTCTTCCCGCCGGGCCACACCGTGAAGCGGTCGAATTCGGCCTCAAGCCCCGCGCGGATGGTCTCGGCGTTGCGCACCTTGTCGGAGAGGCGCAAGTCCTCGTAGCAGGGCACGTCGGGATTGCGATAAAGGATGCCCACGGGAATGGGATCCTCGAGGGAGGCGATTTCGCGCGCCCGGTTCATGTCGGCCGGATCGTGGTCGAGCTGGTTCTTGTAGACGGCCGCCAGCCCCGCGCTCGGTTTGAGCGCCCCCTCATGCGTGAGCAACTGCACCTTCTGCGGATCGCGCAGCCACGGATCGAACAGCTTGGGCAGGAATTCCGAGCAGCGCTGGATCACGCGCACGAAGGACAGCCCCCTGTGCCGGAAGGCGGCGTCGAGAATGTCGTATAACGTCTCGGGGATCCAGTCGACCGCCTGCGCCACAAAGGAAACGTTCTGCACGCCGAGCGTCACGGTCAGGGGATTGAGGGCTTCGAGATAGGCGCCGCGCGGGGTGGTGTTGCTCTTCAGTCCGCGCGGAGAGGTGGGCGACGCCTGCTTCTTGGTGAGGCCGTAGACGTGGTTGTCGTGCAACACCACGGTCAGGTTCATGTTGTAGCGTAGGGCGTGGATCCAGTGCGCCGAACCGATGCTGCAGCAATCTCCGTCGCCGGTCACGACGAAGACGTCGAGATCGGGGCGGGCCATCTTGACGCCTTCGGCCACCGGCAGGGCGCGGCCGTGGATGCTGTGGAAGCCGTAGGCGCGCATGTAATGGGGCAGCCGGCTCGAGCATCCGATGCCGGAGATGAACGCGGTCTTCTCGGGGCGCAGGTTGTGGTCGCGGCACAGGCGCTGCATGGCCGTCAGGATGGCGTTGTCGCCGCAGCCCGAGCACCAGCGCGGCACGCCGCTCTGGTAGTCCGCCAGATCGTGATGCTCTTCGTACATCTTCAGCGGGCAATCGGCTTCCAAGGTCATGTGAGCGCCCTCAATCTGGCGCGAAGCGCCTCGGCAACCACGCCGGGCTTGATCGGCCTGCCGCGGACTTCCGTCCAGCAGTCGACGTCGACGAGGTAGCGCGCCCGCAGCATGGTGGCGAGCGCCGAATAGCGGCGGTTGTCCTCGTTGATGAGCTGGTCGGCGGGATTGTCGGACCAGTTGCACTCGACGGTCATCACCTTGCGGAACCGCTGCATGACTTCCTTGAGGCCCGAGGCCATCGGCTGCAGGAATTGCAGCTGCAACGAGGAAACCTTGTGTCCCTCGGCGCGCAGGCGCTCCACGCCTTCCTCGATGGCGCCCCTGGTGGACCCCCAGCCGATCACCAACAGATCGCCGCTTTCCTCGCCGAAGAGCTTGGGCAGCTTGAGCGTCTTCTGCAGCGCCGCCAGCTTCAGGCTGCGGCTGCGCAGCCCGTCTTCGTTGGACTTCGGATCGTAGGCGACGTGGCTGTCGCGGTCGTGGGCGAGGCCCGTGAGCGTGTGCATGCCGCCCGGCTGGCCGGGCACGAAACGGCGCGCCAGGCCGGTGACGGCGTCCCAGTCGTAAGGCTTGGCGTCCTTGGGCAGGGCGCTCTGGTCCACCGGCGCCGCCAGCCAGTCGGCACTGAATTGCGGCCGCAGGAAGGGCTGCTGGCCGGTGGCGAGATTGGCGTCCGACAGGACGACCACCACCATGTTGAACAGCTCGGCGATCCGCCGCGCCGTGATCACCGAATAGAAGCAGTCCTCGATGGTCGATGGCGCCAGCACCACCTTGGGAGCGTCGCCGTGGCTGCCGTAGATGGCGGTCAGCAGGTCGCCCTGTTCGCCCTTGGTGGGCTGACCGGTGGAGGGGCCGCCGCGCTGGACGTTGATGACGACGAGCGGAATCTCCGCCATCACCGCGAGCCCGATCGCCTCCTGCTTGAGCGAGAAGCCGGGACCAGAAGTCACGGTGACGGCGCATTTTCCGGCATAGGAGGCGCCGATGGCGAAGGTGCAGGCCGCGATCTCATCCTCAGCCTGGTGGATCACGCCGCCGACGCGCTCGAAGACTTCGCTCAGATAGTGCGACACCGAGGTGGCCGGCGTGATCGGGTACATGGCGCAGATTTCCATGCCCGAGGCGAGCACGCCCAGCGCCAGCGCCGTGTTGCCGTTGATCACGAGCTGCGGTTCCTTCGCCTTCACGGCGGGGATGGCGAAGCGGAATTCGAGGTTGTCGGCGGCCCAGGTCCAGCCGGCTTCGAACAGGTCGGTGTTGGTCTTGACGACCTTGGCGTCCTTCTTGGCGAAGGCGATGGCGATCTGCTCGCGCGCCAGCTGGCGATCGAGGCTGTAGATGCTGCAGAGCATGCCCAGCGCGAACATGTTCTTGCCGCGTCGGGCATCGGCCACGAGGCGCAGGCATTCGCGCTCCATCGGAATCTCGTGTACGCGGTAACCCGCCTTCACCAGCCGTTCGTAGGTCCCAACATAGGAGCGCGCCACGGCGGCATCGCTGTCGTCGCGCCACATGCTCTCCAACAGAATGATGCAGCCGGGTTTCAGCTCTCCGGCGTTGACGCGTCCGAGCAGCACCTGCTCGTTGAAGGCGACCACGAGGTCGGCCTCATCGCCGCCATTGCTGACCGGGCGCGAGCCGATGCGCACGCGGTTGCCGCTGGCGCCGGCGACGCTGCGCGCCGGCGGCTGGATCTCGGCCGGGATGATCTCGACGGTCCACACGCCGTTGCCCATCTTGGCGGCGATCGAGCCGAGCGACTGGCCGCAGCGCTGGGCGCCCTCGCCCGAGTCGCTGACAATCTCGATGATGGCTTCCGCCAGCTTGACGGCCTGCCTGCCGGGCCCCTTCGCTCCGCCTTGCGGCTTGAGAATCGTCATGTCGTTCATGGCCGTGCCTTAGCTACGCGTCGACGCTCTGGTGCAGGCGGACGTAATTGCGTTCCCCGATCCCGAAGAGCGCGGGCTCGGCCGCCCGATACACCCGCTCGCTGTCGCGCAGTCCGAGATAGCGTTTGATGCTCGCCGCGGCCTTGCGCCCGGCCCCCATCGCCTCGATCACGGTTGCGGCGCCGGTGACGATGTCGCCTCCGGCGTAGACCCCCATGATCGAGGTCGCCAGATCTTCGTCGACCTCGATGTAGCCGCGCTTGTTGAGCCTGAGCTTCGACGTCTGCCCGAGGATGGGATTGGCGTTGGTGCCGATGGCATAGACCACGGTTTCACAGTCGAACTCGAATTCGCTGCCTTTGACGGGCACCGGCCGGCGCCGCCCGGAATCGTCGGGCTCGCCGAGCTCCATGCGGATGCAGCGCATGCCGCGCACGCCGCGCTTGCCGTCGTCGAGCAACTCGACCGGGCTCGTCAGCCAGTGGAATTCGACGCCTTCCTGCTCGGCGTGATGCAGCTCTTCGGCGCGCGCCGGGGCTTCGGCCTTGGAGCGGCGGTAGATGCAGTGTACTTCCTCGGCGCCCAGGCGCAGGCTGACCCGCATGGCGTCCATCGCCGTATTGCCGGCGCCGATCACGGCGACGCGGCGGCCTAGCTCTAGTGGCGTGTCGTGGCGCGGGAAATCCCTGGCCTGCATCAGGTTGCAGCGCGTCAGCAGTTCGTTGGCCGACAGGACGCCGTCGAGCGACTCGCCCGGGATTCCCATGAAGCTGGGATAGCCGGCGCCGGTGCCGATGAACACCGCCTGGAAGCCCATCTCGCCCAGCATCTGTTCGACGGTGAACAGGCGGCCCACCAGCGTGTTGCATTCGAACTTGATGCCGAGCTTGATCAGCTTGCCGATCTCGGAATCGATCACGCTGTTGGGCAGGCGGAATTCCGGGATGCCGTATTTCAGGACGCCGCCCGCTTCCTGGAACGCCTCGTAGACGGTCACATCGCAACCCGCTTTGGCCAGATCGGCGGCGCAGGCCATGCCCGACGGCCCCGAGCCGACGATGGCGACACGGAACGCGTTGGCTTCGATGGGAGGAATGTTGATCCAGCCCTCGGCCACGGCGAGGTCGCCGACGAACCGTTCGAGGCGGCCGATGGCCACGGGCTCCAGCGAGTCTCCCACTGTGCACTGGCCCTCGCATTGGGTCTCCTGCGGACACACCCGCCCGCAGATCGCCGGCAGAAGGTTGGTGGCGGTGATGATGTCGTAGGCGCCGCGAAAGTCCTTCTCGGTGATCTTCCGGATGAAATCCGGGATGTCGATGCTGACGGGACAGCCCTGCACGCAGAACCGCTCGGGGCAGAACAGGCAGCGTTCGGCCTCGCGCTGGGCGTCTTCGAGCGCGTAGCCGCAGGCGACCTCGCCGAAATTATGGCGCCGCTCGCCGGCCGGCTGCTCCCGCATCGGCGTGCGGTCCTGCGGGATCGTGCGGATCGTCTTCTTCTTTGCCATTGCAACGTCCTTGCCGCAGCCGATCGATTCAGGATTGCGCGCCGCGCATGCGGCAGTTCTCGCGCCAGTGCTCCAGCGCGCGCCGCTCGGCCGGCGCATAGCGCCGCAGGCGCTGCGTGAGGTCGTCGAAATCGACTTCGTGGCCGTCGAAATCGGGACCGTCGACGCAGGCGAAGAAGACCTTGCCGCCGACCCTGACGCGGCAGCCGCCGCACATTCCCGTGCCGTCGACCATGATGGGATTGAGGCTGACGGTGGTCTTGATGGCGCGCGGCTTGGTCGTCGCGGCGCAGGCCTTCATCATGATCGGAGGACCGATGGCCACCACTTCGTCGATGTCCGCGTGCTCTGCAAGCGCCTGCTTGACGCCTTCGGTCACCAGGCCCTTGATGCCGGTGGACCCGTCGTCCGTGCAGACGATCAGCTGGTCGCAGCAGGCGCGAAACTTGTCCTCCCAGAACATCAGCGCCTTGCTGCGGAATCCGACCACCCCGATCACATAGGCCCCCGCCTCCTTATGGGCGCGGGCCTGCGGATAGATGGGGGCGACACCGAGCCCGCCGCCGACGCAGACGACTTTTTTCGAGCTGCCGACATGGCTGGGTATGCCCATCGGCCCGACCACGGCATGCAGGTGGCCGCCGACCTGGCAAGTCTCCTGCATTTCCCGCGTCGTCTTGCCGGCGGCCTGGATCACGAGCGTGATCGTGCCGCGCCCGCGGTCGAAGTCGGCGAGCGTCAATGGTATGCGCTCACCCTCCTCGTGCGACATGACGATCACGAACTGGCCCGCCCTGGCCGCGCGCGCCAGCGCAGCGTGGCGGATCTCCAGGAGAAACGTCGTCTCCGAGAAATCCAGCCGGGTAACGATCTCGTAGCCTTGGGCGGCGACTTTGTCTTGGGCGAGGGTCATCGATCCCCCTTGATTTCTTGCGAACATATCAGGCTTCACCGAATAGAGGCGCCCGGAAAGCCGCATTTTTTGAAGGCAAATAGTCGCGCCCCGCGCCGCTGCGCATGGATGTAGAATGTGCGAGTTGTCTGACTTGCGTACGAGGAAATTGGCATCACGGGGGTGTCAAATGCTCGACGTCGAATATTATCGCGACGAAGCGAAGAAGTACCGGAAGCTGGCCGACCGCGTCGCCGACGAAGAGGTCAAGAAGGAACTGGAGGAACTGGCCGCCGTCTGCGAACGCGTGGCAGCCAGAATCGAAGATCGCATGTCTGCGGGCTGACGCATGGCCGCAGCCCCGACATCGTTCCCTCGCGGCAAGCGCGCGGATCATCCGTTGACGGACGAAGCGCCAACCTCGCACAGGTTGAGCGGCGCCCCCAGATGCGTCCGCGTCTAATCCTCTTCGAAAAGTTCCCCGAAGAGTTCGCGCACCTTTTCCTTCGCCCCCGCGAGCGCCCGCTTGCCCGCAGGCGTCGCCCGATAGAGCCGTCGCACGCTGCGGCCGTTGCGCTTGTCGTGGGATCGCAGCAATCCCTTGGCCTCCAGGCCGTGCAGCAGCGGGTAGAGCGTGCCGGCGCTCATCTTGTAGCCGTGCCGGGCGAGTTCCTCGGTGATGCCGATGCCGAAGATCGGCTTGTCGGCGGCGTGGTGGAGGATGTGCAGCCGAATCAGGCCGGAATAGAGTTCCTTGTGATCCATTCGCAACAACGCTGTTCAGGCGGCGAGCGGTGCATTAGGGCAAGGTCCATTGGAAGGCAAGGTAGTAGGAAAAGCTGTTCGTCGTCCCGGCGTTCTGCAGGCCGCTGCCGACCGAGAAGAGCAGATGGTGATTCTCGCTGAAATCGTAGACGCCCCCGACGTTGTATCCGGTGCTCTCCTTGCCCCCGATCGTATCCGGCGTCTGGTGGAACAGTTCTCCCCCCAGTGCGAATGAAGCGGTGATCTGGCGCTGAAGGAGCCAGCCGGCGAACCAATGGTTGCGATTGCCCGGTCCCGGATTGATCCAATAGCCGCCGCCGCCATAGGTCAGCCACTTGCCGAAGCTCTTCTGCAGCCACACCGGCAGGTAGATGCGCGGGCGGCCTGCGCCTAGGCCCCTGCCCGCGTCCCCGCTGGGCACCTCGACCAGCGGAAAGACGCCGACCATCGGTCGCCAGCCGCGTTCGTCCTCCTGGAGAAAGCGGTACTTCACGCCGAGTTCGGTATCGCCGAGACCGTTCCGCATTCCGCTGCCGCTCGGCTTGTCGAAGGCCAGGGGAGCGACGATGTGCAGCTGGACGTCCGGCACCACTCCGTAATTGACTTCGACGCCGGGCAGGACGCCGCCGGTGTCGCCATCGACCCGGGTCGCCGCCGAGAAGATGTACACTTCCCAATGCTGATACTCGACGGGTTCGGGATCGTCGGCCAGGAACGGAGGCCCGGCGAAAGCGCGCGGGGAGAGCGCCAGCGCCGCGACCGACAGCAGAAGCGTGAAAAATCTTTTCATGGCGCCATGTTCACCACTTCACCTGGCCCCAGAGGCCGATTTCGCTGGTGCCATTTTCCCTGAAGAAAATCCGTGACCGGCGGACAGGTCAACACCGACCCGCAGACCAGAAGGACGAATGGCGCCATCGCGCGAAGTCTTGGGGACAGGGAACAGTGATGGGCCTATTTCTCGTGCCCGCTGGCGAGCAGCGCCGCCAGCGCGGCGACGATGAGATAGGCCAGCATCAGGGGGGCCAGGCCGATCAGCAGCGCCCCAGTGATGTCGGCATAGGCGCTGCAGGGCAGCCAGCGATACGCGGTGCCCACGAAGAAGAACTGGATGCCGGCGACCGCGACGATTCCGAGGATGGCGGCGAGCGCCGTGGGTCCCAGCGCCTCGGGCCGCGTGGTGCGCTCCAGCCGGATGATGCCGGCGGCAAGCCTGAGCCGCGACAAGGCGGAGCACACATAGATCAGCGCCAACAGCCAGGTGAAGGCGGCGGCGAAGACGCGTCCGCCGTCCAAGGCGCAGCTGCCCAGCGCATCGACCAGGGCCCGCTGCCCGAAGACCGCGTAATAGATCGCGGACTGGAGCCCGGCAGCGATGTCGCCTTGGATGTAGGACGGCGCGACGAACGCCTGGTCGGCGAAGCTCACGCAGACGAAGACGATGAACACCATCTCGTCGAAGCCGGGGATGAAATGGATGGGCTTCAGGAGGCGCATGTTGGGCAGCGCCGCCGAAGCGCCGTAGCCACCGATGAACAACAGGCCCATGGCGCCGAACAGCAGCACGCAGACGACGATGGGAATGACGACGTCGATCGGGGCTGCGCCGGAAGCCAGCGCGAAGCGCAGGGCATGTGCCCCCGCATAAAGGCAGACGAGCACCCAGCCTTTTGCCAGAAGTCGCGCCACGCCCATGGATCAACCCGCCCCCGCGCCCGGGCTTTCTTCTACCCCGATGGCGGGGCAGGAAAACGAGCGCACCCGCCTCACGCCGCGAAGCCTGCATCCTTCATGCGCTCGGCACGCAGGCTCTCGGCCATCAGGAAGGCGAGCTCCAGCGCCTGGCTGGCATTCAGCCGCGGATCGCAATGCGTGTGGTAGCGCTTCTCGAGGTCCTCTTCGACGATGGCCTGCGCCCCGCCCAGGCATTCGGTGACGTTCTGGCCGGTCATCTCGAAGTGCACGCCGCCGGGATGTGTGCCCTCGCCGCGATGCACCTCGAAGAAGGTCTTCATCTCCTTCAGGATGCGGTCGAAGGGCCGCGTCTTGTAGCCGGTGCCGGACTTCACCGTGTTGCCGTGCATGGGATCGCAGGACCACACCACCGCGGCGCCGGCGCGCTCTACGGCGCGGATGAGGCGCGGCAGCCTTTCGGCCACCTTGTCGGCGCCGAAGCGGCAGATCAGCGTCAGCCGTCCCGGCGTGTTGTCGGGATTGAGGACGGCGCACAACCGGCTGAGTTCGTCGTCGGTCATCGACGGGCCGCATTTCAGCCCGATGGGATTCTTGATGCCCCGGCAGAACTCGACATGGGCGCCGTCAGGCTGGCGCGTGCGGTCGCCGATCCACAGCATGTGGGCGGAGGTGTCGTACCAGTCGCCCGACGTGGAATCGATGCGCGTCAGCGCCTGCTCGTAGCCCAGGAACAGCGCTTCGTGGCTGGTGTAGAAGGCGGTCGAGCGCAGCTGGGGCACGGAATCCGGCGTCACGCCGCAGGCCGCCATGAAGTCGAGCGCCTCGGATATGCGCTGCGCCAGGCCGCGGTATTTGTCGCTCGCCGGCGAGCCGGCGATGAATCCGAGCATCCACTGGTGCACGTTGTGCAGGTCGGCGTAACCGCCCGAGGCGAAGGCTCGCAACAGGTTGAGCGTCGCCGCCGACTGGGCGTAGCCCTGCAGCAGGCGCTGCGGATCGGGGATGCGCGCTTCGGGCGTGAATTCGATGCCGTTGATGTTGTCGCCGCGATAGGAGGGCAGCGTGACGCCTTCGCGCGTCTCGTTGTCGTCGGAACGCGGCTTGGCGAACTGGCCGGCGATGCGGCCCACCTTCACCACCGGCACGCCAGCCGCAAAGGTCAGCACGACCGCCATCTGCAGGAGCACGCGGAAGGTGTCGCGGATGTTGTCGGGGTGGAATTCGGCAAAGCTTTCCGCGCAATCGCCGCCCTGCAGCAGGAAAGCCTTGCCTTGGGCTACCTGGGCGAGCCCGGCCATCAGGTTGCGCGCCTCGCCCGCGAACACCAGCGGGGGATGGGTGCGCAGACGGTCCTCCACCGCCTCCAGCGCCGCGTGATCCGGGTAGTCCGGAACCTGGCAGATCGGCTTCATCCGCCAGCTATGCGGGGACCATTGGGTCACCGGAACCTCCAATTCGAAGCCCCGGGTATAGGGGAACGGATCGTGGTTTACCAGCGAGGCAAAGCGGTCTGGTGAATGCGGTTTATAGTCCGCGGGTCAAGGAAATGCGCCCGTGCCGCCCCGCCCCGGCAGACGAGCGATGAAGCGGAACCCCGGCAGAATTCGATCGTTAGCCATAAGGCTGTCCGGAGGTTGCCATGACGGGATTTTCACGACGCACGCTGCTGAGCGGCTTGATCGCAGCTTCGCTGGCCAGCGAAGCAAAGGCCGATAAGCTGCCGCAGAAGGTCGTGCAGTATCAGGACACGCCCAAAGCCGGGCATCAATGTTCGAAATGCGCCCACTTCCACGCGCCGTCCAGTTGCGATGTCGTGCAGGGTACCATCAGCCCGCGCGGCTGGTGCCGCATGTTCTCCCCCAAGGTCGGCGAGTGACGGCATTGTTTCGTGCCATGACGGCTGAACAAGGTGCTGGCGCGGGGAGCGACGTCAGGAACCAGCACCCGGTTTGGGCACGATCTTGAGCTCGATGCGGCGGTTGCGCGGATCGGCGCCGTTGGAGACTTTCGGATTGGTGGCGCCGTAACCCTTGGCGGTCAGCCGCGAGGCGGCCACGCCGTTCTGCCACAGCACTTCGGCCACGGCCTCGGCGCGCTTCTGCGACACCGCGAGATTCTGCGCCTCGCCGCCGGTGGTGTCGGTGTAGCAGGCAAGATCGAGAATGGTGTGATCGTAGCGCGCCACCACGCGCGCCAGGCCGTTGACGAATTCGCGTCCCGAATAACTCAGTGCCATGCGGTCGAACAGCCGGTCGGTGGAGATCGTCACCGCCAGCGTCTCGCCGCGGCGCGCCACCGTGCCTTTGCCGCGCAACAGGGCGCGCAGCTCGGACTCCTGCGCGTCCATGTACTTCTCGAGATTGGCTTTCGTCAGGGGGCCGGCGGAGGTGACCGGCGTCGCCGGTTTCGCCGGCGCAGCGGGTGGGGCGCTCGGCGGCAGCGACGGACGCAGCGGCGTCGGTTCATAGCGGTGGTGGGCGGCGCAACCGGCCAGCAGCGCTGACGCCAGGGCAAGAGCAATTCTGCGCATCGCGTTTCCTCGTTCCGTGCCAAACTCGCCTGCCCATAGCACGGAGGCAAGGATGCAATTGTTCGACCTGAGCGGCAAGGTCGCCCTGGTGACGGGATCGACGCGGGGCATCGGTGAAGCCATCGCCAGGCGGCTGGCGGAGCACGGTGCCAAGGTCGTCGTCTCCAGCCGCAAACCCGAGGCCTGCGCCCGGGTGGCCAGCGAGATCAACGCGGCGCACGGCGAGGGCGCGGCCGTTCCGATCCCCGCCAACATCAACGACAAGGCGCAGTTGCAGGCACTGGTCGCCGACGCGCGCGCCGCCTTGGGTCGCATCGACGTGCTGGTGTGCAATGCCGCCATCAATCCCTATTTCGGCCCGTCGATGGGCATTCCCGACGACGCCTTCGACAAGATCCTGGGCGCCAACCTGCGCTCCGCCCACTGGCTGTGCCAGATGGTGCTGCCCGAGATGGCGGCGCGGAAAGACGGCGTCATCATCATCGTGTCGTCGATCGCCGGCATCAAAGGCACGCCGCTGCTCGCCACCTACGGCCTCTCCAAGGCGGCGGACCTGCAGCTGGCGCGCAACATCGCGGTGGAGTACGGCCCCGACAACGTGCGCGCCAATTGCATCGCGCCGGGGCTGGTGAAGACCGATTTCGCCCGCGCCTTGTGGGAGAACCCCGAGATCGAGAAGCAGACGGCGCTCACCAATCCGCTCAAGCGGCTGGGCGTGCCCGACGACATCGCGGGCGCCGCGGTGTTCCTCGCCTCGCGCGCCGGGGCCTGGATGACGGGACAGACGCTGGTGATCGACGGCGGCACGACGGTGGCGTAGGCTGCGCGCGGGATTTGGGGGAATTCACGATGATCAGGACTGTGGCGCTGGCGGCGGCGCTGGTGCTGGCGGGCGTCGCGGCAGACGCGGCGGACGACGAAGTCGATTGCAGCAAGGCCAGCACGCAGTACGACATGGACATCTGCGCCAACAAGGATTTCGACGCGGCGGACAAGAAGTTGAACAACGTCTACGGCCAGGCGGTGAAGGTGGCCGGCGACCTCGACGACAAGACGCTCGACAAGCTGAGAACCGCCGAACGGGCCTGGCTGGCGTTTCGCGAAGCCGAATGCACCTTCGAAACGGCCGACTACGAAGGCGGCACGATCTATCCGATGACCTTCACGATGTGCCGCACCAAGCTCACCAGGACGCGCACGAAGGAGCTCGAGGCCTATCTCGCCTGCGAAAAAGACACGATGAAGTGCTGAAGCCGGCCTTCAGCCAAGAGCCGGAAAACTACCTCGCCCGCCATGGAGATTCGGCGAGGATCAAGGGCAGCCTCCTCGCTCGCGGCGGCACAATGTGGTAAGCTTCCTACCTCATTTTGGGGAGGGGATCATGTCGGTCTTGTCGGGCCGTGCACGCACGGTTATCGCAGCATTGCTTGCCGCGGCCTCGTGCGCCGGGATCGCCGATGCCCGGCCGTCCATGAGCCGAGGTGAGCAATTCCTGAACATCACCGAGGCCCAATGCCTGCACCGCGCCGAGTTGTCCTATGAGGCCGCCGGGTGGGTCGACATCGCCAGCGGATCGACCTGGGTCAAGGCGCACAAGGACCACTACGGCAGCTTCACGGCCTGCAACGCCGACGCGTCCGGCGGCGTGGTGGTCAACATCTTCGTGGCCTACGATCTTTCCGATCCCACCGGCGACCTGGCCGGAGGCGAGCGCACGCGCCTGCAAAGCGAAATGAACATCGACCGATAGCGACGGAGGCGCCACGCCGAGCGCCGCGGGACGGCTTTCCTTCGGGGCGAAGTCGGTTGAGGAGCTTACATCCCCAGCACGGCTTCCGCCGTCTTGAACGCCAGCTTCTGCGCCTCGGCTACGGCGGCGTAGGTCAGCGTGCCCTTGTAGACGTTGAGGCCGGCGCGCAGATGCGCATTGGCCCTCATCGCCTTGTCGGCGCCCTGGTCGGCCAGCGCCAGGGTGAAGGGCAGCGTGGCGTTGTTGAGCGCAAACGTCGAGGTGCGCGCCACGGCGCCGGGCATGTTGGCGACGCAGTAATGCACCACGTCGTGCACGCGATAGGTCGGATCGGCGTGGGTCGTGGCATGGCTGGTCTCGGCGCAGCCGCCCTGGTCGATGGCGACGTCGACGATGACCGAGCCCTTCTTCATCTGCTTGACCATCTTTTCGGTGATCAGCTTGGGAGCGGCCGCCCCGGGCACCAGCACGCCGCCGATCACGAGATCGGCCTGGCTCACCTGCTCCTCGATGGCGTCGATGGTGGAGAACAGGGTGTGGAGCTGGGCGCCGAACTGGGTGTCGAGCTCGTTGAGCCGGTGCAGCGAGACGTCGAGCACGATGACATGGGCTTCGAGGCCCATTGCCATGCGCGCCGCGTTGGTGCCGACCACGCCGCCGCCGAGCACGACCACCTTGGCGGCTGGAACGCCTGGCACGCCGCCGAGCAGCGCGCCGCGTCCGCCTTGGGCGATCTCGAGGCAATGGGCGCCGGCCTGGATCGACATGCGTCCCGCCACTTCACTCATCGGCGCCAGGAGCGGCAACCCGCCGCGCGCATCCGTCACCGTCTCATAGGCGATCGCCGTGGCGCCGCTGGCCAACAGGCCTTTGGTCTGCGCCGGATCGGGCGCCAGATGGAGATAGGTGAACAACGTATGGTGCGGCTTCAGCATGGCGATCTCGCCCGGCTGCGGTTCCTTCACCTTGACGATCATCTCGCCGGTTTCGAACACCGCCGCGGCATCTGGCAGGATCTTGGCGCCGGCGCGGACATAGAGTTCGTCTGTGAGGCCGATGTAATCGCCCGCCTTGGTCTGCACGAAGACTTGGTGGCCGCGGGCCGTGAGTTCGCGCACGGCGGCGGGAGTCATCCCGACGCGATATTCGTGGTTTTTGATTTCTTTCGGAACGCCGACGCGCATGGCGGACCCCATGTAGGAATGCGTCGGATAGCTAGGCCGCGCCGGAGGAACAGGTCAAGCAGCGCGCCTGCATTGCGCCGGATCGTTCCGCGCATGTCATAGCCTTGCGCGCTCTCATCACTGCCGGACCGAATGTTTCGAAAAAGAAGCCCGGCGCGAAGCGCCGGGCCGAGTCGGTGGAAAACTGCGTGTCACGGTTTCTGCGGATTGATTATGGAATTGTCCTTGTGGTTGCCGCTGTCGCCGCGGTTGCCGTGGTCGCCGCCGCGATCGCCGCCGTGGCTGCCGCCCTGGTTACCGCCGCCTTGGTTGCCGCCACCCTGGCCGCCCTGGAAGAACTGCTGTCCTCCCTGGAA
>JAGWNK010000063.1 GCA_028871345.1 Alphaproteobacteria bacterium | reverse complement strand
GGCGAAGCGAGCCGGCGAATGCGCCGCCTGGAGCGGCCGAACGCACTGACGCAAGCTTCGCCACGCCTGAGGAAAAGGCAAAGGTGCATGCTGGTTTGCGCGGACACGCCCATTCCTAATGCCGGCCGTAGCCCTGCAGAGGCGGATCGTGGCGAAAGCCGCTGCCCGCCTTTGGCGTAGATAGGGCTCCGTCTTGTAGGACGCGCGAAGCGCTTCGGGTGGGGGGCAGAGATGACGCTTGAAACGGAGGACGCCGGCCTACCCGTGAACCAACCTCTCCACCACGTTTGCCAGCGCCGCCGTGTCGTCGGTGGAAAGCGTCACCATGCGGGCGCGTCCGCCGGCATCGAAGAAGAACACGGCGCTCGAGTGCATCACGGTGTAAGGAGGGCCGGGATCGACGCTATAGGCCACACGGTAGCGTCGAGCGAGCGCGGCGAGTTCGTTGTCGGATCCGCGCAAGCCGTCCACCTGGGGCGCAAACGCCGCCGCGTACTGCTTCAGGATCGGCAGGGTGTCACGGTTGGGATCCACGGTGACGAACAGCACGCGGACTTTGTCGGCATCGCGGCCCAGGTACTGCAGCAAGTCGGTGAGGTTGGCCAGCGTGGCGGGGCAGACATCGGGGCAATGCGTATAGCCGAAGTACAGCACCACGACCTTGCCGCGATAGTCGTTCGCGGAAATGCCGGCGCCGTCGCTGGCACGGGTCATGGTGAAGGAGAGCGCCGGCATGGTGCCGGTGATGTCGGTGGCGCCCGGCGGCATTTGCCGTCCACAGCCTGTGAGGGCGACGGCAGACAGGGCGAAGGCGAGGAAGGCTGCTTTATGCATGGCCGAACAATAGCATGGCGCGGGAAGTGCAAATCGGCAATATGGCGGCGATGACCCTGACCCGGACGACAGACGCAAGACGCGACTGGCTTGCCTACGGCGCGCTGCTCGCGGTTGGCGGCGCTCTCTACGTCATCTGCCGCGAATTCCCCGCCGACCTGCCGTTCTGGATGCCTTGGGAATTCTCCTGGCCGGACTTCCTGGCGACGGCGCTGGCGCTGGGCTGGTTCTTCCGCGGCCTGCGGCGTTTGCCGGCCGCCGAGCGTCCATCGCACTGGCGCAATGCGGCGTTCGTCGCGGGCGTGCTGGCGGATTACGTCGTGCTGCAGACCCACGTGGATTATTACGCCCAGCACATGTTCTTCGTGCATCGCTGGGCCCATTTCGTCCTGCACCACACCGGCGCCTTCCTCATTGCGCTCGGCATGTCGGGGCCGGTCGTCTACGCCGGCATGCCGGACTTCCTGAAGCCGCTCGTCGACTCCCGCCCCGTAAAGGGCGCCATGGACGTCATGCAGCATCCGGCCGTGGCTCCCGTGCTCTTTGTGTGCCTCCTGTATTTCTGGCTGTATCCCGAGATTCATACCCATGTGATGCTCGACCGGAATTTGTACGATGTCATGAACTGGACGATGGCGCTGAACGGCGTCCTGTTCTGGAGCCTGATCCTGGATTCGCGGCCCAAGCCGCCTGCCAGGTTATCCAGCCTGATGCGGGCGCTGCTGATCATCGCCATCGAGCTGCCGCAGATGATTCTGGGTGCGATACTGTCGCTGTCGAACGTGGACCTTTATCCGGTCTACAACATCTGCGGGCGGGTGCTCGACATGACGGCGCTCAACGACCAGCACTATGGCGGCCTGATCATCTGGCTGCCGGGGACCATGATGAGCTTCGCCGCCATGATCGTCGTGCTTGTTGTCCTGCGGCTGAACGAGGAAAAGGCCGAAATGGAACGCTCCCATGCCGGTGGCTAAGAACCCCGAGGCGCAGCGGCACTTCGAGGCCGCCACGGCGCTGCTGGACGACGGCAAGCTTGCGGAGGCCGAGAGCCGTTGCCGCGCGGGGTTGCGCCTGGCTCCGGATGATGCGCCCGCGTTGCGTATTCTGGGGCATATCTGCATCCGCACGAGCCGCCCCAGGGATGCGCTGGCAAGTTTGCAGCGGTCGCTCGCGCTCGAGCCGCATTCGCCACAAGGCCACCTCCATCTCGGAAGCGCGTTGTTGGCCCTTCAGCGCCCGCAGGAGGCGTTGCTGCGCTTCGAGAAGGCAGCCGCTCTCGATCCGGCGCTGGGCGAGGCTCACGCGCGTGCGGGAGATGCGCTGGTCGCGCTTGGCCGGGCGGACGACGCGGTCGCAGCGTTCCGCAGGGCCTTGGCTCTTGATCCGCGCTTTGTGCCGGCACATTTCGGGCTTGGGATGCTGCTGGCGGCGATGCAGGACTATGCACGGGCCGTCGAGCATCTGGGCGTGGTGGATTCGGAGTGGCCGGGCCGTCCCGAGGTGGTCTATGCGCTGGGCAATTCGCTGTTCGGGTTGTTCCGCGCCGAAGAGGCCTTGGCACAGTACCAGCGGCTTTGCGCGATGGCGCCGGATTACGCGCCGGCTCATCTCGGTGCGGGCAATGCCCTGCAGTCCTTGGGACGGATTGCGGAAGCACGGACCTCCTATGAACGGGCCTTGGCACTGATGCCGGAAATGCCGACCGTCCACCGTGCCGTCGCCGACATCAAGACGTTCCAGGACGGCGACCCGCAGCTCACGGCGATGGAGTCTCTGGCCAGGCACGCCGACCGCTATCCGGTGCAGGAACGCATATCGTTGCACTTCGCGCTGGCCAAGGCCTATGACGATTTGGATCGCCGGGAGTCCGCCTTTTCAAACTGGCAGGCGGGCAATTCGTTGAAGCGGCGCACCGTCGCCTATGACGAGGCCGCGACGCTGGGACTGCTGCGGGATATGGAGGCGGTCTTCACCGCGGATCTGCTGCGGCCGCGCGCTGGCTCAGGCGACCTTTCGGAAGCCCCGATATTCATCGTCGGCATGCCCCGTTCGGGCACGACGCTGGTGGAACAGATGCTGGCGAGTCATCCGCGCGTGATGGGTGGAGGAGAGCAGCGCCATTTGCAGGATGCCTTGGAGGATGGCGCGCGCGCGTCATTCCCCGCGGGGATCGCCGAACTGGGTGCGGAGGACCTGCGGCGGCTGGGCAGGGAATATGTGGCAAGGCTGAAGATGCCCGAAGGCGCCGAACGCAAGACGGACAAGCTGCCGGCCAACTTTCGCTACATCGGCGCCATTCAACTGGCGCTGCCGAAGGCGCGGATCATCCACGTGATGCGCGATCCGATGGACACCTGTTTTTCGTGCTACACTAGGCTGTTTCCCAACGGCCTGTTGTACACTTACGATCTCGGCGAACTCGGCCGCTATTTCCGTGCCTACGAGGCGCTTATGGCACACTGGCGGCGCGTTCTGCCCGACGGTGCGATGCTCGAATTGCGCTATGAAGACCTCGTTGAAGACTTTGAGCGACAATCGCGCCGTGTCCTCGACTACTGCGGCCTGGAGTGGGACGACCGCTGCCTTCAATTCCACAAGACGGACCGGCCGATTTACACGGTCAGCGTCAGTCAGGTGCGCCAGCCGCTGTTTCACAGCTCGATCGGCCGCTGGCAGAGGTATGAAAGGCAGCTTGCGCCATTGCTGGAAATGATCGGCGACAGGTCCGCAGACCGCGTTTCCGCCTAGTACCCTGCTGCCTCGCCATCCTTGCGCATTTCCGATGCGCCCCAATAGACCTTGTGTACGGGGTCCCACATGATTGCCTGATAACCGCCGAAGGCTCCGGTGCCGGGTACGATCTTGTACCCTCGCTTGGCCAATTCAGCCTTCACGTCCGGGCTGAAGCCGCTTTCCATCTCGACGGTTCCGATGCCCTGCGATGCTTCGCCGGTCGGCTCCGCATTCCCATAATGCCGCCAGCGGGCGGCATCGCCGGCTTCCTGGATGTTCATCCCGAAATCGATGATATCGGTCAGAACCTGAACGTGACCCTGGGGCTGCATGTCGCCGCCCATCAGTCCGAAGGACATGAAGGGTTGGCCGTCCTTCATGACGAAGCCGGGGATGATGGTGTGGAACGGCCGTTTGCCCGGTGCATAAACGTTGGGCGATTTCGGGTTGAGGGAATAGAGCTCGCCACGGTCCTGGAACATGAAGCCGAGGTGATCGGCTACCAGCCCCGATCCCATGCCGCGATAGTTGGACTGGATCAGGGACACCATCATGCCGTCCTTGTCGGCCGTCGTGAGATAGATTGTGTCGCCGTCGAACAGGCGGGGGTCTCCCGGTCCAATATCGGGGTTGGCGTGGTCGAGATGGATCAGCTTGCGCCGCTCGTCGGCATAGTCGTTGGACAGAAGACCCTTGATCGGGATCTTGGCGAACTTGGGGTCGGCATACCACCGTGCCAGGTCCTCGAAGGCCAGGCGCTTCGCCTCAAGCATGGCGGTCAGGGCATCTGCTGAACCGGCGCCCATCTTCTTCAAATCGTAGGCCTTCAGGATCTGCAGCATCTGCAGCACTGCCGCCCCCTGGCCGTTGGGCGGCAGCTCGTAGACGTCATAGCCGCGATAGTTGACCGACAGCGGCGTCACCCACTCACCGTGGTGTGCTGCGAAGTCCGCATAGCGCAAATCTCCACCGATGCGCTTGAAATACGCATCGACCGTGTGGGCGATCTGCCCTTTGTAGAACTCGTCCCGCCCGCCTTCGGCGATCAGGCTCAAGGTGTGCGCCAAATCGGGGTTGTGGAAGATCTCGCCTTGGGCCGGCGTGTGACCGCCATTGGCATCGGGGATCAGGTAGGTGTGGCGTGCGTTCTCGCTTTCCTCAATCAGGCCCTTGTCCTTCGCGAACGCCGCCATGTTCCCCTTCCAATAGGCGGAGATCAGTTCGGTCACCGGAAAGCCGTTGTTGGCGTAGGCGATGGCTGGAGCCAGGTCATCCTTGATCGGCAGCTTGCCGAACTTGTCATGAAGGGCGAACCAGGTGTCCACCGTGCCCGGGACGGTCACCGGCAGCGAGCCCACTGGCGGGATGTGATTCTCCGCCGGTAAGCCGGCGCGCTTATAAGCCCCGGCGATCTCCCTCTTGAGCTTGGCGAGGTTACGGCCCATCGGTGAGCGGCCCGAGCCGTTGTAGCCGTAGAGCTTATGGGTCTTCGGGTCATAGATGATGGCAAAACAGTCTCCACCGATCCCGTTCAGCACCGGCTGCATAAGGCCGATGGCGGCGTTGGCCGCGATGGCGGCATCCACGGCACTGCCGCCTTTCTTCAGGATATCGATGGCGATCTGTGTGGCCAGCGGCTGTTCTGTTGCCGCCATCCCGTGCTGGGCAAGAACCGGTGATCGCGTCGCCCACGGAGCACCCGTGTAGCGATCCCCCCTGCTGACTTGTCCTTGGGCCGTGTTCGCTGTCACAGACATCAGCACGATAAGTGCTCCCCCCAGCAGTTTCCGCATAGCCTCACTCCGAATGCGTCACGTGGCAGGATGGCAGACCGTTCTTTTCGAAATAGCGCTGATGATAATCCTCGGCAGGCCAGAATGCGGGCGCCGCCTCAACGGTCGTAACGATGGGTCGTTTGAATTTTCCGGATGCTGTCAGATGCGCCATCTTCTCTCGGGCTGTCTGCTCTTGTTCGGGTGAGTGGGTGAAGATGACGGACCGGTATTGCGAGCCGATATCTGGACCTTGCCGGTTCATCGTCGTCGGGTCGTGGTTTTTGAAAAACACGTCGACCAGTTGGCCGTATGACACCTTGGCGGGGTCGAACGAGACTTCGACGGCCTCGGCATGCCCCGTCTTGTCCGTACAGACCTCCTTGTAGGTAGGGTGGTCGGTTGTTCCTCCCGCGTAGCCGCAGACGGCGTCTGCAACGCCGGGCACCTGCCGAAAGAAGGACTCGACGCCCCAGAAACAACCGGCTGCGAATGTGGCCTTTTCCATCCTTGTCCTCCGGACCATTCGGGTCCAGCGTAGCAGAAATTCGCGCCCTGTCAGGCGTTTTGACCGACGCGAGCATTAGCAATAGGTTCGAAAATCCCCTGATTCTATCCGGACATGGCAGATATGGACACGCTGAAGGAAACCCATTTCGCGGACCTGGGCGAGCGCAGGCAAGGCAAAGTGCGCGACGTTTATGTCCAGCCCGACAAGCTGATCTTGGTCGCGACCGATCGTCACTCGTCGTTCGACAGGATCATCGCGCACATTCCACAGAAGGGTGCAGTGCTGAACCTCTCGAGCGCCTTTTGGTTCGAGAACACGGCGGACATCGTCCCGAACCATGTGCTTGACGTGCCAGATCCCAACGTAACCGTCGCCAAGCGGCTGAAGCCGTTACCGGTTGAGGCTGTCGTCCGGGGCTATCTCACTGGAACGACCTCTACCTCGATCTGGACCCGTTATCAGGCCGGAGAACGGATATTCGGGGGACTGACCCTGCCTGATGGTATGAAGAAGAACGCCAAGTTGCCCAGTGCAATATTCGATCCGACGACGAAAGAGGATGCGCACGACCGCACGCTCAGCCTGAAGGCGCTGGTGGAGGAAGGCTTCATCGAAGCCGGGTTGCTGGAGAAGTTGCGAAAAGTAGCGCTTGCACTGTTTGCGCGCGGACAGGATGTCGCGGCGCGTCACGGACTCCTTCTTGTCGACACGAAATACGAGTTCGGATTGGACGCGGACGGCGGCCTCGTTCTGATCGATGAAATTCACACGCCGGATTCATCGCGCTACTGGAAGCTGGACACCTACGAAGCGCGGATCGCCACCGGCAACGAACCCGATTATTTCGACAAGGAGTTCCTGCGCATTTGGTTTCGCGAGCACTGTAATCCTTATGAAGACGCCACTCTTCCCGAGGCTCCCGCGGATATGGTGGCCGAACTGTCGCGGCGCTATATCGCCATCTATGAGCAGTTGACGGGCAGAACGTTCGCGGTCGATCGCTCGATTCCCGTTGCGCAGCGGATCGACAAGAATCTGGCAAAATACCGCATGGCCTGATAGTGCACTGATCCTAGTGTTCCGCGGCACATTGTAGCGCATATCATTGCGCGGGCGGCCAATCAGAACGCTGCAGAGTAGCGTGCCGACGCGTTCAGGGAGATCGTCATGAAAGTTGTCATAATCGGGGCTGGCGTGGCAGGCCTTGGCATTGGCTGGAGGCTGGCGAAAGCTGGTGTCAGCGTGACAGTTCTCGAACGCGGGCAAGTGGGTAATGGTGCGACCACGGCTTCTGCGGGAATGATCGCGGCCGCGGCGGAAATGGGACACGCCGAGAGCGCGGAAGCTTCGTTTGCGAGGCGTTCCAGCGATATCTGGCCCGCCTTCGCGGACGAGATTGAGGCGGAGTCCGCCATAGCCGTCGGTTACCGCAAGAATGGGTCTCTCATGGTCGCTCTCGGTGGAGGAAACGGGCGACCGCCGTCGCATGGCGGCGAGCATCCTGGCGGTGCAAATCCGCACGCCCAAGGGTCGGGGATCAAGATGTTGAACGCCGACCAAACACGGGCGATGGAGCCATTGCTGGCGAATGACGTTGTGGGTGCACTGTGGGCTCCGAACGAGGCGCAAGTCGATGCCCAAGCCATTTGCCGGGCATTGGCCGTGGCATTTGTGAAGGCTGGCGGCAAGGTCCTTTCCAACGAGACAGCGGTAAGAATCGAATGCGAAGGGGGACGGGTTACCGGCATTTTGACGCCGTTCGCCACTCATCGCGCTGATGTATATGTGCTTGCTGCCGGTGCCTGGACGTCTCGTATCGAAGGACTTCCGCGCGAAGCGCTGCCCCCTGTTGTTCCAATAAAGGGCGAAATAATCGTACTTTCGCCGCCAGAAGGCCGGCGCCCGCCGGAACACGTGGTGTGGGGCAATGAGATTTATGTTGTGCCTCGGGCGGGGCGTATTCTCGTGGGGGCGACCGTTGAACAGGCCGGGTTCGACACGAGACTGTCCCGCGAGGCTTTCCGCTGGTTGCGACAGCATGCAGTTGGGCTCATGCCCGACCTTGAGAATTGGGTTCTTGCAGAGCATTGGGCCGGATTGAGGCCAGCATCTCCCGACGGAAAACCCATCTTGGGACCAAGCAGACTCGAAGGTCTCTACGTCGCGAGCGGCCAATATCGAAACGGCATCCTGTTTGCACCGGCTGTGGCTGACACGATGTCCCGTCTCATATTGGGGCAGGAGGAGTGTGCACCGGACTTCGATCCACGTCGTTTCGATGGCACCGAGCCGCCGCAGCTTGAATCCGTCATCGAAACTCCGCACCGGACGAGGGGGTAATATCGGGGCAGGGGAATGACATATGGGTTTCTAGCGGGCGCGCTGTTGCTCATCCTTCTGGGCACGGAAGCCGCCATGCGGGGTGCCGTGGGGATTGCGCGATCCCTGGATATGTCCCCGCTGGTTATCGGTGTTCTGATTATCGCGCCAGCGGCCTCGGCGCCGGATCTGGCGATTTCCGTTCGCGCGGCGACAATGAATTTTCCCGATATCGCCCTCGGCGGGATCATCGGCACGTGCATGCTGAATTTACTGTTCATTCTTGGGTTCGGAGCGTTGCTTCGTCCGCTTGCGTCGCCGCCCAAGGTTGTCTTCCGGGATGGAGGCGCAATGCTTCTAGGTGCCGGCGCGCTCGCTTTATACTCGGCGGGCGGCACCATCTCGTGGCAGGAAGGCGTTCTTCTCCTGGCAGCATTCCTTCTCTATCTGGCACTCCTCGTCGTGACGGACTGGCGACGTGCCCCAGACCATTCCGTCCCCCAATCTCGCGCCCTCTACTACTCCGAGGGCGCTTCCGCCGGCCCTGTGGGAGGAAGCTTCCTTTTGCTTTTGGGCATCGTCTTGATCATTTTGGGAGCTCACTTCCTGGTCGGCGGAAGTGAAGTGCTGGCTCGCCAATTTCACTGGGAACGGTCGTTTGTCGGTCTGACGCTGGTCGGCTTTGCAATGTCATTTCCGAAGCTGATCGCCACCGTGGCGGCTGCAGCCAGAGGACAGGCGAGCATCGCGGTCGGGCAGCTGATCGGGGCCAACGTGTTTGCGCTTCTTGGCGTGCTCGGAATTACCGCCTTGGTGAAGCCCCTTGCGGTGCCGAATGCCCTGGCCTCCGTCGACGTGCTTGTTCTGGCGATTGCGACCGCGGCGGTGCTGCCGGTTCTGGCGATGCGCTGGCGGCTCTCGCGGCCGAGGGGGCTGTTGCTCATGATCGCCTACGGAGGCTACTTCGCCTATGTTCTTTGGCGGCAAGGGCTGATGCCTGCGCTTCCTTACCTGGGCTGAGAAGATGAATTTCGAGCTTCATCCCCGCTTGGCTGGCGATACCGCCTTCATCAAGGACTGGCCCGTGTCGCGCCTGCTCGTGATGGATGACGCGCGGTTTCCAGGCATCATCTTGGTTCCTCGTCGGCCCAACATTGTCGAATTCTTTGACCTCGAGCCGGCGGACCGCGTGATGTTGTGCGAGGAAATGGCGATGGCCGGGGAACGCCTGAAGGCGCTCACCGCATGTGACAAAGTCAATATCGCGATGCTGGGGAACATAGTCTCTCAGCTCCATGTCCATGTCGTAGCTCGATACCGCGATGACGCCGCCTGGCCGGGCCCGATCTGGGGTTGCGGCGAGCGCCTAGTCTACGATCCCGCAGCACTGGACGATTTTCGATCCAGGCTCGTTAACGCTTTTTAACTCTTTCGTTCTAAAGTCGCCTGAGGTCGCCTCGGGAGAACCCGGAATGCTGGCAGAAGCCACCAAGTCCGCGACCGCGACGGTCATCGCCGCGCTTCAGCGCGCCAGCGCCGCCACGGGATCGGATTTTCATTATCTGCTCGGAACGGCAATGCGCGAGTCCGGGCTGAGGCCACAAGCGCACTCGAGCGCCTCCTCGGCGGCAGGTCTCTTCCAGTTCGTCGAGCAGACTTGGTTCGGTCTCTTGAAAGAGTACGGCTCCAGGCACGGTCTGGGATCCTATGCCAGCGCGATCAATCGCGGCAGCGATGGACATTACCGAGCGGACAATTTAACCGACCGTCACGCCATCCTGGCGCTTCGGAACGACCCGCAGGTCAGCGCTTTGATGGCGGGGGAATACGCCAAGCAAACGCAGGCGACCATGCAGAACGTGTTGGGCCGGCCCGTATGCGATGGCGAACTCTACGCCGCGCATTTTCTAGGGCCGGAGTCGGCCTGTCGGCTGATCGAGATGAATGCATCTGCGCCGAATTCCATTGCGGCGAGTGTGTTCCCGCAAGCTGCGGCAGCGAACAAGAACGTCTTCTACAATCCGGATGGCACACCGAAATCGATCGGTGAGGTTTACAATTGGGCTGTCAACGGCCCGCCGGGCGTACCGAACGTGCCAACCCCGCAGCCCCTGGCGGTCGCATCGGCGTCGCAAAGCGCGGTAAGAGCCGACAATGCGGGCGTCTTGGCGCTTCTATGGTCGCAGCCTGAAACGGGCTACTTCGCAGGGGGCCACCATGGTCCCCCCAATCTTCTCGCCTCGGGCATGCTCGACGTCCTGTCTTCACTGGTTGCGGACGGCCGCGAGCAGTCGTAAAGCCCAGTCGGATTTGTAGTATCCGAGGCTGCCTTGCGCTCCGCTGTCCTGTCGGTCTGGGCCGTGATCCTGTCGGCCTTCTTCCTGCAGGCGGGAAGCGGCCTGCAGACCGACACCATCGCTGTGCGGGCCGACATCGAGTCGTTTTCGTCGACCACCATAGGCCTGATGATGGCGGCCTATTATGTCGGCTTCTCGTTGGCGCCACTCGCCGGACGCGCCGTTATCGGCGGGGTGGGGCACGTTCGAGCCATTGTCATTCTTAGTGCGACAGCTGCAGCATCCATCTGCGCTCACCCGTTCTTGGTCACGCCGGCCGCATGGTCGGCTTTTCGCTTCGTATCGGGCTTTTCGCTTTCGTTGACTTATGTGGCCTAGTCGTCCGTTAAGAAGCCGGTTTGAGGGCTGATTTTGGTGCGAGGGTGGAGAAGATCGCGGCGAGGATCAGGGGCAAAAGAAGCCTCAGCCAGTTGAGGATGAGGCGGAGATTGTGGCCGACGGCGCTGAGCACGGCATTGGTGTGAT
>JAGWNK010000103.1 GCA_028871345.1 Alphaproteobacteria bacterium | reverse complement strand
GGCTGCATTGTGATTTCACGAGCCCGCTCTATCTGGCGCTTGCAGCGCTGACGCTGGTTGTCGGATTCCACCTTGTTTGGCTCGGACCGCAGACCTGGAACTTGATCGGTTTGGCAGCGCTACTCGGCTGGGTCTTGTTCTCGACCATCCCCAAATGGATATGGGGGCGCTATTGGATCGGCCGAGGCAAGGCACCCAACCGCTGAGTGGCGCGGTTTGATAATGCCCGCGCCCTGGTGCGTTGGCCACGTGACCGTCGGTGGGCGCATCGGCACCATCGATAAAGTGTTTAGACGCGACCTTGTTCAACCGGACCCCCGACGGCTTTGCCCTCACCCAAGCGGGACAGGCCATCCCACGCCAGCGCGCGGCCATGGAGTCTGCGGCGCGCGATCCTGAGCGTAACCTTCTTGTGTTGCGTTTCGAATACTATAGTGGTGCAGCATTGCGTACGACCGGAACGTGCCTCTTTCAATCATTATCCCAGTCCTCAACGAAATCCTTGCCGTCGAGAAATGTCTTGGGCGGCTGACCGACCTTCGCGCGCGAGGGGCTGAGGTTATCGTGGTGGATGGCGGCAGCAACGACGGAACCGAAGTCGCTGCACACGGATTGGCCGACAGAGTTCTTACGGCACCAGAAGGACGAGCTTCTCAGATGAACCTCGGGGCCCGGTCGGCATTGGGCGATGTCCTTTTGTTTTTGCATGTCGACACCGAACTTCCTCCAGCCGTGGTTGCCGTAATCGAATCGGCGCTTGCGCGGTCTGAACGGATTTGGGGCCGTTTCGACGTGCGAATCGAGCCTTCCTCCATTCTGCTCGCCATCGTCGCGCGCATGATGAATCTGCGTTCGCGATTGTCCGGCATCGCGACTGGCGACCAGGCGATCTTCGTGCGCCGGTCGGCTTTTTTCGAAATCGGCGGATATCCCGAGATTCTATTAATGGAGGATATCGCCTTGTCGAGAACCCTGAAGCGGCTTGGCTGGCCGATCTGCCTTCGTCAGAAGGTAACGACGTCGGCGCGGCGCTGGCTGGAGTATGGCGTCATGCGGACAATTCTTTTGATGTGGAGATTGCGGCTGGCCTATTTCCTGTGGAAAGACCCCACGACGCTGGCAAGGCAGTACGGTTATGGCCCATAGCGCCGCCGAGCCCGTTGCCATCGCGATCTTTGCAAAAGCGCCGATCGAAGGTTTTGCAAAGACTCGGCTTATTCCAAGGCTAGGCGCGACGGGAGCCGCCGAGCTGCAACGACAATTGATTGAGCGCACCGTCCACACGGTGCGCAAAGCCCATGTTGGACCGGTTTCACTGTGGTGTTCACCGTCCAAGAACGATCCATACTTCGTATCTCTGGGCGAGCGCCTCGCGATGGCGCTGTACACTCAACGTGGCGATGATCTTGGCGAGCGGATGCTGCATGCCGTTGCGGTCAAAACTGCGACGATGCCGACGCTTCTTGTTGGAACGGACTGCGCGATCATAACGCCGGAGCATTTCGTGAGATGCGCGGACGCACTTCGCCGTGGAGCCGACTGCGTGTTCATCCCTGTCGAAGACGGAGGATATATCCTCGTCGGAATGCGGCGGCCAATTCCCGATTTGTTCACAGCGATCCCGTGGGGCACGTCAGACGTTATGATAAAGACTCGCGAGCGTATTGCCGATCTCGCCATCACGACTATCGAATTGGCGCCTCTGTGGGATATCGACCGCCAGGAAGACTACGACCGCGCCATCGTTGATGGCGTCTTGGGTCCAGTAGACGCAGCATCGGACACAACGCGATTATGACGGCCTTTCTCCTCGCCCACGAGGCAAGCATCCGGCTCGTCCTGTTCGGAGCGGTACTTCTTGCGATGGCAGGCTGGGAGGCGCTGGCTCCCAGACGCTCTCCGACCGTGCCGCGAACGCTCCGGTGGCCAAACAACCTTGGCATCGTTGTGCTCAATACGATTGTCCTGCGCCTCGTGTTCCCGGCAGCCGCCGGTGGGCTTGCACTGGTT
>JAGWNK010000062.1 GCA_028871345.1 Alphaproteobacteria bacterium | reverse complement strand
GTGTCGGTTTCCGCCGCCTATCGTTCCGGCCGCTCTGCGCAGACACTGATCGCGTTATCAATCACACGTGCGTTATGGGATACGAAGGATTCACACAGTGGAGCGAGAACCGGGGAAAGTCGCCCGAGAAGAAGGCGGTCGTTATCAAGACCACGGACAAGGTGATCCGCGAACTGCGGGGACACAGAAACCCCGAATTCCTCAGTGCGGATGCCCGCCGCGTTCTCGCGCGGATCATTCGCGTGAACAATCGCGACAAAAAAGCCGTGCTTGCCGGAGAGACGAAGGCGATGGCCGTATGGATCAATGAGATTTGGTTCGGGTATGCCGATGTAAGGTGACGGCACTTCGGCACTGGTCGGCACCGCCGATTTCGTGGTCTAACCGATTGTCGGAATCGCGAGTCCCTTCAAAAGACCATGGGGCATGATCAAGCATTATTATCTCGACGAAAGTGGGCACACAGGCGATTTGGCGAATGCCCGTGAACAGCTCGCCTTCGGGCGTCAGCCGGTATTTGCGCTCGGATGTGTCGGTGTCGATGACGTTGCAGTTCTTGATCGGGAAATCGACAGACTGAAGGCGCTGCACGACATACGGTCGCCTGAGCTTAAGGCATCGGCTGTAGAAAAGAAGCCGAGATTCATTTCGGACTTGGTGGAATACCTCGCTTCCAATGACTTGCCGCTGCTGATCGAGGTCGTCGACAAGCGGTTCATGATAGCGGCTAACCTGGTCGAGAACCTGTTCGCCCGCCAAATCGGTGCGGCGGCCTTCAAGTCTGAGATGCGCCGGATGATGAACATGATTGCCGAATACGTGCAGGCGAACGCACCGGCAGCTCTCTTAAGAGCTTATATCGACGCTTGCTGCACCTGTTCGAAAGACGCCTTGGCAAAGGTCTTTGACGTGATGCTTGGCTGGCTGAAGCGTGCGGAGGACGAAGTCGGCTGCGGCATGTACCGCATGGCTGCCAATACCTATCAGGAATTTATGGAAATCTCGGTCGATGACATAAAACAGCTTCTACGGCTTCTGCCGGTGCCGGACACCGGCACACGCGGGCAACCTGTGTGGATGCTGCCGAACTTGTCTTCCCTGATGAATATCTACGCGCGCATCAACCATCAGCACCAAGGGAGAATTGACGGGGTAAAGCTATTCCACGACGAGCAGCGTCAATATGGTGATATCCTCCAGCAGGCGAAAGCGATGGCTGAATCGAATTGCGGCAAAATCGAAGTGCCCCGCCTCCGGCATGCTGATTTCAACTTTGATGAAGCGGCCAGTCTCATATTCGCCGTATCCAACACTTCACCCGGAATTCAGGTGGCGGATGCATTGGCCGGGTTCGTCATGCGGTATGTAAAACGAATGCTCTACGATGGAGAACCCGTGGCGACGGAAGCGCACCTTGCTTTTGAGCAGATCGTCGACTTTTTCGAACATGGAGACGGACAAGGCATCAATTTCGTCATGCCGGCCGCCGACCTTTTAAAGTTGGACGTTCTCCCCATTACCTCCTTTTGAAGCGGAAACGCGGCAGTCACCTCTCGGGGAACTAATCCTCACTCGCGTTGGACCAAGCGCGGTGTGCGAGAACTCTGCCAAGATACTTTCCTTCGCGCCCGGCGAAAATAAGTTTCTCATGGGAGTCAAAGCCTCGCCGAACGGCGGTGCTAAGACTCATGACGACACCAGGCTCCAAGTCCGGCTGTCGGCCGAATGGGTCCAAACTGTCGACGATGTGGGCGACCAAACCAGCTACAAACGAAAGCCCACGCGGGATGACGTTCAAGATCAGTTCGCGGGAGCGCATACAATGCCGCTGCTGGTCTGTGGTGCCATCAGGCGAACCACCTAGCGCGATTTCAATTTCGCGTATTGTCTGTCCTGTCATCCAAGCTTCTATACCTCCGCGCATGGCCCGTACTGCATCCGCGTCGAGCGGAGCCGTCTTTTTTCGCCCCGTCGATTTAAGGACACCATCTTTAACGTCCAACAACAACGCGTCTCGCGCTGGGGCGTCGCTCGCCAACCAGTCGAGTATCCACCCTGTCCAGTCGAGCAAAGTCGTGGGCAAGATACCGATTTGCGCTTCGATCTGGCTTCGCAATTGTTGCAGCAACGTGATGGAAAGGCCGCTTTTCGACGCAAGTACCATGGTCTCGGCTGTAGCATCCTTGGCGCCGCCGTTTGCTATGGCGGCCCGTAGGGCATCAACTTTGGCGTCGAACTCTTTCTCACGCGCGGCATGGCGCGCGACAAACGCCGCGAACGAACGGGAGATATCAAAAGGCGAGACTGTCTCGCCAGCGTTGAGCGCCGTCATGCGATTGATGGTATAGCTAACATCTGAATCGCTACCTTGACCCGATGTCAACCGATCTAGCACGATCTCCAAAGGATCGCTGATCGTGACGCATCGATCGTCTTCTGGAAGCACAGCTTGCAGCTTTTCAATCGTGGGATTGTCAATTGAATTCTCGTTCGCGTAGCTGATGATGGGCTCAGGAATTAGCAGCACGACGCCATTTGCCAAATGGCCGGCACGACCAGCGCGCGCCGCAGCGTTCAATATTTCATGCGCTTCCAACGCCTCCCGTCCCTTGCCATCGACCTTCGCGCGCTTGTCGCCTGCCAAGATCGCAAATTGTGCGGGTAGGTTGAGGCCCTGGGCAAGCGTCGGTGTTGCAACGATCACGCTTGCACCATTTGTTCGACGGAACATGCGCTCCGCAAGGTCACGCTCAAGGCGCAGCATGGACGAATTGTGCGGCACGGCCGAACTCGGACCCGCCAAGACTGAATGCGCAAGGCCACCTAACTCCGCGTTAAGCGCTTCCCACCGTTGGCGTTCCTCATCAGTTGCCGTTACATCGTGATTAAGATACGCGGCAACTGAAGTGGCCGTCGATACGGCGTCTGCTTTGGTGTTTACAAAGACGATGGTCTTTAAGCCGGCGGAGGCAGTGACTGCGGCAAGCCTGCTTGCGACTTGATTGGCGTTTGGAGTCAAATGGATATCGCCGTTGTGCAAGTCTCCCGCAAGCAACACCGTGGCGCTCGACAAAGTCGTGATTGAGCAATCCGCCCCTTGCGCGCCGAGCCAGTTGTGCTGCAATCCCCAAATAGCGTGGGGTCTGGCCACAAGTGCTTTCTTAGCTACAGTTCTGAGCCCTGACGCTACCTTGTGTTTCTGTCGGTCAAGCGCGATTTGAATCTGCAACGCCGCTTGTTTGGACGCAGTCAAATCGGCATCCTTGTAGACAACGACACCTCGCGCCTGCCTGCTCGGCTTCCACAACAAATCCACACAGACGCAGGCGCGGCCCGTGAGCTCTTCGACCCAGCGAGCGAGTTCAATGCCATTCTTCAGCATCGCCGACAGAAACAGGAAATCCGCCTCCGGCGCCACACCATGAAACGCCAGCACGCAGAGCATGCCATCCAGGGCCCTGCGAATCTTGCCCGATTGTGGGCTTAGAAGGTGGCATTCATCGAACACCATCAACCCGACATTGGCGAAGGCTTCGGGTGCGAATGAAAGCATTGCTAAGCAACGCTCCGGCGTCATGACTTCAATTTCGTTAAGCGCGGCGGGGTCCAGCAGCAGAAGGTCAAAGTCGCTCGATACAGCCGATCCAAGAATGTCTTTCGGAAACATCTCCTGCAGATCGCCGGTCAACTGTTCGACGAGTGCGTGCGTCGGTGCCAGAAAGATGACCTTCTTCCCCGATGCCAATACGTTGGCTATCTTCAGCGAAGACACAGTCGTTTTTCCGGCACCAGTCGGCAGAACCAGCACGGCAGAGCTGCCGGTATGATAAAACCCGGCCTTCACCGCGTCGCGGTGGTTTGGCCAAACGAAGGGAAACTGGCGCGCCCGGTATTCAAGCCAGCGCTTCCAATATTGTTCGTCAGCACCATGTGTTGGCGGCAAGCGCGTGAGTGCCGCGGCATGAAGCCCGTCGTACGCAGCGAGCAGAAGCGCAGCCAGATGCCTTGGACCGGGATAGCTTGTCGTCAGCGCGCCACGTAGCCCATCGACATCACGCGTCATGGTAGACAGCTGAAGAACCTTGGTGAAAGCGTCTGGAGCACTCGCGTACTTGCGGGATAGTCCGTCAATATGTCGGCCCATGGTTTCGGCCGCGAGCATTTCAATACCTGTGATCAATGTTTCGAGCAGTGCGGCAAACGCCCTCCGACTAACGTCTGTCAATCTCCGGTCTGCTCTGCGCCACCGAGTAGCTCGCTCAATAATCTGCGGCAGGTGTCCACGTGCCAGGTCCCGGATGTGATCAGCAATGATTCGAGATTCATACAGTGCCGTATCAGGAGGTGTGCGAATTGTTCCCGCCGCTTCATTAGCATCCGCATACTGCTCGGCCGCTAAGAAAAGTACCGCGGCAGCCAGGGCTGGCGACACTCCATCGCGATGAATTGACCACGCCTCCGTATCACCCGTCTGGTCAACACGACGCGCCAGTATCTGATTGGCTGTAGCCGCAACAAACGCGGAGGCTCGTCGCGCACCGGCGTCAAGGGTCAGCGAGGTTAGAAGTTCGTACGTGTCGGCTATGCGCTCCAGGCTCCATACTCCGTCTTCCGGTTCCGTCGCCGCATCAGCTCCGCCGCGCAACCGTTCGGATACAAGTCGCGCATAATGCTCTGTGAGGATGCTCGGAATGTCACTCGGGTCCAGGCCAGGTAGCGCCGGAGCCGAACGCAGAATTTCCGCGGTTACACGATCAAACATGCGACGTCTCTACCTTCTCCCACGCGGCGAGCGCAGCTAGTGCGGCGGCTGCAAGGTCATCGAAGAATTGGCGTAGATCGCCCTCCACGACTAAGGTAGCTCCAACCCTCTGGTCTTGCGTGATTCCATTGAGTTCATCGTAATCCTTAAAGAGCGCCCTACGGCGGTCCTGCGAATCGGCGCTCTTGTCGATTGTCAGCGCCGCACGGTATCTTCGGTGTTCCTTGTCCAGGACCCGTTCCGCAGCCTGAGTCGCCGCCCTCGATGTAAGACCGACGCCCGCAATCAAGGATGCCGCCGTTGCGATCAATTCGGGGCCTCGCTTGTTCTCGTGGTGTTCGTGAAACACTTTCATCACGTCATCGCGGAAGATATCACGCGGGCGTTCCGTGCATTTGTCTTCAAACAATGTCGCCCAGGCAATTTCGGTGGCATTTGCGTCAAGTTCGAGCATCAGACCGTCGATGCCCTGCGTTGTGGACTTCAAATGCGGGTCTTTGAGCAATACGGAATCTCCGTGTGCGAGGCGCGCAGCAATCCAGGACACGACTTCAAAAATGAAGCCATCGCGTCGCCACCTAGAGCTGTCCCGCTGGCTGTCATTGGCACCCCGGATTTGCAGTTGTTGCCTCGCTGCGTCGAGCAACTCTTTGTTGGTCAACAATGGGGCGGCAGGCTCTAAGGTGTGGATGATCTCCCTCGCATGCAGCGCCTGGCCCATGGCGACAATTGCGATGAGCCGTGCGAGCTGATTAGGGTCCTTGACAACCCAGCGATCGCCAACGCAATGCTGATCGATTGGGACTTGCGCCGTTACCAATGGCTCACCAGCGCTACTCATGCGGCCGACACTTTCATCGGTAGATGCCTTGTGGCCCGGCCGCTCGCAGCACCTTTTGCCAACGTCCTTCGTTCAGACATTATGCGCGCTCTCCTTTCCATGGATCGCCCGGAAGCAGTGAGATTAAGCGCGAGGAAACGGCGTTGGCCGCGGCGGCACTGTCCCACGTATAGGTGCCCGCCAGTAACGGTCCGATGTCTGCGGTGAATTGCGGATCGCGAAGCTTTTCTTCGAAATTCCGTTCAAACAGCGCGCGGGTCACATGATGACCGCCCCTCGCCATATATTCGGTGAAAGCCGCTGTGACGCGGGCCGGATCAACCGTCGGCTTTTCGAGCGCGATTGCGAGGTCAAATAAATCTCTTCCCTTCTTGCGTTGATACAGAGCGCGAAGCTTCGTTCCCAGGAGTTCATCGAGCTCATAGGTGCCGATCCGGCAGACGCCTTCAAACCAGCGCGATGAAACCGTAAACGGAACATGCGTGATGCCGTTCACAGAAAAGTGTTCGCGCGAATTGACCTCGACTTTCAGCCGAAGGCGGATCGGCGGCGCGTCTTCGGAGTCGAATCTGTAAAGGAACGTGACCCGACCTTCAGTTTGTTTCCATTGCGGCTTCCCCAGCCATGGATCGAGAACGGAGCGCAACGCTTCCATCATCGGTCCCGCGGGTTCCGCATTGACCTGGACCAAGTCGATATCTTCGGAGTAGCGGGCGGCGGGTTTGATATACAGTTTGTAAAGCGCCGTGCCCCCTCGAAACGCCAGAGCGTTTTTCAAAATGGGATGCGAGAAGATGGCGACCAGCGCCCGGCTGATAACGAGGTCCTGTTCGACCTGAAAATCCTGAATCCACGGCGCCTGCGCCCGCCATTCCGTGATGTAGTCGCGGGGGATCATAGCTCGGCCGCCACAGTCGCATTGATGTAGAGCTTCCAGCTTTCATCGCGCCGGGCACGCTTGAGCGATGCGGCCGGCAGAAGCACGACCGACTGTCTTGCATGCTGCCGCACGTAGGATTTGAGCGGAAGTGTCTTCTCACCGGCACCGATATGCTCCATCAGATATCCGAGTCGCTGCGCCCAGGGGACGGGCGCGGTCTCCGCCGCGTTCGCAAGCTTCTGCGGGTCGATTTTCTCGACGAGTTCGGAGAGGATCGTGGCGACGTGATCGAGGTCTCCGACATGGCGCTGATAGCCCACGAGATCGATCGCCGTCGCCTCCGGCGTCGAAACACGGACCGTTCCGCGCGGCGTATTGAAATCCTGGACCGGGACCTCCGCGATGCGCGTGCGGGCCATGAACGCGACACGCACGGCGCCGCATTGGATCGGACGGCGGTTTTTGGAGAGCATGACCTGGAATTCCTGCGGCCGATGATGCGCGGCGCCGTGATATTGCGCGGCGGAGAGAAGGCCCGCGTAGTACGTTTGATTCTTGCTCTTCATAAGCCCGGGTATGAATTGATCGGCGGGAAGACTTCCGAGAGAGCGGTATTCAGGCGGGACGATTACGTAGAACCCGCGTACCGGAGAGGCAATTTCTCCCTGTTTCGCGAGCCGATTGAGGGCGAGTTTTGCGGCGGCGGCTGAGATGCCGAGCGCGGATTGGGCGTCACTGGAGGCAAATTGATAGCGTCCACTAGCGGCTAGGCTGGCGATGTATTCCTTGGCACCCAAATGGATATTCTCCGCTTTCACATGCTTAAAGTATCACTTTTCAATACTTTCAGCAAGTGAATCTAGAGAATGCGCCGACAGATAACACCCGAATTGAGTACACCAGGACCACCAAAATTCGCATGTTCTGCGAAAAGTCGCCGGCGAAACGTACTCCTTTTACAGCGCCCCCATCCCGACAGCATGGAGCACGAACGAGATGGCCCTGTCAGCCAGGTGCTCAATCACCCACCACAGTGCGGAGCCGGCGAGCACAGCGGAAGCGCGCTCGCGGACAACCTCGAATGCTCGTTGGACGAACTTCATGCGGCGAATTGCAGGCCATCATCATTCGCCGGATTGCCACGGATGGCCCCCTTTCCCGACGCCGTGTCGGGTGTCATTAAAATAGCTAGTATCTGCTTGGCGCGTTCATGAGGCGCGACTCGACGCGGTGAGCCCATTTGGACGCCCCGCCATTTTGCAAGCTCCTGAAAAGGATTTCGCAGCGCAATTTCAAGCTTTTTTCCGTGTAGGACAAAGTTCGAGGTGAGACTTTCGACCAAAGCACGCTTTTCGGCCGGAATTGCCGATTTATAGCTCAACAAAGCCGCGTTTCCGAGTTCGAGATTGTCCAACGCCCAATAGATCGGCAGATCGCAAGAGGACAAAGACTCATGCTCGTTGCGGAGAGCGATCCGCTCTTCAAGGACGACTTTCTTCCGGTTTTCGAACAGCTCCTTGTCGATAGTGCCATCTACAAAAGCGTCCGTAAGCTTCGCGAGACGGGCCTCGCATTTTGCCAAACGCATCCGCAGCGACTCGGCGAGGTTCGTTTTGTTCTTCTCGTCGTCAGCCTTAATGAGGGTGGCGATATCTTCGATATGCTGCCGCTCCGTGGCGTCGCATTGCAGAAGCGCAAGAGTGCCCTGTATTGCATGATCCAGCGCGTCTTCTCGGACGGCGCTTCCCTGGCAGCCGAAACCTTGACAGCGGTAATACACATACCGGCCTTTCTGCAGCTCCGGAATGAGGTGCAGCCCGCAGTTCCCGCATTTGACAAGGCGGCGGAACGCGAATTCGTGCCTCACGGTGCGAATGACGGTTTTGCCGCCGGCTATCGCCTGCACACGGTCGAACAGCGATTTTGAGATAAGGGGCGTATGGTTGCCCGAATAGGTTTCGCCTGTTCGCTTAATCCGCATGAGGCCGATATAGAACGGATTGTGGAGAACATATGCCAGCGCATTGAGAGACAGTACGTGGCCCGATCTGGAGCGCAACCCGCGGCGCGTCATTTCTGTTCGGAGCGCCCGCAGGCCCATCGCGCCGTTCGCATACGACTCAAATGCCTCCCGAACCAATGGCCCCAATACAGGGTCGATTTCCTTCGGTTGAGCGCTCCCCTTGTCGATGTAACCGACCGGCGCCGGTAACGGATAAAAGCCCTGCTTCAAACGACCACGTATACCCTTACGCACCTCGTCTCGGAGGTTGCGGATGAAGTCCGCGGCGACGACCGCCTGAATATCCGCCGACAGACGTCCGCCCCGCGAATGGAGGTCGAAGCTGTCGTGCACAAACTGGACGTCGATCCCGCGGTCGATCAAGCCGCCCAAGTTGGCCCAATCCTTGAGGTTGCGCGCGCTGCGGTCGATTTTGTGAATGAGCACGCCGTGTGCGGCGCCCCTTTCGAGCTGGGCAAGCATTCGTGAGAATACCGGCCGTCCTTGTTTGGCGGCGGTTTCCTTCTCTTCGAACCACGCGATGATCGGTAAGTTGCGCCGCGTTGCGTATGCTTCTATGGCGCTCTTTTGCTCGACCAGCGACGAGCCGTGCTCGCCCTGCCTGACAGTCGAGACCCGAATGTACGCGAAGTATCCCTTCATGCTTCCGGCGTTTTGCCTACTCCGAATCTACCTCCCGAATCGGATTCTGGCGAATCGGCGCGTTCGCGCTTCAGGCGCTCGTTGATGCGCACGAGTATTGCTACGAACCGAACAACGTTTTCGCGCGCCTCCGTACGCTCGTCATCCGTCGCACCCGGCATATACCGGTCTACGAATATGTCCGCCGGGTGCGCATCTCCACCTAACATGCTCCGATGATGAGCGACGGCCGGCACACCATCTAGGCGTCGCATTCCGACGCCTTGTCGAGCTTCGGTCCATGAAACTTCATGAAGTCCACATACGTACTATGAATAGAATGAAGCGGTGCTGAAACGAATGTCCTTTAGGAACCGACACAGTGTCGATTTCCGCCCCCTAGCTCGGTCGGGGTCGTCTTGAAACAATGACCCGCGCGACCGCTGCGTCTCAGAGAACTGAGACATAGCGTTGGCGCGCCGAATGCACGATTTCCCATTTCCAACGTACCTGCGCACGCACCGCGAGAGATGGGCGCTTATGCAGCGCGAGTTGGGCGCGCTTCTCGGCGTTTCGGCCGACGCCATATACCTGTTCGAAAAACTCAAGCGGCGGCCGTCCGTGGAAGCGTTGATCGGCGCGGAGTTTCTCTTTGGCGTTCATGCCCGCATGATATTCCCGGCCCTGTACGCCTCCATCGAGCGCGAGATCGCGAGGCGCGCCGCCGATTTCGCTGAAGTTCTCGGCGGTCTGGACGACGCCGCGTCCCGAGCAAAGCGTCAGCTCATCGAAGAGCTTGTCATGCGCGTTGCAGGTGAACAACCGCACATATGATGGATGGGGACCTTCCTTACCCAAACACCTCGCTCGCCGTGTTTCCATCGGCAGAAGGCTTCGGCTGGATGGTATTCGACGGACCGCTCTCACCCGCCTTTTGGGGAATATGCACCCTGGCAAAGATGCCGGGCTCTCCCGCGGAGCGAAATTCCCGATGTGTGCGAAAGCTTGAGGCGCTCTTGTCCGAATATCGTCCGGCGACGCTCGTGGTCGAAGCGTTCGAGGGAGAGGGCGCGATACGGCGGCAGCGCATTCAGCACCTGAGCCGTTCGATTATTTCCCTTGCGGCTATGCACGGGACGCCGACGAGGATCGTTTCGAGAGCCGAAGTTGCTGCATATTTTGCGAGCGCAAAGCCCAAAACGCGGTACGACGTCGCCACCGCCGTGGCGGCGCATCTAAAGGAAATTCGTCATCGGCTTCCGGCCAAGCGAAAGTACTGGCATACCGCGGACGCGAGGATGGCTCTGTTCAGCGCCTCGGCGCTCCTTTTCGTTCACTATGGCAATCCCTTGGAACCGCTATAACGAGCACGCCTAATGCGCGTGCAGGCGCGGGTAGCCGTCCTCTAAATGGAAGATATTCCCCATTTGGCGGAAGAACTCTTTGCCTTCTGGAAGTTGCGAGTATAACAGTTCCACATCCTCTTCCAGCAAGATCAATGGTCGTTGCGCGTCCGTCGGTGGGTCGACCTATAGAACACATAACGAAGTTAGGTCGAGTGTGCTAAATTGCTAATCTCCGTGGTCGCGCCGCACATCGGTGGAGCAACTGCGGCCATAGATGCTGGTGTTCATCTCTGAGAAAACAACATGGCCAATCTGAAACTGATATTGGAAGAGAGGCTAAGAATAGCGCTCAATACGGTTGCTGGATTTTCAGCCGACCCTATGGTGCACCGCTCCCAATTTGCTGACTATCAGGCTGACGGCGCAATAGCAGTTGCTCGACAAATTGGGCGGAGTCCGAAAGACGTCGCCTCATTCGTGGTAGCTACGGCGAATTTGTCCGATGTCTGCAACTCAGTGGAGGTGTCTGGGCCTGGGTTTATCAATCTAGGTATTTCGAACGCATTTCTGGAAGAGTTAGCCGAGAAAGTTGCTTTGGACAAGAAGCTCGATGCTTGTCATACCTCGATCCCCGAGACAGTCGTCGTGGATTACTCGTCACCCAATGCCGCTAAGGAAATGCACGTCGGACATCTACGTTCGACCGTCATTGGTGACGCAATAGTACGGCTTCATCAGTGG
>JAGWNK010000003.1 GCA_028871345.1 Alphaproteobacteria bacterium | reverse complement strand
TGCGGTCCTCATCCCCAGGGGGAATAGGAACCGGAACGGTCCTCGCCGAAGCGCGAGCGCGAGGCGCTTTTGCTTCTTTGATCGCCGCTACGAGTTCGAGTCGAGCCATTCTGGCACCTACCCTCTCAGAGCGTTGACACCTGTGCATCGCGCCTTGCGACCCGATGCGCCTCAAGAAGAAAGCGGCCCGACGGAAGGCCGCGGAGCCGCTTTGTCCCGTTGCCGGAACGGGCGAAATATAGGACCCCCGCCCCGCGACGCAAGAATTTTGTCATCCAAGTGTAAATTTTTTTGCCCGCGGTGTGGTCGCAGCACGCCGCCATGTCACAAACCTTTCCGCCGCGTTGGTCGGCGCAGCGGCTTGCCAGCCGGTGGAGGCGGCCCTAAAAGCCGCGCTCCGTTTTCGGCCCGACGACTCGCAAGAGGGGAACATGATGGCGCGCAGAGCATTCACAGAGCGTCTCCACAAGGGCTACGCCCAGTCGATGGAGGTCTCGGGCAAGCCGCTGGCGGACGAGAAAAGCCGGTACCAGCGGATCAAAATCTTCGACACGGTCGCCAACGGCCGCGTGATGGTGCTCGACGACGTCGTCCAGATCACGACCCGCGACGAGAGCGCCTACGCCGAAATGCTGACACATTTGCCGATGTTCGAGCACGCCAAGGTCGAGCGGGTGATGATCGTCGGCGGCGGCGACCTGTCGATCGCCGACGAGGCCCTGAAGCACCGCGGCGTCAAGGAAGTCGTGCTGGTGGACATCGACGGCCGGGTGGTCGAGCTCTGCCGCAAGCACTTCGCCCAGATCAATGCCAAAGCCTTCAAGGATCGCCGCCTCACCATCGAGATCGCCGACGCCTTCGAGTACCTCGGCCGCGCCCAATCGAAGGCCCGGTTCGACCTCATCATCGGCGACCGGCCCGACCCCATCGGCCCCGGCAAGGCCCTGTTCGGCGAGACCTTCTATGACCGGATCATGCGGGCGCTGCGGCCGGGCGGCTTGGCCACCTTCCAGACCGGCGTGCCGTTCTACCAGCCCTGGGAGATCACCGAGGCGCTGGAGGAGCTCGCCCGCTTCTTCCCGCAGTCGGGGCTCTACCTTACCGTCGTGCCCACCTATATCGGCGGCTTCATGGCGCTGAGCTGGGCGGGCAAGGGCGCCCGCCTGGGGACTCCGGCGGGCATCAAGCGCGCAAGAGCCGCCTACAAGCGGTCAAGGATCAAGACCGACTACTACAACCCCGCCGTCCACGCCGCCGCCTTCGCCCTACCCGAATGGATCAAGCGACTGGTACCCTAGCCGCAGCGATCGCCCGAGTGCACCGGGCGGCGCCGGCAGCAGCAGACAGCAGAAGGCGGGCCCGCAACTGCGAACCCGCCTTCGGCCGGAAACTACGGCAGGCAGTGGGAATCCGCCGAGCGGAAACCGGTCTGCACCTTTGCTTCACCCCACGGGCCGCACGAAACGAGCGTTCGGCGAACCGGCCTTGTCCCTCGGGAGAAGGCGCCTCAGCCCGCAAGCTTCGTCGTGGTGCGCGCCAGTTCGCACCCTGGCCCTGTATGTTCTGGCGTCGGTTTCGCCATGCCTTGCGGCGGCCCGTCGGCCGCCTGCGATCGTTCTCTCCATTGTCGGTGGGGCGCCGCGAACGGGCGCATGCGCGTGAAATGGGGATGCGAAAAACGGGCTTCAAGGGGTCACGCAAAATTTAATTTGAGAAATCAACGCATTATCAGGCGCAAGAAAGGCGGCGGACGTTCGGGTCGCGAGTCGCTATTCCCAAATTGGTGTGTATTTCTCTGGCAGCGGACGCGGCGGGGCGCCGGAATTGTACTCGTTCGTGCAGAAGTTGTTCCTCCTGGCGGTGGTCCTGTTCTCCGCCGCCCAGTTCGCCCGCGCCCACACGCAAAGAGGCGTCGAGATACACCACCAAGAGCCCGGCCAGACAGCGGACTGAGTTAAGCGGCGTGCGCCCATCACGCTTGGATATCGAGCGCCGACCTCTGAAGAAAACTGAGAAAGCGATCGGAGAAAATCGAGCGATTCTCATCGGCAGGATAGTCCTTGATGAGGTAACGGTTGTTTCGTTCTACGAAAAAACCGAAAGCCCCTTATGAGTTCTTGAATTCCACAATTGTCCTCAAACGGCGAGGACTAGCTACGAGAAGCTATAACGTAGACGCGCTTATCCATCACCAGTCCCTTGCGCTTGCATATGTCACGCTGGTTCGTACGGATGGTGGCGAGACCATGTTGGTCTGCAACTACGCGGGTGGAGCAACCGGAGGACATCAGGGCTTTGCCGTCCTACGCTTCACCCCATCCGGCTTTGCGTTGAATACCTTGCCGCTGACTGACCACGGCAAAGTTGTCGTGTTCAAAAGCAAACCAGGGCTTGCCGAGATCTGGTCGGGCACGAACGACTATGCCGCTTGCGAGGCGTGCGTTCGGTTCTATGCAACGCAAATCTGTCGTTGGGGCGCGGAAGCGTGCCGGTGTGAGACTCCAAAATCAAAACGGCGTCGCGTTGGCACGAATTCCATAATTAATCGTGGAATAGAAATCCGCCCGTAGGCGTTCGAGAGGTGTTTGTTCTTGACGCCCGCGGCCCGGCGGCTAAGGGCAAAATGCGGGGACCGGAGCGACATTTCCCGACGAGGGGACCCGTGCCCCGGACCCGCATTCCGAGGCCCCGCTTTCCCATGTAAGAAATCCTCCCGAACGAAGACTACCTTGTCGGAGAGGGCACGGATTTGGACGCCGCAAGCCAGGACGAACGCTATCTGAGCGCCGCGGCGGAGTTCGGCTCGGCGCTGGAGCGGTTGGCGCATGCCTGTGAAGCGGACGCCACCGAGCGCCGCGACCTGCTGCAGGACATCCACCTCGCCCTGTGGCGAAGCTTGGCCGTTTTCGACGGACGCTGTTCGATGCGCACCTGGGTCTACCGCGTGGCCCACAACACGGCGGCGCCGCATGTGACGGCACGCCGGCGCAGGCCCAAAGGCGTCAGCATCGAGGAGTTCGAATTCGCCGACGACGGCGCAAGCCCTGAACAGGCGGCGGGAGAGAACCAGGCGCTGGAGCGCCTCATGGCGATGATCCGCGCGCTCAAGCCGCCCGACGCGCAGGTGATGCTGCTCTATCTCGAAGACCTCGATGCCGCGGCGATCGGCGAGATCACCGGGCTCAGCGCGCGCGCCATCGCGACCAAGGTCCATCGTATCAAGGCGTTGCTGGCGAGGCGCTTTGAGGGAGGGCGCGATGGCTGACATCAAGACCCTGTGGCGCAACCAGAAGACGGAGGAGACCGTGACGCTGGAAAACATCCACGAGAGAGCTGGGAAATTCCAGAGGCGCGTCAGGTTGGGAAACGCGCTCGAGTACATCGCCTCGATCGTCGTGGTCGCGGCCTTCGGCTGGTATGCCTGGGCGTTGCCCGATTGGATGACGAAGCTGGGAAGCGCGCTCGTCGTCGTGGCCGTTTTCTATATCGTATGGCAGCTCCATCGCCGGGGGGGAGCGCATAAACTGCCCGACAGTTCGGCGCTTGGGCTCGCCGATTTCCACCGGCGCGAACTCGAACGCCGGCGCGACGTCCTCAAGACGGCGTGGCGGTGGTACCTCCTGCCGGTCGTTCCGGGCATGGCGCTGATGATGGCCGGGCGCTGGTATCAGTTCCATGCGCCGGGGCGCCCGCTCGACCTGGATCACCTCATCATCGTCCTCAGCACGGTGATCGCGCTGCTGGTCCTGGGAATGATCCGCCTCGTCCACGTGATCGGCGCAGCAAAACTGCAGCGCAGGATCGACGAATTGGACAAGCTGCGTTCGGAATGAGTGGATCGGGAAACATACCAGGTCCCTGACGGGAGAATCGCCGCATGCAACGCTTGCAGACAGTCGGGCTGGGTTTGTGGCAGAACGACCGCCGCCTTTGGAGCGTGAAATGACGGACAACGAACAACGGATGCTCTGGCGCGGCGTAGCTGCCGGCATCGTCGTGGGGCTGGCCATCGGCTTGATGATCGCGTTGGTCGTTGCGATGAAGCCGGAGCTCTTCTCAGCCCTGGTACGGTAAGCACGAATACGGCGACGAATTGCCCCAATGCCCCGCCAACGCATGGTAACAGGCATCTGTCGGCGAATTCCGCGTGATCACGTCGCGAAGTGCGAGGCCGGCGCTGAAACGGATATCGACCGCAAGTGAGCGGCTTCTAACCATGGGGCGCGACGTCTTCCAAACCGCAACCAACCCATTCGACCCCATCCTGCGTGCGCGCCAGATGGTGAACCGAGTCATAGCCCGCGTCCGCAATCGCCCTGAGGCAGGCGTCGAGCCCGACGCCCACGGTGGCCGCCCCGTGGCTGTCGTCGCCCAGAGTCACGCACAGGCCCATGGCACGGGCGCGTGCCAGAATTGCGGGCAAGGGATAGACCGGGCCGAGCCCTCGCCGGTGGGCGCCGCAGTTGACGTCGAGCACGGCGCCACAGGATCGCGCGGCCTCCAAGGCGTCCTCGATGCGGCGGAAGACGCGTTGGCTGAAGCCGGCCTCGGGCTCGAACTTCCGGATCAGATCCAGATGGCCGACCACCTCGGGCCGCAGCGTTGCAACGAGGTCGGTCAACGCTTCGAAATACTTGAGCTGCAAAGCCTCCCGGCCTCCGGCTGCATCCGCCGCAGCCCTGGTTTGTTGGGGAGAAAAATCGATGACGACGCCGTCCACGTCATGGACGCTGCCGACGATGTATTCGAACGGGCCGCTGTCGCGAACGCCGGCCATCGTCGCAGCCCAATCGTCCGGCGGCAGGCGCTCCGTCTCAAAGCCGACGAACAGCGCGATCCTGTCGCGGTAGCGGTCGCGCAGCCGGGCGGCTTCGGCACCATAGCGGGCGAAGGTGTCGACCAGGTCGCTTGGCGACAGGTCCGCTTCCTCGGGCGCCAGGTCCTGCGGCCGGAATCGCGGCGCGTGCTCGGTGAGGCCGTAATGCGAGAAACCCGCCGCGACGGCGCGTTGGACGACCGCTTCCAGGCAATCCTTGGCATGGCGGCAAAACTCGCCGCTGTGTCCGCCATGAAAGCTGAACCAAGCCATGTGGTGCGTCGTGCCTTCGAACCCCGCCAAGCTATGATAACACTGGCGGCGAATTCCACTTCCGGACCCTCGGCGGGCAAAAATGAGTCAGGGCATGGATGCAAGTTTTCCTTGGGACGCCATTGTGTTCTTGCTCATCGGCGGGTTCGGCGGCTGTCTGGTTTTCTTCGCAAGGCACTATAGGGACTGGCAGATCAGAAGGCTTCAGCGCCCGAAAGCCATTGTGATCAGGCGAGTGTTCGGCGCGCTCTTTTTTTGCGTCGCTGTCGCTGGCGGGTGGGCATTCCACGACCACGTTTCGGCCATCATCGGGTTTGGATTTTTCGCGGTTATCGGGCTTTACGGTCTCGTATCCGCAAAGCGAATCAGAGATCAGGAAATCGAGCGGCTCCAAGGGAAGTATGTGATTCCTGCGTCGCGTATCCTTGGCGGCCTGTTCGTCCTGATTGCAGTGGTTTCACTCTGGGACGTTCTTCACAATGGCATTTCCGTCTTGAAATAGCCGGTCACCTCGTTGATTGCGCATTCCGGAACGGAACGATCCCCCTCGCCTTTGCCGATTCGCTGCGGCGCCACTGTGGTCTTTGGGCGACACCGCCGGGACGCCTTATTGCCGCCATCATCCCGGAACCTTTTCGCCGCGAAGACGTTCTCTGATCCGACGCAACGATCGCGGAGGAAGGGATCGTGCCCAAAGCATTCCTGATTGCCTGCCTGATCGCCATCGGCATCGGCGCCGCCGCCGGTTTCGCATTCCCGGTCGGCCCGACTGTCACGGTGCAGGCGGGCCGCTGACGCGGACGGCGACGGGGCCGCCGCGCCACTCACAGCGGAAACCACTCCCACGGCTCGTTCTGGCCACCCGGCGTTTCCCGGCCCGGCGGGTTCTCCGACAGCAGATAGCCGACGCGGGCGATCGTCTCCACCGTGTAGCCGCCGTGCGCCTTCGCAAGGCGCCTGAGCCGGGCGATGCAGCGGTGGATGGCATCGTCGCTCACCGCGCAGCCGTCCCAGCAGCGTTCGATCAGCTCGTCATGCGACACCACATTGCCGCGCCGGCGTGACAGCGCCACCAAGACCTGCATGACGCGCGGCTGCAGCACTTCGCGGCGCTCCGCGGCACGCACCTCTCGTTTGGCGGGAACCACGCGCAATCCGCCCAGCGTGAAAGCTTCCTCGCGCGCCAGAACGATCTGCCCCAATTGCCTGACCTTCGCGGGCTCGCAGCGGCGCAGAGGGCGGCAGCGAGCGAGCGTGTTTCAGGACATGATTTCGCAATCGCACACGGATGGCAAGTGACGATTGTGCGCAGTATGTAAGGTTTTCGTGCCTGTAAAGGCAGCGATTTGCTGCGATGCGATGCAAATTTGTTGCAATGCAAAATGATCGGCATCCGATCGGCGATTGATCGGACCCAGGTCCTTTCGCCAGGCGCAGGCAGCGGGCTTTGTCGCGGGGCGGCGCGTTGCGCCCCATCACAAAGGAGAAACCCATGTCTCGCATGTTCGGACTGACAACCGCTGTCGCAGTGACGCTGGCCCTGGCCTGGCCGGCGTCGGCAGACGGCACCATCCGGCGGGACGTCCAGGTCCAGTACGGCGATCTCAACATCAACAGCGAGGCGGGCGCCGGCGTGTTGCTCGACCGCCTCGACCACGCCGCGCGGCAAGCCTGCGGCGGATCGCCCGTCTTCCACCCCCTCTACCAGCAGATGCCGGCGGCGGTGACCGCCGAATTCGCCAAGTGCTACCACGTCGCCATGCAGAAGGCGGTGGCTGCGGTCGGCTCGCCGGTCCTCACCACCGTCTATGCCCGCATGGGCGAGCCGTCCTTCCAGCGCTTCGCGAAGCGCTGAGCGCACCAAATGGAACGGGGCGGACGATGCCGTCCGCCCCGTTCTCCTTTACGCCGGTACTCGCCTATTTCACGTGCGCCGAGATCTCGATCCCGATGACGCGGGGATCGCTGACGAAGCCGGTGTTGTTGTTGAAGTCGATGCCGCCCTGCAGGTTGGCCCGGTCGGTGATGTTGCGCGCATAGGCCGCGATCTCGAACACCTTGTCCGGGAAGCGATAGCCGACGCGCAGCCCGCCCTCGTAGTTGCCGTTGCTGTGGAACTCCGCCGACTTGTAGAGGAAGAAGTTGGTGTAGCCCTGCAGCCACCAGTCGGTGTAGGCGAACAGCGCGCCGCCATTGGCCAGCGGGTAGGTGTAGCTCGCCGTCAGCGACAGCATGTAGTCCGGCGCCTGCGGGAACGGATTGCCGTTGAGATAGGCATTGCCCATCCCGTCGGTCGGGCTGAGCACCGTGCACTGGGCGCAGACCGCCGTCTTCAGATTGGGGTCCCTGATCTCGGTGTGAGTCCAGCTCACCCCGCCGGTGAAGCTGAGGTTCTCCGTCGCTGCCCATTCGGCGTCGATTTCCAGGCCGTAGGCCAGGCCGGCCCGCGCATTCTTCAGGATGACGGAGTTCGAGGCGCCGCCGATGGCGGAGAATTGCGGATGGCGCATGTAATAGGTGAAGCCGTCGGCGTTGAAGCGTAGCGTGTGGTCGAACAGCTCGGTCTTGATGCCGCCTTCATACGAGGTGATGGTCTCCGACCGCGCCGTCGAATAATCGGTGCCGAGCACGGGCGTGCCGAAGGTGAAGGCGAGATTGCGTCCCTGGATCGACGGCGCGCGGAAGCCGGTGGCGGCGCGGGCGTAGAGATTGACCGTCTCGGACATCGCGTAGTCGAGGCTGACGTCCCAGCTCACATTGTCGCCGGAGAGGCGCACCGGCGTGGTGATCGGCGTGATCGCGCCGCCGTGCGCGGTCATGCCCTTGACGTCGCTCGTCCAGCGCACGCCGCCGGTGACCTTCAGATCGTCGGTGAGCTGGTAGCTCGACTGGCCGAACAGCGCCACCGAGGTATTGGTCTGCCGCACGAAGGTCGGCGGGATGAAGAACGGGTTGGTCTGATCCTCGTAGTCGGTCTGGAAGAAGAAGGCGCCGACCTGCCAGAACCACGGCCCCGTCGCATTGCTGGCCAGGTGGATCTCCTGGGTGAGCTGGTGCAGGTAGTCGAGGCCGTCCTGGGTGTCGGAATCGAAGGGAATGAAGCCCGGACCGTTGTTGGTCGGGCTGATCCAGTAGCCGCCGTCGATGTCGCCGCGGCTGAAGCCGTGGGTCGTCTCGTAGCCGGTGATCGAGGTCAGCTTGACCGGCCCGAAGTCGTAGGCGATCTCGGCCGAGCCGCCGAGGGTGTCGTATTTCTGCGGATTGTTGGCGCCCTGGTCGAACCACACCTTGTTCCAGACGTAGTTGCTGTTCAGGTGGTTGTTGCCCGGACCGATGATGTTGGCGCGGAAGATCGCGGCCGTGCCGTCGAGCGACCAGCCATGGGCGTTGAACAGCACGCTCAAACGGTCGGTGGGCTGCCACAGCAGCTGCAGGCGCAGCGCCTCCTCGTCATAGCCGCCCAGAGCGTCATTCTGGCCGGTGAAGACGTTGTCGATGTAGTTGTCGCGGTGGACCCACTCGCCGGAAATCCGCCCCGACAGGGTATCGGAGAGCGGACCGCCCGTGGCCAGGTCGACGGTCGCCGAACCCAGCTCGCCATAGGAGGCCGAGAACCGGCTGTCGAAGGTCTGGCTGGGACGGACGCTGGTGAACTTGATGACGCCGGCCGTGGTGTTGCGGCCGAACAGCGTGCCCTGCGGCCCGCGCGACACTTCGACGTCCTGCTGGTCGTAGATGGGTCCACTCTTGAGGACCGTGTTCTCCTCCACCACGTCGTCCTCGATGATCGACACCGGCTGCGAGGCCGCCAGGTCGAAATCGGTGTTGCCGAGACCGCGGATGTAGAAGCGCGGCGCGATGCGACCGTTGGAGGATTCCGCGTAAACGTCGGGGACGTGATCCGCGATGGCCTTGATGTCCTGGCCGGACTCGAAGATGGCGTCGAGTTGGTCGGCCGGCAGTGTCGCCACCGAGACGGGAACGTCCTGCTGGTTCTCGGCATGGCGCTCGGCCGTGACGATCACCTCTTCGATCTGTTGGGCGCGCGCCGCGCCAGCCAAGGTCGCCACCGCCGCAGCGGTCAAAAGCAGTCGGTTCATCAGGATATTGGAACGCACCATGAGACAGCCCCTTTTCTTTCCGCCCGCGGCGGATGTCGATTTCCCGGATTCCGAGCGTCAGCCCCTGCAATTTTTAATTAGTTGTAAAGATCGTGTGACAGCAAATCGAACAGTGTCAATTGCTGCTGCCGCAGCGGAGCGCTGAGCCGGGCGCTTTGTTGCTGCGGTGTGGCAATTCGAGTACGTCGGCCAAGATTTGTCTGTGGATTGTTGCGCCATTCTTGACCAAACGGGAGTGCCCGACAGCACCCATCATGAGTTGCGGTGATTCCAATGGCCTGCGAGATGCTTCCTTCCCCCGACGCGCGCGAGGCCGCGCTCTACGACCGGTTGCGCGGGCTCGACATCGCCTGGCGGACCTACCAGCACGTCCCCGTCTTCACGGTCGAGCAATCGTCATCGGTGATCGCACTGCCCGGCTGCCACACCAAGAACCTCTTCCTCAAGGACCGCAAAGGTGGCCTGTGGCTGGTCGTGTTGCGCGCCCATTTCCGGCTCGACCTCAACGCCCTGGCCAAGCAGCTTGAGGCGCCGCGCTATTCGTTCGGCTCGGCGGAGCTTCTCATCGCCACGCTCGGCATCGAGCCAGGTTCGGTGACACCGTTCGCGCTGATGAACGACGCGGTCCACGCCGTTCGTCCCGTGCTCGACGAAGCGATGCTGGCGCAGGACCCCCTCAACTTCCACCCCTTGCGCAACGACCGCACCATCGCCATCTCGGCCAAAGACCTCTTGCGCTTCGTAGGCGCTTGCGGACACGATCCAGTCATTGCGACGCTGCCGGAGATGACATCATGAAGCCCGTTCAATCGCTGGGACCTCGGCTGTTGAAGGGCCGCTACGTCGCTCTGGAACCGCTGGAGCAGCGCCACCATGCCGCGCTGATCGAGGCGGCGGCCGACCCGGCGATCTGGACCTACATGCCCTTCGACATGAGCGAGGGCTTTGCGGCGCGCCTTCGCTTGTTCGCCGAGGAGATGGCCAAAGGGACGCAGATGACCTTCGCGGTGCGCCGCCTTGCTGACGGCGTCATCGTTGGTTCGACCTCGTATCTGGCGATCACGCCCCAACACGCCAAGCTGGAGGTCGGCGCCACCTGGTATGTGGCGGGGGCGCGCGGCACGGCGGTCAATCCCGAGGCCAAGTGCCTGATACTCGGCAAAGCCTTCGACAGCGGCTACAACAGGGTCGAATTCAAGACGGATTCGCGCAACGCCCGCTCGCGGGCCGCGCTGCGCAAACTGGGCGCCACGGAAGAAGGCATCCTCCGCGCCCATATGTGGATGCCCCAGGGATATTTTCGGGACTCGGTCTACTATTCTATCCTTGCCGATGAATGGCCGGCCATCCGGGACCGGCTGGTCAAGCAGCTGTCCGCCTACGATTGACCGCGGCCGGAGCCTCTTTTCTTTCGGGGTCCAAACGCCCATGTTGGAGGGCGAAAGGTAGGCAGCCATGGCATTGATCGGTCTGGGAAAGACCAGCACAGCGAAGCCCGCAGAGGGGGCAAGTCCGCACATCAAGGATGCAACCCTGGCGACGTTCGCGGCCGACGTCCTCGAAGCCTCGCGCCAGGTTCCCGTCATCGTCGATTTCTGGGCGCCCTGGTGCGGCCCCTGCAAACAGCTCGGCCCGGCACTCGAAAAGGCCGTCAACGAGACCAAGGGCGCCGTCAAGCTGGTCAAGGTGAACGTTGACGAGAACCAGGAGATCGCCCGTCAGCTGCGCATCCAGTCCGTCCCCACCGTCTATGCCTTCCGCGACGGCCAGCCGGTGGACGGCTTCATGGGGGCGATCCCCGACAGTCAGATCAAGCAGTTCGTCCAGATGCTGCTCGGCGACGGCCAAGGCCATGGCGGCGCCGACCACGCCGCCGAAGTCCTGGCGGCAGCCGACAAGATGTTCGAGGCGGGAAACATCGGCGAAGCGGCGCAAGCCTTCGCTCACGTCCTGCAGGACGAACCCGGCCATCCCAAGGCCGCGGCAGGGCTGGCGCGCTGCTATCTGCGCAGCGGGGACCTGGAGCGGGCCAAGACGACGCTGCAGCTGGTGCGACCCGACGACGCCAACGACGAGGCCGTGCGGGCGGTACAGGCGGAAGTGAAGCTCCGCGAGAGCGCCAAGGCGGCGGCCGGCAGCGCCGAGGCCCTGGCCGCCAAGGTCGCGGCGGATCCCAACGACCATCAGACGCGTTATGATCTTGCCCTGGCCCTCGACGCCAAAGGCGACCGCGACGCCGCCATCGATGCCCTGCTGGAAATTGTCAAGCGCGACCGCAAGTGGAATGATGAGGCGGCGCGAAAGCATCTGGTGACGCTGTTCGAGGCAATGGGTCCCACCGACCCGCGGACGGTGGCTGCACGGCGGCGGTTGTCCACGATCCTCTTTTCCTGAGGCTCCATGAGCGGCAAATACAATACGCTCGACGACCTGCCCCGGACGGTCGACATCTTCCCGCTCACGGGCGTGCTGCTGCTGCCGCGCGGACAGCTTCCGCTCAACGTGTACGAACCTCGTTATCTGGCGCTGGTCGATACCGCTCTGGCAGGCAAGCGCCTGATCGGGCTCATCCAACCCACGCTGCACGAAGACAAGTCGTTGACGCCGCCGCTCAACGCGATCGGTTGCGCCGGCCGGCTGACGGGTTTCCGCGAAAGCGACGACGGGCGCTATCTGATCACGCTGACCGGCATCTGCCGCTTCCGGGTGACCGAAGAGATCGAGACGCCCACGCCCTACCGCCGCGTGAGAGCCGATTTCGCACCGTTCGTCGGCGACCTCAAGGAAGCGGACGAGTCGAATTTCCCCCGCGACCGGCTGCTGGCCGCGCTGCGGGATTATCTCGCGCGCCGCGATCTCCAGGCCGACTGGAAGAGCGTGCTGGGCGCGCCGCCCGAGACCCTGGTCAATGCCCTCGCCATGCTCTGTCCTTTCGAGCCGGCCGAGAAACAGGCGCTGCTGGAAGCGCCGGGCTGGGACGAACGCGTGGACACGTTGGTCGCGCTGCTCGAAATGGACAACGCCGGCCCGCAAGGGCCAGCGTCGGTGAACTGAGGCCGTCATGGAGGTCGATCCCAAGCTTCTCGAAATCCTCGTCTGCCCGGTGACCAAGGCGACGCTGATCTACGACCGCGACAAGCAGGAACTCATCAGCAGGCAGGCGGGTCTCGCCTATCCCATCCGCTCGGGCGTGCCCATCATGCTGCCTGGCGAGGCGCGCGAGCTGACGGACGAGGAGCGGCTCAAGCGATGAACGCCTGGCCAGTCGAGCTGCGCGTTGCTGCTGACCGCAAGGCGCTGACCGTCTCCTTCGACGACGGCGGACGCTTCGCGCTGCCCGCGGAATATCTGCGCGTCGAATCCCCCAGCGCCGAAGTCCAGGGCCACAATCCCGGCGAGAAGCGCATCGTGACGGGCAAGGAGGATGTCCGCATCGACCAACTCGAGCCGGTCGGCAATTACGCCGTGCGCATCACCTTCGATGACGGGCACAACACCGGGCTCTACAGCTGGGACTATCTTCTGGAGCTCGGACGCGAGCAGCAGGCGAAGTGGGCCGCCTATCTCAAGGCGCGTCGCGGGCATGGCTGAACCGGAGGTCGGCGCAGCAAGATCGGCCCCGCGCAAACGACGCCGCGTCACCGTCATTCGAGGCCAGGACTCCAGCCGCTGGACGGATTTCTACCATGGTGTCCTGCGGGCGCCGTGGTGGCAGTTCATCCTGGGCCTCGCCGCGGTGTTCCTGTGCATCAACGCCGTGTTCGCCGAGTTGTACCGGCTCGATCCCTCGGGCATCGCCGGTGCACGGCCGGGCTCGTTCGCCGATGCGTTCTACTTCAGCATCCAGACCTTCGGCTCGATCGGCTACGGCGTGCTGTCGCCCAGGACTCCCTACGCCAACATGCTGGTGACGGCTGAATCGTTTGTGGCGCTCGTCAACGGCGCCCTGGCCACCGGGCTCGTGTTCGCGCGCTTCTCGCGGCCCTTCGCCCGCGTGCTGTTTTCGAATGTCGCGGTCATCGCCACCTTCGAAGGGCGTCCGACGCTGATGTTCCGCGCCATGAACCAGCGCGGCAACCAGATCCTCGGCGCCGGCATCTCGGTATCGTTCGCGCGCCAGGCGACGACGCAGGAAGGCATCGTCATGCGTCGCTTCGACGAGCTCAGCCTGGTCCGTTCGCGTACGCCGCTCTTCGCCCTGTCATGGACGGTGATGCACACGATCGACGAGACGAGCCCGCTCTACGGCGCCACGCCGACATCGCTCGCGACGCAGGACGCCGAGCTGATCGCGCTGTTGAGCGGCACCGACGACACGCTGGCCGACACGATCTACGCGCGCCATGTCTATTCCGCAGACCAGATCCTGTGCGGCCAACGGTTCGTCGACGTCCTGAGCTTCGCGCCGCAAGGCCGGCGCATCATAGACCTGCATCGCTTTCACGACACCGAGCCGGACACGCCTATTTCCGCCCCATCGCCTGATGCTCCAGCTCCGTGATCGGGCCGTCCTTGAACAGATACTCGCGCAACTCCTTGTCGAAACGCGGCTCCTGGCGGCGAATCCACTCCAGCACCATCGCGGCGTGCTCCATCTCCTCATGGGCGTTGTGAAGCAGGATGGCCTTCAGCTCGGGGTCCTCGGCATCGTCGGCCCGCTGCTTGTACCAGTCGACGGCTTCGAGCTCTTCCATGAGCGAAGTGATGGCATAATGCAGATGCAGGGTCTTGCGCGACAGCTTCTCATACGGAACGTGCACGCCTTCGCTCGCCATAGCAGAACCTCATGCGGAACCGGGCGTCGCGGCGGGCCGTTGCGGACGCCGTTTTCCGGCGGGACGGAAATTTGAACATCGGTGGCCCTTGGCGCGGGAAGCTTAGCGCAGGGCCGCAGCGATTCAACCGCTTTCCGCGCGGCGCGTCTTGAAGAACCCGACGACAAACGGCAGCACAAATGTCAACGAGTAATAGAGATAGACGTCCGGTCTGTAATAGCCGTCCGCCGGATGGAAAAGCCTGACGATGAACAGGTAGTCGAGGACCACGGCAAGCGCCGTCCAGACCACCGCAATGACGCCATAATATCGGATCGTCGCGCCCTTCACGGCCGCGAAAAGCACCCAAAGCGTGATGACCAGGCCGATCGGCAGAATGACCCAGCCCAAGACCGCCGGCGGCAGGACGAAAAAGAGGAGAATGCCGAGAACATAACCGATCAACCAAAGAACCAGCCCCCAGCCCAGCGCGTCGCGCAGCAGAGCCCTCGACATCGTTCCCTCCGTGTCCGGATTTCCGTCAGGTTATTCCTGCCCGACGGGGCAGCGAAGCCCGCTTGTCGCGACCGATGGTAGCGGCTAGAACCCGTCTGCCATGCAACCGTTCAAGCACCTGTCAGGCGTCGCGGCGCCGCTCCCGATGATCAACGTCGACACCGACATGATCATCCCCAAGCAGTTCCTCAAGACGATCAAGCGCACCGGCCTCGGCACGGCGCTGTTTCACGAGATGCGCACGCGCCCCGACGGCAGCGACAACCCGGACTTCGTGCTCAACAAGCCCGCCTACCGGAGCGCGAAGATCCTGATCGCGGGCGCCAATTTCGGCTGCGGTTCGAGCCGTGAGCACGCTCCCTGGGCCTTGCTGGACTTCGGCATCCGCTGCGTGATCGCTCCCAGCTTCGCCGATATCTTCTTCAACAACTGCTTCAAGAACGGCATCCTGCCGCTCGCGCTGCCGCAGTCCGAGATCGACAAGCTGCTCGACGACGCCTCGCGCGGCGCCAACGCCATCGTCTCGGTGGACCTGAAGAAGCAGGAGATCCGCGGCCCCGACGGCGGCGTCATCGCCTTCGAGGTCGACCCGTTCCGCAAGCAATGCCTGTTGAACGGCTGGGACGACATCGGCCTCACCTTGCGCCACGAAGCCGCCATCAGCTCATACGAGGCGGGGCACAAGGCGCAGATGCCCTGGATTTGAGTTCCCTCCCCCGAGGGGAGGTCGCGAGCGAAACGAGCGCGGGGCCTGAGCCTTCCGCCACGCGCGACGCGGCTCGCCCCTTCGCGGAAGTGAAATGCGAGGACAAGCGACGAACATGACCTACAACATCCTCATCCTTCCCGGGGACGGCATCGGTCCGGAGATCATCGAGGAAACCCGCCGCCTCATGGGCTGGTATTCCGCCAACCGGAACCTGTCGTTCTCGACTTCGCAGGACCTGGTGGGCGGCTGTTCCTACGAGAAGCACGGCGCCCCAGCCACGGACGGGATGATGAAGAAAGCCCTGGCGGCGGACGCGGTCCTGTTCGGCTCCGTGGGCGGCCCGCAATGGGACAAGCTGCCCTTCGACAAGAAACCCGAGCAGGGGTTGCTGCGGCTGCGCAAGGATCTGGGGCTGTTCGCCAACCTGCGCCCGGCGCTGTGTTTCGACGCCCTGAAGGACGCCTCCTCCTTGAGGCCCGAGATCGTGTCGGGCCTCGACATCCTGATCGTGCGCGAGCTGACGGGCGGCGTCTATTTCGGCCTGCCCAAGGAAACGACCGTGCTGGCGGACGGCCAGAAGCGCGCCGTCGACTCGCAGGTCTACACCAGCCACGAGATCGAGCGCATCGCCCGCGTGGCGTTCGAGCTGGCACGGCTGCGCGGGCGCCGCGTCGTCTCGGCGGAGAAATCGAACGTGATGGTGACGGGGGTTTTGTGGCGTGAAGTCGTCCATCGCGTGCACGATGCGGAATTCCCCGACATCCAGTTGACCGACATTCTCGCCGACAACTGCGCCATGCAGCTGGTGCGCAATCCCAAGCAGTTCGACGTCATCGTCACCGACAACCTGTTCGGCGACATCCTGTCGGATGAGGCGGCGCAGTTGACCGGCTCGATCGGCATGCTGCCTTCGGCCTCTCTGGGCGCAAAGGATGCACACGGCCGCCAGCCGGCGCTCTACGAACCGATCCACGGCTCCGCGCCCGACATCGCCGGCAAGGGGCTGGCCAATCCGATCGCCACGCTACTCTCCTTCGGGATGTGCCTGCGCTATTCGTTCGGGCGATCGGAAGACGCCGCCCTTCTCGATAAGGCCGTCGAACAGGTGCTCGCCGAGGGCTATCGCACCGGCGACATCATGCAGCCGGGCATGACCAAGGTCGGCACCGCGGGGATGACCGACGCGGTCCTCAAGGCTCTCGACAAGCTTGCCGCTTAAGCGGCGTTCGAGGTGACCTCCTCGGAGGCCGGCAGCTCCGTCTGCGCATAGGGCAAGGCGCGCACGCCGCCCAGGAACAGCGACGTCGCGAAGTCGGCCGCGGCGGTGGGATCGTGCGGCTCCTTGCGCAGCATGCGCTCGGCGACCTCGAAGGCGACGCCGACGATGGCAGCCATCAGCATGTCCGGATCGACCGGCGGGAAGAGCCCCTTGGCGATCGCGACTTCGATGTCCTCGCGCAGCTCTTCGAAGCCGGCGACCACTTCCGGAGTGTCCATGCGCACGCGCGTATTGTCGGCGGCGTGGCGGATAGTGCGGAAGTTTATTCGGTCGTCGGAGACGTAGTCGAAGAAGGTGCGGAAGGTGCAGGTGATGAATTGCTCGACGGTCGACGCCTTGGCGCGCTCTTCGTGCAGGCGCGGACGTATCGCCAAAGCGACTTCGTCGCGTATGGCCTGATAGACCTCCTCCTTGGACTTGAAGTAGTTGTAAAAGGTCCCGGAGGCGAGCGGCGTGGCGCGGATGATGTCGCGCACCGTCGTGGCGCCATATCCCAGTTCGGCGAACACCTGCCTCGCCGCGTCGAGGATGAGCTGGCGGTTCTGGATCTTCGTCTGCTCGCGCTTGCCCATAGGCATCGCGCGCTGCGAGCCGTTCTTCATCGGTACGGTGTCCATGGTCCCTGCCCAAGGTGGATCAATCTGCCGCAGTCTACCCAGCCATGACTGCGCGTCAATTTCCCTAGAGCCTTTGACTACAGAGACTTAACCAATGATGGTTGAAATAATAATGCGTCGCAGAAACGATTATACCGGGAAATGAAGCACATAGCCGGCTGCGCCGCGATTGGTATTTCCGCTGCGTCAGGAAAAAGATTTTTTGCGAAACGAACTAGTTCCAGCGCCCCGAGCCGATGCTGAAGCGCCCCGCCCCCAGAAGGCTGATCGCCACGGCCGCCACGAAGTAGAACGCCTCGAGTTCCAGTGCGTAGCCCCCTGTCGGGCCGATCGCCAGCACACGCGTCAGTCCGGCGAGCACCACGGCGACAAGCATATCGATCGCGATGAGAAGCGCGCCGATGCGCGAGAACAGGCCGATGATCACAAGCACCGGCGCCACCAGTTCGCCCAGATAGACCCCATAGGCCAGCGAGTCGGACATGTTGTGCGATGCCAGCATCGCCTTGATGGGATCAAGGCCATTCAAAAGCTTGTGCACTCCGTGAAACAGAAGCAACACGCCGAGCCCCACACGGAGCACGAGCTTCCCCAAATCGTCCGACATCAGAACCCCCACACGCCACAGTTGTTCTTATTGTTGGGAATTATAGCACATGACGCGTTGCGGCGCGAGACAAAGCGTTGCCGGGCCCGCCCGTTTGATCGTCGGGCGTTCGGTTTGATGCGGGTTTTGAAGCATTTTCACGCGCTTCGGACGGCGATCAGCGCGCGAGATCTGCACCGACGGCGTCTGTCACGGTGGCCAAGCCGTCCCGCTCGATGCAGGCGAGAAGCTCGCGCTTGATGCGGGCGACGAGCCCGCTGCCCTGATAGACGAGCGCCGTATAGAGCTGCACCAGGTTGGCTCCGGCGCGGATCTTGGCGTAGGCATCGGCGCCCGAGGCGATGCCGCCGACGCCGATCAGCACCAGCTTCGCACCGACCCGCCGGCGCATTCCGGCCAGGACCCGCGTCGACGGTTCGAACAGCGGCGCACCGGACAGCCCGCCGGTTTCCCGCGCGAACCGGCTCCTGAGCCAGGGCGGGCGCGCCAAGGTCGTGTTCGTGACGATGAGGCCCTCGATCCCGGCCTCGAGCACCACACCGGCAATGTCATCCATCGCCTGTTCTTCGAGATCGGGCGCGATCTTGAGCAGCAGCGGCAGCGGCCGGGCGGCGCGGGCGCCCACCAGGATTCCCAGCAGCCGGCGCAGCTCGTCGCGGTTCTGCAGCCCTCGCAGGCCCGGCGTGTTGGGCGACGACACGTTGACCGCAACATAATCCGCATACGGAGAGAGCTTGAGGAACGCCGTCCGGTAGTCGGCGGTGCGGTCCTTGCTGTCGCGGTTGGCGCCGATGTTGATTCCCAGAATCCCCGCGCGGCGGCGCGCCACGCGCGGCGCGATGGCATCCATGCCCTGGTTGTCGAAGCCCATGCGGTTGATGACGGCGCGGTCTTCGGGCAGGCGGAACAGGCGCGGTCTGGGATTGCCCGGCTGGGCGCGCGGCGTCACGGTCCCGCATTCGACATGGCCGAAACCCAGCTTCAGCATGGTGGGGAAGGCGCGCGCGTTCTTGTCGAAGCCCGCCGCCAGCCCCACCGGATTGGGGAAATGGAGGCCGAGGGCTGCAACCGAGAGTCGCGGATCGTCGCGCCGGGCGGGCGGCACGAATGCTCCAAATCGTGCAGCAAGTTCAACGGTGGCGCGATGCGCCGTCTCGGGCGGTAGTAACCGCAAGGCCGCCACAACCGGATCCATCACGACGCTCCACTGGACGACAGATGGTCAAGAGTGGTAATTCCTAACGCCGCTCCCGTATAGGAACAGTAACCGTCCATCGGACCGCTTTCTCAGTTGTTCGGATTGTCGAGTCGCCATGGGTCCTATCCGATCATGTCGGAGGACATCCGCAAGCCGCGATTTGGCACAAGGGACATTGATCCACGGAATCGAAACGCATGCTGACGCACAGACAAATCTGGAATGCCATCGACGCGCTGGCCGCCAAGAACAAGCTGTCGGCCTCGGGTCTGGCGAAACTCGCCGGCCTCGACCCGACGACGTTCAACAAGAGCAAGCGCGGCGCCACCACCGGCAAGCTGCGCTGGCCGTCGACGGAGAGCATCTCGAAGGTCCTGGCCGCCACGGGTGCGAGCCTCGACGAGTTCGTCTCTCTGGTCGGACGCGAAGGCGGCTTGCGCCAGCCCGCCCGGCTCGTGCCGCTGGTCGGCATGGCCCAGGCCGGCAGCCGCGGTTATTTCGACGACGCCGGCTTCCCCGCGGGCGCGGGCTGGGATGAAATCCCCTTCCCCGAACTCGCCGACGAACACGCCTACGCGCTCGAAGTGACCGGAGATTCGATGCTTCCCGTCTACCGCGACGGCGACCGCATCATCGTCTCGCCGGCGACCAGCGCTCGCCGCGGCGACCGCGTGGTGGTCAAGACGCTGGCCGGTGAAGTGATGGCGAAGCAGCTGACGCGGCTGACGGCGCAGCGGGTGGAACTGAAATCGCTGAACCCGGCCTACGAAGACCGCTCCTTCGCGCTCAGCGAGGTCGCCTTTATCCATCGCGTCATTTGGGCGAGCCAGTAGGCCAAAGGCCGGACGAGTTATCGGACGCTCGCAGCCGTGCCGAACGTCAAGACGCGAGGATGAGCGGCAATGGCGTGGACAGAACTCGCACGCGCGGTGACGCCTGATGGAGATGCGCTGACTCTGCGTCAATGCGGCGCCGATTTCGAGATCCGCCTCAACCTCCTGGAATTGATGTCGAGCCGGAATCCGGTGTCGGAAAGGATGCTGGCGCAGGCTGTGTGCAAACGTCTTGCCCGCCGCAACCCGCGCATTCTCATCGGGGGCCTCGGGATGGGTTACACGGTGCGCGCGGTGCTCGATCACGTCGGAGACGGCGCCGGCATCACGGTCGCGGAACTGATGGCGGACATCATCGCCTGGAACCACGGCCCCTTGGCGGCCGTGGCGGGCCGTCCGCTCGACGACCACCGCGTGACCGTCTGTAACAGCGACGTCGCCGATGTCGTCCGGGCAAGTCCTGATGCCTTCGACGCGATCCTGCTGGATGTCGACAACGGGCCGGAGGCGGTCCTCTTTCCGTCGAACCGGTTCCTCTATCGCCCGGATGGCGTGAAGGCGATCGTGTCGGCGCTGCGGACGGACGGCGTCTTCGCTTTGTGGTCGGCCGACCGTTCGCCGGCGTTCGAACAGGTCCTGGCAGCCGGCGCCTTGCCTGCGGAATGCGTGGAAGTCGCCGTTTGCGGCGGCAATACGATCCACACGATCTATCTGGTAGCGGCGCGCTAGAACAAAGGTCGACCTTACGGCGCCGGATAGCCTTCGTATTTCTTCACCACCGCCAGATAGGCGCCGTTGTCGCCCGCCTTCAGCAGCTCGAGCAGGTCGCCGGCGCGCTTCTGAATCATCCGCTCGTAGGCCGTGGCGGTCGGCAGGGACACCACGCGGGCCAGCGCGGCCTCAATCTGCGGCTGGTAACGGGCCTCGTTGAACATCGACAACGACAGCGCGTACTGGTAGCGCACCGCGATATTGTTCGGTGCGGCCTCGAAGGCGGCTTCGAAGGCCTGCAGCCCCTTGCCCACCGTCGCGCCGTAGAAAAGATCGGCGAGAAAAGCCCCGCCGCCGTGCACGATCGCGAGATTCCAGCCGCCCAGCGCCGCCAGCGCCCAGGCGTTCTTCGGGTCGACGGCGAGTGCGGCATCGATGGCGTGCCTGGCCACGTCGGGAAAATTCTGGCGGCGGGCCGCATCGGGTCCGATGATGTGCTCTTCCAGGCCCAAGGTGATTGCGAGGTAGATGTTGCCGTCGACAAGGTGCGGATCGGTGGCAATCGCGCGTCGGGCATAGTCCTCCGCCCGCTGCAGGCAGGGAAGGCACGGGCTGTCGCGTCCGGCCTCCTCGGCCAGCGTGGACCTCGCCGCCTCCGCGTAGCCGGCCGCATCGTTCTGCGCCAAGCTGATGCGGACGGAATCGTCGTACTTGCCTTCCGCGTAGAGCTGATAAGCCGTCGGCGTGCCGGCCGGAGTCGCGGCCGTGATCGCCAGCACGAGGAGCGCAGCTTTCATGCGTGCTCTAATTCGCCGGCCAGCGCCCGGTCGATCAAATCGGCCGTCTCGGCGCAGCCGAACAGGACAGCAAACGAGCCGAACCGCGGTCCCTGGCTCTGCCCGAACAGCACCTCATAGATCGCCTTGAACCAATCGCGCAGCGGCTCGAAGGCGTGCGTCTTGCCGATTTCGTAGACTTCGAACTGCACCTTTTCGCCGTCCCGCTCGCCTGCGAAGGCGCGCAGCTTCCGCGACAGCTCGGCAAGGGCGGCGCGCTCCTTGTCGCTCGGGGCGCGGTATCGCTTCTGCGGTTTGACGAAGTCGTCGTAGTAGCGCACTGCGTGGCCGACCAGCTTGTCGAGACCGGGGTTGCTCTCCGGCGACGCTTCCGGCGCATAGGTACGGATGAAACCCCACAGCACGTCGCGATTATGCGCATTCGAGGCACTGACGAGGTTGAGCAGGAGCGCAAAGCTCACCGGATAGCGCTCGGCGGGCGGCTTGCCGCCGTGGATATGCCAGACCGGACTCTCGATCTGCTGCGCCGTCGTCATCGCCGCGGCGTGGTACTGGTCGAGCAAGGCGATGTACTCGTCGACCGCCTTGGGGATGACGTCGAAGAACAGCCGCTTCGCCGCTCGCGGCTTCTGGAACATGAACAGCGCCAGGCTCTCTTCGATGCCGTAGGTCAGCCACTCGTCGACCGACAGGCCGTTGCCCTTCGATTTCGAGATCTTCTGTCCCTGCTCGTCGAGGAAGAGTTCGTAATTGAATCCTTCCGGCGGCCTGCCTCCGAGCGCCCGCAGGATCTTGCCGGACAGTTCGACCGACGAGATCAGATCCTTGCCGGCCATCTCGTAATCGACGCCCAGCGCCAGCCAGCGCATCGCCCAGTCCGCTTTCCATTGCAGCTTGACGTGCCCGCCGGTGACCGGAAGCTCCTGTTTGCGCCCCTCGTCCTCGAAGACAATCGTGCCGCGCGCGGCATTCCACTCCAGGATCGGCACCTGAAGCACAATTCCGGTCTGCGGCGAGATGGGCAGAAACGGCGAATAGGTCTCGCGCCGCTCGGGCCCCAGCGTCGGCAGCACAATGTCGCGAACCTTTTCGTAATTCGCCAGCACCGCCAGCAGCGCCTGGTCGAAGCGACCGCTCTTGTAGCACTCGGTCGAGCTCATGAATTCGTATTCGAATCCGAAGCGATCGAGGAACGCCTTCAGCCGGGCGTTATTGTGGGCGCCGAAACTGGGATGCGTCCCGAACGGATCGGGAATGGCCGTCAGCGATTTTCCCAGGTGCTCGCGCAGCATCTCGTGGTTCGGAACGTTCTCGGGAACCTTGCGCAGCCCGTCCATGTCGTCGGAGAAGGCCAGCAGGCGCGTGCTGATGCCCGACATCTGCCGGAAGGCATGGCGCACCCAGGTGGTGCGGGCCACTTCGCCGAACGTCCCGATGTGCGGCAGGCCCGAAGGCCCATAGCCGGTCTCGAAGATGACCTCCGTCATGTCTTTGCGATTTTCGATGCGCTTCAGAAGCTTGCGCGCCTCCTCGAACGGCCAGGCGTGTGCGGCAAGAGCTTCATCGTGCAGGGAGCTGGAGGGCATCTCGAATTGGAAACCTTAAGCGTTTGTAAAGGCTGGAAAAGCTAGGCTTTGGCAAGGGATGCCGTCAATGTCCGCCGCGCCGAAAGCCGATGAAATCGGCATGCAGGCCCCGCCTGTGGGCCGCGACGAAGCAGCCAGCGCGTTGTGGCGGCTTTTCCTTCTCATGGCCGCGTTGTGTGTCGTCCTCGGCCCCTTGGTCGGCATGCTGTTGTCCGAGGGCGGCGCAGCGCACATCATCATGGCCTGTCTGGTTTTTCTGTGTGCGGCGGGCCTGTGGGCCTACAGCGGCAGGCTGGTGTTCAGGACCATCCGTCTCAAGGCCGAACTGGCGACCCTGCAGCGGCGTCTGGACGAAGCCAGGACCCCGGTCGTTGTTCCGCATACGCCCCATGACGGCGCCGCCTTTGCCGCGGAGATCAGCCGCGCGCTGCGTACGCCGCTCACGGCGCTCGTGGGCATGGCCCAGCTTCTGGATCGCGCGGACCTCGTCGGGCCGCCGCGCAACCACGTGAAAGTCATGCTGGATGCAGGGCGCGCGCTGCAGCTTCTGCTCGACGACATCGTCGCCTTGACCCAGGGTGCATCCTCCGACGGCGTCTGCGATCCCGCCCAGGCGGCCCGCGCCGTGTCGCGTCTCTTGCAGCCGCTTGCCTGGGAGAAACGGCTGCGCCTCACGGTAACGCCCAGTCCCAACCTGCCCCGCGTTGCAGCCGACCCGCGCCGCGTCCGCCAGGCGCTCTGCAAGCTGGTCGAGAACGGACTGAAATTCACCGAGAACGGCGAGGTCTCGGTTCGCGTGGAACCCGTCGCGGCCACGGTCCGCTTCACGGTCACCGACACCGGGTCGGGCGTGGCGGCCGAACTGCGGGCTTACCTGTTCGCCTCGCCGGGAGACGGCGCCCGCCGACCGAATTCGGGCCTCGGTCTTGCCGTGGTGAAGCACATCGTCGAGCGTGCCGGCGGCAGCGTCGGGTTCGAGAGCCGGCCGGGCCGGGGCGCCTCCTTCTGGTTCACATTGCCGGTCGTAGCGCGCGCCACCGAGCCGGCCGACCTGTCTCCCAAGGAAATGGCACCTTCCGGGCTCAGGCTTCTCGTCGTCTCCGACGATGAGGCCGTGGTGCAGCCGCTGTCGGTGCTCCTGGCATCGCACGACAACCGGCTGGAAGCGGTCCACAGCGTAGCCGACGCCGCGTCGCGGGCCGGGCGGACCGATTACGACGCCATCGTGGTCGGCGCCGCCGACGCGGACTCGTTGGCGGCGTCGCCGGGCGTGCGGGCGCCCATTCTGGCCCTGCTGTTGAAGGACGACCGCAGGCCACATTGCGCCGACGATGTCATCCTCTGGCCGTCCGATCCCGGCCTGCTCTACGCAGCACTGGCGCGGCTCTGCGCCCCGCAGGACAGCGGTGGCGAAGAGAAGAGCGAATCTCCACCGGTGGACACCGCCACGGTGATGGCGCTGGAGAAGTCGGTGGGCACCGCGACGCTGGTCGACATCCTCAGATCCTACATCGTCGGCGCCGAACAGCTTTGCGCGGCGATCGAGGCCGCCAGCCAGGAAGGCAGGTGGGACGAGGCCGCACGTCTGGCACGCGACATCGCGGGAAGTGCCAGCGGTCTCGGTCTGGCCGCGATGACGGCGACAGCGCGCGCTTTCGCCGCCGATGCGGACCGCGGCGGCAATGCCCAGGGTCTGCGCAACGGGGCACACGCGATTTTCGCCGAGCACGGCCGGACGCGCGGCGTCTTGTCGGCGCTCTATCCCGATCTGGTGGCATAAGCCTTCGCGACCGCGCATGATCGCCGGCGATGCTTGACGACAGAATCGCCCCCGCAATCCCGGATGTGCCGGCGCTTGTTCCCGCCGGCGACGGCGCGATCCTGTGCACCGATGCCTGCCGCCAGGCGGGCGGTGAAGAGGCGCGCAGGATCTTCCGCACGGGAGAAGCCTATGTCGCCCACACGGCATTCGTCGCTGGACGTCTGAAAACAGCTCCCGGCCAGCTGCCGTACGATGTCCTGGAATTGTTCGCCTTCGTGCGCCCGGCCGTCCCCTGTGTGCCCAACGCATCCGGGATTGTGCGGGCGTTGGGGATCGCAGTCGAGCCGGGGTCGGAAGGAGCGGCGCAAGGCCTGCGCCAGGCTGCGGCCCAGCTCCTCGCCGAACTCTGCGAGAAAAGCGATGCGGAGAAGGCCGCCATCCGCCCCCTCATGCCCGCCCTGACGCGGGCCGGCTGGCGCTGGGCATCGCTGGTCTCGGCGGCCGTCGGTCCGCCGGCCGGACAATTGGCGCCGCTGGCGGGCTTCGACGCCTGGAATGCGTTGCGGGCGTGGGAAGATGAGCCGCAGCCCGACAAACCGTCGTCGCATCCCGTCTCCCCCGAGGAAGTCGCCAGGCGCCTGCACGCCTTGGTCGGCTCCGGCGGTGAAGAGCGCCCGGAACAGAGCGCCTATGCCGAGGCCGCCTCCTACGCCTTCAGTCCGCGCGAGCGCGCCGGCGCCCCCCGCATCGCTCTGGTCGAAGCGGGCACCGGCATCGGCAAGACTTTGGGCTATCTGGCGCCTGCCAGCGTCTGGGCGGAGAAGAACGGCCCCGGCCTCTGGATCTCGACCTACACCCGCAATCTGCAGCGCCAGATCGTGCAGGAGATCGCGCGCCTCTACCCCGACCCCGTCGAGCGCGCCGAGAAGGCGGTGGTGCGCAAAGGGCGGGAGAACTATCTCTGCCTCTTGAATTTCGAAGAGGCGGTGAAGCGCACGGCTCTGGCGCCGGGCCTGCGCACGGTGGCATTGGCCCTCATCGCGCGCTGGATCGCCGCCACCGATGACGGCGACATTTCGGGGGCGGGCTTCCCGGCTTTCCTGGCCGCCCATCTGCCGCTGCGGGAAGTCACGGACCGCCGCGGCGAGTGCATCTATGCCACCTGCCCGCACTATCGCGTCTGCTTCATCGAGCGCATCGTGCGCAAGGCCCGCAACGCGCCGATCGTCATCGCCAACCATGCGCTCGTCATCGCCCAGGCGGCGCAGGACTGGCTCTCCGTCGACGAGACCACCGATACGCCCGCCGAACGGCGCGTGCGCTATGTGCTCGATGAAGGCCATCACCTGTTCGATGCGGCGGACTCCGGTTTTGCGGCGGCCGTCAGCGGCCTGGAGATGTCCGATCTTCGCCGCTGGCTGCGCGGTCCCGAAGGCCGCGCCCGCAGCCGTTCCCGCGGACTGGAGGAACGGCTCAAGGGCCTGGTGGAGGGCGACGAGCGCTGCCGCGAGGCTCTCGATGAAGCGGTGTCCGCCGCGGGCGCGCTGGCGGGTGAAGGCTGGATGTCGCGCCTCTCGGCGCCGCGCGGCCCGGGCGAGGTTTTCCTGGCGGCGGCCTACGGCCATGTGCGGGCCCGCAGCGAGGATCACGAGGTCTTCTATTCCCTGGAAGCGGAGACCCATCCGCTCGGCGAGGACACGATCGATGCCGCCAAGCATCTGGGCATGGCCCTCAAGCGGCTGGCGGTGCCGCTGCTGCGTCTCGCCAAATCCCTGCGCACGCAGCTTGCCGACAAGGCGGCGGAGCTCGAACCTTATCAGCGCGCACGCATCGAGGCGGCAGCGCGCGGCCTGGAGCGGCGCGGCCGCATCATCCTGCCGGCCTGGATGTCGATGCTCGAATCGCTCGTCACCGGCGAGGTTCATGACGAGTTCGTGGATTGGTTCGAGATCGTGCGCGAAGACGGGCGCGATCTCGACGTCGGCCTCGAGCGGCGCTGGATCGACCCGACGATCCCGCTGGCGAACGAGGTGCTGGGTCATGTCCATGGTGCGCTCGTCACCTCCGCCACGCTGCGCGACAGCGGCGGCAACGAAAGCGACTGGGAGAGCGCCGAAGTCCGCACCGGCGCGCTCCATCTGGCCGAACCGCCGAAACGCGCCAGCTTCGGATCGCCGTTCGCCTATGGCGAACAATCGCGGATATTCATCGTGCGCGACGTCAACCGACGCGACGTCGAGGCGTTGGCTGCCGCCTACCGCGAGCTTTTCCTGGCCTCGGGGGGCGGCGCGCTGGGCCTCTTCACGGCCGTGCGCACCTTGCGCGCGGTCGAGAACAAGATCGTGGCGCCGTTGGCCGAGGCGGGCATTCCCCTCTACGCCCAGCATGTGGACCGGCTCGACACCGGCGCCCTGGTCGATCTGTTCCGCAGCGAGGAGAACTCCTGCCTTCTGGGCACCGACGCCTTGCGCGACGGCGTGGACGTGCCCGGGCGCTCCCTGCGACTCGTGGTGTTCGACAAGGTTCCCTGGCCGAAGCCGACGATCCTGCACAAGGCGCGCCGCGCCCGCTTCGGCAAGGACTACGACCACCTGCTCGCCCGGCTGCGCCTGAAGCAGGCCTTCGGCCGGTTGATCCGCGGCGCCGGCGACAAGGGCTGTTTCGTCATCCTCGAATCGGCGACGCCGTCGAAGCTGCTGCAGGCCTTCCCGCCCGAAGCCCCCGTCAGGCGCTGCGGATTGGCGGAAGCGGTGCAGGAAATCCAGCTATTTTCTTAGCTCTAACTGCGCTGTCCCACCGCTTTATGCTTGATACCTCAAAGTGCGATGGTTGGTGAACGACCGGGTATCGGGGGAAATCAGGAGGCGGTTTTGCTTGCTCGCGGCGTTTGTCGCGTTGTGCGGTGGCGCATCGGCGGAAACAGACAAACACTTCACGTATATCGATCGATTTAAGAACGGAATGGTAGCGGTCTGTCTGTTCAACCAAGCCAAGGTGCTGATCCGCACCAAGGCCTGCCAGCACAACTAGGCGGCATCGTCCGAAGGACCCGATTCGGGAGGAGCCGGCCGCAAAAGTCGTGAGTTACTCGAGCCCACGGGTGACGGACGCGGTCCCGGGGCGATATGGTCCCGGCCATGACAACCGACGAGAGTCTTTTCCCCGGCGAAGAGCCAGAGAGCTACGGCAAGTATACCACGGGCATCCTGCCCGGCCACGTGCTGAAGCGCCTGGTGCGCGCCCGCCGCGAGGTGGTGGCCGCGGAGGACATCGACGATGCGCAAATCCAGCCGGCGAGCATCGATCTTCGCCTCGGGGCGGTGGCGTGGCGCGTGCGCGCCAGCTTCCTGCCCGGCCCGCAGGCCACGGTGCGCGATAAGCTGGCCACCGTCGCGCTGCACGAGATCGACCTGTCGAACGGGGCGGTCCTCGAAACGGGCTGCGTCTATGTCGTGCCGCTGCTGGAAAGCGCCGAATTCTCGTTCCGCGTCTCCGGCATCGCCAATCCGAAGAGTTCCACGGGCCGGCTAGACGTCTTCACCCGCTTGATCACGGACCGTGCCCAGGTCTTCGACCGCATCGAGCCCGGCTATCACGGTCCTCTGTATGCGGAGATCTCGCCGCGCACCTTCCCGGTGCTGGTGCGCAAAGGTTCCCGCCTCAACCAGCTGCGCGTCCGCCGGGGGTCGCCGCAGTTCACGGACACCCAGCTGAAGAGGCTGCACGCCGAATCGCCGCTGGTGGATGGCGACGCCGACATCGACAACGGTCTGGCTCTCAGCGTGGATTTGATCGGCACGGCGGCAAGCCGCCACGTCGGCTGGCGCGCCAAGCGGCACACCGGAATCATCGACATCGACAAGCGCGACGCCCTCGACCCGCTCGATTATTGGGACCCCATCGACGCCAGCCGGTCGGGCGCGATCGTTCTGGACCCCGACGAATTCTATATCCTGGCCTCGCGCGAGGCTGTGGCGATCCCGCCCGAATTTGCCGCCGAGATGGTCGCCTTCAACCCGCTGGTCGGCGAGTTTCGCGTCCACTATGCCGGTTTCTTCGATCCTGGATTCGGCTATGCGGCCGGGCGCCCGCCGTCCGCTCGCGCCGTCCTGGAGGTGCGTTCGCACGAAGTCCCGTTCATCCTGGAGCACGGCCAGATCATCGGCCGGCTGGTGTTCGAGCGACTGACGGAGGTCCCGGCCGAAGCGTATGGCGAGGGCATCGGGTCCCATTACCAGCGCCAAGGTTTGAAGCTTTCTAAACACTTCCACTGTTAACCCTGACGAATTGTTGCCGCGGGACAACATGCGGCGAAAATTGCATGTCCGTCATGCTTGGACCGTTGCGTCACGGGGTCGATTTTGAACTACTTCGCGGGCCGCGGATCCAACGGCAAGACAGGGGGGCATACTCCGCGGCACGATAGGGTCCGCATTGAAGGGGGCAGCATGAGGCGGCTACGGCGCGAAACGCGCCGGCCGCCTCATGAATTTTCAGGCAACCGCTCGTCGCACTCCCCCCTGGCCCAGTCGCTCTGGCACCCCGGGCGGGGTTGACGCGTTCCCAAGGACCGGGCCCGTGCCTTACGGTTAGGGCGCACCGGATGTTCGCGGTCAATTGGGGCGACAGATTCGAATGAGAACAGGACTGATCGTTGCGTTCGCGGCGGTGATGGCCTTCGCCGTGACGGCGAACGCCAACTTCACGGTCAAAAGCCCCACGCTGAGCAACGGCGGCGTGATCCCCAACAAGCACGTCTTCAACGGCTATGGTTACAACGGCGACAACGTCTCGCCGGCTCTCAGCTGGTCCGAAGCGCCCGCCGGCACGAAGAGTTTCGCCATCACGGTCTACGATCCCGATGCGCCCCACCCCGGCGGCTGGTGGCATTGGCTGGTGTTTGACATTCCCGCGCAGGTGATCGGGCTGGCCGAGAATGCCGCCAGCGGGGTTGGCCTGCCGCCGTCCGCGGTGCAGAGCGTGACCGACTTCCGGACGACCGGCTATGGCGGCCCGTGTCCGCCGCCGGGCAAGCCGCACCATTACGTCTTCACCGTCTATGCGTTGAAGGTCGCCCGGCTGGACGCGAAGCCGACCGATCCGCCCGCCAAAGTCGACAATGAGATACGCCGTCAAAGCCTTGCGCACGCTTCGATCGTCGCCAGCTTCGGAAAATAGATGGCCGATCTGAATCTCCTTCTGCTGTTCATGACCGGGGCGCTGGCGCTTAATCTCGCGCCCGGCCCCGACATGACCTTCGTTCTGGCGCAGGCGGCACACCGCGGTACGCGTGCCGGCATTGCCGCCGCCCTGGGGATCGGTTCGGGCGCGCTCCTCTACACGATCCTGACGGCGCTGGGCCTGGCAGCGCTGCTCGCGGCATCGCCGCTGGCCTTCGACCTCGTCCGCTACGGCGGTGCGGCGTATCTCGTATGGGTGGCCGTCGGGATGATCCGTCATCCGCCGCAGCTCCGGGCCGCGCAGGAGGCGAGCGTGCACGCCGCCTTCCGGCAGGGACTGCTGACCGACCTCCTCAACCCGAAGGTCGCGATCTTCTTCATCGCCTACCTGCCGCAGTTCGTGGCAGTCGGCGGACTGCCGGCCTGGCTGCAGATTCTGGTGCTCGGCGTCGCTTTTGTCGCCTCCGGCACCACGGTCAATTGCGCCGTGGCGCTGGGCGGCGGCCGTTTGGCCGGGCGCATGCGCCGCAACCCGACCATCGGAAAGATTCTGGGCTGGATCTCGGCCAGCGTGATGCTCGGTCTCGCGCTCCGCCTTGTCGCCTTCGAGCGGCGCTGAAGACTTCTACTTGGCGTCGGCCGGCGTGACGTACATCACGCGTTCCCGGAACGCGATGTAGAAATGGAGCTGGCGGAGGATTCCCATGCCGATCAGCAGTTTGGGCTGGCCGTAGCCGCCCATGATCTTGCTCTCCTCGTCGGGGATGAGATTGATGTTGGGATTCGCGACCGCCACGCCGTCGAACGACAACAGCTTGAACGCGTGCCGGCCGTCGTTCTTCTTCAATGCCGCGACATCGAGGCCGAAAATGTCGGCCGCCGTCTCCAGGCTCATGGCGGAATCGAAAGACCCCGTATCGATGAAGGCGGGGACGTCCTTGCCGTCGAGCGTGACGTCGATCTTCATGTGCCGCTCGTCGTCGAGCTTGAACGGGACCGCCGCATAGGGATCATGCGTCCAGTAGACGACCTTGCCTTCGCAATGGTCGTGCGAGAACAGGGCCACCTTTCCTCCGGCCATGTCGAAATCGACGTCCATGGCGGCCAGGATGTCGGTGGCGAGGATTCCGTCGTCGTCCGACGCCAGGTAGTCGTCCGGAATCACCACGAAATCCCGGTTCTTGCCGACCATGGCGCCGATCTTGATCTCCGGCACGGTCACGAAATGATCCAGGGTGCGCCCGCCGAACATCTGCAGCGACTGCATATAGATCATCTGCGGGTGAAGTTTCAGCCGGTCCACGACGCGCCGCGATATCATCGAGAAAACACCGCCCGTATCGACGAGCAGATTGACCTCTTCGCCCTGAAGGGAAACCGGAACGGTGACACGGCCCGCGCTTTCGATCGCGATGGGCAGACTCGCGTAGCGTTCGAGCTTGCAGTTTTCGGAATCCGCGCTTGCCGGCAAAGCTGAAAGAACCAGCAGCGCCAATGCGGCCAAGAAACCTCCCCATGGGAGCCGATCGATCATGGCCGGTCGATTTCCGTCTGCGCGGCAAAATATTCGATGAAGTTGTGCGGGCATTCCGCTCTCGCTTGCTGCAGGAGCGGCTTCGCCGCATCGGGATTCTTGCGCGCGAGCTGCCACTCCGCGACATAGAAATCGGCTTCGCATTTCTGGTTCGTGGCCGTCGTCGCGTCGCGATCGGCCGCCAATTCGAAGACTTTCTCGACCGCGATCTTGCCGTCAAAGAATTGCAGGATCGGTCGCGGCCAATCTCGGCTGTCGAAGCGCTTCTCGCCGTCCTTCACTACGGCGGGGTCGAGCGTTCCGCCGCGGTCGGCGGAGATGAAATACCAGATCACCAGATAGGGGCCGTGCTCGGCGTCCTCGGGCGCCAGCTTGACGGCCTGGGCGAAATCTCTCGCGGCTTCGGCGAACCGGCTGAACTGCCATTGATAGTGGCCGACGGCCTCGTAAAGCCCCGCCGACGGCTGCAGCGCCAGCGCCCGGTTGAAATCGGCCGTCGCCGCATCCGGCTTCTTCAGGCAGGCATAGGCGCCGCCGCGGCTCGTCAGGGCCTGGACGTCGTTGGGCTTGGCGGCAAGCACCGCATCCAGATCCGCCAGCGCCTCGGCACATTTGCCCTTGAAAAGATAGGCCCGCGCGCGGCCCATATGCGCGTTCGGCACGTAGCCCGCCGCCAGATCGCCGGCGTTCAGCGCAGCGGTGAATGCCGCGATGGCGACGTCGGGCTGGTTGCGGTTGATGGCGTTCACACCCCGGCTGAAATCGTCGTAAGCGGACGCAAAAGCCCCGCCCGCACAAGCCGCAACCACCAGCGCGAGTCTCAAAACCTGGCGCATCGTCTTCGCCCCGTCCCCTAACGCAGATGGTACGAAACCGGCGAACAACTTTCAATTGAAGGCGTGTTCCCGACCCGCCTGGACGGCCTTGCTAGTGCAACCCGGCGCCCGGCACCCGTGAAATCAGGCAGCGGCGATCTGCCGTGGATTGTAGTTGAGGATCGGTGCCAGCCAACGTTCCGCCTCCCCGACCGTCCAGCCTTTGCGGCGCGCGTAATCCTCCACCTGGTCCCTTTCGACGCGCCCAACGCCGAAATAGCGGCTCTCAGGATGCGCGAAGTAAAGGCCCGATACCGATGAGCCGGGCCGCATCATGAAGCTTTCGGTGAGCTCGAGGCCCGCGGCTTCGGCCTCGATCAGGCGGAACAACGTGCCCTTCTCGGTGTGGTCGGGCTGCGAGGGATAACCCGGCGCCGGACGGATGCCGCGATAGGCCTCGGCGATCAACTGCTCGCTGGTGAGATTCTCGTCCGGCGCATAGCCCCACAGTTCGCGCCGCACGCGTTCGTGCAGGTGCTCGGCGAAGGCTTCCGCCAGGCGGTCCGCCAGGGCGCGCAGGAGGATGGCGGAGTAGTCGTCCTTGTCCGCCTCGAACGCCTTGATGCGCGCCTCCTCGCCGAATCCGGTGGTGACCGCGAAGCCTCCGATGTAGTCGGCGATGCCGTGGGGCGCGATGAAATCGGCCAGCGCCATATTGGGCTTGTCCTTGTCGCGCGTCATCTGCTGGCGCAGCGAATAGAACGTGGCGATGCGATCCCGGCGGGTTTCGTCGGCATAGACCGCGATGTCGTCGTCACCCTCCGCGTTGGCGGGGAAGAAGCCCAGCGCGGCGCGGGCCCGCAGCCACTTCTCGTCCGCGATCTTCTTCAGCATGGCCTGGGCATCGGCGAACAGGCTGCGCGCGGCGGCGCCGTACTTGTCGTCCTCGAGGATCGTGGGAAAGCGGCCGACCAGCTCCCAGGTATGGAAGAACGGCGTCCAGTCGATGTAGCGCACCAGCCGCGACAGGTCGTAGTGATCATACGACCGCACCCCGAGGAAGCTCGGCACCGCCGGCCGGTAGGCCGACCAATCCAGCTTCGGCTTGTTGGCGCGAGCCTGGGCGAGCTTCAGCCTCAGCCCGGGGGCATGCTGCTCGGCATGAGCGCGGGCGATCTCCGCGTATTCGCGGCGCACATTGGCGACGAAAGCGGCATTGGCGTCCTTGCTGAGAAGGCTGGAAGCCACGCCCACCGCACGCGAGGCATCGACCACGTACACCGCCTGGCCGCGGCGGTAGTTGGGATCGATCTTGACCGCGGTGTGCACCCGCGAAGTCGTGGCGCCGCCGATCAGCAGCGGGATGTCGAAGCCCTGCCGCTCCATCTCGGCGGCCACATGGCACATCTCGTCGAGCGAAGGAGTGATCAGGCCCGACAGGCCGATCAGGTTGGCGCGCTTCTCTTTCGCGGTGTCCAGGATCTTCTGCGCCGGCGTCATGACGCCGAGATCGATGACCTCGTAGCCGTTGCACTGAAGCACGACGCCGACGATGTTCTTGCCGATGTCATGCACGTCGCCCTTGACCGTGGCCATGACGATGCGACCTGCGGGTTCCTTCACCTCGCGCTTGGCCTGGTCGACCTCCATGAACGGCAGGAGATAAGCGACCGCCTTCTTCATGACGCGCGCCGACTTCACGACCTGCGGCAGGAACATCTTGCCCGAGCCGAACAGGTCGCCGACCACGTTCATGCCGGCCATCAGCGGGCCTTCGATGACGTCGAGCGGCCGCGCCGCATGGGCGCGAGCCTCCTCGGTGTCCTCGGTCACATAGGCGTCGATGCCGTGGACCAGGGCGTGCGACAGGCGCTCGGCGACGGGCAGCGATCGCCAGGCGGCGTCTTCCACGGCAGCCGTGGCGGTGCCGCCCTTGTAGCGCTGGGCGAGATCGAGCAGCCGCTCGGTCGCATCCGGTCGCCGGTTGAACAGCACGTCCTCGACGCCTTCGCGCAACGGCGTCGGGATGTCCTGATAGACCGCGAGCTGGCCGGCATTGACGATGCCCATGTCCATGCCCGCCTTGATCGCATGGAACAGGAATACGGAATGCATCGCCTCGCGCACCGTGTCGTTGCCGCGGAACGAGAAGGAGAAGTTCGACACCCCGCCCGAGACGTGGACGTGGGGCAGCTCCTTGCGGATGCGCTCGGCCGCGTCGATGAAGGCGGCGCCGTATTCGTTGTGCTCCTCGATGCCGGTGGCCACCGCGAAGATGTTGGGATCGAAGATGATGTCTTCCGGCGGGAAGCCGACCTTGTCGACAAGAATGCGGTAGGCGCGCCGGCAAATCTCGAACTTGCGGGCGCGCGTGTCCGCCTGGCCCTGCTCGTCGAACGCCATCACCACCACCGCGGCGCCGTACCGGCGTACCTGGCGGGCATGCGCCACGAAGGGTTCTTCGCCCTCCTTGAGCGAGATGGAGTTGACGATCGGCTTGCCCTGGACGCATTTGAGGCCCGCCTCGATGACGCTCCATTTGGAGCTGTCGATCATGATCGGCACCTTGGCGATGTCGGGCTCGCCGGCGATCAGGTTGAGGAAGCGCGTCATGGCGGCTTCGGAATCGATCAGGCCCTCGTCCATGTTGATGTCGATGATCTGGGCCCCGTTCTCGACCTGGCTGCGCGCCACGTCGAGTGCGCCTTCGTAGTTGTCGGCCGCGATCAGCTTGCGGAACCTGGCCGAGCCCGTGATGTTGGTGCGTTCGCCGATGTTGACGAAATTCATGTCGGGCGTGAGCGTGAACGCCTCCAGGCCGGACAACCTGAGGTGCCGCGGCTTTTCCGGAACCTTGCGCGGCGCCACGCCGGCCACGGCCTCGGCGAAGGCCTTGATGTGCGCGGGCGTCGTGCCGCAGCAGCCGCCCACGATGTTGACGATGCCCGAGCGGGCGAACTCGCCGAGCTTCTCGGCCATCTGCTCGGGCGTGTCGTCATAGCCGCCGAATTCGTTGGGCAGACCGGCGTTCGGATGGGCGCTGACCAGCGTGTCGGCCACAGCCGAGATCGCGGCCACGTACTGGCGCAGCTCCTTGGCGCCCAGCGCGCAGTTGAGGCCGACCGCAAGCGGCGAAGCATGGCGCACCGAATGCCAGAAGGCTTCCGGCGTCTGCCCCGTCAGCGTGCGGCCCGACAGATCGGTGATGGTGCCCGAGATCCAGACCGGCAGCCGCTCGCCCAGCTCGTCGAACGCCTCTTCGATGGCGAAGATCGCAGCCTTGGCGTTGAGCGTGTCGAAGATCGTCTCGACCATCAGCAGATCGGCGCCGCCCTTGATCAGGCCGAGAGCGGCTTCGCGATAGGTGCGCCGCAGCGCGTCGAAGGTGATGTTGCGGAACGCCGGATCGTTGACGTCGGGAGAAATCGACGCCGTGCGGTTGGTGGGCCCGAGAATTCCCGCGACGATCCGCGGGCGGTCGGCCGTGGATCGGGAATCGCAGATCTCACGCGCCAGCCGCGCACCCTCGAAATTGATCTCGCCGACCAGATGCGCCAGCCCGTAATCGGCCTGCGAAGTCTCGGTAGCCGTGAAGGTGTTGGTCTCCAGGATGTCGGCGCCGGCGGAGATGTAGGCATTGCCGATCTCGCGGATGACGTCGGGCCGCGTCAGGGTCAAGAGATCGTTGTTGCCCTTGAGATCGGTGGTGTGATTGCCGAAGCGGCTGCCGCGGAAGTCGTCTTCGCCGAGCTTGTAGGTCTGAATCAGGGCGCCCCACGAACCGTCCAGCAGCAGGATGCGCTTCTGCGCCTCCTCTTTCATCCAGCGGATACGTGCGGCCCGGTCGAAGCTCATGCGTGTTCCTTCGGCGCCAGACCCAGGATGCGGCAGGTCGCATAGGTCAGGTCCGCCTGATTCAACGTGTAGAAATGGAATTGGTCGAAGCCGTGGCGGTGCAGATCCATCACCTGCTCGGCCAGCACGGCGGACGCCACGATGCGCCGGCTCTCCGGGTCGCGGTCGAGGCCGTCATAGAGGCGGGCGAGCCAGTCGGGGATGCTGGCGCCGCAGCGCCCCGCCATCCGCACCACGCCCTTGAAGTTCGTCGTCGGCATCAGCCCCGGCACGATGGGAACGCGGATGCCCCAGCGGTCCGCCCGGTCGCGCAGGCGCGCCATGGCGTCGTTGTTGAAGCAGAACTGGCTGATGGCCCGCGACGCGCCGGCCTCCACCTTCCGTTTGAGAAGGTCGAGGTCGTGCTCGATCGAGGGCGAGCTGGGATGGCATTCGGGATAGCACGAGACGCTGACGGTGAAGTCGCCGATCCGGCGGATCGACGCCACGAGTTCGGGCGTCGAACCATAGCCCTCGGGATGCGGCGCATAGGGAAGGTCGGGATCGGGCATGTCGCCGCGCAGGGCCACGATATGGCGCACGCCTGCCCGCCAATAGGAGCGAATGACGTCGTCCACCTCGCTTCTGGGCGCCGCAACGCAAGTCAGGTGTGCGGCCGGCTTGAGCGAGGTCTCCTCCACCAGGCGTTTCACGGTGGTGTGCGTGCGATCGCGCGTCGAGCCGCCTGCCCCGTAGGTCACCGAGACGAAGGTCGGCGCCAGCGGTTCGAGCCGCTTCACGGCCGCCCATAGCTGCTCTTCCATCTCGGCCGTCTTGGGCGGGAAGAATTCGAACGAGGCGCCGATCGGGCGCGAATCGCTGACGACATCCTTGAGGCTCATGCGGCCTCCGCGCGCGATTTCGCCGGCGCATGGGCGACCCACAGCTTGACGGTCAGCTTCTCTTTCGAGCCTCCCGGCGGTGCAATGGCTTCGCTGGAGAGCGCCTTGAGGCCGGCAACCTGCAGCCAGCCCTGGACCTCGCGATCGGAGAAGCCGAGGCGGCGATGCGCGAAGTCCTGGCGCAGGAATTCCAGGTCATGCTGGGCGAAATCCGCGATCAGCAGCTTGCCGCCGGGGCGCATGACACGCGCCGCTTCCGCCACTGCCGCTCCCGGATCGTCGAGGTAATGGAGCACCTGGTGGAAGATCACGGCGTCGAAGGCGCCGGCTGAGAACGGCAGGCGGTAGGTGTCGGCCAGGCGCACCTGGCAATGCGCCAGGTTCTCTCGCATCAGCCGGTCGCGGGCGATGGCCAGCATCTCCGGGCTCACGTCGACGCCCACGGCGCGCTTGGCATGCGCCGCCAGGACTTCGAGCATCCGTCCCGTGCCCGTACCGGCGTCGAGCAAATGCGAAATGGGCGCGGCCGCGAAGTGGCGCACGATGGCCGCCTCGACCTCGCGTTCCGGCGCATGCAGGGCGCGAATGCGGCCCCACTGCGAGGCGTTCGCCTTGAAAAAGGCGGCCGCTTCCGCAGCCCGCGCATCGCGCACCGCCGCCAGCCGCTTGAGGTCGCTCGCCAGCGGACCGGACATCAGGGTGGACAGCGTGGTGCCCAGGGTGGCGCCCTGGCCCTCGTCGACCGCCCGGTAGAAGACCCAGCTGCCCTCCTTGAACCGCTCGATGAGCCCGGCCCCGCACAGCAGCTTCAAGTGGCGCGAGACCCGCGGCTGGCTCTGGCCGATGATCTCGATCAGCTCGCTTACCGTCAGTTCCGCCTGTCGCAGCAGGAGCAGCAGGCGCAGCCGTGTGGGATCGCCCGCGGCGCGCAACATGGAAACCAGCTTGTCCAACGCAGCCCTCCCTTACGGCAAACACATATAAACATATCTTTATATGCTGCAAAGCACCGCCGGTGCAAGTATCGCCGAAAACTGGCATGAATGCGCCGGGGAACCGAGGCCTTCAATGGCCCGGGAGGGGACAGTGCGGGTGATGGGCGTCGCGGCGGTGCTTGCCGCGCTTTTGCTTTCGGGATGCGCCGCGCCGACGGCGGACAACCTCGCCAACAACGATCCCTATGAGTCGACGAACCGCAGCATTTTCGCGCTGAACATGAAGCTCGATCGCATGGCGCTGCGACCCGCCGCCGAAAACTATCGCGATCTTGTTCCGGAGAAGGCGCGCGATTCCGTCCGTAACGTTCTGGACAACTTGGACCTTCCTGTCACGTTCGCGAATGATCTGCTGCAGGGCAAGCCGTCGCGCGCCGCCGAGACGACCGAGCGGTTTCTGCTCAATTCGACTTACGGCATCGGCGGCATCTTTGACGTCGCCACGCGCGTCGGTATCGGAAATCACACCGAAGATTTCGGCCAGACCCTTGCCGTATGGGGTGCGGGCGAAGGTCCCTACCTCGTGCTGCCGGTTTTGGGTCCCAATCCGCCGCGCGACGCCGCCGGGCAATTGATCGATCTGATGCTCGACCCCACCGTGTACATCACCTTCAAGCAACATCTTTGGTGGCACCTTGGCCGCCAGTATCTCAAGATCCTCGATGGCCGGTCGCGCAATCTGGAGACGCTGGACGATATCGAGAGGAATTCGCTGGATTTCTATGCGGCAACCCGCAGCCTCTACCGCCAATACCGCGAGGGCCAGATCCGCGACGGCAACCCCGCCCCGGATCAATAGCCGGGTGGAAATCCGGTCACGAACTTGCCACAAGGCCGGGCGAGCATTACCTGTTGAGAGTCAGGCAGTCAGGGGTTGATCAGCAGATGCGGTACATGCGGTTGATTCTCGCGGTCTTGTTCGTGACGGTCGCCATGACGGGGCTGTCGCGGCCGGCAACGGCGGCCACGCCTGCAGAGCAATTCATCGCCGAAAACGTGCAGCGCGGCCTGACCATCCTCAACGACAAGCAGCTTTCGAAGGTCGAGCGGCGCACGCAGTTCCAGGAGTTCCTCCTGAGCCTCACCGACATCCGCCTGATCGCGGATTACACGTTGGGCCAGTACCGGCGCACGGCGACGCCCGACCAGCTTGCCGCCTACGAGACGGCGTTCAAGGACTACGCCCTTGCGGTCTACCAGGGTTATTTCTCGAAATACACCGGCCAGACCCTGCAGGTCGTGGGATCGACGCCGCCCGACGACGACGAAACGATCGTCAAGACCGTGATGGTTGATCCGAAGAAGGGCGGCAAGCCTCTGGAAGTGGATTTCCGCGTGCTGAACCGCGCCGGACACTTCCTCGTCGTCGACTTCTCGGTCGAGGGCGTCTGGATCCGGGAGCTGGAGCGCAGCGATTTCACCTCGTATCTCGGCCAGCACGGCGGCAATGTCTCGTCGCTCATCCAGGTTCTGCGCAACAAGACCCAGCAGAACGGGTAAGGCGCCTGTGAAACCTTCGAGCCGCCCCGAGCGGGCTCGCACCTCTCAGGCGCGGCCCGGAGTGCAGCGCTTCGCGGGACGTTATCGCGTGAACCGCTTGTACTTGATGCGGTGAGGCTGGTCGGCGTCGATGCCGAGCCGGCGCTTCTTGTCTTCCTCGTAATCCTGGAAGTTGCCTTCGAACCACTCGACATGGCTGTCGCCTTCGAAGGCCAGCATGTGGGTGGCGATGCGGTCGAGGAACCAGCGGTCATGGCTGATGATCATGGCGCAGCCGGCGAATTCCTCGAGCGCCAGTTCCAACGCCCGCAAGGTCTCCACGTCGAGATCGTTGGTCGGTTCGTCGAGCAGCAGCAGGTTGGCGCCGGACTTGAGCATCTTGGCCAGGTGCACGCGGTTGCGCTCGCCGCCCGAAAGCTGGCCGAGCTTCTTCTGCTGGTCCCCGCCCTTGAAATTGAAGGCGCCGACATAGGCGCGGCTCTGGATCGTGCGCTTGCCGAGTTCCAGCATGTCGAGGCCGCCGGAGATTTCCTCCCACACCGTCTTTTTCGGATCCAGCGAGTCGCGCGACTGGTCCACATAGCCGATCCGCACGGTTTCGCCGATCTTGAGCGTGCCGGAGTCGGGCTTCTCCTGTCCGGTGATGAGCTTGAACAGCGTGGTCTTGCCCGCGCCGTTGGGTCCGATGACGCCGACGATGCCGCCGGGCGGCAGGTTGAAATTGACGTTTTCGAACAGTTCCCGGTCGTCGAATCCCTTCATCAGGCCTTCGGCCTCGACCACCAGCGAGCCCAGGCGCTCCGCCACGGGGATGACGATCTGCGCCGGCCCGCCGCGCTGCTCCTGCGACTTCGCCAGCAGCTCCTCGTAGGCATTGATGCGCGCCTTCGATTTCGCCTGCCGGGCGCGCGGGCTCTGTTGGATCCATTCGCGTTCGCGGGCGATCGTGCGTTCGCGGGCCTCGGCCTCCTGGCCTTCCTGATAGAGCCGCTTCTCCTGCACCACGAGGAAGGACGAGTAGTTGCCCTCGTGGGGGATGCCGCGGCCGCGGTCGAGCTCGAGGATCCAGCCCGTGACGTTGTCGAGGAAGTAGCGGTCATGGGTGACGAGGATCACGCAGCCCTTGTATTCGCGCAGCGTATGCTCGAGCCAGGCGACCGACTCGGCGTCGAGATGGTTGGTCGGTTCGTCCAGCAGCAGGATGTCCGGCGCATCGAGCAGCAGGCGGCACAATGCCACGCGCCGGCGCTCGCCGCCCGAAAGCGTGGTCACGTCCGCATCGCCTTCCGGACAGCGCAACGCGTCCATCGCCTGGTCGATCTGGCTGTCGAGGTCCCACAGGCCCCTGGCCTCGATCTCGTCCTGCAGCCGCGCCATCTCGTCGGCGGTCTCGTCGGAGTAATTCGCCGCGATTTCGTTGAAGCGGTCGACCAGCGCCTTCTTGGCCGCCACGCCCTCCATGACGTTGCCGCGCACGTCCTTGGCCGGATCGAGCTGCGGTTCCTGCGGCAGGTAGCCCATGCGGATGCCGTCGGCGGCCCAGGCCTCGCCGGTGAACTCCTTGTCGATGCCCGCCATGATGCGCATCAGCGTCGACTTGCCGGCGCCGTTGACGCCGACGATGCCGATCTTGGCCCCCGGGTAGAAGCTGAGCCAGATGTCCTTCAGCACCTGCTTTCCGCCGGGATAGGTCTTGGAAAGACCTTTCATCACGAAGACGTATTGCGGCCCGGCCATCGGCGGTTTCCTTCAGATCGCTGTTTGAGATCGGCGGGTTGTACAGAACGCGGCACGGCGCCGCAACGCCTGCGCCCGCGGGAACAATACCGGTCTGACCTAGAACTTGATCTTCGCCCGGCTGACGAGCGACAGGGCGTTGTTGCCGTTCTGGCCGCCATAGTTCATCTGATAGGCGGCATTGGCCTGCAGCGCGATGGAGTCGCCGAAGAACTCGGTCTTGTAGCCGAGTTCGATGTCGGTCTCCGACGTCGTGCCTGCAAAGAGCTTGTCGCGGCCGAAGAACTGCATGTCGTTCGAGCCGCCCGGAGCGTAAGAACCGCTGTAGGGCGCCGGATGTGCCAGGGCGACCCCGAGCGCGTCATTGCCGAACAAGCCGCGCTTGGCCACCGCGATGCCGTAGGACTGCGTGCGGATCGATGAATCGAGCCCGCCCAGCGCGCCGGGACGCAGATCGAGCTGCGTGGCGCCTTCATTGTAGGTCGCGGTCGTCACCCAGCCGCCGCCAAAACCGACATGCGCAGTCACGCCCAGGGCCGTCGTGCGCGCCGTGTCCACATCGCGATTGGCGACGCCCAAGGCGCCCTCGTGCTCCGTCGTCTGCGATGCCGCAAAGTCCAGATCACCCCATTTGGCGAAATCCCAGGTGGCTCCGGCCACCAACGAGGTCGACGAGCGCGGATCGTAGGGCAGCCCGGAAGCGCCCAGCAGCGCAGCGGCCAGCCGCGTGTTCAAGAGATAAACATTGTAACCAGCCCTGCGCGATGCGACGCCGAACGTCAGATGCAGATTGTCCAGCGGGCTCATGGTGAGACCGACGAACGAGCCGCCGCTGGAGAGATTGAGATACGGCGAGGTCAGCGCCGGTGTCGCGTAGAACAAGCCGTCATACGCCTTCGTCATCGGCACGTAGCGGTCCAGGACCGCCGTCACGTCGGTGTTGTAACCGGTTTCGATCCCGATCCCGTCATAGGCGAACTGGTCGAAATACGGATCGGTCAGGTAGCGCGACGGATCTTCCGGCCCTATGCTCGCACCCGGCACGACGACCGCAACATGGACGCTGTAGCCGGCCAGCCTGCTGACAGACGCGCCGGTTGCGTTGGACGCAAGCGCAACCGACAGCGAGGCGGCCGCTAGAAAAGCGACAGCCCCCGCCGCAGAAAACAGCGCGCGGTAGGACCAACCCCTCATGACACCAGTACTGCCCAGACTCGTCCTCAAGTTCACCCCCTAATTTAGCAGAGCGTGCCAGGGATTCTCAAAGGAATCGTTGGTTTTTCCGTGACTTCCACGCAACATTGGGCGATGGAAATGGCGATGACCGAGGTCTCTTTGGCCAGCTGAGCAGGGGATATTTGGTGGGCCCTCTCCCCCGACCCCCTTCTCCTGGTAGCGCTACACGGGAAGGATTCGCTTTGAGGCGGAAAGATGGCAGGACGGTGTGGGGCCGATGTCTCAGCTTGGGGCAATGGCTGCGACGCCGGTGCCCATGCTGAAGGCGGCCATCGTGCCGGTCACGCCCTACCGGCAGAATTGCTCCATCGTCTGGTGCGCCGAGACCATGCAGGGGGTCGTGATCGACCCGGGCGGCGAGGTCGATCGCCTGGTCGCCGCAGCCGCTGCGAACGGCGTCGCTGTCGGCAAGGTGCTTCTGACCCACGGGCACCTCGACCACGCCTCCGGCGCCGCGCGGTTGGCGCGCGAACTGGGCGTTCCAATTGAAGGTCCGCATGCGGACGATAATTTCCTGCTCGCGGCTCTGGGCCAGAATCGCACGCAGCCGGGCTTCACCGATGCCGAGCCGTGCGCGCCGTCGCGCTTTGTTGTCGATGGCGACCGCGTTTCGTTCGGACAGGTGACGCTGCAGGTCCTCCACTGTCCCGGACATACCCCTGGTCATGTCGTCTATTTCGACGACGTCTCGAAAACGGCCTTTGTCGGCGACGTGCTGTTCCGAGGATCGATCGGCAGGACCGACTTCCCGCGCGGCGACCACGCGGCGCTGATTGCCTCCATCACCGGCAAGCTTTGGCCCTTGGGCGATGTCCGTTTCGTGCCGGGGCATGGTCCCTCGTCCAGGTTCGCAGAGGAACGCCGCACCAATCCCTTCGTGCGGGACGCGGTATTGGGAAACGGGCCGGCCAGCGGAATTCCGGGCTAGATTTATCATATCTTTCGGTGCATTCAGGCTGTATGATGCGGCCAACCAGGAAACGTCTGCGGAGGACACGTCGTGGCGATGGCGACCAAGAGCTTTGACACCGGTGTCATCCGTTTACACGCCAGCGACAATGTCGTGGTGGCGACGCGACGCCTGCCGGCAGGCCACGCCATCGAGTCCGAGCGCATCGTCACGGGCGATCCCATTCCCTCCGGCCACAAGATCGCCACTTCGGCCGTCGCCCAGGGCCAGCCTTTGCGCAAATACGGGCAGGTGATCGGCGCCGCCACGCAGGACATCGCGCCCGGCCGGCACGTGCACGTGCACAACGTCTCGGTGACCGACATCCGCTCCGAGGCCGGCAAGCCGGCGCCTTTCCGCGTCGAGCAAGCCCCGCGCAGCTTCATGGGCTACTGGCGCGCCGACGGACGCGTGGCCACGCGCAATTACGTGGGCGTGCTGACCAGCGTGAACTGCTCGGCGACCGTGGCGCGCCACATCGCCGAAGCGGCGGGAAGGGAAGGCCTGCTGCGCGACTTCCCCAATGTCGACGGGATCGTGCCGATCACCCATCATTCGGGATGCGGCATGCCCAGTGCCGGGGAAAACTACGATCTCCTGAGCCGCACGCTGTGGGGCACCGCCGCCAATCCCAATTTCGCCGCCGTGCTGCTCGTGGGCCTGGGCTGCGAGGTCGTGCAGCTGGCCCGCTTCAAGCAGGAATACGCCATCGCGGAAGGGTCGCAGTTCCAGTCGTTCACGATCCAGGACACCGGCGGCACGCGCAAGGCGATCGCCGAAGGCCTCGATCGCCTGCGCGCCGTCCTGCCCGAGGTCAATCGGGCCGTACGCAGCGAGCAGCCCGCCAGTGAGCTCGTCATCGGCCTGCAATGCGGGGGATCCGACGGCTGGTCGGGCGTGACCGCCAATCCCGCGCTGGGCAACGCCTCCGACCGGCTGGTGGCGCTCGGCGGCACGGTGATTCTCTCCGAGACGCCGGAAATCTACGGTGCCGAGCACCTTCTCTACGCCCGTGCCCGGGCGCCGGAGGTGGCCGCGAAACTGCGCGAGCGCATCGTCTGGTGGGAGAAATACACGGCGATGTTCGGCATGGAGATGAACAACAATCCGTCGCCGGGCAACAAGGCCGGAGGTTTGACGACGATCCTCGAGAAGTCCCTGGGCGCCGTGGCCAAGGGAGGCACCTCGCCGCTCAATGCCGTCGTCGAATATGCCAAGCCCCTCAGTGCCCGCGGGCTCGTGTTCATGGACAGTCCCGGCCTCGATCCCTGTTCCGCCACCGGCCAGGTCGCTTCCGGAGCGACAATGATCGCCTTCACCACCGGCCGTGGCTCCGCCTATGGCTGCAAACCGTCGCCATCGATCAAGCTGGCGACCAACACGGACATCTTCCGGCGCATGCCCGACGACATGGACATCGACTGCGGAACCATCGCTTCAGGCGAATCGACGATCGAAGAAAAGGGTGCGGAAATCCTCGATTATCTGCTGAAGGTTGCCTCCGGTTCCAAGAGCAAGAGCGAGGAACTCGGTTACGGCGACATGGAATTCGTTCCCTGGCACATCGGCGCCGTGATGTAAACAGTTCGCAACTGCGCAATGTAAGGAGTTCGCAACTGCGCAATAGACTCCCGCTCGCGACTCTCTGTAACGTTTCGCTCGGGGGCGCTTGCAAAGATGCCGAAGATGCGAGCCGCGATTCTGTTGGCTTTGGTGGTGGCGGGCTGCGGCGGGGCCGGCCATGTCGAAAAGCCGTTCGATCCGCTTGAGCCGGTAAACCGGCGTGTCTTCGCCTTCAATCAGCATCTCGACAAGCGCGCGGCCCTGCCCGCCGCCACCGCCTACAAATCCGCCGTGCCGAACGAGATGCGCGACGGCGTGCATAATTTCCTCTCCAATCTCACGATCCCGGTCACGCTCGCGAACGATGTTCTCCAAGGCGAGCTCACGGCGGCGGGATACGCCGTGTGCCGCTTCGGCGTGAACACGACGGTGGGCGTCCTGGGGGTGATGGACCGGGCAAGCGGCTGGGGTTGCCCGGAACACGACGAGGACTTCGGCCAGACTCTGGCCGTCTACGGTGTGCCGGGAGGCCCGTACCTGGTCCTGCCGTTCCTGGGGTCCACCGTGCCGCGCGACATGGCCGGCAAGATCCTGGTCGATCACTATTTCAATCCGCTGGGCTATGTGAGCTACAGCGGCAAGATGTACGTTTCTCTGGGCGAGAACCTGCTCAAACTGGTCGATCAGCGTTCACGTCACATCGGACAGCTGCGCGGGATCGAGCGCACGTCGATTGATTACTATGCTGCAATGCGGGCCATCTATTATGAGAAGCGTGATTACGCTATTCACAATGATGACCTCGCGCCTAGTGCACCAAAGCAATAAGTCGCGTTATCGTCCGCGCTAGAAAGCTTCCGCCATGTCGCTCACCGACAAGATCGTCGCCTATTGCTGCACCCATGCCCGCGCCGTCGTGGGCGTGGTCGTCCTTGCCACCGTTCTCGGCGTGGCCTTCACCGCGACGCATTTCGGCATGAACACGAACAGCGGAGACCTGATCTCGCCCGATCTGCCCTGGCGAAAGCAGGAAGCGCGTTTCGACCGCCTGTTTCCCCAGCGCAACAATCTCATCCTGGTCGTCATCGATGCCTCGACGGCCGAACGCGCCAATTCGGCGGCGGACGCCCTGACGGGTAAGTTGGCCGAGAACAAAGCCATGTTTCCCGCGGTGCGCCGGCCCGACGGCGGCCCGTTCTTCGAACGCAACGGCTTGCTGTTCCTGCCCGAAAAGGACGTGCGCGATACGACTTCGGAGCTCGTCCAGGCCCAGCCCTTCCTCGGAGCCTTGGCGTCAGATCCGTCTCTCAGAGGCGTGATGGACAGCCTTTCCACGGCCGTGATGGGCATCCAGCACGGCCAGGCGAAGCTGACCGATATCGATCGCCCCATTGCGGCCTTCGCCAATACGCTCGAGGAGGTTGACCAGCGCAAACCCGCGCTCCTCAACTGGCGCAGCCTGTTCACCGGCAACACCGGCTTCGAGCGCCTCAGAACCTTCATCGAGGTACAACCCACTCTCAATTTCAACGAGCTGATGCCGGGCGCCGATGCCGAAAAGGTCGTCCGCGATACGGCGAAAAAGATGGGCCTTACGGCGGCCAACGGCGTGCGTGTGCGCCTGACGGGACCTGTGCCGCTGGCCGACGAGGAATTCGCCACCCTGGCCGACCGCGCCGGCTTCATGGGCATCGCGATGTTCCTGGCCGTGACGGTGTCGTTGTGGCTGGCGGTGCGATCGTTCCGCATCATCTTCTGCATCCTGGCGACCGTCATTGCCGGGCTTGTCATCACGATGGCCTCGGGGCTCGCCGCCGTCGGTGTCTTCAACATCATATCGATCGCCTTCGTGGCGCTCTTCGTCGGCCTGGGGGTCGATTTTGCCATCCAGTTCTCGGTGCGCTACCGCTCGGAACGCTTCCAGGATGACAATCTGGCGCGCGCCCTGCGCAGCGCCGGGCGCAAGGTCGGCATCCCCCTTGCCCTGGCGGGCGCCGCGACGGCGGCCGGCTTCTTCTCTTTCCTGCCCACCGATTACGTGGGGGTGGCCGAGCTCGGCCTGATCGCCGGTATCGGCATGGTGGTGGCGTTCGCGCTCAGCATCACCTTCCTGCCGGCGCTCATTCTCTTGGTGCGCCCGCCGGGCGAAGAAGAGCCCGTGGGCTTCAAATTCATGGCCCCGGTCGATGCTTATGTGACGGCCCACCGGCGCCGGATCCTCGTCATCGGCGGCCTGGTCGGCGCCGCCTGCGCCGCGTCGCTGCCGTTCCTGACGTTCGACTTCAACCCCCTGGATCTGCGCAGCCGTCACGTCGAATCCATGTCGACGCTGTACGATCTCATGAAGGATCCCGACACCTCGCCCTACACCATCGACGTGCTGGCGCCGGATTTGAAAGCCGCCGACAAGCTGGCTGACAAGCTGTCCCGCAAACCACTGATCGGACAGGTTCTGACTCTGAACAGCTTCGTGCCCGACGATCAGCCGAAGAAGCTGGCGATGATCTCCGATGCGGCCTTCCTGCTCGATGCGACGCTCAACCCCTTCCAGGTCAAGCCGCCGCCGACCGACGCCGAGACCGTGGCGAGCATCAAAGCCGCCGCAAGCGGTCTGCATAAGCTCGCCCATGTTCGGATTCGCAAGGCTTCGCGGGAGCGCTGGCACGCCATCCAGGATGCCGATCGGCTGGCCGGCGACCTCGACAGGCTCGCGGCCGCACCGGAACCGCAGAGGGCGGCCGCGACCAAGGCGCTGGTTTCGGGGCTCACGACGCTGCTCGACGAATTGCGCCTCGCCCTGCAGGCGGGACCTGTGGACATCAAGACCATGCCGCCCGATCTGGTGGGGGAGTGGATCGCCAAGGATGGCACGGCGCGCATCGAGGTGTTCCCCAAGAACAACCCGACCGACAACAAGTCGCTCAAGCGCTTCAGCAAGGAGGTGCTGTCGGTGACGCCCGACGCCACCGGCACGCCGATTACCATCCAGGAATCGGGTCAGACGATCGTCAAGGCGTTCATCGAGGCGGGGTTCTGGTCATTCATCGTCATCACGATCCTCTTGGCCTTCATCCTCAGGCGGGAACGGGACGTGCTGGTGACCATCGTGCCGCTGGTGTTGACGGCTCTGCTCACCCTCGGCACCTGCCAGGTGACGGGACTGCGGCTCAACTTCGCCAACATCATCGCGCTGCCGCTGCTGTTCGGCATCGGCGTCGCCTTCAACATCTATTTCGTGGTGGCCTGGCGCGCCGGGACGCGCAACCTGCTGCAATCGAGCCTGACGCGCGCCGTGATCTTCAGCGCGCTGACGACGGCATCCGGCTTCGGTTCGCTATGGCTGTCGCGTCATCCGGGAACGGCGAGCATGGGCGAGCTCTTGATCATCTCGCTCGCCTGGACCCTGTTCACGACGCTGTTCTTCCTGCCGGCGCTGCTTGGACCGCCGCCCGCGCCGGCGAAGAAGGAAACGTAGCCGCGCGCACGATGTGCGCGCCTCGGCGCTCGGGCGCCGGCCGGGCGCCAAAATAGCGTTCCGCGATGGCTGCGGGGCCGAGATCCTCGATGTCGCAATAGCCGAGCGTCTCCAGGCGCTGGCACAAGGCGCCGCTGTTGAAATAGGCGGAGAAGGTCTCTCCCGCCGCGGCGACCCACGCGGCGAGATCTTCGTGGGCGGCGCGCGTGCGCGGCCGCATCATGTCCGGCGGATTGGTGTAATCGAACACGATCTCGGCGCCGCCGGGCAGTCCGGCGACGATCCGCAGCGTCTCGAACACCGCCTGTTCGCTGAGATACGGCACCACCCCGAGCCAGGTGAAGAAGGTGCGCAGGGCGGGATCAAAGCCGGCCCTGAGAAGGGAGTCGAGGAACGTCGCGCGCTCGAAATCGACGGGAACGAAGGTCAGCGACGCGGGGATCGGGATGGCCGCTTCGGCCAAGCGCCTCCGCTTCCAGCCCTGTGTGGACGGATGATCGACCTCGAACAATTTCACGCCCGGGTCGATATCGGGGCGGTAGGCAGAGGTGTCCAGCCCCGCACCGAGCACCACATACTGTTTGGTCTCGGGAGCGTCGGCCAGGGCGTCGGCGGCGAAGCGGGAGCGCGCCGCCACGAACAGCCGCAGAAGCCGGGCAGCCGGCGGAGCTTCCGCGGCGCGCCTTATGGCATCCTCCGCGTCGGCCCCCAGAATGCGGGCCGCCAGGGGATCGTTGAAGATGCAGTTTCCGTCCAACACCGGATGGGCGGCGCGCATGCCGGCAACCAACAGGGCGGTGCGGCTCGGCTCCCCTGGCCGCATCACTCCTTCATCAGCTTGTCGGACAGCGCATGGAGCTTCTTGACCAGCGCCTTGGCGCCGCCGGCCTGCACCGTGGCGCCGAAATCCGAGCGCTGCGTCGCAAGCTGGCTGACATAGCCGTTGAGGTAGATGTCGAGGATCTTCCAAGTGCCGCCGACCAGGTGCATGCGGTACCCGAACGGAACGGTTTGCGATTTTGTCACCAGCTTCGACTGCACGACCTTGTCCGCGCCGCGCATCGTCACCGCCGGCTCGACGACGAATTTCTCGCCGTCGTAACCGTTGAAATTGTTGGCGTAGTTGGCGATCGTCAGGCGCTCGAACGCGGTCGTTATCGCCTGCTGGTCGGCCGGGCTCATGGTGGCCCAAGGCGCACCCACGGCCAGCCGGGCCATGTCCGGGATGTCGAAGGTCTGCTGGATCACCGGCTTCAGCTTGTTGTAGCGGCCCTGGATACCGAGCTCCTTGGCCTGCTTCATCGTGTCGAGCAGTGCGTCGTAGAAAGTCTGGACCTGCTGGACGGCGGGGTCCGGCGTCTCGGCGCGGACCGGCGACAGCGCCAGCAGCGCGGCGGCAACTACGCCTGAAACCGCGATGGCTCTCCGAGAAAAGCTTGCCATGTTCCTACCTCTTGCCTCCCCTGTCATGATCCGGAACCTTCTGGGCGGAATTGTGGGGGAATTATCACGACTCCCGGGCCAGAAGAAACGGCAGCAGCGCCCTGAGGGAGCCTGCTTGCGGGCCGTAGTCCTTGAGCGATGCCGCCGCGCGTTCGGCGATGCGCGCCGCTTCGGCGCGCGCACCGTCCACTCCCATGATCGAAACGAGCGTCGCCTTGCCGTGCTCCTGGTCCTTGCCGACGGCCTTGCCGGTTTTTTCCGCCGTGCTGGTGACATCGAGAAGATCGTCGGTGATCTGGAACACAAGTCCCATGTCGCGCGCGTAGTCGCGCAGCCGCTGCTGATGCTCCGCCCCCGCCTGCCCCAGGATCGCACCCGCCTCGCAGGCGAACTCGAACAACTGGCCGGTCTTCAGTCGCTGCAGCAGGACGATCTCGTCCTGGCCGAACCGGCTGTCGGCGGCGCGCATGTCGATCATCTGTCCGCCGATCATGCCGTTGGAGCCGGCCGCCTCCGCAAGCCTTGAAACCAGCCGGCAGCGCACTTCCGCCGATGGGTGGGTCTCCTCATGCGCCAGGATCTCGAAGGCGATGGTCAGCAGCGCGTCGCCGGCCAGGACGGCGGTGGCCTCGTCGAAGGCGATGTGGGCGGTGGGCCGGCCACGCCGCAGGTCGTCGTCGTCCATGCAGGGCAGGTCGTCGTGCACCAGGGAATAGGTATGCAGAACCTCGATGGCCGCCGCCGTGCGCAACGCGGGGATGGCGTTAACATTGAAAAGCCGGGCGCTCTCGATCACCAGGAACGGCCGCAGGCGCTTGCCGCCCGCGAAGGTTGCATAGCGCATCGCCTCGTGGACACGGCCATGCAAGCCGTGGGGTTTGGGCAACAGGCGTTCCAGCATCTGCTCGACGGCCTGGGCTGCATCGCCCAATGCATCCGAAAGCGACCGCGACTCGTTGTGCAATTGGCGGAGACCGCCCTTTGAGCTGTTCATGGGTTATGTGTGCTCTGCCCGCAATCGGGTCCTGTCTAGCGCAAATGCAGGCTAACACAACCGATCTGCTGGCGTGGCGGAAAGCCTCGGAAAGAAAGTGATTGCGCCCAGGGCGCAGTTTCTGGAAACTGCAGTTGTCGGGGTGGCAGATTTCCCCTTATGTGCTAGGGATTTAGCACATCGTGGACCAAAGGTAATTCGGGAGCTTCAGGCCATGCGCGTCGTCCTTGCCCAACCGCGCGGTTTTTGCGCGGGCGTCGTCCGGGCGATCGACATCGTCGAACGCGCGCTCGAGAAGTATGGCGAGCCCGTCTATGTCCGCCACGAGATCGTCCACAACCGGCATGTCGTGGAGACCTTGAAGAACAAGGGCGCGCGGTTCGTCGAAGAGCTCGACGAGGTTCCAGATGGCGCGGTCACCGTGTTCAGCGCCCACGGCGTGGCGCAGAGGGTCGTGCAGGAGGCTGCCGGACGCGGCCTGCCGGTGCTCGACGCCACCTGCCCGCTGGTGTCCAAGGTCCACAGCCAGGGCAAGCGCTATGTCGCTTCGGGTCGCACGCTGATCCTCATCGGCCATGCCGGCCATCCGGAAGTGGAAGGCACGATGGGCCAGGTCGGCGCGCCGGTGCATCTCGTGCAATCAGAGAACGACGTCGCGGCGCTCGCCGTCCCGGCCGACACGCCGGTCGCCTACGTCACGCAGACCACGCTGTCGATCGACGACACCAAGAACGTGATCGCGGCGCTGAAGCGGCGCTTTTCGGACATCGTGGGCCCCGAGACGACCGACATCTGCTACGCCACTCAGAACCGCCAGACCGCCGTGCGCGAACTCTGCCGGATCGCGGACGTCATTATCGTGGTGGGTGCGAAGAACAGTTCGAATTCGAACCGGCTGCGCGAGATCGGCAAGGAGGAAGGCGTCCCCAGCTATCTCATCGCCGACGGCAGCGAACTCGACCCCTCTTGGGTCAAAGGCAAGAAGACGATCGGGCTGACGGCCGGCGCCTCGGCGCCCGAGGCTCTGGTCGAGAACGTCATCGACGCCCTGCGCGGCATCAATCCGGACATCGAGGTTTCGCAGATGGACGGCAAGAAGGAACACATCGAGTTCCGCCTTCCGGCCGAACTCAGGGACTGATTTTCCTCCCCCGTTTACGGGGGAGGTGCCGAGCGCAGCGAGACGGAAGGGTCAATACGTTCGCCCCCCTCGCCGCCTTCGGCGCCACTCCCTCCCGAAAAGCGGGGAGAAACGACAGAAGGAGCATACGTTGGCAATTCCGGCAAAGCAGGCGGCCCGCATCGGGACCTATGTCATGAAGCAGCATCTGAGCGGCAGGAAGCGTTATCCGCTCGTGCTGATGCTGGAACCGCTGTTCCGCTGCAATCTCGCCTGCGCGGGCTGCGGCAAGATCGATTATCCCGACGAGATCTTGAACCAGAGGCTGAGCTACGACGAGTGCATGCAGGCCATCGACGAGTGCGGGGCGCCCGCCGTATCGATCGCCGGCGGCGAGCCCCTGCTCCACCGCGAGATGCCGAAGATCGTGAAAGGCTTCATCGAGCGCAAGAAGTTCGTCATCCTCTGCACCAATGCGCTGCTCATGGCGAAGAAGATCGCCGACTACGAGCCGCATGAGAACTTCACCTGGTCGATTCACCTGGACGGCGATCAGGCCATGCACGACAAGTCGGTGTGCCTGGAAGGCACCTACGACAAGGCCGTGGCCGCGATAGAGCTGGCGAAGTCCAAGGGCTTCCGCACCCAGATCAACTGCACGCTGTTCAACGACGCCATTCCCGAGCGCGTCGCGAAGTTCTTCGACGACGTCATGGCGATGGGCATCGACGGCATCACGGTGTCGCCGGGCTATGCCTACGAGCGCGCTCCCGACCAGGAACACTTCCTCAACCGCGAGCGCACCCGCAACCTGTTCCGCGACATCCTGCGGCTCGGCAACGGCGGCAAGAAGTGGTCGTTCACGCAGTCCGAGCTGTTCCTCGATTTCCTGGCGGGCAACCAGACCTACGAATGCTCGCCCTGGTCGATGCCGGCGCGCAACGTGTTCGGCTGGCAGAAGCCCTGCTACCTGCTGGGCGAAGGCTACGTGAAGACCTTCAAGGAGCTGATGGAAGACACCGAGTGGGAGAAATACGGCGTCGGCAATTACGAGAAATGCGCCAACTGCATGGTGCATTGCGGCTTCGAGGGCACCGCCGTCGCCGACTCGGTCAAGCATCCCTACAAGCTGATCCCGCTTGCGGTGCGGGGCGTGAAGACCGAAGGCCCCATGGCCCCGGATATCTCACTGGCGAACCAGCGGCCGGCCGAGTTTGTCTTCTCGCGCCATGTCGAGGCCAAACTCGCCGAGATAGGGGCAGCCAAGTCCGGGTCCGACAAGATCGCCGCAGCGGAGTAGGGAACGCATCGCGGCCTTGGCCTCGCGGCCGGTCTGCATCAATTCGCTGAGCTGATCGGGCTCCTGCAGCAGCGATTTCAGGATCGCCGTCAGGTGCGGCTTGCCGCTCTGTTTCAGAGGCACGAGCGCCGCGGGCGGCAGCACGCGCACCGATTCGTCCGAGACCGCCCGCAACACGACAAAGGGCAGCCCCCGCTCGCGCGCGAACCGCGCCGCGATGTGCGATTCCATGTCGACGGCATGGGCGCCCGTCGTGCGGAACAGGTTCTGCTTGGAGGCGATGTGGCCCACGACGCGGTCCACGCCGGCGATGACGCAGGAATGGGCGCCCGGCAGCTTGGTCCGCAGGATCTGCGACCACGCCTGGTCGCAGGAATAGTGCTCGTCGCCTGCCACGACATGAGACACGACCAGGAGATCCCCGACATGCAACAGAGGCGCAAGTGCGCCCGCGATGCCGAAGCTCACCACGGCTCTGGCACCCGCCGATGCGGCCACCAGGCGGCGTTCCAGAAGCTTGCCATCGGCCCCGCTGATGACGGGCGTGAGCCCCAGGCGCGCGGCGATTTTGGCCTCTCTAGCGAGTCCAACGGCGGCAAGAACGGTGGCGGACATGGCTGCGGTTTCCCCTCCCCACCCGGGAGAGCCTTTCTGCGAACATGTCCTAGATTCTGTCGAGGAGCAATTCCGGGATGAAGGGGAAGTTGGGGAATCTATGAACGTTTCACTGTCCATTTCGCCAACCCGCGCCCGAGGCCGGACGTCCCCTACAGCCCGTAGCCTACGCGGCGCGAATTGCCCTGCTTGAGATTGCGGTAGCGCGCCAGCGCCCATAGGGGGAAGAACTTGGGATAGCCGTGGTAGCGCAGATAGAACACCCTCGGGAACCCGCCGCCCGTGTAATGCTCCTGGCCCCACAGCCCGTCGCTGCTGCGGTTGGACGCCAGCCAGCGCACGCCTTTCGCCACGGCGGGATGGTCGACCTCGCCCGCCGCCATCAGGCCCAGAAGCGCCCACGCCGTCTGTGAGGCCGTCGACGGTGCCGGTTCGTAGCCCTTGTAGTCGAGCTTGTAGCTGTCGCAGTTCTCGCCCCAGCCGCCGTCCGCATTCTGGATGCGGACGAGCCAGTCCACGGCGCGGCGCACCATCGCCGACGAAGCGTCGACGCCGGCCGCGTTCAGCCCGGCGAGCGCCGACCAGGTGCCGTAGATGTAGTTGACGCCCCAGCGCCCGAACCAGCTGCCTTCCTTCATCTGCACGCGTTCGAGATAGGCGATGGCCTCCTTCATCCGCGGGCTGTCGGGCGGCTCGCCCAGTTGCGCCAGCATGCCGATGCAGCGGCCCGTGACGTCTTCGGTCGGCGGATCGAGCAGCGCGCCATGGTCGGCGAACGGGATGTTGTTGAGATAGTGGTAGCAGTTGTCCGCGTCGAAGGCGCCCCAGCCGCCGTTCTTCGACTGCAGCCCTTCCACCCATTCGCGGCCGCGCGCGATGGCGTCGCGGTAATCGGCCTTCGGCGCCGCGCTTTCCTTGGCGCGGTCGAGCGCCATCACCACCACCGCCGTGTCATCGAGATCGGGATAGTAGTCATTGCGGTATTGGAACGCCCAGCCGCCGGGGCGGACGCCGCGCCGCTCCTCCTCCCAATCGCCCTTGACCTCGAGCACCTGCAGCGGCTTCAGCCATTCGAGCCCGCGCGCCACCGCGGCGTCGGCCTTTGGCATGCGCGCTTCCATCAGGGCATGGCAGGCGAGCGCCGTGTCCCACACCGGCGAGACGCAGGGTTGGCAGTAGGCCTCGTCGTCCTTGATCACCAGGAGCTTCTCGACCGACTTGCGGGCGGTGGCGCGGTCGGCGTGGTCCGGCGGATAGCCCATGGTGTCGAACATCATCACGCTGTTGGCCATGGCGGGATAGATGGCTCCCAGGCCGTCTTCGCCGTTGAGGCGCTGCGTCGTCCAGCGCACGCATTCCGCGATGGCGCGCCGGCGCAGCGTTTTCGGCCACAAGGGTTCGACCAGCTTCAAGACCCAGTCGAGCGTGTCGAACAGCGCCGCCCAATGCCATTTCTGGTGCGGCGCCCGTTTCGACGCCACGTTGTGCGGCAGGAACAGCTCCTTCACGTGCACGCCGCGCGGATTGCGCGCCAGCGGCCGCTTCGCCGCCAGCACCAGGAGCGGCACGATCACCGTGCGCGCCCAGTACGACATCTTGGAAAGATGGATCGGGAACCAGCGCGGCAGCAGGATCAGTTCCGGCGGCACGGTCGGAATGATGGCCCACGGCACGTCGCCGTAGAGCGCCAGCTGGATGCGGGTGAAGACGTTCGCCTTGCCGGCCCCGCCCCGCGCCAGGATGGCCTCGCGCGCCCGCCGCATGTGCGGCGCATCGGGATCGTCGCCGATCATCTTGAGCGCGAAATAGGCCTTCACCGTCGCGGAGATGTCGATGGCGCCGTCGTGATAGAGGGGCCAGCCGCCATGGGCGCCCTGGATGCGCCGCAGATAGACGCCGATCTTGCGCTCCAGTTCCAGGTCGGGCGTTTCGCCCAGGAAATGCGTGAGCAGCACGTACTCCGCCGGGATCGTGGCGTCGGCCTCGAGCTCGTACACCCAGTGGCCGTCCGGACGCTGCTGCTTCAGCAGCGTCGTCGTCGCATCGTGGATGATCGCGTCCACCGCAAGGAATTCTTCGCTCGTCGCCGGCATGTGCGTTCCGTCCCAGATGGCGATCATACCGGCGTGCGGCTGCGCGCCAAGTGCGCCGCCGTCTCGCCCGAGCGCAGGGCGCTTTCGATGGTGGCCGGCAGGCCCGTGTCGGTCCAGTCGCCCGCCAGGACGAGGTTGCGCCAGGCGGTGGCGGCTTTCGGCCGGCGCGCAGCCTGCTCGGGGGTGGCGGCGAAGGTGGCCCGCTTTTCCTTGACGATCTGCCAGGGCGGCAGCGGGCCGGAGAGGCCATAGGCCTTGGCCACGTCGCCCCACAGCGTGGTTGCCAGCGCCTCGCGGTCGCGCTCGACGATGGCGTCCGCCGCGCTCACCGTGACGGAGATGCGGTCGGCGAACCCGAACAGCCATTCCGCCGTGGCGTTGATCAGCCCCAGCATGGCCGGCGCGCCGGGCGGCGCCGCGATCTTGAAGTGCGCGTTGACGATCGAGCGGAATTCGTTGGGCGTCGTCGTGTTGGGCAGCAGGTCGTGCGTCACCCAAGGCGGCGTCGCCAGCACGACCACGTCTTCAGGCGACAGCGCGACGGTGTGCTCGGGAAGTTCGAGGGCCACGACTTCGTTGGTTCCCAGCGTCAGCGCCCGCACCCGTGCGCCCAGGCGGATGTCGGCGCCGCGCGCCACGAGATGAACTTGCGCCGGCTCGACGAAGGCCGCCGCCAGCGACGGCTGGGCAATGCGCGGCCGGTAGGCCTGCCCGCCTTTCGCCAGCGTCTCGCGCAACACCGCGCCGGCCAGGGCGGCGGACGCTTCTTCGGGCGCTGTGTTGAGCGCCGCCAAGAGCAGCGGCCGGATCAAGCGCTCCCACAGCACGCCCTCGCACAGGATGACGTCGCTGATGCGCTGCTTCGGGCCCGCTGTCAGCAGGGGCGCCAGCCTGGTGTAGTCCGACGCCTTCGTCCCCGGCACGCGGCGGCCGTCGGAGAAGATCCACCACGGCAGCGGACCGTCGTTGGGCGCCAGCTTCCAGCGATCGCCGTGCTTGATGTCGACGAAGGCGAATTCGGCCCGTTCGGGTCCCGCCAGCGCGTCGTGCGCGCCGATGGTTCTCAGATAGCGCGACACCGCCTGATTGCCCGACAGCACGAGATGATTGCCGTTGTCGATGGTGGCGCCCAGCGTCGCATCGAAGTACGAACGGCAGCGGCCGCCCAATTGTCCCGCCGCTTCGAACAGCGTCACGGCGCGCCCCTGCCCCGCCAGCGCCACCGCCGCGGCGACCCCTGACAGCCCGCCTCCCACGATATAGGCCCGGCTCACGCCGAGAACTCGTTGCGCAGCACGATCATCGCCAGCCGGGACTTGGGCAGGTGCACGCGATGACGCGGCGGCGCCCAGCCGGCCGCTTCCATGCGGCGCAGGATTTCGCAATAGACCGCGCTCATCAGCCGCGGCGCACGCAGGTTGCCCTTCGGCCGCGCCCGCAGGACCGCGTCGGCTTCACGATAATGATGATGCGCCAGCGAAGCCACGGCGCGGCAGGCCTGGTCCACCCTGGGATCGCCAAGCACCATGTGCGGCTCGCGCGGTTCGAGCCCGGCCTCGCTCAGGAATTCCCGCGGCAGATAGAGGCGGTGGATCGCCCCGTCCTCGTCAAGGTCGCGCAGGATGTTGGTGAGCTGGAGGGCACGGCCCAGATGCTGCGCCAGCCGGAAGCCGGGCTCCTCTTTCATGCCGAACACCTTGACGGACAGCCGGCCGACCGCGCTCGCCACGCGATCGCAATAAAGATCGAGCTGGTCCAGGTCCGGCGCCACGATGTCCGCTTCGACGTCCATTTCCATGCCCTCGATCACCGACAGGAAATCCTGCTGGCGCGGCGCATATCGCGACACGACCTGCGACAGGAAGGCGGCCTTTCGCGGCGCGGCCCCGCGATACAGGCTGCCGATGTCGTCCCGCCAGAGGTTCAGCGCGGCGCGGCGCTCCGGGCGCGTGCCGACGCCGTCGTCGGCGATGTCGTCCACCGCGCGGCAGAAGGCGTAGATGGCGAACATCGCCTCGCGCTGCGCCTTGGGCATCAGCCGCATCGCGGAATAGAACGAGCTTCCGGCCGCCTTGCGGCGCACGGCTTCCACCTCCGGCGCTTCGGTCAATTCGCTCATCGTTTCGGCACCGCTGCGGGGGGTCTTGTAGGCCGAAGGCGGCCGGCAAGGAAGCGTCCCAGCGCCGTCACGAACAGGCCCGGCAGTTCGCCCTTTCTGTGATGGACCCGCTCGGACAAGGGATCGCGATGCATCAGCCGGCCGTTGAGGTCCTCGGCCAGGCGCTGGATGAACGCCACTTCCAGCGACAAGCGCGGATCGCGGATCTGCGAGGCGAACGGCGCCGACTGCTCCAGCAGCGCCGCGTTGCGCTTGGCGAGCGCCGCGATGGTTCCGTGCAGCGCCGGCGTCGCGTGCCCGGCCGCCAGCATCTCCACGGCGGCGCGCTGCTCCGCCATCGTGTCCAGCGGCAGGTAGACCCGGTCGAGGTCGCGGTAATCCTTGGCGCAGTCCTGCAGGTGGTTGATGACCTGCAGCGCCGCGCACAGCGCGTCGTTGGCGGGCCAGGTGGCGCGCGATTCCCCGTGCACGTCGAGCACGTATCGGCCCACCGGCATCGCCGAATAGCGGCAATAGTCCATCAGCTCGCCCCAGTCGGCATAGCGCAGCTTGACGATATCCCGCCGGAAGGCTTCGAGCAGGTCGGCGGCATGATCCGTGGTCAGGCCACGGCTGGCGATGACGTGGCGCAGCGCCACGCCCTGCGGCGAGGCATCCGAGGCGCCCATCAGCGTCAGGCGCATGTCCTCGAGCAATGCCAGCTTCTCTTCGGGCGGCGCCGTGCCATGGTCGGCGACGTCGTCGGCCGTGCGCACGAAGCGGTAGAACGCCAGGATCGCCGGACGGTGGCGCGGCGCGATCAGGACCGACGCGACGGGGAAGTTCTCGTCGCGATGGCCTTTGCCCGAAGAAAGATCAGACGCCGTGCTCATGTCGGTACGATGGCCTGGGCGCGGCCCTTCCACATGCCGCCCCGCCCGCGCCAATGCTGGATGGCGGAATCGATCGTGAACGCCGCATAGGTCGCCCCGATCAGCGGCATCGCCAGCCCCCAGAACGCCGACACGCGATAGAAGTGCAGCATCGGCTGGTAGGCAACCGTCATGACCGCCCAGGCCAGCGCGCCGAACAGCGCGGTCAGGCCGCCGAAGAACAGCGCCACGACCGGGGCGATATAGACGATGGCCAGCCCGATCACCGTGCCCGCCAGCGCCAACGGCGAATAGCCGAGCTGCGCATAGGCCGAGCGCGATACCATCTGCTGGATGTCGATGATGTGCGGATACGCCCTGAGGCTGACGGCGCGTTCGCTGAGGCCGAGCCAGATCGGGCCCTGTGCCTTGAGGCGCCGCGCCAGCGCGCAGTCGTCGATGATCTCCGACTTGATGGCTTCGATGCCGCCGGCGCGTTCCAGCGCCTCGCGGCGCACCAGCATGCAGCCGCCGGCCGCGGCCGCCGTGCGGCGGTGCGGGTTGTTCACCCGGGCGAAGGGCAAGAGCATGGCGAAGAAGAACACGAATGCCGGGATGAGGAAGCGTTCGGCAAAACTCTCGCAATGCAGCTTGGCCATCAGCGACACCAGCACCAGCTTGCCCGCTTCGGCCCGCACCACCAGCCGGCGCAGATTGTCGGGGGCATGCGCGATGTCCGCGTCGGTCAGCAGCAGGTAGTCCGGCGCCGTGCTGCTTGCCCGCGCCACGCCCTGTGCCACGGCGAAGAGTTTTCCCGTCCAGCCCGGTGCATGCTCCGCCCCATCGATCACCTCGATGCGCCCGCCCAGGCCGCGCGCCATGACGGCGGTGCCGTCCGAGCTCTGATCGTCCACCATGATGACGCGGAAGGGACCGGGATAATCCTGGGCCGCCAGGCTCTGCAGCGAGCGGGCGATCACGTCGGCTTCGTTGCGCGCGGGCACCACGGCCACCACCGCCGGCCAGTGGTCCGGCTCCGGCGCGTCCTTGTCGTCGCGCTCGCGGGCCAGCCAGAAGAAGCCGCGCCCGACGAGCATCCCGATCCAGACCGCCAGCGACACGAACGAGATCAGCGCGGTCATCCGACGTACCCTGCCATGCGGAACCACGCCAGCGCATCGACCAGCGCCTGGCGATAGGAGCGCGCCGCATATCCGAGTTCGCGTTCGGCCTTGGCCGACGAAAAGAACATCCGATACTTGGCCATCTTCAAGGCATCGACCGTGAGGAACGGCTCCTTGTTCGTCAAGCGCGCAATCGCTTCGGCGGCGAAGGCGAGCGGGAATAGCGGTCCGCGCGGCAGCCTGACCCTGGGCGGAGACCGCTTGGCCAGGTCCGCGATGATCGAGACCATCGTGGCAAATCCGACGTCCTCGCCGCCGAGAATGTAGCTCTCGCCGATGCGCCCATGCTTCAGCGCCAGGTAGTGTCCCGCCGCCACGTCGTCGACATGCACGAGATTGAGGCCGGTGTCGACGAAGGCGGGGATGCGCCCCGAGGCCGCCTCGACGATCACGCGCCCGGTCGGCGTCGGCTTGATGTCGCGCGGCCCGATCGGTGTCGAGGGATTGACGATCACGGCCGGCAGGCCTTCGTCCTCCACCATGCGCTCGACGAGGCGTTCGGCGACCAGCTTGCTGCGCTTGTAGGCGCCGATCGCAGAGCCCACCGAATGACGCGAGGTTTCGTCGACCGGCGTTCCGTCGGCGCGCGGTTTCAGGGTGGCGACGCTTGAGGTGTATACGATGCGTTCCACGCCGGCGGCCAGCGCCGCCTGCATGACCGTGCGCGTTCCTTCGAGATTGTGGCGCACGATCTCCTGGGGATGGCGCGCCCACAGCCGGTAGTCCGCCGCCACGTGGAACAGCCAGCGCGCGCCTTTCATGGCCTTGGCCATCGCCTCCCCGTCGCCCATGTCGGCAACGACAATGTCCGCCTTCAGGCCCTCCAGGTTGTCGCGCTTCGAGGTGGCGCGCACCGCCAGCCGCAGCGGGATTCCCTCACTGGCGAGGTGGCGGGCGACGGCCGAGCCCACGAACCCCGAAGCGCCGGTGACGAAGGCGACATCGCTCATGGCTGTTCGATCTCGGTGGTGGGCGCGAAGGCGCGTTTGCCTTCCATGGCCTGCCAGAACAGCAGCACCGGCACGCCGACAGCGACGTCGCGCGCCCGCTTGAGCAGCGAAACCGCCAGCCCGATCTCCGGTCCCATGCCGAACACGGGCGCCAGCGCGGCATAGCCGGCCTCCTGCACGCCGATGGCGGACGGGACGAAGACGGTGGCGCTGCGCAGGGCGCCCAGCAGACTCTCGATCGCGATGGCCGAAAACACGTCCACGTCAGCGCCGACCAGCTGCATGACGAGCCAGATCCAGATGCCGCTGGCGATCCAGCCGGTGAGGTGCATGGACGACGACAGCGCGAGTTTCAAGGGGCTCTTGTAGAGACCGCGAACGATCTTCGAGAAGGCTTCGGTATGGCTGACCGCCGCCGGCAGCAGGCGGCCGGCCAGCTTCTCGGCAAAGCTCGAGCCGCGGCGCTGCAGGACCACGAAGGCGATCACCCCCGGGATCAGGAGCACCGTGGCGATGATGATGGCGTCGGCATAGGGCGCCATGGTGGCGCTGGCCCGCAATTGCGTCAGGCCGAGGAGCAGACCCAGCGCGATGAAGGCGATCTGCGCCATCAGCTCGGTGGTGACGTCCACCATCATGGTGGCGAAGGCGGCCGGCGGCGCCATGCCGCCCAGCACGCCGGCGCGCGCGCCGATCACCATGCCGCCGACCTGGGTGAACGGCAGCAGATCGCTGGCGGAGTCCCTGAGCTGGCGCGCCATCGTCAGCACCCGCCAGCGCACGCCTTTCGGCGCCAGGGCGTACCAGGCCGTGCCGAGGCAGCACTCGACGCCCAGACCGGCAATGCAGATCAGCGCGAATCCCGCCCAGCCGACGCGTCCGATCGCGTCGAGGACCTGCGACAGGCCGATGTGCAGCAGAAGGAACACCGCCAGTGCCAGACCGGCGAGCAGTGCAGCGATGGCGCCGAGTTTCATGACGGGCGAACGGGTTGAATCGTTTCGGATGGGGAAAGCGGACGGCGCCCGGTCCGCCGTGGCCTCGCGCAGCGGCGTCCCGCTCGGGCAGCGCCGGAAGTTCCTGTGCATCTTTCGACAGTTATGGCCAATCGATCACCGAGGGCTGAATGTGGAACACGGAACGCAGCATCCGAGGCTTTCGTGGTCCTCGCGTCCGCTGCCGAACGGTTCCTCCGCGCCCTGCCCAGTTCCGCCGCCGAAGAAACCCGATTCGAAATCGCCCGGAGCCGGACCGCCGGAGCACGGCGGCGTTGCCGGCGCCCCCGGAGGTCCTGTTCCCGTCGCATGCTATCGCATCACGAGGCCCCGGATGACAAACGCGAATTCTCCGAGAGGCAAGTTGTCGGATTGGGGTTTTATCTCGTGGCCCCCGGGGGCGGCGTCAGGCGTTGCCGCGGTTCATTCGAAATCGCGGAACGACCCCCGGCGTATGCCATTTTCTCGTGTAAAGTCAGCAAGTTGCTTCGATGCAACCGCAGCCAGCTCATCGCCATAGCGATACCCCTGGGCGGCTCCGGCGAAGCCGCCGGCGGTCGCGGGATGCGTGTAAATCTCAGTAATTCCATCGGGTAATAGCGACAGCAAAGCTGTGAGCCGTGCCGCCGTCATGGCCCCGCTCCAGGCCAGCCCGAAGACGCGGTCGGGGGACCACACGCCGGCCCGCCCCAGTCGCCGCCGCAGATGCCGCGCCCAGATCCGTTCGATCCTGCCGGTGCCGTGGACGGGTTCGATCCGGCGCAGCAGCGACGGCGGCTCGTAGGGCACGCGCATCGACCGCAGGCCGTATTTCCGGCCGATCGACAGGATCAGCCCCGCGATGACCGGGTGCAGATGGAAGTGCTTGTGGGTGTTGACGTGATCGAGCTTGAGGCCGGTGGCGGCGAAGGCCTGGAACTGCGCCTCGATCTCCTCGGCCAGTTGGCGTCGCAGCGATGCCCGCAGCACCATCTCGAAGCTCTCGCGCACCATGTCGAGGCGGAAATTCCCGTCGGCGCCGACCAGCGCCGGGATCGTCGAGGGCGGCATCATCGGCCGGCCTTCGACCAGCACCAGGTGCAGCCCCACGCCGAGCTGCGGCATGGCCTTGGCGCGCTTCACCGCGTCGGCCGCGGCGGGGGCGGCGACCATAAGGCTGGCAGCCGTCAGGATTCCGTCGCGGTGTGCGATCTCGACCGCGTCGTTGACTTCGCGGGCGGCGCCGAAATCATCGGCGGTGACAATCAAGCCTCTCAAGAAACGATCATGTCCTCGCGCGTGCGCAGGAACTGGAAGAACTCCACGCCTTCGCGCAGGCGGCGCACCATCATTTCGCGCGAAGTCAGCATCTCGCCGACGATCTCGGCGATCTTGGACGGCCGGAAGTAGAATTTCTTGTAGAAATCCTCGACCGAATCGAAGATTTCGCCGTGCGGCAGGTCGGGATAGTTGAGCGGCGCGATCTGCGTGCCGTCGTCGGTCAACAGGTCGACGTCGTCCGCGAACCAGCCGTTCTCCTTGGCCTGGTTGTAGAGGAAGGTGCCGGGATAGGGCGCCGCCAGCGACACCTGCAGGGTGCGCGGGTTGACCTGCTTGGCGAATTCAAGCGTTTCCTGGATGGTCTCGCGGGTCTCGCCGGGCAGGCCGAGGATGAAGGTGCCGTGCACCAGGATGCCGAGTTCGTGGCAGTCCTTGGCGAACTTGCGCGCCACGTCGACCAGCAGGCCCTTCTTGATGTTGTGCAGGATCTTCTGGTTGCCGGATTCGTAGCCGACCAGCAGCAGCCGCAGCCCGTTGTCCTTCAGGACTTCCAGTGTCTTGCGCGGCACGTTGGCCTTGGCGTTGCACGACCAGGTGACGCCCAGCTTGCCGAGCGCCTTGGCCAGAAGCTCGACGCGCGGCGCGTTGTCGGTCAGCGTGTCGTCGTCGAAGAAGATCTCCTTCACCTGCGGGAACTCCCGCTGAAGGTACTTCACCTCCTCGACCACGGACTCGATGGAGCGGAAGCGGTATTTGTGCCCGGAGATCGTCTGCGGCCACAGGCAGAAGGTGCAGCGCGACTTGCAGCCGCGGCCGGTGTACCACGACATGTAGGGGTGCTTCAGGTAGCCGCCGAAGTAGTTCTCGATCTCAAGATTGGCCTTGTAGACCGGCAGGACCGAGGGCAGGCGATCCATGTCGAAGAGCACGTCGCGCTCCTCGTTGTGGACGACGACGCCTTCCTTGTTGCGGTACGAGATGCCCTTGATCTCTTTCCAGTCGCGGCCGGCGGCCAGCTCCTGGATGGTGTATTCGTATTCGTTGCGCGCCACGAAATCGATGGCGTCGCAGGCCTCGAGGCTCTCCTTCGGCTGCACCGCCACCTTGGCGCCGATGAAGCCGACGACGGCGCCGGGATTGATCTCCTTGATCATCCGTGCGGTCTTGCAGTCCGACTTGAACGACGGCGTCGAGGTGTGGATCACGATCAGCTCGTGCGCCTTCACGTCTCCTTCGATGTCCTTGAAGTGCAGCCGGTGTGGCGGCGCGTCGATGAGTTTGGAGCCTTCCACCATGGCGGCCGCCTGGGCCAGCCATGTCGGATACCAAAACGACTTCACCTCGCGCTTCATCTGGTAGCGCGCGCCGGCTCCGCCGTCATACCCGTCGAACGAAGGCGCCTGAAGGAACAAGGACTTCATCAACAAACCTCACCGCTGCAACAGGGCGCCGTCATGGTCGACCTTGAGACGCGCGCCTCTCCACTCCACCCGGCCGCCGAACAGCGATACCAGAAAGATGGCGAACGACAACAGGTCCGCTGCCGGCAGCATCCAGAAGGATCCCCCGTCGAAACCGAAATGCCGTTCGAGCCGCCATTTGAGCACGACGCGCGAGAGGACGGTAGTGGCGAGGACGGCCACGCCGAATCCTGAAAATCCCAGCAGAATTGCCCCCAGGAGCCCTAGGGGAATGGGATAGGTGATGATGCTGCCGGCATGGCCGGCGGCCGCGATCACGCGGGTCGTGCGCTGCCAGCGCAACTCATGGGAGAACCATTCCGAAAGGCTGTTTTCGCCGCACGCATGGCGCACCATGGGCGGAGCAACGGGCACCCTCCGCCCGGTGGCACGGACCGCGCGTCCGATCTCGTAATCATCGGCGAGGAAATTGGCGAAGGCGGCGAAGCCGCCGATCTCGGCCAGCACGGCGCCTTTCACCGCGATGGTGGAACCGAAACAGGGGGTCACAAGCCCCAGCGCCACGCCCGCCAGCGCGTTGGGCAGGAAATGGAAATTGATGCCCATGGCGCAGAACAGCGACCCCGCGCCCCGCGCCGCCCACCCCGTATAGGGACAGGTCACCGCACCGACCGTGTCGGGCTCCAGCGCGACGGCAAGTTCGCGCAGATAGGTCGGCGGCACCGAGATGTCGCTGTCGCTGACCACTACGAGGCCGTGCCGGATCGACGCGCTCATATTGACGAGATTCGAAACTTTGGCATTGGTTCCATGGCTGCGCCCGTCGATCACCAGGGTCGCATCCACTTCCGGATGGCGCGCCCGCAGCCGCTCCACCGTGGCGATGGCGGCGTCGCTGCGGCTCTGCACGCCGAACAGCAGCTGATACGGCGCCGGATAGTCCTGCACGAAATAGGTCTCGAGATTCAGGTCCAGGGCCGGTTCGTCGCCGTGCAGCGGCTTGAGCACCGACATGGGGGGCAGAGACGCTGCCGCCTTGTCCGGCGTCGCTCGAAAGCGGCAGGCCAGGATCGCCGTCAGCGCCGTGTAGAGGGCACCGGCCAGCGCGAGGCCCGCCACCGCCAAGCCCATGATGTGAACCACAGCCATCCGATCGTCCCGAGCCTTTGCTCCGGTCGATCATCGCACTTTTCCACGGTGCATTGCACGCCGCCGATGCCGGCGACATCCTGTTGAGAACGGCGGTAATGCGGCCGCCCCGCGGCTGAGAATTGCTTCGCGCGACGGGACTTATGACCCTTCGGGAGTCGGCCGCGGCGCCCTTACCGAATCACCCGCGCGCCTTTGCCCTTCATCACGGCTTCCACTTCCTTGACGTTGACCATCGAGGTGTCGCCGGGCGTCGTCATCGCCAGGGCGCCGTGCGCCGCACCGTATTCCACCGCGGCCTGCGGGCCTTTGCCCTCGAGGAAGCCGTAAGCGAGGCCCGAGGCGAACCCGTCGCCGCCGCCCACGCGGTCGTAGATCTCGAGGTTCTCGCGCATCGGCGCCTCGTAGAAATTTCCCCCCGCCCAGATCACCGCGCCCCAGTCGTTGAAGGTCGCGGTCTTGGCGTTGCGCAGCGTGGTCGCCGCCACCTTGAAGTTCGGAAACTGCTTCACGGCCGCCGCGATCATCTTCTTGAAGTTGGCGGGATCGATCTTGGAGATGTGCTCGTCGAGGCCTTCCACCTGGAAGCCGAGGCAGGCGGTGAAGTCCTCCTCGTTGCCGATCATGACGTCGACATGTTCGGCGATCTTGCGGTTGACCTTCTGCGCCCCTTCCTTGCCGCCCTGGCTCTTCCACAGCGAGGCGCGGTAGTTGAGGTCGTAGGCCACGATGGTGCCGTGCCTGCGGGCCGCCTCAACCGCTTCGATCACCGCTTCCGATGTGTTGGGGGCCAGTGCCGCGAAGATGCCGCCGGTATGGAACCAGCGCACGCCTTCCTCGCCGAAAAGCTTGTCCCAGTCCACCTCGCCCGGCTTGATCTGCGAGGCGGCGGAATTGGCGCGGTCCGAGCAGCCGAGCGCTGCGCGGATGCCGAAGCCCTTCTCGGTGAAGTTGAGGCCGACGCGGGTGTTGCGGCCGATGCCGTCGAACTCGCGCCACAGAATGTGCGAGGTGTCGACCCCGCCCTGGCAGATGAAATCCTCCACCAGCCAGCCGAGATCGTTCTTGGGCAGGGCGGTGACGACGGAGGACCGCTTGCCCCAGCACTTGCGCATGGCGCGCGCCACGTTGTACTCGCCGCCGCCTTCCCACACCTGGAACTGCCGCGCATTGCGCACCCGCCCGAAGCCGGGATCGAAGCGCAGCATGATCTCGCCGAACGACACGCAGTCCCACCGGCATTCGCTGGCGGGGCGGATTTTCAGGATTTCGTCTGCCATGTCACTTCCCGCGTATTTTCCTGATCAGCGCCACGGTCTCGGCGACCTTCTTCTCGATGCCGGCGTAATCCTTGGCCTTGAGGAGGTCGGAGGTGATGAGCTTGGAGCCGATGCCGGCCGCCACGATGCCCGCGCCGAACCATTTCGACAGCGATTCCTCGGTGGGATCGACGCCGCCCGTCGGCATCAGCTTGGTCCACGGCATGGGCCCCAGGATGTTCTTGACGAATTCGGGGCCCCCGACGCAGGAGCCCGGAAAGATCTTGACGATCTCGCAGCCCAGTTCCTGGGCGTAGGAGACTTCCGAGGCGGAGCCGCAGCCGGGGCTGTAGGCGATGGTGCGGCGGTTGCACAGCTTTGCGACATCGGCATTGAGCACGGGTCCGACGACGAAATTCGCGCCGTTGGCGATGTAGAGGCCCGCCGTCGGCGCATCGACCACCGAGCCCACGCCCATGATGACGCTCTTGTCCGCCTTGGCGAAATGGCGCGTCACCTCGAGAAAGACATGCGTGGCGAAATCGCCGCGGTTGGTGAACTCGATGCATTTCGCCCCGCCGTTGGCGCAGGCCTGGATCACGGCCGTGCAGGCTTCGGCATCGGGGTGATAGAAGACGGGGATCACCCCCTGCTCCATCATCGCCGCCAGGACGGTGAGGCGATCCTTCGCTGCCATGTCGTGTTCTCCCTGAACGCCGGCGCCATTCAACGCCCTTCCGCGCCGGACGCAACCTGCTCATTCGATGCGGCGCGCCTGCGAGCCGCGACATGGGGCGCCATCTCGCGCAAGCCCCGGCGGCTCCCTCGGGAACCGCTCGCCGTCGCCTTTTTGACACCGGTGTCAATTGAGTTTCTAGCGCATTCGCCCCGCCCGTTCAAGCGGCGGCCCCCTCAAGCCGCGGGGCATCCGCGCCTGGCGCACCTCGACCGGCGCCAAAGAAAAGCGCCGGGGACGATGTCCCCGGCGCGCGCGAGTCTTCGGATTGGAAAGGATCAGTACGTGTACTTGACGCCCAGATAATAGACAGGGCCGGTCTTGTGATACTGGTACGAACGCTGCGCGTACTTGTCGGCCACGATGTTGCTGGCCTGGTCCGTCAGGTTCAGCGCATCGAAGGTGAACATCAACTCTTCGCTGAACTTGTAGGATGCCGAGGCGTCGAGATTGAACGTCGATTTGCTGAAGATGCCGTAGTTGTTGTTGTTCGACGCGATGTTGGAGTTGATCAGGTAGTGGCTGCGGAAGGCGCCGGTGACGCGCGCCTGCAGCGTCCCGTCGTCGTAATAGACCGTGCCGTTGTAGCTGATGCGCGACAGGTTGACGAGGTCTTCCGTCATGATCAGCTGGCCGTTGGGGTGGAGGGCGCTGGGCGCCGAATAGTAGGACTGCCGCGCCTGGACGTAAGTGAAGTTGCCCAGCAGGCCGAAGCTGTCGAACGGTTTGGGCAGGAAATCGAGCGGCTGCTGCCAGTTGATCTCGGTGCCGTACAGTGGCGCGCCCTTGGCGTTCACCGTCGCGGTGTAGGTCCATTGCATGTTCGCCCCGCCGTTCGCGATGCAGTAGGGCGCCGTGATCGTGCTCCAGTCGCTGCCGGTGCCGCCGCAGGCCGATACGAAGGCGGCGCTCTCGAGCCCGAAGGGATTCTCCGCCGCCGTCCCGGTCGACTGGCGGTTCTGGATGAAGGTGTCGATGTGCTTCCAGAAGCCGGCCACCGAGAACAGCGCCCCCTTGCCGTAATACCACTCGAAGGCCAGGTCGAGGTTCTTCGACCGCGTCGGATTGAGGGACGGATTGCCGACTTTGGCGCCGGCGTTGCTGCCGGTGACCGCCACCGAGCCGGTCGGCAGCATGCTCGTCATGTTCGGCCGCGACATGGCGTAGCTGGCGTTGAAGCGCACCAGAAAGTCCTGCCACGGTTCGAGGACCATGTTCAGGGCCGGCAGGAAGTCGTGATAGACGTGATGGCCCTGGATCGGCGTCACCGTGCCGTTGATCAGCGAATAACCCACGGACTGCGACTCGGTCAGGATGTAGCGTCCGCCCACGTCGCCGCGGAACGGCAGGCCGTAGACCGAGGTGTCCCAAGTCATCTGCAGCCAGCCGCCGAAGTCGTTCTCCCGCACGGTGCCGGTGTTGGAATAGCCGGGATCCATCGACATCGGGAAGACGGACGGGTCCCCGATCTGCAGGGCCGAGGCCGCCTTGTTGAAGTCGAAGGTGAACCAGGTGGTGTCCGAACCCGCCGGGGCGCCGACCTTCGGAAGCGTTATCAGGCTGGTGTAGGTCGCCAGCGGCACCGATCGGGTGGCCGCGGACAGCGAGCTGGCTTCCGTCGTCGAGCCGGCCACGCCGGTCGAACGCCGCAGTTCGAGCGTGCCGTAGCCGTAGTTGCGGAAATCGAACCCGCCGGTGAATTTCACCTCGCTCGACGCATCGAACTCGAAATCGGCCTGCGCGGAACGGAATGAATTGTAGGCGAACTCCTCGCGCTCGCGGATGTTCGACAAGAACCAGCCCGAGGTCGAGGTGACGTCTACGTTTCCGAAGTTGAGCAGCGGCATGTCGCCGTGGCTGTAGTCGTAGATGAACGGGTCGGAAGCCGTCCCCGCACCGCAGCCCGTCGTGCTGCTGGTCGTTCCGAAGCAGCCGTAATCCGCCATCAGCGTCGTCTGGACGGGGTTGCGGTGATGCGATTCCGTCCAGCCGCCCAGGATGTGGACCTTGAAGTCCTCCGAGAAGGTGTGCGTGCCGTCGATGGTCACCTGCATGAAGCGCGTGTCGAGATGGTCGAGGCGGTGTTCGTCGCGCAGTCCCACGCCGATCACCTCGGCGCGGTTGAGCGTCGTCGTGGCGTTGCCCACCGCATCGACGCCGGTCTTGCTCGCCAGATCGCCGGCATCGAAGTTGATCAGGCTCTGATACTTGATGCCGAGCGTGCGGTAATACATCGTCGCGCTGGTATTGGTGTCGACATAGGAGCCGCCGGTCGACGTCCCCGAAGTGCTGAACGACGGCGCCTCGATGTAGTACTCGTTGCGCTCCTGGGCGAAGTCCGCATACATCCCGTCGACGGTGAACAGCGTGTCGTCGTCGGGCTGCCATTGCAGCGAAGCGGTGATGCCGAGGCGCTTGGACTTGGTCGGAACGATGTCATAGCGCGGGAAGCGGGGCTTGAAGGCGGCGTTTGCCGCGTCGAAATCCGCTCCGCTGGTGGCGCCGTTGACGTGGCCGAAATTGTAGCTGGTCGAGATCGAGCCCGTCGAGCTGGTGTTGGTGTTGTTCAGCCACCGCACCGAACTGGTGCCGGCTTCCATCGTGTTGGTGACGGCATAGGCCACCGTGAGAAGGGCGCCCAGCTTGCCGCCGGCGAAGGTGTCCGAGATCAGGGCCGCCGCGCGCGGATTGAAGCTGCCGGCGAGATCCTGGTAGCCGCCCTGCGCCGAGGCCGTGAACACGAAGCCCGCATAATCGAAGGGATGGGCCGTCGACAGGTCGACGGTGGCGCCCAGCGAACCTTCTTCCAGCGAAGCCGAAGCCGACTTGTGGACCGTCAGTTTGTTGAAGAGGTCGGAGGCGAAGACGTTGAAGTCGAAGGCGCGCCCGCGGTTGGTGCCGCCGCCGGAGGTCGAGACGTCCTGCGAGCCCACCGTCGCCATGGCTTCGATGCCGTTGATGCGCACGCGGGTGAACTGCGCGCCGAGGCCGCGCACCATGATTTCACGGCCCTCGCCCGCTTCGCGCGTGATCGCCACGCCCGGGATGCGTTGCAGCGATTCGGACACGTTCATGTCCGGGAATTTCGCGATGTCTTCCGCCATGATCGAATCGGACGCATCGAGCGCGGTGCGCTTGAGGTCCAACGCCTTTTCCAGGCTTTCGCGGAAGCCGGTGACGGTGACCGTTTCCATCGTCTCTTGTGCCAGCGCCGTGGTGCCGATCATGGCCAGCAGCGCGACCGCGGACGCGCCGGTCATCAGCCGCGAAGACGCAGCTCGAGTCAGGTTTGACTTCAACACTGATACCCTCCCTCCTGCCGTCTCCGGGCGTTGGCCGCCCGTGCCCATTCAAGACGGCAGCATCGTTGCGATTTCTTCCCCGTTTGACACCGGTGTCATCCCCTGTCATCCGGAAATGACACCGGTAGCAGGAAGACCATACAGAATACCCGCGATACCGCACAAGCCAATCCGACAGGCGTCGATGCGAAGGCCGCGAATAGATGCATTATGGCAACATCAGGACGCATGCTCCGCCTTGATGCAATCGAGCCACATGCGCAGGTTTTGGCCGGGCCGGCGGCCGCTCTTAAAGCGATGATTTTTCAAAGGTTTGGAGGTCAGGACAGGGCGCGCACCCGCGATGGGCGCCCAACTGTCCATCCACCAATTCAGAATGAGCCGCAATGTCAGCGTGCCAGCCAGCCGCCATCGACCGGAATGACGGCGCCGTTCAGGTAATCGGCCGCGCGCGACGCCAGGAACACCGCCGTTCCGCCCACGTCCTTGGGTTCACCCCAGCGTCCCGCCGGGATGCGGTCGAGGATCGCCTTCGAACGCTCGGGATCGTCGCGCAGCTGCTGGGTGTTGTCCGTCGCCATGTAGCCCGGAGCGATGGCGTTGACGTTGATGTTCTTCGACGCCCATTCGTTGGCGAGCAGGCGCGTGATGCCGGCCACGCCGCTCTTCGAGGCCGTGTAGGACGGCACGCGGATGCCGCCCTGGAACGACAGCATCGAGGCGATGTTGATGATCTTGCCGCCCCCCTGCTTGACGAACTCGCGGCCCGCGGCCTGGCACATGAAGAACACGGCCTTGACGTTGACGTTCATGACGTCGTCCCAGTCCTTCTCGCTGAATTCCAGCGAATCCGCGCGGCGGATCATGCCGGCGTTGTTGACCAGGATGTCGATCTTGCCCAGCCCCTTCACGGTGGCGGCGACGACGCCCGCGATGGGCGCCAGGCTCATCAGGTTGGCGTCGATCGAAAGAAAGCGCCGCCCGATCTTCTTGATCATGGCTTCGGTTTCGGTGGGCGTCACGAAGCCCGCCACCGCGATGTCGGCGCCCGCTTCGGCGAGGGCCACGGCAATGCCCTGGCCGAGGCCCGTATTGGCCCCCGTCACCAGCGCCACTTTGCCTTCGAGGCTGAAGGGATTGTCCATGTCGGCTCCTATTTCAGCTGGCAGATGTCGAGGACGTTCATGTCGGTGTAATCGAGGTTTTCGCCGCCCATCGCCCAGATGAAGGCGTAATTGCTGGTGCCTGCGCCCATATGGATCGACCAGGGCGGCGACACCACGGCCTCGTCGTTGGCGATGAGGATGTGGCGCATGGCGTCGGGCTCCCCCATGAAGTGGAAGACGCGGTCGTCCTTCTTCAGGTTGAAGTAGAAATAGGCTTCGGCGCGCCGGTCGTGGAGATGCGGCGGCATGGTGTTCCATACGCTGCCGGTCTTGAGGAAGGTCACGCCCAGAAGCAGTTGCGCCGTCCTGCAGGTCGCCGGCACGAAGTACTGGTAGATCGTGCGTTCGTTGGATTGCGCCAGCGAGCCGCGCTCGAGCGGCACCGCCTTTTCGATCGAGATCTTGACCGCTTCGAAGCGGGCGTGCGCCGGGGTCGAAGCGAGGTAGAACTTGGCGAGTCTTGCGGCATCGTCGGTTTCGAACACGACGTCGGCCGTGCCCATGGGCGCATAAAGCCCGTCGCGCGGCGCCACGTCGTATCGCTTGCCGTCGAGGGTGACGCGCCCTGCCCCTTCGCCGACATTGACGATGCCGAGCTCGCGCCGCTCCAGGAACGGCTTGCCTTCGGCGGATTTGGGCTCGGTCTGCGCCGGCAGCTTCACCGCCTTCCTCACCGGGGCGGCGCCGCCGATGACCAGGCGTTCGACATGGAGGTAATTGAGGACCACCTCGTCCGCCGCGAACAGGCCGCCGATCAGGTAGCGGTCGCGCAAGGTCTCATTGTCGATCCCGGCCAAGCTGTCGGGATGGGTCGCGTGATAGACCTTCTTGAACATCGGAACCCCCGCGGTGCTTTTGGTAACCGGTGTCATAACTCCTGGACGGAGGCGCGCGCAATGGCCTTCATGGGCGCGACGCCGGCCCCGTGGATTCCCGCACGATGAGCGAGGGGATCACCTCGGTGACGTCCTCGGCGTGGGCGCGCCGCTCGCTGCGCCGCTTAATCAGCTTCTCCGCCGCCATGCGCCCCATGTCGCGGATCGGCAGGCGCACCGTCGTCAGCACCGGCCACAGCCGCGTCGCCACCGGGCTGTCGTCGAAGCCGATCACCGACAGGTCGTGCGGGATGCTGAGGCCCATGTCGTGGGCCACCTTGTAGACGCCGGCCGCCATTTCGTCGTTGCCGGTGAAGATAGCCGTCGGCCGCGGCTTGAGCTTCAGGAGCTCCTGCGCCAGGGCGATGCCGCTGTCGAAGGTGTAGGCCCCTTCGCGGTCGTAGCCCGCTCTGATCTTGATGGCGCGCGCCGCCAGCGCCTCGGTGAATCCGCGCCGGCGCTCGTGCGCCGAGCGGAAGGTCGGCGGCCCGGAAATGTGGGCTATGAGGTGATGGCCGAGATCGGCGAGGTGGCGCGCCGCGTCGGCGGCGCCTTCGCAATCGTGGGTCACCACCATCGTCGCCGCGCTGTCGAGCGACACCGAAGCGATGCGCACATAGGGGCAGTCGATGTCGTGCAGCAGCTTCACCAGCCGGTCGTCTTCCGACACCGACGGCGTCAGCACCACGCCGAACAGCTTCTGCCGCTCGACGAAGCTGCGCATGTCGGCGAGGAAGGTCGGCGTCTGCCGGTCGCAGGGGCGGATGACGAGTTCGAAGCTCGTGCCCTTCATGGCGTCGAGGATGCCCTGCTGCATGTTCACCACGTATTGCGCGGTGGGATTGTCGTAGATCATGCCGATCAGAAACGAGCGGCGGAACGCCAGCCCGCGCGCCTGGGGATCGGGGACGAAGCCAAGTTCGCGGATGATCTCGTTGATCTTGAGGCGGGTCTCCTCCTTCACGAAGGGGGAATCGTTGATGACGCGCGACACCGTCTTCTTGGAGACGTTGGCCATCCGCGCGATGTCGTTGATCGTGGATCTCTTGCGGCCCCGGTCGGGTTCGGCCGCGGCGCTGCGCGCGGCGTGTCGGATTGGCCGTTTGCGGTGGTTCACAATCTACCCGGGGTGCGATCCCGCCTTCTTCTTAGGTCGCTCCCTGCGGCGCGGCAACGTTCGGCAGGGCTTGCACGTCTCGTGACACCGGTTACCATAGCAATGTGTTGGGGGCATTTCCAACCTGCGACAAGGAGTGCCGATGCTTCTCACCCGACGCGAGGCCCTGGCGGGCGCGGGCGGGCGATCGCGGCGGCGGGCCGCCAGAGGCTCCACCTGCGCCTCACCAACGACCATCACGTCGTGCGCTTGCACACCAGCATCGACGGCCGCAGCTGGGAGAAGTTCGACGTCGAGATGGAGGTCTCGGGCTATCACCACAACACCGCGGGCGGGTTCCTCAGCCTGCGCCCGGGCCTTTACGCCGCCGGCACGGGCGGCGCCCGCTTCCGCAATTTCCGGTATGAAAAGCTGGGCTGAGCGATCCGTCCCCGTTCCCTTCCCGCCTGCGGGCGTGGTAATCAAGGCGCGCTCGCGGGCGTAGTTCAATGGTAGAACGGCAGCTTCCCAAGCTGCATACGAGGGTTCGATTCCCTTCGCCCGCTCCAGGACTTAACTGAAATCACCTCACCGGTTTTACAGCGAGTTTTACAGTTTCGTTCCAGAACCGTTCTGGAACGAGATCAGGTTGGACAGTCGCGCCGCGGAGTTCAGAATATCGCAATCTGAATCGCCACAGCATCCGGGGGCACGACATGAAGCTCGCACCATTCGATCTTGGACAGCTCGGCGAGAAGTGGGTGCAGCAGCTGATTGCCGATGATCCAACGCTTCTCGGCCTCGGTGACATTGAACTGAAGGACAAGGAGCGTCGCCAACCTAGAGCTGGTGTGCTGGACCTCCTTCTCCAGGACCCAGAGACGCTGAAACGGTATGAAGTCGAAGTTCAGCTCGGGGCCACCGACGAGAGCCACATAATTCGGACGATCGAATACTGGGACATGGAGCGAAAGCGCTACCCTCAGTACGAGCACGTTGCTGTTATCGTCGCCGAGGACATCATTTCCCGGTTCCTGAACGTCATTCAGCTGTTCAATGGGGCAATCCCTTTGATCGCTCTCAAAATGACCGCCTACAAGGTCGGTGACGGAGTTGCTCTCACGTTCGTGAAGGTCATCGACGAGAATCGATACGGCCCGGTCGATGATGACGAACCTGTGGCCGAACCTGCCGACCGCAACTTCTGGGAAACTACCAAGGGATCGAAGAAGACGCTCGCCTTAACGGACGAACTGATGAAAATGGTGAACGAGGTCGAGCCGAAGGCGAAGCTCAAATACAACAAACACTATATCGGACTGGAAGTGGATGGAGCGCCACTGAACTTCGTCTCGTTCCGGCCCAAGCGCGCTCACGTAATCATGACGGTCAAAATCCCGAAGACAGACGAAACTGACTCCACGATTGACGGCGCCGGCCTAGTTGCCCTTGCCTACGACGGTCGATCTGGCAAGTACCGACTCAGCATCGACGCCGAAGTCAACGGCAAGAAGCGTGAGGTGCTGTTTCGACTCGTCCGAGACGCCCGGGAGTCGTTCGGCAAGCCCGACTGACCCAATATAGCACCCTCAACGCTTACGTCGCGCATGGCTCGGTTTCGGCACGACCGGAAATGTTCCCACTGATTTCCCTCTGAGCCAACATTTCTCCGGAGGGAACGATGGATTAGAGCGCTTATCGGTCGTTAGGAAGATCACAAACCCACCAACCGAAAATCGCACCACGTTCACACCACCCTGCCGGTCGGGGAGCGGCGTTCTGTAGAAGTAAACGTCCGGCAAACCGGCGATCCGAACGTGTGATGTTCTGTCACCTGGAATCGCCGTCTATAACATATATGATTTATGCATCTTTAGGCGGGCTTCTTGCGTTTCGCAGCCGGCGGCGTTGGCGCCGCAGCCGGGCCCCGAACGCAGGATCGCGCGGCCGAACGGACAAGGAAACATGCCGCTCTGGCGTATTCATCCGGTGGCGCGTCGAGGCGATGCGCGGTGGCATGGACGCAGAATCTGGAAGGAAGTGGTGGTGTGCGCGCCGTCGGCGGCCGCGGCGCGGCTGATCGCCTGCGAACTCGACAGACCGTCCCAGCGCCATCGCAAAGGCAATGAGAGCCTGTGCTTCCGCAGCGGGCTGGAAGACGCCAAGCTCTATTGGGTGGAACAGCTTGAACGATCGCCCCTCGGCGGCAACCGTGGACCGGACGGCGTCGTCCGTGCGGTCTTGGAGGACGGGCGAGAGGTCACGCCGGCCCCGTTCGAAGGCCCTTATCAGTCGCTCAGGTCGCCCTTCAGGATCACAACTTCGTCGTGAACGGGTCGCGCCAACCTCGGTGCGCCGGGCGCCGTGACTTCCGCCGGGATGGCATCAGGACGCAGCCGGTCACGTTAAGAAATATTGCATATATATCTTTGTGCGCTAAGCTGAAGGCGCCCAGAGTGACTGTCGTAAGAGAATTTTCGCAGCTCCGCCTCACTTTGGGCGAAAGGGGTACGCAATGACTTACGTCGTCACTGACGCCTGCATCAAATGCAAATACATGGACTGCGTGGAGGTATGCCCCGTCGACTGCTTCTACGAAGGCGAGAACATGCTCGTCATCCATCCCGACGAATGCATCGATTGCGGAGTCTGCGAGCCGGAATGCCCTGCCGAGGCGATCAAGCCGGACACCGAGACGGGTTTGGAACAGTGGCTCGGCCTGAACGCCGAATACGTCAAGAAATGGCCCAACATCACGCGCAAAGGGATACCGCCGGCCGACGCCGCGCAATGGGATGGCGTTCCGAACAAGTATCCCGAGCATTTCAGCGACAAGCCCGGCGCCAGCGACGATGAAACGAGCGCGTTCGACGCTGCCTGAAGCGTGGCGTCCGGCTGACTGCGTCGTCGCGGCATCCGGCGGATCGTCTCGCTGGCGCGCAACGCAGGCAATTCCGCCCCGAAAGGCCATGCTCTAGTAACGGATTTCGTATTCGAGCTGCCAGCGCGGTGTGATCGCGGGCGCCGCCGGCGTGAGGCCGAACAGAACGCCGCCGTTCCATTGCAGGTCCCCCGGTCCGAGATGGAAGATCTTGCCGAACAGTTGCGGCCCCGCGCGGTTGTCCTGATCGCGCCAGGCGGCAAAGGTACCGACGGCGCCGGGTGCGCCATAGAACTGAAAACCCGGTTCGATGACGAGGGTCCGGCCGAACTTCATTTGCCAGCGCTCGATACGCGTCTCCCAGGCCCAGGAGAGCAGGACTTGGCCGCGGCCCAGGTCCTTTTCAAAGAACAGATTGACCGCGTTGCTCAGCCCCCAGAAATCCTTGCGCAGCACGGGACCGAAGGAGATTTCATCGGGGTCGCCCTTCGCCGTGGTGTGGCCGTACTCGGCGAAAAATCCGGCGTCGAGCCAGTATTCTCCGCGCTCGGTGAATTGGAACAAATTCTCCAGGGTGATCTGGCTGAATTTGACGGAATTGCCCGGGCCGGGATCGCGCTCGAATTCGAGTTCGAGCTCGGGTTGCCACCACGATGTCAGGCCGTATTCGATTTCCGCCGTGTGGCTTTGTTCGCCGCTCTTGTTGCGGGCGGGATCGAAGCCGAGATCGCCGACGTTTTCGATGGCCAATTCGCCGGGATTGACGTCGGGCGTCCACACCTTGAAGTCCGCCCTGGCGCCCGTCGCCGCCGACAACAAGGCGGCCGTCATCACGCCGGCTTTCGCCAGTGTTGATACGCTCACCTTTCAATCTCCCCCAAAATGCGTGGCGCGCGCCCGTTCAAGGCGTCGATTGCCCGGCGGTCGTGCGGCCGATCCCGGAGCGGACCGGATCGCGCCCCAGCGTCCGCATGCCCAGGCCGATCACAAGCAGCGTGGCGCCGTAGAAGACGAGCTGGATGCCGGCGGGGCGTGCGGTGTAGCCGATCAGGACGTGCAGCAGCTGCCCCATGAGGCTCCTGTCGGAAAGAATCTGCGAGGTGTTCCAGATGCTGTTGCCGAGCGACGGCAGCAGGTTCGCGGCAGCGAGAAACGCGGCGCCTTGCGAGGCCATGCCGGCCGCCAGAAGCAGGATCAGCCACGAGGTCACCCCGAACAGATGGCGCAAGGGGATCGCCAGCAGGCCGTAATAGAGGGCGATGCCGACGGCTGCGCCGGCGAGAAGGCCCAGGGCTCCGCCGATCATCAGATCCGCCCCGCCCGTCCCGCCTGCGGCTGCGATGCCGTAGAGGAACAGGACGACCTCTGATCCCTCGCGAAGCACCGCGATGCCGCAGACCGCCGATATGGCGTAGAGCGAACGACTGCCCGACAGGACTTCCCGGCCGATGCGCGTGGCGTCGGCGGCAATCTCCCGGCCGTGACGTCCCATCCAGATGATGTGCCATCCGAGCATGCAGACGGCGGTCATCAGGATCGCGGCGTTGAAGAGCTCCTGCCCGACGCCTTCCAATGCGGAGGCAATTGCGCCGGCAAACCCCGCAACGATGACGGCGCCCATGGCGCCGGCCACGCATCCGGCCGCGATCCACCAGCCGCGCCGCGGAACGCCGCGGGTCGCCGCCATGACGATCCCGACCACGAGCGCCGCTTCCAGGACTTCGCGAAAGACGATGACCAGCATTGCGAGCATGGTTATTTCACGACCAGATGGCCGCGATCCTCGGGATGGAAATCATCGAAGAATTCGTAGGTGCCGGCGTCGAGAGGCCCGACAAAGACGGTGATCTCGCCGCCCGGCGCAACGATCTTCTCGCGGTGGAAATCGGAGCTCTCGAATTCCGACGGCGCGGCATCCAGATTGCGCACGGTCAGCTTCACCTTGCGGTCTGCCGGAATGCGGACCTCGTCCGGAAGGAACTTGTCACCCTTGATCGTGATGGTGGTGTCGCCGTCTTCGGCCCTGGCCGGCAGGCCCAGGACCAGGAAAAAAGCCGCAAAAAAGGCCCAAAATCCTGCCATCGACGCGTTCAATTGTGCCGTCGCCTCCCGAGAACTTATCGCAAGTGATAATCAGTCGCAATTAACTGTCAAGTGCACGGTTTGTCGCAGAAGGGCCTCAGCATCCGTGCGGAAGCCTTAAGCGGAGCCGTGCCGCGTCCCCAGCGGCGGGTTCAATTCCTGCTCCAGGGCCGCCTTCCCAAGCGGCGAGCAAGCTTTCGCCGCTCGGCTGGACGCCAGCCAAAAAAATCCCCCGCCGTGCGAATCCAAACCGCCCTCGGCCCCCTCTCTTCCTCGTGGCCCGTTTGGGGCTTGGGATAAGGAGAGTCATTATGTTCTATCGCAAGAATATCCGCGGCTGGGAGCAGGTCGTGCGAATCATGATGGGCATCGCGCTGATCGCCTACGGCCTCGTCGCCATGGCGGGCACGCCGGCGGGCTACGGCCTCGCCGCCATGGGATTGATGCTCGGCCTGACCGGCGTGTTCGGCTTCTGCCCCGCCTGCGCCATGGTCGGGCGCAAGCTCGACCACACGCCGTGACGCGGGGCCTTCCCGCCCTCATCCAGTCGGCGCAGCAAGGAGATCGCGCCGCGATCTCCGAGCTGCTCGCCATCAGCCAGCCCGACATCCGCCGCTACGCCCGCAGCCAATGCCGCTCGGCCGACATCGACGACGCGGTGCAGGATTCGCTGTGGCTGCTCTATCGCCGCATCGGCAGCCTGCGCGCCGTTGGCGCGTTTTCCGTCTGGCTGTTCGCCATCGTGCGGCGCGAATGCGGCCGGCTGGCGCGGCGCATGTTCGCCAGGCACACCGCGATGGACGACATCGAGAACGATGCCGCCTTGGCGCGGCGTCCCGCCCACGAGCTGCGCCTCGACCTCGCCGCCGCCATCCAGTCGCTGCCCGAGCACTATCGCACCGTCCTCCTGATGCGCGACGTCGAAGAGCTGACCATCGAGGAGATCAGCGTCTCGCTCGCCATCACGCGCCAGGCGGTGAAGGCGCGGCTGCACCGCGCGCGCGCCCTGGTGCGCGAGTTCCTGGACTGAACTCTCGGGATTGTGAGTGCCCCATCGGCTGACCGGAGCGATGCTGCGGCCGTCCTGATGGGAAGCATAGAAATACAGGCCGACCGGCGTGGGTCATGAACTTCCGACTCGCTATGGTGGCGCCCTGATCGCAGTACCTCGGCAAGAGGCCCCGCGAATGGGTCCTAGGAAAACAATTTCTGTTCGCGCGCGAATTTAAGAAACAGCGGCAGCCATAGGCCGTCGGGACTGTTCGGCAGATAGCCTGTGCCGAAGCCATGGCCACCATGCGCGAACAGGTGGGTCTCAACCGTCACCTTGGCCCCGACCATCGCGTCGCGCAGCCGCACGGTGTTGGCCACGAGTACCGTCGTGTCATCCTCGGCATGCGCCAGGAAACTCGACGCGGCCTCCGATGTGACATTGAGATCGGGCGACCACTCGCGGATCTGGGCCGGCGTCGGCGGGCCGCCGAACAGCACCGGCGCCACGCCGCTATAGGCATAAGCAGGATCGACGCTCTGCACGGGATAGATCGGCGCCGCCAGAAACGGCTGCGCGCTGAGTTGATCCGTATCGTCAACCGGGGCATAGAGGGATGCCGAATAGCGCGTGGCCAAAGTCGCCGTCAGAAACCCGCCGGCGCTGAAGCCCATGACGCCGAGCCGCGTCGGATCGATGTGGAAGCGCGCGGCGTTGGCACGAATGACCCGCATCGCCCGTTGGGCGTCGGCCGGGCCGACACTTACCGGATCACTCCACCCATCCTGTGCCAAACGGTAGATCAGCAAGAAGCAGGTGATGCCGGCGCGGTTCAAGACGTCGGCGATGTGATAGCCCTCGTGATCGAAATAGTTCCAGGCAAAGCCGCCCCCCGGTATGATCAGCATTGCGGCCCCATTGGGCATGTCCGCCGGAAGGGCAACGACGCGCGGATTCAAGACGCCCTTTAAGCGGCGGCTGCTGTAATCCGGATTTGATGAGGTCTGTTCGACAACCTCCGCCATGTCGGGGTGCAGGGCGCCCGCTGGAGGACTTGGCCATAGATCGATGGCCTCGCCGGTGCCGATGGTGGCCGGCTGAGGCGACGCTATTGCCGCTGTACCGATTCCCAGCGCTGACGCGCCGGCCAGGGCCAAGGGAAATTTCACAAGGTTTCGTCGTGACAACCGCAAAGAAAAGATCTCCTCTAGTATCGCAATTTCCGGCAATCATACTGTTCGAATGGCGGAGCGATAGGCTATAGCTTCCGTTTCTATTTTGTCGGCGCAAAAATGGAGAATTTGGGGCTGGAGTGAATCATCACTCCGCCACGTCATTGGCGGCTATGACTGGTACTTTGTGCAGCCGACGAGACCCCAGCTATTCTCGACTTGGTTCAGGGAAAGAAGGCAGGTCACCGTGAATTCCCGGTCGATGAGGTCCGTCGAGAATGTGGCGTGGTACGACCTCATGGTGCCGAACATGCTGTTGAATTGATTCACGAAGTCGATCGAACGGACGATCAGTCGGCCGGCCGGCAGGCTTAGCGCCTGGTTGCCGCTGCTGTATTCCTCGAACGGAGCCGCCAAATAGGCCTCGGGAGACAGATGCGAGGCGACGTCGACCTTGGCGGGCAATGGCCAGCAGGCGAGGCCGCCGCTGCTTGATGGGGGTGCTCCGAGGATCGCTTGCAGAACGGATATCTGATCGCCGGTTCCGGGCATCTTGACGATGTCCGACTGCGACGGCGATTGGTGCTCAAGAAAAACGAGGCCATAGCGGGCAATCTTGTGCGAGAAGCACAACGGACCGGAAGGCGCGGAGCTCGGCTCCGCAAAGACGATGGCGACGACTTGCGCGCCGGAAATCGCTGTATCGATCGCCTTCTCGTCGGCCGCATGTTCATCGGAATCCGGTGGAGGGCTCCACGCGCTATGGCGCTGCGGCAAATCGCTCGTTACCTTCGCCGATATGTCGCGGCTCGCTTCAAGCAGTTTCTGCGGCCCGACAACGACATACGCAACTCCTATGACGACGAGAACGGTCAGTACCGCCGCAATGATGGTTTTCATGTCAGCCCCCCGGCAGAACGAAGATTAGATTATCACTCGAACAGAAGTGATAAAAGCTGTGTCACATTCCGGTCGGACACAGTGGTTGCGGCCCGCTCCGGCACCGCCACAATGGCAACAGCGGGCCGAAGCACAGATAGCCTGATCTACTTGTTGTCCGGTTCGTGGGTGGCGTAATCCATGACCGTCGAGAACGGCGCCACCCAAATGCTGTCCGAATGTTCCTTGAGGTAGGCGAGGAGCTGGGCATGCGCCTCGGCCGACACAGTGAGGTAATCGCCTCCCACGCCGTGAAATCCGAGTACGATCATCGCGCCACTGCGCTCGGCGCCGCGAACTGCGGCGATCAGATCGGCGCCGGTAGCGTTCGCGTCGAAAAAGCGGCTCGGCACATCCATCGGATCCAGCGGACGCTCCGACGGGTCTGCGGCGCGGGTGTAGCGTACCAATCCGCTGGCGCGCAGCGCCGGGAGATAATCGACGTCTCCGGCCAAATGCTGGCCGCAGGGCGTGGCATAGCTGTGCTGCATCTTGCCGTCGATCGCGGTCAGGAACGTGTTCATTGTCCGGATCTCGGTGAGCATGGTTGTGACATCATAGGCTTCGCTGGTGTCGATCTTCCGCGCCGGCGGATAGCTCGCCTGCGGACAGGCATGCCGAATGGTGTGGTTGCCGAGTTCGTGCCCTTCGGCCGCCGCGGCGCGCCAGCGCGCGATGTCCTCCGGGCGCAATTTGCTGCCGATCAGGAAAAACGTTCCCTTCAGGCCGGCGGCATCGAGCGCGGGAATCGCGATGTCCAGCTGCGAGGGGAGCGCGTCGTCATAGGTCAACACGACGGCCACCCGCTTGCCGTCGGGCCAGGTCCCCGCCAGGGCTTGCGCCGCCATGATGATCGTCGCCAACAGAATCGATCCGATCCGCATCACTGTCCTCCCCATTGCACGACGATGGCCTGCGCACCGTTCTGCGTGCAGGTATCATAGCGATGCGCCCGGCGAAAGTTCGGCGCGCGAATTCATCCTGCGCGGGCGCGCCGGTATTGCAGCACCGGCACGCCTTGCCTTTCCCCGCAGGCCTCAATGGCAGTGAGGTAGGCTCAATTTCACGGCCTCGCCCGCATAATCCAACGAGCGCGAACCGCGTTTGCCCGCGGCGCCGCAGATGACGGTGAAGGCCTGCTGCCGGCGCATGCCGGGGAACGTGCCCTGGCGCGTGCCGAACACGAGCTGGTGCGTCTTGTCCTTCCAGGAGAGGCTGATCTGCGCATGCTGGCCGCTTTGGTAACCGTAGCCGTCGCCCGCATCGTCATAGAGAACGAAAGCACCGTCGGCGCCGGGATAGATCCGGATTTCGATGGGATCGGATGTCTTCTGGTCGGCGTATTGCACCACCGGCCCCAGCGGCACGACGCTGCCGGCCCGTGCGTAGACCGGAATGGTGGCGATGGGCGCGTTGGCGACGAGCGTGCCGGGGCCATGTTTGACGCCCGTCCAGAAGTCGTACCACGGCAGTTTTCCGGGCAGATACACCTGCCGGGTGACGGCGGCCTTTTGTGTCACGGGCGCAACCAGCAGCGCCTTGCCGAACATATACTCGTCACCGATGGCGCCGACCTTGGGATCTTTCTGAAAATCCATCGCCAGCGCGCGCATCATCGTTCCGCGATTTCTGGTAACGTCCCACGACAGCGAATAGATATAAGGCAGGAGGCGGTACCGCAGCCGGTCGTAGTCGAGCAGGATGGCCTCAAAGCCGGGCGGGAATTGCCAGATCTCCTTGCCGAAATTGGTGCCATGGACCCGGAACATCGGGTTGAAGGCGCCGAACTCGTACCAGCGGGTGAACAGCTCGGCATATTCGGAGGTCTTGGGATCGCCGCCGAAGAAACCGCCGATGTCGGCCGACCAGTAGGGAATGCCGCTGAGCGTGAAATTCAGAGCTTGCGGCACTTGGTGCTGCAGATAATCCCACTTGCCCTGGGTATCGCCGGACCAGGTGATGGCGCCGTTGCGCTGCTGGCCGGAAAAGGCCGAGCGTGTGAGGATGAAGACGCGCTTGTCCGGCTGATCGCGCCGCATCCCCTCGGCAACGGCGGTGGTGTGCAGCAGGGGATAGGCATTGTAGACCACGCTGCCGGGACCGGCGGCGGTCGTCAGCGTGCGCATCTCGCCCCACTTGCCGCCCAATTCCGCCTCGCTGGCGTCGAGCCACCAGCCGTCGAAGCCCAGAACGCCGAGATTGCGCATGATCTGGCGCCAATAGATGTCGCGGCCGGCGGCAGAATAGGCGTCGTACCAGCGCCCCTCGCCCTTGGGATAGACGTTGGCGTAGACCGGCTCGAACACGGCGTGCGCGGCGTCGAGTTCGGCGAGATTGTCCAAGCCCGGATCGAAGCGCGGCCACACCGACACGATGACATGCACGTTTTCGCCGTGCAGCGTCTTCACCATGGCGGCGGGATCGGGGAAGCGCGCTGGATCGAATTTGTGGCTGCCCCACTGGCCGGGGAGCCAGTATTGCCAATCCTGCACGACCGCATCGAGGGGCGCATTCATGGCACGATAGCGCGCCGCGACATCGAGCAGTTCCTGCTGGGTGGCGTAATGCTCCTTCGACTGAAACAGGCCCCAGGTCCAGCGCGCCATCATCGGCGCGTCGCCGGTCAGCTCGCGGTAACCGGCCACCACGTCGTCGAGGCGCGGGCCGTAGATGAAATCGTAATCGATGCCGCCGCCCGCCTCGGAGCGGAATTCCACCACCTGCGGGTTCGACGGATCGGCCACCGCCACATCCGTGACCGAGGCGTTGTTCCAAAGGATGGCGTAGCCCGATTGCGCCACCAGCATGGGAACGGCGACGTCCCCATTCTGCTGCTGCAGATGCACGGTGCTGCCGGCGTAGTCCATTCGGCCGTTGGGATGCTGGCCCAAGCCGAAATAGGAGCCCCTGGCGACGAAATCCTGGCGCACCGCGCCCTCACCCGACTCCGGCGTGGCGCGAGCCCCTTGCGGTTCATCGAGGATCATCTTGCCCGACTTGTCGCGGAACGACAGGGCGCCTGTTGCACGGTCGATGCGCACCTGCAAGACCTGCGTGGAGAGCGTGTAGTACCCCGCCGTTTCGCGCACCTGCCAGCCCACCTTTTCGGGATGCGAGATGACGCCCGGGTTGTAGGTCGTCCAATGGCCGGCGCGATAGGAGCGGACATGAATGATGCGCGCCGACCACGGCTCGAGTTCGAGCGTGCCGCTTGGCGTTTCCAGCCTGATTCCGCTGTCGGTCTTGACCAGGGCAGAGCCCGCATGGGCCGGCAGTGCCGCCAGTCCGGCAGCGAAAATGGCGCAAATGGCACGCATCTTTTTCTCTTTGCTGAGAAGGCCCGGTTCGGCGACAAAGTGGAACCTGCCGCCGGTTTCTGCAATGGGCCGGCGCGCGACTGCTTCTTTATCCATCCGGCCGATCCTCCGCGAGGTCTTCTCGACCGCGATCCGCGGATCGCGGCGGCGACCCGTCGATATTCCCCGTCTCGCCATGTTTGGGCAGCCCGGCGCTTGCTATAGTTGCGGCGGGGTAAGGGTTTCGCCATGACAAGATGGATCGCAGGCGGCACTGCCGCCGTCGTTGTCGCGTTCGTCGCGATCACCTATCTCGGCATCCACGATCGGGAGATACCGCGGGCGGCTCTGGAGGCGAAATACGCCACGCCTCCCTCGCAATTCGCCGTGCTCGCCGACGGTACCCGGGTGCATTACCGCGATCGGGGACCGCGCGACGCGCCGGTGCTCGTCCTTCTCCACGGCTTCTCGGGATCGCTGTTCGTTTGGGAGACGTGGTCAGTCGAACTCTCCCAGCCGCTGGCCGATGCGCCACGGAATGCGACGCACTCCAGGCCGGGCGACCTCGAATTGCAGGGCGGGTCTTATGTTTTGATGGAAACGGCCGCCGGAAATCATGGAACAGGCTCGATCGAACAGCAGATGGTGGAAGCGTTCGAGAATGCGCGCGCCTTCCTTTCCGGATATCGCGTGATCTCGCTCGACCTGCCCGGCCATGGACTGACGGGCGCCGTGCCTTCGGGCGACTATTCGCAAGCCGCCATGACCGAGATGCTGAAGCAATTCGCCGACAGGCTGGGATTGAAACGCTTCGCGCTGGCGGGCAATTCCATGGGCGGCGGCGTGGCCGCGCGCTTTGCCGAGACCTATCCTGACCGCGTCACGCATCTCATCTTGATCGATGCCGACGGCGCCCGCACCGGCACGCGGCCGCGCTTGCATTTGGCTAGGTTGGCCGCGTGGACACCGTTGATCGACCGTTGGTTCCTGCATGCGCTTTGGAGCCGCACGACCGAGCTTTCCCACATGCAGGGCACGTCGCGGGCGATGCTCGCCCACTTCCGGCTGCCCGACGATCCCTATGTGTGGCTGCATGCGAAGCAGATAAGGGCGCCGACGCTCATCCTGTGGGGCGGCGAAGACCACACGATCCCCGTTGCGTCCGCCTATGCCTGGCAGAAGGCGATCCCCGGCTCGAAGCTGATCGTCTACCCGCACGCACAGCACGTCTCGATGGTCGATGCACCCAACTCCGCGCGCGACGTCCGCGCTTTCCTGGCAGGAGAGGCGGGCGCGAAGCTTGGAGCAAAACTGGGGCATTGAACAGATGCAGGCGCAAGCGATCGACGGAAGGCTCGCCGTTAGGGCAGCACCCGGATTGCGCAACGGGGCAGTCACGCGCATTTTTGGCGAAACCGCGCGGCGGAGTTTTGTCCCCAAGCCGGGCTCCGCGCGACACGTTATCGAGACAAAGCAAGGCCACAGGAGCAAAAAATGCATGACTTTGTCACACTCAAGGTATATGATTTAGTCATACATACTGCTATACACCTCGCTCCTTAGAGGGAGACATTTGAATGCGGAACACCGCCCCGATCACCATCACCTTGCCGCACGAAATGGCTGCGATGGTGAAGGCAAAGGTCGCTGCCGGCGAGTATGCGTCAGACAGCGAAGTGATCCGTGACGGACTCCGGATCATGCAGGCCCGTGATGCCGCTCTGGAAAAGTGGCTGCAGACCGAGGTCGTGCGAAGCTACCGCGAACACATGGCCGACCCGAGCAAAGCCATTCCGGCCGATCAGCTCATGGATCGGGTGCGCGCGTCGTATCGCGCTCGCACCAAGAAGGCCTGAATCTCGAAGTGAACGGTCACCCTCGCGAGGTGTCCCTTCGTTGGTCTATCGGCTATTCGTCAGAGGTCTCAATTCCGAGATAGCTCTCGTAATCCCGGCCTCCGTAGAACACGCCGAGAATGGTCACCACCTCGGCGGCATCATCCGCCGTGAAGGCAATTACAGCGCGGCGCTTGTAGGGAAGCGTACGCAGGTTGGGAATATCAGCGCTCTTGCGGCTCGAGCCTTGATGGGGAAAGTCCGCGAGATTCAAGCAGTGCTGATGTATCCCTCCCACAAAACCTTCTGCCGCTTGCACACCGCCCATTTCGGCAATGTAAGCATATAGACCATCCAATTGAGAACCTGCGGCAGGAGAAAAAACAACTCTGTAAATCAAATTGTCAGACCCCCTAAAAGAAGCGGCAACTGGACATGCAATCCCCACGCTCGATGATCGTGCGAAGGAATACGCTGCTGGCGATTTCACCTCCAGCAGTATCCGGGCCCGGCACCGGCGCGCTATCGGCTGAAACCGGGTGCGGACCTTTCCTACTTCCGCGAGATTGCGAACGCATATGAGCACGGCAAATGCGGTACTTGACGATGGAGGACTTTGTCGTCCGAGCCGCAAAGTTGGTTTCCGCCGCGCGCCTCACTGGCTGACACGAATTGGGTGACAGGATACGCGACCACCCCGCTCCAATGACTTGCGCCTGGATATGCCGCCGAGCCGTAGGCGCACCGCCCCCTTCCGCACCCGGTTGGCCCCTGCCAGGATGAATTGTCGCAGGGCATTGAACTCGGGAATTTCGTCCTAATATTCCCGTCATGGCACGGCAAAGACACCACTGGCCAAAAGCACCCGAATATTCCGCCAAACGGCGGCTTGGGGCACCTTGTGCACTGCCGCGAAGCAAGGAGATTACCAAGCTACATCAGATGCTTGACCGCAGCATGGCCGAATTGAATTCAATTTCTTGGGGGGCCGCGCGAGACATCGCGTGCGCAGGACGGGGGAAGGGGGTGCCCGCGAACTGCGCGCACAATTATGTTGCCGAAAGCGCCCCCAACTGGGGCCGCAACCAGCCTCGCGGCCCCGTCCGGGCCGGAGCCCGCCCGGGCAACCGCAACGCGCTCGTCCATGGCTGCGAAAGTGCGGCTATGCGGGCGCGCCGTGCAAAGATCCGCGCCATCATCCGCCACGCCCGCGAGACCATCGCCCGGGTCCTGGCCGAACGCCCAACGCGCATGGTTTATCTCGTCACCCACATCCGCAATGGCGTCGTCCTGCGGGAATACGCGCGTGTCGTGATTCGCAAGAAGACGGCCGATCGCGCCCCGGCGCGTGTGCCGCAAGCCGCGCCGCAGGCCGCTCCGCCCATCCGCTGCATGCCCGCCGCATTTGGCCCGCGGCGCAACCCGTGCGCCGGGCGCCGCCCGTGCGCCGGGCGCCGCCAGCGCGGCATCAGGCAGCGCCGAATGTGGGCGACGCATCCTGCGCCGCCCGCTATAACCCCTGCCCGTGCCCGACGACTCGGGACGCGGATTCTCCTCTCCGGGACGGAACCATGGCGAATGTTGCGGTGATCGGCGCCCAATGGGGCGACGAGGGCAAAGGCAAGATCGTGGATTGGCTGTCGGCGCGCGCCGATGTCGTGGTGCGCTTCCAGGGCGGCCACAATGCCGGCCACACGCTGGTGATCGACGGCGTCACCTACAAGCTGAGCCTCTTGCCGTCGGGCGTGGTGCGTCCCGGCAAGCTGTCGGTGATCGGCAACGGCGTGGTGGTGGACCCCTGGGCGTTGGCCGCCGAGATCGACAAGCTGCGCGGCCTGGGCGTCACGGTGACGCCCGAAAGCCTGGTGGTCGCCGAGAACGCGGCGCTGATCCTGCCCTTGCATCGCGAGCTCGACGTGGCGCGCGAGAGTTCCAATTCCGTGCAGGCGCTGGGCACCACCAAACGCGGCATCGGACCGGCCTATGAAGACAAGGTCGGCCGGCGCGCCATCCGCGCCATCGACCTGAAGAATTTCGGGACCCTGCCCGCCAAGGTGGCGCGCCTTCTGGCGCATCACAATGCGCTGCGCCGCGGCACCGGCGCGGAGGAACTGGCGGTCGAGGCCGTGCTGGCGAAGCTGCGCGGGATCGCGCCCAAGATCCTGCCCTTCATCGGCCCCGTGTGGCGCACCCTCGATCAGGCCCGCAAGGCCGGCAAGCGCATCCTGTTCGAAGGCGCCCAGGCGGTGCTGCTCGACGTCGATCACGGCACCTATCCCTTCGTCACCTCGTCGAACACGGTGGCGGGACAGGCGGCGGCGGGCTCTGGCATCGGGCCGCGCCAGATCGGCTATGTGCTGGGCATCGTCAAGGCCTACACCACGCGCGTCGGCGAAGGCCCGTTTCCCACCGAACAGAAGAACGAGGTCGGCGAACGGCTGGGCCAGCGCGGCGCAGAGTTCGGAACCGTCACGGGGCGCAAGCGGCGCTGCGGCTGGTTCGATGCCGTTCTGGTGCGCCAGACCATCCTCACCGGCGGGGTCGACGGCATCGCGCTCACCAAGCTCGACGTGCTCGACGGCTTCGACGAGATCAAAGTGTGCACCGGCTACCGGCTGGGCAAGGCGGCGCTCGATCATCTGCCGGCCGATCCGGTGGAACAGGCGGCCATCGAGCCCGTCTACGAGACCATCGAGGGCTGGAGCGAATCCACGCGCGGGGCGCGCAGCTGGGCGCAGCTCCCGGCCAACGCCATCAAATATGTGCGGCGCATCGAAGAGCTGATCGATGCGCCCGTGGCGCTGCTCTCCACCAGCCCCGAACGCGAGGACACCATCCTGGTGCACGATCCATTCCTCGCTTAGCGGCAGCGCGTTGCCGCGCGACGGATTCATGACCGCGGGGTCACGCCCGCAGCGGCATGAAAGTCTTCATTTTGGCGGTTGCCGCCGGCACGACTCGCCGCTATCAGTGCCCCATGCCGAGCTACAATTGTTCCAAGTGTCCGGGATACTGCTGTTCCTATCAGATCATCCCGGTGACCAGCCGCGACCTCGAGCGGCTCGCCAGGCATTTCGGCCTGAGCGTCGCCAAAGCCCGGAAGAAGTTCGTCGTCAGGAACGACGAGGAGCATCTCGAAGACGGCGACTACAAGATGCGCCGCAAGGCCGACGAGCATTTCGGCCGCGTCTGCCGCTTCTTCGACACCGAGAAGCGCTGCTGCACGGTGTACCAGGCGCGCCCCTCGATCTGCCGCGCCTATCCGACGGGCCGCTGCGGCTACTACGACTTCCTCTCCAACGAGCGCAAGACGCAGGACGATCCCGAGCTCGTCGCCTCGACCTGGAACGCCTGACGCCCTTCGCCCGCATCCTGACGGCGCGATGCGCCCGAGGACGGCGCTACCGCCGCTGGGCGCGATGGTTGAGCGGGCCGTGCCCCTTGCCCAGGCCCGGCGCCGTGGCGATCGCCGCCTGCAGGTATTCCCGCGCCCGCGCCACCGCCAGCGGCAACGCCATGCCCTGCGCCAGGCCGCAAGCGATGGCGGTCGCCAGCGTGCAGCCGGTGCCGTGCGTGTGCCTGGTTCTGATGCGGGGAAATGCCAGGATGTCCTCGCCGTGCTCCCACACCAGCAGGTCGTCGATGGTCGCCCGCGTCGAATGGCCGCCCTTGATGAGCACGGCCTGCGCCCCCATCTGACGGATGCGCCGCGCCGCCTCCCCCAGCCGCGCCCGCCCCAGGGACTTGATCCCGGTAAGTGCCCTCGTCTCTGGCAGGTTGGGGGTGACGAGGGTGGCCATCGGCAGGAGATGCCTGCGCAGCGCCTCCCCTCCCTTGGGGTCCAGCAATGGCGACCCGCTGGTCGACAGCATCACGGGGTCGACCACGAGGGGGATGCCTCCCGCATGCTTGGCCAGCGTTTCGGCAACGATTTTCGCGATGCGCCCGTTGGCCAGCATGCCGGTCTTTATGGCGTCGGCGCCGATGTCGTCGAGGCAGGCGACGATCTGCCGGCGCACGATCTCGGGCGCGACCGCCTGAATGCCGCTGACGCCTCTGGTGTTCTGCACCGTCACTGCGGTGATCGCGGTCATGGCGTAGACGCCGAACGCCTCCGCCGTCTTGATGTCGGCCTGGATGCCGGCGCCGCCGCTGGAGTCCGATCCTGCGATGATCAGGAGCCGCGCCGGCCTGCCCGTCACGCCGCGGCTTCCTCGATGGCGCTGGCGATGTCGTTGACGATCGCCTGGATCAGCTTCTCGTCGTCGCCCTCGGCCATGATGCGGATGACCGGTTCGGTGCCCGACTTGCGCACCAGGATGCGCCCGTTGCCGTTGAGCTTGGCTCGGCAGGATTCGATGCGGGACTTCACCTGCGGATCGTCGAGCGGCGCCCCCTTGCGGAAGCGCACGTTCTGCAGGATCTGCGGCAGCGGCTCGAACAGGTGGCACGCGGCGCTTGCCGGCTTGCCTTCCTTGGCGATCACCGCCAGCACCTGCAGCGCCGCAATCAGTCCGTCGCCGGTGGTGCAGAAGTCCGAGAGGATGATATGTCCAGACTGCTCGCCGCCGACGTTGTAGCCGCCGCCCTTCATCTCCTCGATGACGTAGCGGTCGCCGACCTGAGCCCGCGCCAGCTTGAGGTTCAGCGTGGCGAGATAGCGCTCGAGGCCGGCGTTGGACATCACCGTGCCGACCACGCCGCCGCCCTTCAGCCGCTCGGTCTTGGCCCAGGAACGGGCGATGAGGGCCAGAACCTGGTCGCCGTCGATGATCCGGCCATGCTCGTCGGCCATCACCAGCCGGTCGGCGTCACCGTCCAGCGCGATGCCGAAATCGGCGCGGACCTCCCGCACCTTCTTGCACATGGCTTCCGGTGCGGTCGACCCGCAGTCGAGGTTGATGTTGGCGCCGTTGGGATCGACCCCGATGGCCACCGTGTCGGCGCCCAGCTCCCACAGCACGGCCGGCGCCACTTTGTAGGCGGCGCCGTGGGCGCAATCGACCACGATGCGCAGGCCGTCGAGCCGCAGGTTCCTGGGAAACGTGCCCTTGACCAGCTCGATGTAGCGCGACTGGGCATCGTCGATGCGCTTGGCCCGCCCGATCTTGGGCGACGGCGCCAAGCCCTTCTCCAGCCCGTTGGCCATCAGGTTCTCGATCTGCTGCTCGCGGGCGTCCGAGAGCTTGTGTCCGTCGGGTCCGAACAGCTTGATGCCGTTATCGGTGTAGGCGTTGTGCGAGGCCGATATCATGACGCCCAGGTCGGCGCGCAGCGACCGGGTCAGCATGGCCACCGCCGGCGTCGGCAGCGGTCCGAACAGGAACACGTCCATGCCCACCGACGTGAAGCCGGCCACCAGTGCGGATTCGACCATGTAACCCGACAACCGTGTGTCCTTGCCGATCACCACCCGGTGGCGGTGCTCGCCACGGGTGAAGATGCGTCCCGCGGCCATCCCCACCTTCATGGCGATCTCCGCAGTCATGGGGTGCGCGTTGGCCAGCCCCCGGATCCCGTCCGTTCCGAACAACTTCCGCGTCATCGATTGGAACCCCTCAGGCGTCCGGGCGCCTTTCTGTCCCCATTGTAGCAGATTGTCTAATAGATTGATTTTACGTTCTGTTACGAGCTGTCGCAGCTTCCAGGACTCTCAGACCGTCCGCCAAGGCGCCTGGGTCATGGGTACGGATATAGTCTGCTCCCTGCATTACTGCAAAAAGCTCGCAAGCCAACGTAGCCGGCCCGATCTCAGGGAGTCCACGGCCCGTCGTCAGCCTCAGGAAGGATTTCCGTGATACCGATAGGAGCAGGGGCATCCCAAACGCCTGCTTGAGCGCTGGGAGCTGCCGCAGTACCGAAAACGAGGTTTGTGGATCTGTCCCTACAAAGAATCCCATACCGGGGTCCAGTATTAACCGCGATCTGTCGATGCCGGCACTTGTCAGCGCTCCAATCCTTTGTTCGAAAAACTGTGAGATGCGGTCGAATATCTCTTCCGGCCGGACATCTATAGCCGTCGCACGTCCGCGGCCCTGGACAGAATGCATGACGATAAGGCCGGCAGACCCGCATGCCAGTTCAGGGAAGAAAGAGGGATCGGCAAAGCCCTCGATATCATTGAGATACGCCACACCCTGTGCCATCGCCCAGCGCTGCACTTCCGGCGAAAAGGTGTCAACCGAGACGCGGATTTCGTCTTGCTTAAGGGCTTTGACGACTGGCGCGAGTCGCCGAATTTCATCATCCGGAGAGACAGGTCTCGCCTTTGGGTTGCTCGCTGCCGCTCCAAGATCGACAGCCATTGCCCCGTTGTTGACAAGCGCACGGGCATGCTCGATCGCTGATGCCGGATTGAGATAGCGGCCGCCGTCCGAGAATGAGTCTTCAGTGATGTTGACGATGCCGAAGATGCCGGGAGGCCGGACCGGAAACCGCGATGCCACTTCGGACGCCGCCCCCACGCCGTTAAGACTGTCCGCCTCCCTCACCGCCCTGGCTGAGGTTCTGGCGCGATAATGCCCGGACCAGGGCCGCGCGGAACACCTGCCTGCGGCACCGTTGGTCCCGGTCCGCGTTGCGGCTCCGGCTCCTCATATGGCGTGCGTACCGGTGGTATGCCCTTGAGCAGTGCAACGATCTCGTCGCCGGACAATGTTTCGTATTCCAGCAATCCGCGGGCGAGCACATTCAGATCACTCATCCGCTCGCTCAAGATCTGATACGCGCGCTTGTAGCAATCGTCGATGATGCGTCGGATCTCGGCATCGATGCGCTGCGCGGTCGCCTCCGAAACGTTCTGCTGGCGCGAAACGCTGTGACCCAGAAAAACCTCCTCCTGGTTCTCGGCGTAGGCAATCGGACCAAGGTCATCGGACATGCCAAAACGCGTCACCATCGCGCGCGCCATGCGTGTGGCCTGCTCAATGTCGCTCATGGCGCCGGTGGTGACCTTCTCGTGGCCGAAAACCAACTCTTCAGCGATCCGACCGCCAAACGCGACACACAGGTCCGCCAGCATCTTCTCGCGTGTCACCGACAATTGATCGCGCTCGGGGAGCCGCATGACCATGCCTAGCGCCCTGCCGCGCGGGATGATGGTCGCCTTGTGAATGGGATCGGAGCCCTTCACGTTGAGGGCAACGATTGCATGCCCGCCTTCATGGTAGGCCGTCAGCTTCTTCTCTTCCTCGGTCATCGCCATGGAGCGGCGCTCGGCACCCATCAGGACCTTGTCCTTGGCTTCCTCGAGCTCGCTCATGGTTACGACGCGCTTGCCTCGTCGTGCCGCGAGAAGTGCGGCTTCATTGACCAAGTTTGCGAGATCCGCGCCCGAAAAGCCCGGTGTGCCCCGGGCAATCGTCCGCGGATCCACGTCCGGTGCCAGCGGCACCTTTCGCATATGGACCCGCAGAATCTTCTCACGACCGACCAAGTCTGGATTCGGGACGACTACGTGCCGGTCAAAACGACCAGGCCGCAACAGCGCTGGATCGAGCACGTCTGGACGGTTGGTCGCGGCAATCAGTATCACGCCCTCGTTGGACTCAAATCCATCCATCTCGACAAGCAACTGATTGAGCGTCTGTTCACGTTCGTCATTGCCGCCACCGAGGCCCGCCCCGCGGTGCCGGCCGACTGCATCGATCTCATCGATGAACACGATGCATGGAGCGTTCTTCTTGGCCTGTTCGAACATGTCGCGGACACGGCTGGCGCCCACACCTACGAACATTTCGACGAAGTCGGAACCCGAAATCGTGAAAAACGGCACATTTGCTTCACCGGCTATGGCACGAGCCAGCAGCGTCTTGCCCGTACCGGGAGGGCCGACAAGCAATACGCCCTTGGGAATGCGACCGCCGAGCCGCTGGAATTTTTGTGGGTCCTTCAGGAAGTCCACAATCTCCTTAAGATCGTCTTTGGCCTCATCGACACCGGCAACGTCCTCAAACGTGACGCGGCCCTGGCGCTCGGTGAGCAACTTTGCCCGTGACTTGCCAAAGCCCATGGCCTTGCCACCACCGGCCTGCATCTGTCGCAGGAAAAAGACCCAAACACCGATCAACAGCAGCATGGGGAACCAGTTGAGCAGAACGCCCAACAGCGGGGACATGCCGTCGTCCGCTTGCGCGATCGTCACATTCACGTTCGGGTGCTGCTTGAGCAGATTCCACAGATTCTGGTCCGTGGTTGGCACCGTCGTCGAGAACGAGGTCCCGTTCGTGCGCGTGCCATGCACTTGGTCACCCTGGATCGTCACGTCCTTGACGGTGCCCTGGTCGACCTCCTGGGCAAACGCCGTGTAGCTCAACGGAGGCGCGCTGCTGTGCTGACCGGTTCCCTGGAAAAGGTTGAAGAGCAGAACGAGCAGCAGCGCGATCAGTATCCAAAGCGCCAAATTGCGAAGGTTGTTCAAGGGCGTCCTTTCCGGGGCCAAGCAGTAAAAACGCTATCACCTGTGCATATAGATAGGGCGTTTATACGGCATTGCCAGATTTGGAAACGTTAAGGAATTTGACCCGCGACGGCAATGAAAATGCCCTAAACCCATTAAGATCCTCTTGGAACCTTTCAGGCGGGCTTTGCCCTAGCGGTAGCAGGGTAATCCTCCCGACGGACCAGAAGCGTGCGGCTTCCAAACACAGCCATTGAACGGGGCGCCGGGGCCAACTTGCAACCGTGCAGGGTCCGCCCTCCCCCAATGTCGTCGAAGCGGATCGCATCGAACAACCGCTCCAGGCGTTCGAATCTGGGTCGATATGGGGCCTTCGAGACCGTCATCAGCACGGTCGCCAGGGCGCGAAGCCCTAATTCCCTCGGCGCCGCGGTGAGGGCCGCAGAATCCACCAGAATGCCTCGTTCCGTCACCCGGCAGGATCGGGCGATAACGGCATCTCGGGCGGTATCCAACGCCTCTCGAGCACGCCCGAGGTGCTCGGCGGCATCCGCAATACGACCGGTTCGGAGACCAAGTTCCTCAAGAACCGGCCACAATTGCCGCAGCCGCGCCCGCGGGAACCGCGGATCGGCATTCATCGGGTCCTCGAGCCATGGATGGGCCAACCGCGTGAGGTAATTCCGAAGTTCCTGCCTCGTGAAGCAAAGCAGCGGGCGTGCCACGACAAGGTTTGGAAACATTCCGTCTGGATAGCCCGAAACTGCGCGCATGGCGGCAAGCCCGTCCACGCCGCTGCCTCTCGCCAGCCGTAACAGGAAGGTTTCCGCTTGGTCATCCTGCGTGTGGGCGACGTAAACAGCCCCGATCTTGGCCTTGTCGGCCCAAGCCCCCATGAGCCGATAACGGGTTCGTCGCGCCTCCGCCTCCACGTCGGAGGTCGGAACCGGACCTGAATGTCGCAGCACCTTTGCCCGCAATCCCACAACCCTCGCCCAGCGAGCAACGAGACGCGCTTCGTTAGCGGCTTCGGGCCGAAGCCCGTGATTGACGCAGAGTACGGCCGGAGGGTCCTGGCCGGTTTCGCTTGCCCACTCGCGCAGGAGATACATGAGCGCGACAGAGTCGCCTCCACCCGACACGCCAACCGCGCCGGGCCAGGGCAAGCCTTTCATTGCACTATGGAAACGGGCTGCAAACTCGCTGCTAGTTCCGTTTCGTGCAGGCGGCTGCGCGGGCGCTCGCGGCTTGCGAGAGGACTTGCGACGATGCTTTCGGATATTTGCTCTTGATGGCGCCAAGGGTCAGGCACCCTTCCTTTTTCTGGCCCAATGCCAGAAGCGATTGCCCCAGCTTAAGCATGCTCTCTGCACTTCTCGGGTTGGTCGGATATTTCTTGATTTCTTCGGCAAAGGCTTGAGCGGCCCCGGCATAGTCCTTTTGCACAAAAGCGATGTCTCCGACCCAATATAGTGCCTGAGGCGCAAGTTCATCCTGGGGATTGGCATCGGCAAAGCTGCGGAACGCCGCACGCGCGGCATCATATTGGGCCTTTGCCAACATGTTCATCGCGTCCGCAAACTGCGAACGTGCCGAGGGCTGGTTGGCCGCACCCTGTGGCAGGGTCCCGAGCGTTCCACCTGAGCCCAAGGTCGGCGAGGACGGCGTAGCAAGAGTCGACATGGCAGCCCCGGTGTCGCAGGGCAGGCCACCGCCGGACTGATCGGCCGCTGTTCCCGCGCCCAACTGCTGGGCGGCCAGAGCGCAAAGCTTGTAGTCGAAATCCTTCTGTTGGCGGTCGATGCGATCGGCCAATTCCTGGATGCGGTGACTGAGTTGCTCGTTCTGGCCGGTGACTTGCTGCAAGGATTGCTCAAGGTCCTGGACTCGCTGCTTCAGATCGCGCAGTTGCGCGTCCTGGTCACTCTCGTGCTGGAGGCGGGCGGCCTTTTCGTCATCGCTTTCGCCGAAGAGAGAAGCCACCTGTATGGCGGGTGCATCCCGTCCGGCGGCGTGCATAGGTCCACACAATGCCGAAACCAGAACCACGGATGCCGCCATTGCATTCAATCGCCAGTTCATCGCTCTCACCGGTTCAGTCTCCGCAGGAACGAACAGTTAGATCAAATTGCCTTCTGACGAGAAAGGGGCGCCGTTGCCGGCGCCCCTTCCATTACCCCTCCTGATCGGCAGATCAGGAATTGGCGCCGGACACGATCGTCGTAACGCCGCGCCGGTTCTGCGCCCAGCAAGACTCCGTCGACTCCGTACAGATCGGGCGCTCCTTGCCGTACGAAATCGTGTCAACGCGGCTGGCGGAAACGCCAAGGCTGACGAGATATTCCTTAACAGCGTTCGCTCTGCGCGCACCCAAGGCGAGATTGTATTCGCGGGTTCCGCGCTCGTCGCAATGGCCTTCAATCGTCACGCGGACCGATGGATACTTCGCGAGCCATGCAGCCTGCCGCTGCAATGTAGCCTTGTCGGCATCGAGGATGTTGTACTTGTTGTAGTCGAAATGCACCGTGTCCCCGACGTTGACCTTGAGGTCCTCTGCGCTGCCCGGCACTATTGTGTGCGTGGGAGCGGCGACCGGCGCAGGGGCGGATGCTGGCGCCACCGGCGGCGGCTTTGTCTCGCAGCCCGCGAGTACGATGGCAAATGCGATCGCGGCCAGTTTCAGGCCGGCAGAAAATTTCGTCATGTGATCCCAACTCCTCAGAGGCGCCTCGTTTCCCCGGCGCTCAGACTCTTGTCACTGCCCTAGTGCACCCCGCGGCACGACGCTCGCAGATCGTCGAACTCTTGGGAGCGGCCCGGCATAGTAAGGAACAATCACCTACTGGATCAAGGGCGACCAGGCGGGATCGGATGCATCTCCCGGGGTTGCCACGCGACGCTCGTTGCGGCCCGTGACATCGATGGACCATATCTGGGCGCCGCGCCCCCCGGGAGGCGTTCTGGTAAACATCAAAACCCGCCCGTTGGGAGCCCAGGTAGGACCCTCGTCCTCCCAGCCAGTCGAGAGCATCCGCTCGCCTGAGCCATCGGGTCGCATCACACCAATTCGAATGGCGCTGCTTTCAACTTTTGTGAAGGCGATAAGATCGCCCCGCGGACTCCATACCGGAGTTCCATTCCTGCCTGGTCCGAAACTGATCCGGTGCTGGTTGGAACCGTCGGCATTCATCACGTAAATTTGTTGGCTGCCACTACGGTCGGACTCGAACGTGATCTGCTTGCCATCCGGCGAGAACGACGGCGCGGTGTCGATCGCCGGGTCATAGGTGAGACGGGTCGTCGCGCGCGTTCGAAGATCCATCACGTAAATATCCGAGTTGCCCCCACTTTCCAGCGACATCGCCACTTTGTTGCCGTCGGGAGAGAAGCGAGGCGAAAACTGCATATTGGGGAAGTCGCCGAGCTTTTCCTGGCGCCCGCTTTCGAGATCGAACAGATAGACGCGAGGCTTGCCCCCTATGTACGACATATAGGCGATCATCTGCGCCGTCGGATACGTTGCCGGATTGAAGCGGGGCGTCAACACAAGATAGCTGCCGTTCGTCAGGAAGATTGGATTGGCGCCGTCTTCGTCCATGACGGCAAGCCGCTTCTTGCGGGCCAGTGCCGGGCCGCTTTCCGAGATGAATACGATCCGGGTGTCGAAATAGCCTTTTTCACCAGTAATCCGCTGATAGATGGCGTCGGAAATCATGTGCGCGATGCGCCGCCAGTTCGCCGGCTGGGTAAAATACTGGAGGCCCAACATGGGGCTTCCTCCGTAGACATCCCAAAGACGGAAGTCGACGCGCAGGCGCCCGTCCGGCTGCATCGCCGCTTGGCCGGTCACCAGCCCCTGTGCGGTGATGACCCGCCAGTTGGCGAAGTTCGGCTGGACGTTGATGTTCGTGATCTGATCGATGTACGACTTCGGGTCCAGAGGACGGAAAAGGCCCGATCGGTCCAAATCGGCGCGCACGACCTTGGCGATGTTCTGCGCCGCGGCCGTATCGTTGGGCGTTGCAGCCACAAAGTCCGGTATGGCAATCGGCAGCGGCTGAATATTGGCCTGATTGACGTCGACCGTCAGCGCCGCAAGCACGGGCGAAAGCATCGTCAAAGTGAGTATTGCCGCGAATGCAATACCAATTCTGCGCATTTCATACCTCCTGACGCCTACTGCCCCGTCAAAGAACGCGGATCGAAAACGAAATTGAAGCTATGCCACTCATTATAGCGATTGAGAGGGAGTTTGTAGGGCTGGCACGCGTAGATCGCACGTTCGGCAGCATGGTTCGCCGCGTAGCGATAGGCGCTCTCGCTGTCGGGCGCCGACAGCAACACCGGAGGCTGCGCAACGCGACCGTCCGGATTCAGCCACACTTCATACGTGACGACGAGGGATTCGGAGTTTGGGCCTCCCATCGGCGGGCTCCAGCATCTGTAGATCTGGCTTTGGAGTATTGACACCAGATCGGCCGTCATTGCCGTTTGCGCTCCCTGACCCTGGATCGTGCGGCTGCCCGCCCGGGCGTTGGCGGGTTTGGCCGAGGCCAGCTTGTTGAGCAAGCTGTCAAGCTGATCGCTCTTGGACTCTGCCTTCGGCTCCTTCTTCGGTGCCGGCTTTGGCTTGACTGGCGGCGTGACGTCCGCAGGCGCGACTTCGAATTTCGGCTCCTCAACCGTCTGGGGCAGTGGTTCGATCATGTTCGGGACGGCTGGCGGAGTTATCGGTTGGGGCGCGACCTGCGGCGCCACGTTCGTCCGTTCAGCGACCGTTACGAGATCGACGGGCACCACCGGCGTGGACTGGTCGACTATATCGAAGCGATGCGACCAAGTAATGAACATGCTGGCGATGATGCCGAGATGCAGCAACGCCGTCCCGACAGCGCCCAGAGCTCCGCTCTGCTGACTTGCTGTGGCCCTATTTCTCATCGGGTTTGGGCTTCGGCGGGCCGGTGACGAGCCCGATATGCGTAAATCCCGCAGCGCTCAGCGTCCCCATCACTTCCATGACGCGGCCATAGTCGACGGACGCATCCCCACGCACGAATATCCGCTGATCGTACCCGTTCGCCGCGATCGCCGTGAGCTTCGAAACCAGCACGTCCTCGGCGACCGGCGTGTTCTGCAGATAGATCTGGCCATCCCGCTTGATCGTGACCGACAAAGGCTCGCGATCCTGCCCCAGGTTCTGCGCACGGGTTTTCGGTAAATCAACGGGAACACCGACCGTCAATAGCGGCGCCGTCACCATGAACACGATCAGGAGGACCAGCATGACGTCGACGAACGGCGTCACGTTGATCTCGGCGAGCGGTCGGCGGCGCCTGGACCTTCGTCCCCGTTCGATCGATTGGACGCCCGCCGCCATCTCAGCGCGCCTTCTCGTCGAGTTGGCGCGACAGGATGGCCGACAACTCGTCGGCAAACGCATCGAGCCTGTTGGTATACCGGCCAATCTCGTTGACGTACCGGTTGTAGAAAATGGCGGCGGGAATGGCGGCCAGCAGCCCCATCGCCGTCGCGAACAGTGCTTCGGCGATGCCCGGTGCAACGACGGCGAGCGTCGTATCGTGCCTGGCCGCGATGGCCGAAAACGAATTCATGATGCCCCAGACGGTCCCGAACAGGCCCACAAAGGGTGCGGTAGATGCAACGGTCGCGAGAAACCCGAGCTGCCCCTCAATAGCATCCGCTTCACGGGAGATCGTGACACTCATCGCCTTCTCGACGCGATCCTTGACGCCAGAAACGGCGCTTTCCTTCGGCGCACCATGGTCGAACGCCCTGCGCCACTCGCGAACGCCTGACACAAAAACGGCGGCAAAGGGATGATCGTTGCGCGACGCGAACTGCGAGAACAGCTCGTCGAGCGACTGGCCGGACCAGAACACCTTTTCGAACTTGCCGGCCCGGCGGCGAAGCGAGGAGAGCGCAATCCCCTTGTTGATGATAATGGCCCACGACCAAATACTGGCAAGAAGCAATACGATCATTACGGTTTTCACGAGCGGATCTGCGCGCATGAAAAGCGACACGATTGAAACGCCGCCGATTGGTGACGCCGCCATTCCGCCGCTGTCGGCACTGACGTCGGAATTGGCGGTTGGCGCTTCCAAGGGAGCCGTCTGTGCCGGTTCTCCCGTCGGTGCGGCGCGGGGCGCGCTCTGGGCCAAGGCCGGCGCCGCCAGAGACATGGCAAAAAGAACTACCAACGCCGGCAGGAACGCGGCGACTCCCCTTCTCAGTGTCATGTACGCAACCTCTTGCGGGCCCCCTGGACCGATTATGCCGGGTCGGGCCGAAAATGCTCACCCAAAGTTGGCCATATTTTGACCGGATAACCTTAAGCCTCTGTTTTCCCAAGGAAAGGCAGTAGTTTGTCGCGCACGTCGCGAGGAATTCGGCGGGGCTTCCCCGCCGTCGTCATGATGCATGCCTCCACCCAGCCCTTCATCAACAGCACGTCGCCGCAATAAACGGACTGATCGGCAGACAGGCGGACCCCCGTCAGCGTTGCCGGCACGGTCCGTACTTCGACGACGTCCTCGAGCCTGGCGGGGCGTATGAACTCCACGGTGACCTTGCGCAAAGTCCAGGCCGCAGGCTCGGCCTCGTTCAAGTATGCCAGCGGAATGTTGACGGCCCGGAAAAACTCCGAGCGCCCGCGTTCCATGAATCGCAGGTAATTCGCGTGGTAGACCACACCCGAAAGGTCGGTGTCTTCATAATAGACCCGGATCGGTAGAACGTGGACGTTGCCCTCGAAACGGCCGTCAATCATCGCCGCCCTCGTCGGCAAACAGCCCGACCTGCACCGGGTCGCGGGCAGGTGCCGGCAGTCCAAGATGCGCAAACGCGTTGGACGTCAGGACCCGTCCCCGCGGACTGCGCTGCACGAATCCTTGCTGGAGGAGATAGGGCTCTACGATCTCCTCGATGGCGTCGCGCGCTTCCCCCAAAGCCGCCGCAATCGTCTCGATTCCCACCGGCCCGCCGCCAAAGGAGTCGGCGATGAGCTTGAGATAGCGGCGGTCGAAAGCATCCAGGCCGCGCGAGTCGACTTCAAGTCTGGTCAGCGCCGCATCCGCGATCGCCGCATCAACCCGGGACTGCTCGGCAACCGAGGCGAAGTCGCGCACGCGCTTCAGGAGCCGGCCGGCGATACGCGGCGTGCCGCGGGCCCGACCTGCGATCTCCTGCGCCCCATCCGTGGTCAGGTTGAAACCCAGGACGCGCGCACCCCTTTCCACGATCGCCAAAAGTTCGTCCGCAGAATAGAAATTGAGACGAACCGGAATCCCGAAGCGGTCGCGCAGCGGCGTCGTGATGAGGCCCGATCGCGTCGTCGCACCGATCAGCGTGAAGGGGGCAAGCGTGATCTTGACCGACCTCGCGGACGGCCCCTCGCCGATCACCAGATCCAGCTCGAAATCCTCCATGGCCGGATAGAGGATTTCCTCGACTGCCGGATTCAGGCGGTGGATTTCGTCGATGAAGAGTACGTCGCGCGGCTCCAGGTTGGTGAGGATGGCGGCCAGGTCGCCGGCCTTGGCGAGTACGGGGCCCGATGTCGAACGGAAATTGACACCGAGCTCGCGCGCCACGATCTGCGCGAGCGTGGTCTTGCCGAGGCCCGGCGGGCCCGAGAACAACACGTGGTCCAGCGCTTCGCAACGCGCCTTGGCCGCGGCTATGAAGACAGAGATGTTGTCGCGAGCCTGTTTCTGGCCGACGAAGTCCGCCAAGCACTTGGGGCGAAGAGATGCCTCGAGCGTATCGTCTTCGCGGCGCTCGGGTGCCAGGACGCGCTCGGTTGCTTGCGGTTTTGCCATCTACCGTCCCATCGCCCGCAGGGCCTCACGGATCAGACTGTCCAAGGCGGCGGCACCTTCCCCCAGGTCGCGCGCGGCGCGGGCGACGGCCTCCGCTGCAATGCCCTGAGAATAGCCGAGCTTGACGAGCGCCGCGACGGCATCCGCTTCAGGACCACGCGGGGCCGTCGCGGCGACCGCCTCGCCGGCATGTCCGCGGAGCATCATGGTGGGCGCCTTGTCCTTCAGCTCCGTGACGATACGCGTCGCCAGCTTGGGACCAACGCCTTGGGCGCGGGCGACCATGGCCTTATCGCCCAGCGCCAGCGCCCGCTCCAGATCGCGCGCCGTCAGCGCCGACAACACATTGAGCGCCACGCGGGCGCCGACGTTCTGGACCGTCTGCAGGAGACGGAACCACTCACGCTCCTCGACCGTGAGAAATCCGTAGAGCCGGATGGTCTCGTCCGTGACGCGCAGATCGATCATCAGCGCGGCCTGCCCTCCGGGGGAAAGCTTGGAGAGGGTGGAGGCTGGACAGTGGACGAGATAGCCGACCCCGCCGACGTCGATGACCACATGGTCGTCGCCGACGGATTCCAAGAAGCCGGTCAGCTTGCCGATCATGAGAGCGCCGCCAGAATCCGGGCCCGCGTTCCCGCCAGATGGGCGTGGGCGATGGCTGCGGCGAGCGCATCGGCGGCATCGGCCACCTCGACGCCGCACGCCGGCAAGAGACGGCGGACCATCGCCTGGACCTGCTCCTTGCCGGCATGACCGACGCCGACGACAGACTTCTTGATGTGGTTGGGGGCGTATTCGGCGATCTCCAAGCCGGCCTGCGCGGCTGCCAGCAGGGCGACGGCGCGGGCGTGGCCCAGCTTGAGGGCGGCGGAGGGATCTTTGTGGACGAAAGCCTGCTCCACCGCGATGGCGCCGGGCTGCAATTCGGCGATGATTTCGGCCACGGCGCCGTGCAGCTTGAGCAGGCGCAGGCCCAGCCCCTCGCCCGCGCGCGTCACGATGACACCGTGGGCGACATGGCGCAGCCTCGTGCCGTCGACGTCGATGGCGCCCCAGCCCATGCGGCCGAGGCCCGGATCGAGGCCGAGAATGCGCACGGTCTGCATGAGCCGCCCGAACGAATCGCGAAAACGAGTTTCGCGGATTGAGGCAGGGGATGCCAGCCCGCCCCTCGCTCGCAAATGCCTGCTCGGCCCCCCGTAAACGGGGGAGGAAACGTCACTCTTCCAGCTTCGCCAGGAGGGCGTCGGAGAGCTCGTAGTTGCCGGTAACACGCTGCACGTCATCGAGATCGTCGAGCGTCTCGATCAGCTTGACCAGCGTCTCGCCCGCATCGTCCTTCACCGCCACCGTGTTCTGCGGTCGGAAGAAAATGCCCGATGTCTCCGGCGCCCCCAGCTTGGCTTCCAGCGCCTTCGCCACCGCCGCGAAGTTGTCGGGGGCAATGAGGAATTCGTGCTCGCTGTCGTCGGTGTCGACCTCGTCGGCACCCGCATCCAGCGCCAGCTCCAGCATCTCGTCGGCCGAGCCCTTGGCCAAGGGATAGGTCACCACGCCGACGCGGCTGAACATGAACGCCACCGAACCCGTCTCGCCCAGCGCCCCGCCGAACTTCGAGAAAGCGGCGCGCACATCGGCCGCGGTGCGGGTGCGGTTGTCGGTCAGGCATTCCACGATCAGCGCGATGCCGCCGGGACCGTAGCCCTCGTAGCGGATCTCGTCGTAGTTCTCGGCGTCGCCGCCCTGCCCCTTCTTGATGGCGCGCTCGATGTTGTCCTTGGGCATGGACTGGCTGCGCGCCGCGATGACCGCCGCGCGCAGGCGCGGATTGTGGTCGGGGTCGGGCATGCCCATCTTCGAGGCGACGGTGATTTCGCGCGCGAGCTTGGAGAAGAGCTTGGAACGCTCCTTGTTCGCCTTGCTCTTCTTGAACATCACGTTCTTGGCGTGGGAATGGCCGGCCATGGGGGACTTCTTTTCTGGGATTGGCGGGGCGGTGAGATAGCCGGGCGGCGCCGATGGTTTCAAGACCCGCCGGCGGCTGGCGCGGCTTCAGCCCCTCGGACCGCCCGGCGCCGAGTCAGAAGCCTCTTCCTCCAACGCAGCTTGCAGTTTGAGCAATATAATTGTGCGCCATTTTTCGGGGGGACCCCCTCCCCCTCCCCACTTTCTTCTCCATCCGATCGTCACGAGGATCTCCTGCGGCACAGACTTCGGTATGCATGTGGGCATTGTCCTATGAAATGACAAGATTCCCACAATATTAAATCTTTGTGGTCGATGCACCCGCGGCGCAGGCGCAGGAGCCTTCAAGCCACACCCGCGCGCGGAATGAGCGCGGCCAAAGCGCCATCGCGCAGAGCATGCCGATTGGCTGCGTAATCATCACGGCGGGTGTTTGCCAGTGGCTGAACTGATACAAGGAGCGGCTGACTTCGATGTAATGGCGGGGCGTACCGAAGAAGTAATGGTCCGCCAGGACATAACCCAGTGAAGCCTCGCCGCCGTAATGCACGCGGATCGCGCACATTGAGCAGAACGGTCAGGCGCCCAGTCGCTGTTGCCGCCGAGAGTAGAGCGTAACAACCCGTCGCGTCGACTATCGGCAACAGGCAAATACCGCGACGGAATACCCGTTCGTTGGGGTATGTATCGCGGCGAGCGACGAGCGTGAGAGCGGCAGTACCCGTTGGGGGCCGGCCCCGGACTCCGGTTCTCATATGCGGCAAGGCCCGCCATTGCCCGAACCGCCCGTTGCGGCTATTGCCTGTTTGGACGCAGGCAACAGACCATCGATCATGACGAATGAAGAGGATGTGCTGGCCGTGTTGGACAAGCCGCGCGCCATCTACGCGCTGCAGCAACGGCTCGACCCCAGCAGCAAAAGTACAGAAGCCTTGCATGCCTTGCTGCTGCGGATGCGGGCCGAAGGAAAAGTGAAGTTCGACATCAAGAGCGGCAAATGGAGCAAGGCTTGATGCGCGCCCGTTAGCGCTTCCTTCGCATGCGGCCGCGCTCGAACCGTGCGTTCGACCGCCCTGTACAACGACTCTTGTCGTCTGGCGGCGGACGTCGTGAAGCCCAAGGCTTTTCGCAGGCGCCGGTCGGAGAATTCCGTTGTCCGTTACCCTCTCAATGTGTGACGAATTCCACGGCATCCTGGTCGAATGACCGGCGCGCGTTGATGCCCTGTTTTCGCAGGCGCTCGATGTGCTTCTGCAAACGGTCCGTGAACTCCGCGGCATCGCTGATGTCGCGCTCGGCCCATGCCTTTTCGGCGACCACCAGGAGCCGCGGGAAGGTCATGTATTGCAGGTACCGCTCGGAGCGAATGAACTCGGTCCATACGGCCGCCTCGATACCGATGACCTTCGCCTTCTCGGCATCCGTGTAATTTGCAGGAACGGGCGTCCAGGCGATTATCTTGGCGACCGATGTGGGACCATTGTCGTTTCCCTCCCACGGTGCGCCCGGTTCCCCGGGACGCTGGGCATAATCGAGGTAGAGTTCGTCGGCCGGCGAGAGCACCACTTCGTAGCCGGCCTTGACTGCGGCGTCGCGCACCTCGGGTTTGCTCTTGCGCCACCACTCTATGAGCACATCTTTGGAAACGCCTGCCTCGGCCTGCTCGTCCCACGCCATCGGCCGCTTGCCGACGCCGGCGATGATCTTGGCCACCTCGTTTCCAAAGCAGGCTTGGACCGCGCCCCTGGCCTGCAGTCCATTTGCTTCGCGAAACCGGACGACGTCGGGCATCTTGTCCCAGGTCTCCTCGGGCACCTCGTCACCGCCAAAATGAATGACCGGACCGGGGAACAACTTGCTGACCGTCGCCATGACGGTGCGGATGAAACGATAGGTTTCCGGCTTTGCAGGATCGAATATGCCGTCGCTGCCGAAGAACTGGGGATAGGCCTGGGCCGCGGCTCCCGCATGTCCCGGCATTTCGATCTCGGGGACAATCACGATGTTCCGCTCGGCCGCAAAGGCGACGATCTTCTTGATGTCGCCGGCGTTGTAGTACTGCCTTGTCTTGTGGCGGCCCGTCGACGAGGTTGGCGTCAACCGCGGGTAGGACGGAATTTCGAGCCTCCAGCCTTGATAATCGGTGAGGTGAAGATGGAGCACATTGAGTTTGTACGCCGCCATCACATCGATCAGGCGCAACAAAGTAGGCGGCCCAAAGAAATGGCGGCTGACATCGATGAGCAGTCCCCGCCATTTGAATCGCGGCCCATCGCGAATTTCGACGGCCGGAACGGATCGCTGTCCGGGCACCGTTTCGGAAACCAGCTGGCGCAGGGTCTGAACGCCGTAAAACAACCCGCGAGGATCCTCGGCCTCGATGCGGATTTCGCTGCCGGCGACCCTCAGCGAATAGCCCTCCGGTCCGCCGAACTGCCCGCCCGGAATCAACAGGAGCCGTATGCGCGATGGCCCCAGTCCTGCGGTTTTCAGCTTGAGCGCGTGTGCCAGATACTCGGCGACGCGTCCGGCGTCACCGGCGCCCTCCACAATCGTCGTTCGCTCGATCTTGAACTCGCCGTCACGCCATTGCACAGACGTCGGCGCGGGCAGCAGCGCGGGATGGGCGTTCGCCTGGCCCAGCACGACGCTGCACAATGCCAAAATTGCTGTCAGGAAGAACCGGCGCATCACGGATTCACCTTATAGGGTGGTCGATTGCGAGTATTCGGCGACAGCATAGGCAGCCTTGTTCGCTCGGCATCGCTCCGGCCGTGTTTCACTGTCCTGCGCGCGGCGGCGGGTTGGCTTCCCAGAACGCATGACGCGCCAAATCCGTGTCCGGCTGCACGGCGGAACGGGTGCCCTTGAACACCATGCGCTGCGCCGCCCCTTGCGGATCGTAGGCCGGCCACGCCGGCCGCCCGTCGCCGTTGGGGTCGCCGGACGCCGCAAACGCCGCCCAGACCGACGACATCAGATCGGCCAGCGCCAAGTCGTCCGCCGTCGGCGCCCAGGACGGGAAGATGCCGGGATGCCCGAAGACATAGGGGATCTCGCCGGAGTGAAAGGCGCCCACATCCTTGCCTTCATAGGCGGCGCCGAACCAGTCGGGCGGGATCGGCGGGCGCTGCGCGAAAAGGTAGAGATAGACCGGCGCATGGCCCGTCCGCGTCTGCGCCGCCGCCCACATCCAGGTCGGCGCGGCAATCACCTCGTCGCCGGCGAAGGTTTCGCGGGAGCGTTCCGCCGCTTCGGGCGTGGCGGGATAGAACTGCGCCGCCGCGGCGCTCTTGTCGCCGAAGCGCGCCTTCAGCACGTCGGCAAGGCTGCGCGCACCGAACACGCCGGGCTCGAACAGGCTGCCCTCGTCGGCGTTCCAGCCGACCAGCATCGGCACGTCGTTCTGTTTTCCTTCGGCGAAGATCCGGCGCGGAGGGGCGGGCTCGATCCAGCCGTCGATGTCGGGCCCGAAATCCCAATGCTCGTCGCCGGCCAATTCCAGCGCCAGGATCTCGGCCGAGGAGCGCCGGCGGAGCCCCGCGATGCTGTCGCCGTCCATGGCGTGCGCGAACGCGATACCCTTGGCTTCGGCCTCGGCCAGCGTGTCGTCGGGCGTCGTGCCGAACGCCGCGCCGCTTTCGCCGATGGCGCGCTCGAACAATCCGGCCGCCTCCGGCGAGGCCATCAACCGGCTCACGGCATCGCTGCCCGCCGATTCACCGGCGATAGTGACGCGCGCCGGATCGCCACCGAACGCCGCGATGTTGCGCTTGACCCAGTGCAGCGCCGCGATCATGTCCATCAGCGCGTAATCGCCGCTGGCATGCTGCGGCGATTCCGCCGTCAAATCGGGATGCGCCAGGAAGCCGAAGACGCCGAGCCGGTAATTGATGGTGACCACCACCAATCCCTTCCCGGCCAGCACGGTGCCGTCGTGGCGCGGTTCGCCGCCATACCCGGCCGCATAGCCGCCGCCGTGGATCCACACCAGAACGGGCCGCGCCTCGCCCGGTTTTGCGGCGGTCCAGACGTTCAGATAGAGGCAATCCTCGGACATCGAGGGATTGAACGGATCGATGTCGTGGAACGCCTTGGGCTGCAGGCAGTTCGGCGCGTAGCGGTCGACGGGACGCACGCCGCTCCACGGCACGACGGGTGCAGGCGGACGCCAGCGCAGGTCACCTACCGGCGGCGCGGCATAGGGCAAGCCCTTGTAGACGCGCAAGCCCTGGGTATCAGGCGCCGCCGCGATCAGGCCGCCGTCGACCGACAAAGGAGCCGGCGGGGAGGCCTGCGCCGTGCCGAGGACGAGCAGGACGGCGGCAATGGTTCTCGCGGACATGGACATCCCCTTTTTGTCCAGCGTAGCAAGCCGACCGTGGAATGCGCCAGCCGGGCGCGCGGGTGCCGCATTCGCGGCCTGCCACAGGCAATGGAGATCAATCGGCCCTGCGGTCGCAAATCACCGGCCATGGGCGGCCGGGGACCGGCCAGCGGCCCTCACGACAGGGACCGCCCGATCACGGATAGCAGGCGGTCGCAGACAACGGCACAGTCAGCGTGGTCACCACCATGTAGAACGTGAAATTCACCGATCCGGTCACCTGGTGCCCGCACCTTGCGGCGGCATAGCTGAATGTCGGCGACTTGACGGGACCCCTGTACACGCTGGCCGCGTAGGTGACGGTCGATTGCGCGGAGCTGCAAACCGCCGTCCTGACGGACGCGCATCGGGCGCCGTCTTCCACCGCGTACTGCATGCTGCCGATCGTGAACAACAACAGGCAGGCGTAGGTCACGCCGATGGCCAGCAACAGGAACGCCGGCGCGACAAGCGCGAATTCGATGGCGCTCGATCCACGATCGTCATGCCGCCAGTGCCGGGATCGCGCGAGCATCATCCCAACCGCACCTCGGCGCTGTCGGTGATCGTGGCCGGCAACAGGGAACCGACGCTGGCGCCCGGGAACAGCGGCGTGAAGGTGTAGGTCGTCTGAATGAGCACGTAATCGCCCGGTTTCATGGACGGCTCGCCGGCGGCGGAGCAATCGGCAGGCTTGGCCGACGACACGGACCCCACGTTTTGCAGTGCGCCCCCGGATGTCGGGCAGTAATACGCTTCCGAAGGAGAACCCGACCGCTCGCTGACAGCCGAACCTAGGGAGGTGGAACCGACCGCCGCCGTGACGGCACTGCTCAGCCCCGAACAATTGGTGGTGGCGGGTAGATGGTTGAGGTCACAAGCCGCGAAGGCGGCCTGCGCACCCATCTGCGTCGCGTTGTTGACCTGCATTCCGTCGAACAAATAGACGGCGACGTCGCAGACGTTGAGGAAGGCAAACGCCAGGAAACTCGCGATGAGCGCGAACTCGATGCTGGCGATGCCGCGTTCGTCCTTCCGCAAAATACGGCGCGCGTTCATCATTCAGTTCACCAGCTGACCGCGGCTGCCCAGGGTGTTGGACGGCATGCCCAAGCCCGCCTGCGTGCAGCCGCCATGGGCCAGAATGTCGGCCGTTCCGTTGATGAGGAGCGTGTAGGAGACCAGGACGAAGCACGACGCCCCGTTGCTCGACTTGTTGACGGCTCCGCTGAACGTGACGTTGGCGTGAGGCAGATAGACCAGCCCGGTGATGTCCCAGGTCGGGCTGTTGCCGGCCGCTGAAATATCGACGCCGCTCGTCAGGCTGGGATCCTGATAGAGGGCCACGCCGGACCAGGTGCCCGACGTGGGCGCCTGGATGTCGATGGTGCCGCTCCCCGTGGGGGCGTGCGTGTAGGACCCTGAGGTCCCGGAAAAGATGATTGTGGCGGTCGTGCCGCTCGCGGTCTGGATCGTGTAGTTGCCCGTATCGAGCTGGCCGTTTTCGATGACCAGCACCGAACCGGGACCACCGTCGAGCGTGACGTCGTCGGTGAGCTGGAGATCGCCGCAGATGATCTTGGTGCCCGACCAGGACACGCTGCCGCTCCACTGGTTGCTGGCCGGCAATGGGGGGTCTTTCTTCTTCGCGGGCTCTTGGGGATACGAGCTGCAGGGATCGGCGGGGATGTTGCTGGCAAGCGCGGCATACGGATCGGACACGACCGGCACGTTGGATGTCTGCACCACGCCGCAGCCGTTGTCGGCGCCGGCCGCGTCGCCGTAATCGGCGCCGAGATTGTGCCCGTTGCAGGTGGCGTCGGCGTTCGACATCACATCGCAACCGGCGAGGTTGGCCTTGGGCGCACCATTGGTCCGCAGCGCCGTGCCGGTCGTGGCCAGCGTCAGAAGGCAATAGTCGTGGATGTTCTGGCTGGGCGTCGCCGTCGCGGTTGCCTGCAAGGTCTGGGCAGGCTGGCCCTGCAGCGTGGTGTCACCTCTGAAACCGACGACGGGCAAGAGGTAGAGCTGCTGCTTGTAGGCGATGGTGACGCTGTAGCAGGCGTTGCCGCCGGCCGGGCAGGCGGCGGCGTTCGACGCCGTGACAGTCACGCCGCCCACGCCGTTCTGATAGCCGTACGAAGCGGCGACCGCATCCGCGACCACCGTGTAATTCGACGATGCGTCTCCGGCGGCCGCGCTTGCCGCGGCGTCGGCTGCGTTTTGCAGGTCGCGCTGTTTGGCATACCAGAGCGACGTTTCGACTCCGAGACCGAGGCCGCCGATCAGCATCGGCGCCATGAGGGCGAACATGATCGCGACGTTGCCGCGCGAGCGCCCCGCCACCCATCGGCATACCCGGCGCCAAGTCCACCGCCACATCGCCACGCCTCCGTGACAGGCAATGTAGATTGCGACTGATTTTCAGAAACCTAATTCGGACAGGGTGACCCGAACGGTCTCGTCAAGGAATCGTTCACCATGGCGCGGAGCCCGCAATGCGGCCGGCCACGGACGAGAGGAATTGCAGGGGATGGCAGGCGCTTCGGTCGGCGGGACGCTGCCCCGCTAGATCTCTCCGTCCAGACGCTCGGGCTCGGCGCGCACGGGCACCGGGGCGAGGATCGGCGTGCGAACCGTGCGTTCGCGCCAGGCAGCATAGGCAAACTGGACACCGAGGCCGGCAAGACAGAGCAGCGACTGCAGCGCCGCATTGTTGCCGCCGAGCACCCAGGTGACGGCCGTCAGGCTCGACAGCACCACGCCGAGCGCGAAAATCTGCAGCGAAGCGCGTCCGCAGCGGATCACGGCCAGTGCCGGCCATTGACGGAGCAGCACGCCCTTCTCCGGCAGGAAGCGGCGGGCGACGACAGCGAGCGCCAGGAATCCGGCGAGCCGCAGAGGCGAGAGCGTGGACTTGTCCAGCGGCAGGCTGTCGGGGCGCAGATTGGGAATCTGGGGCAAGACCGCGTTCAGCGCGAAGCTGATCTGCACCACCGCGATCGCCGCCGCGGCGACCGCGGCAAGCTTGAACAGCAACGGCGACTTGAGGAAACCCAGCCGGCCATCGAGCGCAGGATGTCCCACCACGGCGCCGAGCACAAAAATGAACTGCCAGGCGAAGGGATCGAAGAACCAGCGCTCGCCGCGCGTGGTCCACAAGGTCAGGCCGAAGACCTGCACCGCCAGCCACAGCGCACAGGACGGCACGAGCACCAGCCACACATTGCGCTGCAGGCCTTTCAGCACCAAAGGAAAGATCGCGAGAAGCAGCACATAGCTCGGCAGGATGTCGAGATAGCCCGGCTGGTAATGCAGTGTCAGCACCGGCATCGCATAGGTGAGCGGATCTTCGTATATCCATTCCACGCGGAACATCCAGCGGAAGACGTCGTTGCCCGTCGCCGCGAGGCAGACCCAGACCAGCGCCAGAACCACGGCCAGGAGGCCGAGCTGCGCTCCATAGACGACGCCGGCGCGCCGCCACACCCGCCTGGCCGCCGCGACGAAACCCTGCCTTTCCATGGTGCGGCCGTAGACCATCGCCGCCACCAGGCCCGAGAGGAAGAAGAAGAGCTCGGCAGCGTCACTGAAGCCATAGGCGTGCAGGGTGAAGGGCTCGAAGAGGTTCTTCGGCACGTGGTCGACGAAGATGGTGAGCAGCGCGAAGCCGCGCAGGAAATCAATGCGCTCGTCGCGGCGTGGCAAAGGTTCCTGCAACGTCATCACCCTCCGGCGCCCGAAGATGGCGCCAACGCCGCCGCGCGTAACGCCGCTTTGTGTCGCGGATCGGGCAAGAACGCGGAAAATCCCGCCGCGTTGCCCAAGCTGAAAAATAATTCATGAAGCCAGCTGGTGGCTGAGGTTCCTCTTGGCCGCCAGACCGGCCAACAGCAGCAGAATCGGCGGCAGCGACAGGATCGCCAGCATCCCGAACCACATGAGGCCGAACCCCGCCGCGTGCGAGCGGCATGCCTCGCACACTTTCTGCAGACGATCGAGGAAGAACAGCGACACCAAGGCGAGAAACCAGGTGTTCGACAGCCAATACCCGATCCAGGACACAGCGAGCGCGGCCCAGGTCAGCAGCAGGAACGACACGCGCCGGCGGCCGCGCGCCATCAACTTCCGCCCTGCCCCGGCGGCGGCATCGAGGTGCCGTAGGGATTGCGACGCTTGTCGACCACCTCGCGCACGATGGGGCCGATGTTGCGCTCGATGGCGTCCTTGATATCCATGGCGTGGAAGCTCGGCCAGGAATGCACCGCCACTTCGTCCCACAGCCGGTCAAGCCCACCCTTCAGCGAGAACGCCATGCCGATCACGAATAGCGCCATCGACGGCCACAAGGTCCAGGCGCTCCAGCTCGCGGTGAAGGCGGCCGAAGAGACGTCGGTACCCAGATGCTGGCTCAACGTGGCCTGCAGCGAGGGCGAATAGGATTCCAGAACCACCCAGGACAGGGGCACCACGATGACGAACAGCAACAGGGGAATGCCGAGCTGCACCCACAGCCAGTCGCGGCGGATCTGGAACATGATGTTGCGCACGTAGAGGTCGAGGAAATACTGCCGCGCCGAAATCCAGTGCAGGTTGATGAACCAGGTGCTGGCGTTGGCTTCGACGGTGTCGAGGCGCGTGGTGCGGTCTGAAAGGATGTTGGAGAACGCCGTCGCCGCCGACTTGTACTGGTTCTGCAGCCAGCGGAAGTAGGTGCCGACGAACTGGTTGAGCTGCAGCCCGTTATAGGTCGCCGCCATGCCGTGGTACTGGCGTACGATAAAGGCGAAGCCCAGCGCCGCCAGACAGATCGCCGCATAGATCGCGATATTGACCGTGGTCATAGTGTGCAGGAAATCAGCGCGCACCACGAAGGAATTGAGCGCGAAGGGGAACAGGGCGACGATGATCATCATCAGCGCCAGCGACTTGAGCACATTGCGCGCCACGTTGCGCCGGATGAGCCGCAGCACGTAGAAGAAGCTCATGTCGGCGTCGCGCAGGATCTCGATGATGGTCGCCTCCTCGACATCCTCGTAGAGGAAGGTGGGGCTGACCAGCTGTTCGTCGACCGACTTCTCGTAATAGCGCCGCGCCAGCTCGATGTTCGCCTTGGCGTCTTCGATGGTCAGCGTCTCGTGGAAGCCCGCGATCACGCGGTTGGCGTTGGTCTTGCCGAACAACAGGCCTCGCGAATCGATGAGACTCTTGACCGATTCAGGAACCTCGCCCAGCGCCTTCATGGCGAGCGAGTTGTCCTCGAGCAGATTGACGAGCGCCTTGTAAGGCGCAGCGCCGGCGCCGGACGGCGCGCCGTGCTTGGCGGGCTTGGCGGCGAGCTTGAAGATGCGGCGGATGGCGCGAACCAGCGGGCGCAGCGTAACGCGATAGATGGGCGCGAGGACGCGCCGCCCGATGACGGCGAAGGCCCGGCGGATCGGCCCCAACACATAGCGGAAGAACAGGCGGCCGAAGATCAGGAGAAATGCCGTCGCCACCAGAGCGGCGGCCACCACCAGCACGGCGGAAGCCGGAGTGTGCAACATTTCATCCCCCACGCGAGATCACCTGACCGACATAGGTACACACTCCGTGTGGCGGCGGAATGGCGCCCATGCGCACAGCGCAAGCCCATTTGATCGCGATTTAGAGACATTCTACGAAATGAGCTAAAGTCCGCCGCACTCGTGGATTTTCGATCTAACTGTAATCGCCGCCGCACAGCCCGCAGGCTTGAAGATGCGCTCCGTGGACGGCGGATGGGCGGCGAGCCGGGCTGCCGGACGGATCGGGCGCGCCACGAGATTGCCGCCGCAATTGGGACAGACGCCGCCGAGCTTGGCGGCGCAGGCAGGACAGAAGGTGCACTCGAAGCTGCAGATCAACGCCGGTGCATCGGGCGGCAGATCGTTGTCGCAGCATTCGCAGTTGGGACGCAGCGCGAGCATCGGAAAAATCCACGACGGGAAGTGCATATTATCGAATGTGGGGCCACACCGCCACGGGTCCGGACGGTGCGCGGCCCCCTTGCATTGTAGCCAGGCTACCGACGCCAAGAACTTGCGCACCATCCCAACCGCAATTGATCGGCCATCGGCGCGGGAAGAAGTCGCCCCGCGGTTCCGTTGTCAAATCCGTCTCTCCGCAGCGCTGCCGACATTCAGCCTATTTCCGCCCCAGCCTTGTCACACCGATGGCTCCGCGGCCCGTGCCATCGTTCCACGTCTGCGGGCTGGTTGCGACGTATACGGATTAACAAGACCCGGAGGGAACATGCACCTCGTCAGAAATCCCCTGATTGCGATTGTCGGCATCGGTCTCCTGCTCGGCGGCTGCGCGACGCGGGAGTCCGTCGAACATGCCCAGGCCTCGGCGGATCAAGCCAATCAGAACGCCCAGGCGGCCATGTCGGCCGCCCAGAAGGCACAAGCCTCGGCCGACGACGCCATGAAGGAGGCCCAGGAGGCGGAATCGATCGCCAGGCGCGTGGATTCCAGGCTGGATCAGGCGATGGCTGAACGCCACGAGACGATGCGTCACCGTGTGCGACACCACCATCGGCATCGCCATGCCTCGCTGGAGCGAAACCTGCAGAACTGCCCGGCGCCGCCGAACAATCCGCCAGCCCCGGTGCCGCCAAACCAGAATCCGCCTCCCGGCGGCGGTTGATCCGTTCCTCCGGAGCGCATGCCCTCTCCCTCTTCGGAGAGGGCGTGCGGCCGGCTAGAGCGCAATCCCCGCGTGGCCGATGAGCCGGTCGCAGGAAGCGATGGCGATCTCCGAAGCGATGAACTTGTCGGGACCGTCGCTGCCCACGGCGAAGCCTTTCCATCCTCTGTCCGTCCAGCACGTCACAGAGAGGTCACCCGTCGTTCTCGGAAAGAAGACGATGAAGGCCGCGCCGCCCGCGGCGATCGGCTTTTCCGGCGTGCGTTCGATCGTGCCGTGGTCGTCGATGGTCATCGACACGGTGGTGTCCTGGGTGCCCTCGTTGCGTACCAAGGCGATGGTGGCGCCCGTCAGCATGAACCAAGTCATGGTCACGACCGGGATGCCCAGCATGACGATGATGGCGATGGTGCTCTTGCGCATGATCCCCCCTGTCCCCGGAATTAAACTAGCACGGGAAAGCGGAGGGAAAAATGCCGGAATTGCGCCGCGGCGGCGCGTCCGATCGAACCCACGCGGGAGGCCGGCAGCTTCAGTTGGGCGTCGGCTCGGTCTTCGGCCGCGGATTGAAATCGGCCGGGATGTGATTGGCGATGCCGAGCTGCCGGTCGGTCGGCACGATCCCGATCTGCTTGCAGCCATAGTGCCCCGACAGTGCCGCTGGCTGCGTTTGTACCAGCTCGGGCGGGATGATCGCATAGCTCGCGGGCAGCGGCGGGAGCTTGCCCGAAAGCCGCGCCGGGTCGAACGCACCGGCGAGATCGTCGATGCCCGGCGTCAGCGCGTCCTGCGGGCCGAGGTCCGTCTGGCCGTACTCCTTCTCACCGCGCCGGCGAGCGGCGAGCTCGTCGGGAAGCTGGGCAAGCGGAATGAGGCCCATCACTGCATCGACAAACTTCACAACGGACGCGTGACTGCCGTGATCGTGGTCGATGTAATGGGCGCGCGCATAAGGCGAGATCAGGATCAACGGCACGCGCGGACCGTCGGAGATCGGCACCACGTCCTTGGCTCCCGAGAGGTTGGGCTGATGGACGCGAATCGTCGGCGGCACATGGTCGTAATCGCCTTCCGAATCGTCCCAGGTGATGATGATCGCGCTCTGGCTCCAATAGCGGCTGGCGGCGATCGCATTCACCGCCCGCGCCACCATCGCTTCCGAGATCATGGAATCCGAATAGCCTGGATGATCATCGTCGCCCAGGACGATTCCCCGCGCTTTGGGGTTGGCGGGTTGCAGGTCCGCGATGTTGCGGCAGCCGCCCTTGACGTAGAAGACGCCGCCCGCTGCTGGCAGCGAGCCTTTGCCGATTTCGCGGAAGAAGTCGTCGAGTCCGCGCAACTTGTTGCGCATCTCAGGATTGTTCGAGACATAGCCGAAATACTGGGGCCCGTTGTGATGCGTGATGTAGGAGGCGTGCAGCCCGCCGGCGTCGGTGCCATCGCATTCCCCGCTCGCCGGTTCGCGGTCGAAGCCTTCCTCGTACCAGCGCCAGGCGACGGGCGCGTGTCCCGCGGCGGTCACCGCGGCGATGTCGTTGCGTATGTCGGCCAGATCATCGTCCGGCAGTTCGTCTTTCTTCACCACCGATCCCAGCCCTCCGCGCGCCAGCGTCAGCGGCAGCGAGGCGTAGGTCTGGTTGTACTGGACGGGATAGTGAAAGTACTTGTTGAAATCATTGGGATTGACCGGAACCTTCTTGCGCCTGTCGTACGGCGACCCCCAGAACGGATCGGCGTCGTTGACAACGGGCTCGCCGGGGCCGGAATCGCCGTTGCCGGAATAACCCTGCTCGGGATGCTCGACCCACTGCGTGACACCGGTCTGCGCAGCGATGATGTCGAGATTGCCGGGCGTCGACGGGCCGCTGATTTCCTGGAACATGTTGTCCGCCAGCGTAAAGCGGTCGGCGTAGCGCCAGAGGAAGGGAACCGTATCGCAGTCCTCGTAGGCCATGGTGAGCTCGCCGAACTGCTTGGCCATCAGCGTGGGAATCTGGTCACCCGAATATTTGCGCTCTTCGGCGATCGCGAAGCGGTCCATGCGGGCGACGCCGTCGAGCACGTGAATCTTCTCGGCGATCATCGAGTGCGAATGATCGACGTCGTCCGTGTCGGCGGCAAACTCGGCCGGTCCGATGCGGAATGGCTGAACCGTCGTTGCCGAGCCGTCGATGTCCATGAGCGCCTGGGTGAATCCGGGCGTCTCGGATTCGGGCTGGCTGAACAGGCCATTGGCGCCGGGGAACGTGCCGAAATACGAATCGAAGCTGCGATTCTCCTGATAGATCACGAACACGTATTTTATGTGCCGGCGCAGAAGCTCCACGATCTGCGCATGCGACAGGGACGGTTCGTCCGCCGCGGCCACCACATAGGGACTGACGTCGGGCCCCGGGGTCGTGTCGATCGTCGGACCCGCGGAAGCAGGCAGCGCCAAGGCGGCGCTCGACAAGAGAATGGCGCAGAACCGGTGAAGCGAGCGCACGCGATCACTCCCTCTTGGTGACTCCGTGCGAGTGTAGGGCCATCAGCAACATTTTGGATGATGATTCGATGACGGGCGGCGCGAAGCAAGAGCGCTCCGATCCGTACCAGCGCCCCTGTCGGGCAGGAGGTTGAGAGTTTTTCGCAAGGCTGACCTCAGCGATCCAAGGATCGAGGCGACCGCCGTCCAGAGGGGCGATCGCGGCGGCGTGCGCCCCCTCGGCGTGGCCCTGGACAGCGTCCCGGCGGCTGGGTAACCCTCGGCCCATGAGCAAGACAGAATTGAGCGTCCGCGACATCCTGGCGGACAAGGCGCCGAAGGATGCCTCGGTCACGGTCAAGGGCTGGGTGCGCACCCGGCGCGACTCGAAGGCGGGCATCTCGTTCCTGCAGGTTTCCGACGGGTCGTCGTTCCACCCGGTGCAGATCGTGGTGCCGAATACGCTGCCGAACTACGCCGACGAGGTGCTCAGGCTCACCGCCGGCTGCGCGGTCGAGGCCACGGGCGTCATCGTACCCTCGCCCGCCAAGGGCCAGCCCTTCGAGATGCAGGCCGGCGCCGTCCGCGTCATCGGCTGGGTCGAGGATCCCGACACCTATCCGATCCAGCCCAAGCCGCATTCGCTCGAATACCTGCGCGAAGTGGCCCATCTGCGCCCGCGCACCAACATCATCGGGGCGGCGACGCGCGTGCGCCACACCCTGGCAAAGGCGATTCACCGCTTCTTCGACGACAACGGCTTCTTCTGGATCCACACGCCGATCATCACCTCCTCCGACGCGGAAGGCGCCGGCGAGATGTTCCGGGTCTCGACCCTCGACCTTGCCAACTTGCCGCGCACGCCCGAAGGCAAGATCGATTTCTCGAAGGATTTCTTCGGGCGCGAGGCGTTCCTCACGGTCTCCGGCCAGCTCAACGTCGAGGCCTACTGCCTGGCGCTGACCAAGGTCTACACCTTCGGACCGACCTTCCGCGCTGAGAATTCGAACACCTCGCGGCATCTGGCCGAATTCTGGATGATCGAGCCGGAAGTCGCCTTTGCCGACCTTTCGGACAACGCCACGCTGGCGGAGCGGCTGCTGAAGTCGGCGCTCGGCGCGCTTCTCAACGAGCGGCGCGAAGACCTCGCCTTCTTCGACGAGCGCGTCGAAAAAGGGCTGCTGGCGAAGCTCGAAGGCATCGTCGGATCGGAATTCGTGCGCATGGATTATAGCGAGGCGGTGGCCGTGCTCGAGCGCGCCAAGGAGAAATTCGAGTTCCCCGTCAAATGGGGCGTCGACCTCCAGTCGGAGCACGAGCGCTATCTGACCGAGAAGCACGCCAAGAAGCCGGTCATCGTGATGAACTACCCGAAGGCCATCAAAGCCTTCTACATGCGGGTCAACGACGACGACAAGACGGTGGCGGCGATGGACGTGCTGGCCCCCGGCATCGGCGAGATCGTCGGCGGCAGCCAGCGCGAGGAGCGCCTCGACGTGCTCGACGCGCGCATGGCGGCGATCGGCATCGACAAGGAACACTATGGCTGGTACCGCGATCTGCGCCGCTACGGCACGGTGCCTCATGCGGGATTCGGGCTCGGCTTCGAGCGCACCATCGCCTACGTCACCGGTCTGGCCAATGTGCGCGATGCCATCCCGTACCCGCGCACGCCCGGCAACGCGAAGTACTGAGGATTGGGAGCGGCAGGGTACCACGGCATGCTTCGTGAAACCGCGGCACCGGCGTCGCGTTCAAGTCAGGGAGCAACTTGGTGAGGGCCGGTATGAGTCGCCTCCTCTTCGGCACAGCCGTCACCGCCGTCCTGGCCGTCCCTCAGGCGGTCATGGCTGCGTGTGCGGCGCCGCGCTGGGCCGGCCGGCTGGAGCGCGACCTCGACCGCATGGCGGCGCAGCTCGATCGTACGCTGAAGGCCTGGCCCGTCCCGCCGCGCCGCTTCCGGCCGGAGGACTTCGGCCATCGCGCCGGCGCGCTCGCCACCGCGGCGATCCAGCAGGCGATCGAAGCCTGTGCGGCCGCAGGCGGCGGTACGGTACGGCTGGCCGAGGGCGATTACGTCAGCGGCACCTTGGTGCTGCGCAGCGGCGTCATGCTCGAGATCGCCGAAGGCGCGCGCCTGCTCGGCAGCACCGACTTGCGCGACTACCCGGACCACGTCGCCCGCCGTCCGACGGTGATGGACAGCAACATGGCGATGAACCAGTCGCTGATCTTCGCGGAAGGCTGCGAGCGCATTGGCATATGCGGCAAGGGCCAGATCGACGGCCGCGGCACACGCGACAACTTCCCGGGCGAGGAAACCAGCGGACCGACGCCTGGCCGCCCGTTCCTGATCCGCGTCATCGATTGCCGCCAGGTGACGCTGCGCGACATCCGCCTCAAGGACTCGCCGTGCTGGATGCAGAATTACCTCAATTGCGAGGATATGCTGATCGACGGCATCCAGGTCGAGAACCAGGCCAACGTCAACAACGACGGCGCGGACATCGACGGCTGCCGCCGCGTGATCGTGCGCAACTGCCACATCAGCTCGGAGGACGACGGCTTGTGCTTCAAAGGCGCCAGCGAGCGCCCGATGGAGCGGGTGCTGGTCGAGAACTGCCGCATCTATTCCAGCTGCAACGCGCTGAAGTTCGGCACCGACAGCCAGGGCGATTTCCGCAACGTGCTGGTGCGCAACGTCGAACTCGGCGGGCCGGCACCCGGCACGCGCGTCCTGAACATGCGCAAGGCCGACGGCGGCGTCTCGTGGGAGAGCGTCGACGGCGGCATCGTCGAACGGCTGGTGGTGCGCAACGCCCGCATCGTGCGCAGCGAAAGCCCGCTGTTCCTGCGCCTCGGCGATCGCGGCCGCGTGCGGCCGGAACAGCCGCGCCCCGCCCCCGGCGTCATCCGCCAGATCGTCTTTGCTCACATCACCGGCGCCGACAACGGCATGCGCGGCTCCTATTTCACCGGTGTCCAAGGGGCGCAGATCCGCGACGTGCTGCTGCGCGACGTGACGCTTCCCATGGCGGCCGCCGACTTGCCGGTCCTCGACGATGCGGCCATTCCGGAAAAGCGCGCGGACTATCCCGATCCGCCTATGTTCGGCCGGGCCAACGTGATGCCGGCCTACGGCTTGTGGACGCGGCACGTCAGCGGCCTGACCATGATCGATGTCCATTTCCCGCGCGCGGCGGGAGAATCGCGCCCGGACGTGAAATTCGGGCCGGATACGAGCGGCACTTGCGTGCGGCCTTGAGCCGGCGAAGGATCGCTGCGGCGCCTGTTCCGGCGTAGACTTGCCGCATCCGGGGGCAGTGATGATCCAGGAAACCTCTCGCGCGAAGACAGACCCCCTGCGCCGCGCCATCCTGGCCGGCGCGCTCGCCGCCGCGATGCCCTCACGCCCCGCGCAAGCGGCGACCGCGGCGCCGGCGCCGATGCCGCCGCTCACCCGGCGTCCCGCCGAACCGCGCTTCACCAGCAGGGCCGTGGAAGAAACCATCGCCCGCATACGCGCCTTGACCGGCCCCCGCGGGCGGCTCGGCGAAATGTTCGAGAAGTGCTTTCCCAACACACTGGATTCGACCGTCGACTTCGGACTGCTCGACGGCCGTCCGGACACATTCGTGATCACCGGCGACATCGCGGCCATGTGGTTGCGCGATTCGAGTGCGCAGGTCTGGCCCTATCTGACGCTGGCGACGAAGGACGCGATGCTGCGCCAGCTCCTGGCCGGAGTCATCAACCGCCAAACCAAATGCATCCTGATCGATCCCTATGCCAACGCCTTCAACAAGGACCCGACCGGCTCGCCTTTCGCCGGCGACCAGACAGTGATGAAGCCCGAAATCCACGAGCGCAAATGGGAACTAGATTCGCTGTGCTACACGGTCCGCCTGGCTCACGGCTATTGGCGGCGGACGAAGGATGCGTCCTGTTTCGATGCGGCCTGGCGGCAAGCCTCGCATCTGATCCTCGACACGCTGCGCGCGCAGCAACGCAAGAGCGGTGACGGCCCCTACAGCTTCGAACGCGTCACGGGGTGGAATCCCGATTCAGTGCCGCGACAAGGCCTGGGAAACCCCATTCGTCCGGTCGGCCTGATCGTGTCGATCTTCCGCCCCTCGGACGATGCCGCCATCTTCCCCTTCCTGGTGGCCTCGAACTTCTTCGCCGTGGCCTCCCTGCGCCAGCTGGCCGAGATGCATGCGGTCCTGTTCAGCGATCAGCGCTTCGTCGCCCAATGCCGTGCGTTGGCGGACGAAGTCGAAACCGCCTTGCGCCGATACGCCGTGGTCGACCACCCGCGTCACGGTGCGGTCTACGCCTACGAGGTCGACGGCTACGGCAACCGCTTGTGCATCGACGACGCCAATGTGCCGAACCTCTTGTCGCTGCCCTATCTGGGCTGCTGCGCGGCGGGCGACCCCGTCTACCGCGCCACCCGCGCGCTGGTGCTGAGCCAAGACAACCCGTGGTTCTTCCAGGGTTCGGCGGCCGAAGGCCTGGGCAGCCCGCACAGCCCGGCCGGGCGCATCTGGCCTATGGGGCTCATCATGCGCGCCCTGACCAGCAACGACGATTCGGAAATCCTCGGCTGCCTGCGCATGTTGGCCAGAACCGATGACGGCACGGGCTTCATGCACGAGGCCTTCGACAAGGACGACGCCTCGAAATACACCCGGCCCTGGTTCGCCTGGGCCAACAGCCTGTTCGGCGAACTGGTGCTCAAGCTGTCGGAGAAGCGCCCGGCGCTGTTGCGCGGCGTCTGACGAGCGCGCCTCAGGCTTCGCACATCGGTCGCATGACGAGGCCAAGCTGGCGCGTCCCCGCCGGCTGGATGCAGGCGAAGAGGATCGCCTGCGCCACGTCTTCGGGTTCCATCATGCCAGACCGCGCCACGCCGTCTTCCGTGCGGCCCTGGCCGATGGCGAACTCCGTCTTGACCCCGCCGGGATTGATGGTGCCGACCTTGATGTTGTGCAGGCGCAGCTCGGCATCAAGGGCCTCGGCAAGGCCCATCTGAGCGAACTTGGAGGCGCAATAGGTCGCCTCGTTCGCATAGCCGTGCATGCCCGCCACCGACGACACGAACAGCACCGTGCCCTCCTTCTGCGCAAGCATCACCGGCACCGTGTGGCGCGCGATCAACCAGGAGGAGCGGACATTCGAATCCATCATCGCCTCGTATTCGGCGAGCGAGGTGTCGACGAACTTCTTGTAGACGCCCATGCCGGCATTGGCGATCAGGATATCGATGCGGCCGAATTTCCCCAGAGTCGCGGCGACCGTCCTCATCGCGGTCTCCTCGGCGCGCGCGTCCCCCGCCGCGACGACGGCATCGCTGCCGGCAGCCCTGGCCTCGGCGGCCACCTGCTCCAGCCGTTCCACACGGCGCGCCGAGAGCCCCAGCCGCGCGCCCTCGCGTGCGAACAGCTGCGCCGTGGCCCGGCCGATGCCGGCGCTCGCTCCCGTGACGATCGCCACCCTGCCTTCGAGACGCCCTGCCATGTCCGCCACTCCCTTGCCGAACCGCGACAATAACTACGGCGGACCCTGTGCCGGCAAGCCCGCATGGCGCATCGACCAGACCTTGGTGAACTCGGCACCGAGAAGAAAGACCTGCACCGAATAGTAGATCCACATCAGTACCGCGATCGTGCCGCCTGCCGTGCCGTAGCGCTGGCTGATCGAGCTGGTGGCGAGATAGAGGCCGATGAGGAACTCACCGATCTCGATAAGCACGGTCGTCACCACGGCGCCGACCAGCACGTCGCGCCACCGCAGGTCGCGGTTGGGCAGCACCATGTAGATGGCGGCGAACAGTACGGTAATGAACGTCGCGGAGACGCCAAAGTTCACGGTCCTGGCCGCCCAGCTTCCGACGCCGAGGAAGTGTTCGGCATGTTCGCCGAGCCCACTGATCAAGGCGTTGACCATCAGCGACATCGCCAGCAGCACGCCAAGGCCCAGCACCATCGCCAGGCTCTCGATCCATGACCGCAGAAAGCGCCACAAGGTCATGCGCGGCGGCGCCGCGTGCCAGATGGCGTTGAGGGCATCCTGCACTTCAATGAACACCCCGCCGGCGGTAAAGACCAGGATCGCGGTGCCGACTGCGCCGGCCCAAAAGCCCGTGCCTCGCGGGCCCGAACTGTGAATGGCGGTCTGCAGCATCTTCGCGGTGTCAGCACCGACGATGCGCCCGACCTCCTGGATGAGGCCGCTCGATGCCGCATGGTGACCGAGCACCAGCCCCGCCAGCCAGGCACAAATGTAAAGAATCGGCGGCGTCGCCGTCATGGCATAGAAGGAGATCGCGGCTCCGCGGCTGAGCGCTCCGTCATGGAAGAAGGCGGCCAGTGCCGCTTTGACGAAGGCCCAAAACTCAGCAAGCATCCCCATGGCCACTTAAGTCACCGTTTGAGCCCCGGTTCCGGGGCAATCCGCAGGCCAGTGTTGCGATCGCTGGCGCCGGGCAACATCCGTGACGGCGCCGAATCACCGGGCCCTGATGATCGCATCAGCGGTCATCACGGACAAACCGATCAATGCAGGAAAACGGATTCAGCCGAAGCGGTAGGCATCCATGCGCAATGTACCGAACATGACGCTGTCATGCAGACGCACCGCCGGCGGACCGCCCGCGCCATAGGCCACGAAGAGCGGCAACAGATGTTCGTCGGTCGGGTGCGCCTTGGCGGCGTCCGGCGCTCGCGCCCGCCAGTTCTCCAGATCGCGGTCGCGCCCTTCGACCAGCGCCTCATGCATCCATGCGGCAAAGTTCCGCGACCATTCCGGCTCCCGCCCGCCCCGCCATTCCAGCGCCTGAAGATTGTGCACGAAACTGCCGCTGCCGAGGATCAGCACACCCTCATCGCGCAGAGGCGCGAGCGCCTGGCCGAGCGCGATGTGGTGCGCCGCATCGGCCCGCGGCTGGACCGAGAGCTGCAGCACGGGAATGGTGGCGGCAGGATAGGCGAGCATCAACGGCACCCAGGCACCATGATCGAGGCCGCGGTTCCGGTCGATGCAAACGTTGACGCCCTTCTCCTTCAGGAGCGAGGCGATCCGGCCAGCGAGTTCCGGAGCGCCGGGGGCGGGATAGTGCAACCGATAGAGCGGCGGGGGAAAGCCCTGGAAATCGTGGATGGTCTCGTTGCGGACCACCGCGTTGACCGACGGCACGTCGGTTTCCCAATGGGCGGAGACGGTCAGGATGGCCAGTGGAGGTTCGAATCCGGAATCGACACGCCGCAGGAATTCCCGCGCCGGCACATCATCGAACGGCAGCGTGGGGGCGCCATGGGATACGAAAAGGGCTGGAAGCATCGACCCTCCTGCGCAGGACGAACTGTAACCTTACCTGCAGCAGATAGGAACGCTCGTCCTGCTTGTCGAGGTCAGAGGAGGCGATAGCTCACAAAAGCGAAACGGCGGCAGTCCGGCGCCCAGGAAGGAACGTTGATGGTGCCTTGGCCGCCGAACAGCGTCGTGAGCGCGCGCGGGCTGCCGCCTGTCGCGGGCATGATGCGCAGGCTCACCGTCTTGTTGGGCGGATGGTCGGGGACCGCGACGTCCGGGCCGAAGGACAGGAACACGATCCATTTTCCGTCGGGCGACGGATGGGGAAACCAGTCGCGGGTGTCGGTTTCGAAGGTCAGCTGCTCGGGGCGCGCGCCGTTGGCCTCGATGCGCCAGATCTTCATGTTCCCGCTGCGTGCGGAGTTGAAATAGATGTGTCGGCCGTCGGGCGAATAATCTGGACCGTCGTCGAGCGCGGACGTGTCGGTCAGACGGCGTTCCTGGCCGCCTTCGACCGGCGCCGCATAGATGTTGAGGAACGCCCCGCCGCGGCCGGCGACATACGCGATGGTTCTGCCGTCGGGTGACCAGCCGTGCCAATAGGACGGACCTTCCCGCGTGATGAGCCTGGCGGCACCGCCGTTCGCAGGCAGCATCCAGATGCGAGACAGTCCGTCGGGTTCCGATTGATCGCTCACGGCAACCCATCGGCCATCAGGCGACAGGCCGTGATCGTTGTTGAGACGCACGAGGCCGCCGGTATCGACGCGCTCAGGCTGGCCTCCGGCCCTGACGCGATAAAGCAGGCCGCCGCTGTTGACGAGGAAGCACTCCTCCTCGCGGCACCAGTTGGGCGCTTCGAAGTGGCCGCGGGCGCGATGAATGACGCGGCGTGTGCCGGTCTCGATGTTGAAGGTTTCCAGCGTGCTCTCAATGGCCGACATGGCAAGTTCCCGGGGCGGGCACCGCACGATAGGGCCCATTCCGAACGTCCACTACCGTGGCGGCAAGAATTCCACGACACCGGCGGGCCGCGTGTGCCGCGGCCCTCACCGGGCGCGCTGGTGACGCCTCCGGCACGCGCCGGATGCGTCGGGGTGCCGCGCATGACGAGTGCGGCGCATTATCTGGTTGCGGTGCAGCGGTCCCGACCTCGGGGGCACCCCATGTCTGAACACAGGAAACCCCGACTCGGCGCTTTACTGACTCTTCTGTCATGGGAGGAAGGTTGATCGGCGAGCGCCAACCCTGTCGACAGAAGTGGCAAGGACCCCTGGGAAACGCGACAAAAGCGACCGCTACGATTCTCGCCATGGACGCGCCTTATAAAATCCATAAGAAAAATAAGGCATTTTGCGGCGTGCGAGAAATTTCATGACTGGTGCGTCAAGGTTGGTCATTGACCCACGGCGAAATCCCTGGTAGATGATAATGAGAATAGGTCGCAATTACGTAGGGATGGCCGGCCCATGTTCCGAGAAAGCCCACCAGTGGCAGGGCGCGTGAGAAAGCCCCTTGGCGGTGCCGAAGCCGGCTTCCGCGGGCGCATCGACTCCATCGATGCGGCGGGTGGCAGCTCGGGCCTGGCTCCCGAGGAACTCGAGCGTCGTCTGATTGAACTCGGCTTCGTCGAAGGGGCGGCGGTCGAGATTCTGCACGAGGGCATCATTGGCCACGATCCCATCGCTGTGCGAGTGGACAACAGCACCGTCGCACTGCGCCGACGCGAGGCTATGTCGATCCTGGTGATCTGACCGGAACGTTATCATGACCATCATGACCGACGCAGGTGCATGCCACGCAGCCCTGGTCGGAACACCCAACAGCGGCAAGACGGCGCTCTTCAACGCGCTGACCGGCAGCCGTCAGAAGGTCGCCAACTATCCCGGCGTCACCGTCGAGCGCAAAGCCGGCGTGGTGCACATGCCGACGGGCCAATGCATCAGGATCGTCGATTTGCCCGGAACCTATTCGCTGCGGGCGCGCAGCCCCGACGAGGAGATCACGCGCGACGTGGTGCTGGGGAATCTGGCGAGCGAGACGACGCCGGACTTCCTGGTGTGCGTTGCCGACGCCACCAATCTGCGTTTGGCCCTTCGCCTGGTGCTGGAGCTGAAGCGTGTGGGACGGCCGCTGATACTTGTCCTCAACATGATGGACATCGCCAGCCGGCGCGGCATCGAAATCGATGTCGACAAGCTGTCGGCGGCGCTTGGCATACCGGTGGTGACGGCGGTGGCAGTCCGCAAGGGCGGCATCGACGGCCTGATGCACAAGCTACAGACCTTCGCCTTTGCAGGCCATGGCCAGACGCTGGCGACCTGGACGTCACCTTCGACCTCCGAATTGCGCGCCGCCCAGCGCGAAGCCGACGCCATCATCGCCTCGGCGGTCAAGCTGCCGGCGGCACCCGACACGCTGACCACGCGCCTCGACGCCGTGCTGCTCCACCCCGTGGCGGGCCTCGCGGTGCTGCTGGTCCTGCTGTTCGTGATGTTCCAGGCCGTGTTCACCTGGGCCCAGCCGCCGATGCAGCTGATCCAGTCGGCCTTCGACGCCCTGGGCCAGGCAGCCCATGACACCCTGCCCTCGGGCCTCCTGCAAAGCTTCATCGAGCACGGCGTTATTGCGGGCGTGGGCAGCGTGATCGTGTTCCTGCCGCAGATCCTGATCCTGTTCCTCTTCATCCTCCTGCTGGAGGATCTGGGCTACATGGCGCGCGCGGCGTTCCTGATGGACAAGATCATGGGCGGGGCGGGACTGCACGGGCGCGCCTTCATCCCGCTCTTGTCGAGCTTCGCCTGCGCCATTCCCGGCATCATGTCGACGCGGGTGATCGACAACAAGCGCGACCGGCTGACCACGATCCTGGTGGCGCCCCTAATGACCTGCTCGGCGCGCATTCCGGTCTATACGCTCATCATATCGGCCTTCATCCCGTCGACGCGGGTGTGGGGACTGCTAAACGAGCAGGGACTGGTGATGTTCGGGCTCTATGCCGCCGGCATCGTCAGCGCGCTCACCGTCTCGTTCGTGGCCAAGCAGCTGTTCTGGCGCGACGAGCCGAGCCCGCCCTTCATGCTGGAACTGCCCGACTACAAGCTGCCGCGCAGCAAGAGCGTTCTCCTGGGCCTGTTGACGCGCGCCAAAGCGTTCCTCAAGCGCGCCGGCACCACGATCTTCTCGATGATGGTGCTGATCTGGTTCCTGGCGTCGTTCCCGCGGCCGCCCGCCGGCGCCACGGACCCCGCCATCAACTACAGCCTGGCCGCGAAGATCGGCAAGTTCATCGCACCGGCGCTGGCGCCGGTAGGCTTCAACTGGCACATCGACGTGGCGCTGGTGCCGGGAATGGCGGCGCGCGAAGTGGCGGTGGCGGCGCTCGGCACGGTCTATTCCATCGAGGGCGGCGAAGAAGCGGCACACCAGATCGGCCAGACCCTGGCCCATCAATGGAGCGTCGCCACGGCGCTGGCGCTGCTCGTCTGGTATATCTTCGCGCCGCAATGCGCCTCGACGCTGGCCGTCATCCGCCGCGAGACCGGCAGCTGGAAATGGATGGCCGTCACCTTCGGCTACATGCTGACGCTGGCCTATGTCGCGGCCTTCGCGACCTACCATATCGCCGTGGCGCTGGGCGCCGGATAACGGCGGGCGCCTTCAGGCGCCCGCGCCCACTCCGCTAGTTGCTGTCGGCGAGGTTGCGCGGCGACTCGCCGGCTTCGTGCACCGGCCGGCCATAAATCTCGGCCACGAGCGGAGCAGGGACCGAAGCCACGGCGCGGTCCATCGCCTGCCTGCGGCAGGCCTTGAACCGGGCCATGGCGGCAAGATCACGGATGTTGGGCATGCCGCCGCAGACGGCCTGCGAGGCGGCTTGCAGGCGTTCGAGCAGCGCGGCGGCGCCGGCTGGATGCGACAGATCCAGATCCGCGTACGAAACCGTCACTTCCTGGCGATTCCAGTCTGCGGCCCGCATTGGCGTGGCGACGACAAAGACGGCGAGCGTGGCGAGAGCAAGGCGGCTTATGCGCGACATCAGAGGGCTCCATCCCGAAGTTTGCGCACGCTAGATGTCAGCGCCACATCACAGCGCCGTGTCAGACGGATCACGATTTCGAAAAATGCACGCTGCGCTCAGGATGACGCCGTTGCCGTCAGCGTGAACCGGACGCGGCGCTCAGTTCCCCGCTGCCGGCGGCGGCGCAGCGCCGGGAACTTCCGGCGCCGGCACGCCGCCGTGCACGACGTGCGGCGTGACGACGATGTAGAGCTCGGTTTTCGAATCCGTGCTCCTGTGCGTCGTGAACAGCCTGCCGAGCAACGGCACATCGCCGAGCACGGGTACCTTGTTGTCGTTCGCCATGTCGTTTTCCTGCGTCAGTCCACCGATAACGAACGGCTCGCCGTCGTGGACCGTGACCGAGGTTTCCGCCTTGCGCTGGCTGATCGTCGGGTAGCCCTGCGAATAGCCGGTGACGCTCGAGACGACGCAGAAGACGTGCGAGGTGACGAAGCCGTCGTCGCTGACGCGCGGCGCGATCTGCAGCGTGACGCCGACATTGACGTATTGCACCTGCTGCGAGACGCCGTTGACGCCAGACAGCGCGATCGAGGTCAGGATCGGCAGGGCGTCGCCCGTGATGATCTTGGCGGTCGAGCCGCTCTGCGCGGCGATGCGCGGCTTGGAGACGATGCGGCCGTTGCCCTTGACGACCTCGGCATAGATCGCGGCCTGCAGCGCGGCGCTGCTCAGCGGCTTGTCGGTCGGCAGACCAGAAGGAATGAACTGTCCGGTCTGCAGCGTGGCGACACCGATCTGCCCCGATGCATTGTTGAAGTCGAGGCCCACCGCCTTGGCGGCATTGTTCGTCAGCTCGACGAACACTGTCTCGAGCAGGACGCTCTTCACCGGCACGTCGATCTCGGCGATCTTGGCCTTCATGCGCGCGATCTGCTCGGGCGAGCCTTTCAGGATGATGGCGTTGAGACGGCGGTCGACGGCGATCGTGTCGTCGACCGATTGTCCCAGCGGCTCACCCTGCGTCTCGGGCGTCGGAGGCGGCTGCGGCGCGTAGGTCTGCGTGCCTCCCATGCCGGCCGAGCCGAAGTCGGGCTCATTGGGCGTGAAATTGTCGTTCGACTTGATGGTCGCGCCGTTGGTGAGAAGACCCACCACTTCGCTGACGTCCGCGTATTTGAGCGGCACGACGACGAAATCGTCGCCCTCGGCTTTCGGCGACGGCGCCGCCGGCAGAGATGCGGCGCGCTCCGCCACCTTGTCGGCGGGCTTGTCGCTTCCGGTGCCGATCTTGATGGCAATGGTGGCGGGACCCGCCGGGGCGGCAGCGATCTTCTCCGCCGCGGCCGTGTGAATCCGCAGGATCAGCACGCTGCCCTGCTGCTCGAAGGTCAGCGAGCGCAGCACCGTGCCCAGCTTGGTGGGCACCAGGGCGCTGGGCGAACGCGACGACATCGCAAAGCCGACGGCCGTCGAGTCCGCGTCGTTCTTGACGATCGAGAATTTCGGCGCCACCGGTGAAAAGGTCAGGCGAATCTCGCTCTTGTCTTCACTGAGCGACACGTTGTTGAGCACCGCAGGCACGGGCGGCGGCTGGGTCTGGGCCGCCGCATCGCGGGCGACGACGAGCAATCCGACCGAGCAGAGGAAAATATACAAAAAGCCCGCTTGGCGCGGGCCGGAGGCCGGTATCGAACGACGCAGGATCAAATTCGCAATCCTTGATGCAGGCGCCCCTCTCGCAAACTGCAGTAGCAGAACACCGTTAACAAACCCCGGCCGGAGCAGGGCTCCGGCCGGGCGTCCCCTCAGAACGCACCGATGCCGTCGGGCGTGCCCAGGCCCGAAGGCCCGTCATAACCGATCTCGCCGGTGCAGAAATAGGTGCCGCCGCAGCTGCCGTTGGAACCGGACGTCACGTCAAACAGATGGGTCTGGTTGGCGTACGGGTTGGAGCCGTAAGTCACCGAGCCGCCATTGTTGGCGTAGATGCCGCCGATCAGCGGCGCCGCCACGCTGGTGCCGCCGTAGACCTGCCAGCCGGACGTCGAGTAGGTGACGGGCCCGTAGACCGCCACGCCGGTCGAGGGATCGGCCACCGCCGAGACGTCGGCGACCATGCGCATGCCGCACAACTGATCCTTCTGCCAGGTCGGCTTGTAGTAGACGCTCGAGCAGCCGGAGCCGGCTCCGGACCACACGGTCTCGGACCAGCCGCGTGCATTGCTGGCGCGATACAGGCTGGTACCGCCGGTCGCCGTCACATGCGGCGAAGAGGCGGGGAACTCCACGCCCCCCGCATAGCCGCTGTCGCCGGAGCTGGCGGTAATCGCTACGCCCGAGTGGTTGTAGGCGCTCTCATAGCTCTGCGTCCCCGACTCGTCGCCGCCGTAGCTGTTGCTGATGACGTGTGCGCCGAGCCAAGCCGCCCTGTTCTCCGCCGTCGCCAGATCGTAGAGCGACGCGGAGTTGGCTTCGACCAGATAGACTCTGCAGTTCGGGCACATGGCGCTCGCCATGTCGAGATCGAGCGCGCTCTCCTGCGCCCAGCCCGTGTCTTGCCGCGGATAATTGCTTTGCTGGCCGTTCTGATTGATCTTGCGGAAGCAGCCGTTGCTCACCGTGCAGGGCGGCAGTCCGAACTGCGCGCGGTAGGTGGCGAGATCGCTCTCGGCGTTGTTGTAGCCGTAGGCATCGACGATCGCGATGATCGTCGAGAAGCTGCCCGTGGTCGTGATCGCATAAGCCGAGCGCAGCTGTGCCGGGCCGTAACCCGCGGGCACGACGTTCGGCTTGATCTTGCCGGGAAGGATGCGGCCCGAGCGGTCGGTCACCACATGAGCGAAGCAGCGTGCGACGCCGACTGGCACGTTGCGGCCGCAGACCGCGACGTGAAAGACATTGTGAGAAACTTCGACTTCCGGTCGAGTCATCATGGTGGGCTGAGCAACAGCTGCCGCGCAAAGCGCTGCAGCAGACAAAATGCCTGCGAAGGCGATGGTTATATTTTTCATTGAAGCCCCAGTTGCAGTTCAGCGAATGGCCAGTGTCGGGTAGATATTTTTAACATGTAGCTAAGATGCATAATATACTTTGGGGCAAATATACCTTGCGGCGTGATCCTCCGACCACGGACTTCCATGTCGCCGGCGGTCACAATCTTGTCAGCGTCCCATACGATTCAGATGCTTGCGCGGCCAAGCATCAAATTCCGATAATGCTCGCCGCTACCGCGCGGAGACGGACAGGGCGCATTCAACTGCCGGACGGTGCGCTCAACGAACGCCGCAAAGCTCTTCTGGTCGCGGATCCCGCCAGAATCCTTCGCCCAGACGGCCGCAAAGGCGTAGCGCCCCCGCGCCGGGTCCTTGAAAACGATGTAGTAGCTGCGGCCATCGTCGCCGCGGCGTGCGATGCCAGACCGAGGAAAGAACAACGCTGCCCCCACGACATCCTTGTCGTTCTCGCTCTGGCGCCCCCCTGTCGGCCATACAGCCCCAGCCCGATTTGCCCGCAGACCGGAAAAATGTGGCGTACGGATATTTCCCGAAGCCGGCCACCAGCGGTGTGCGCGGACTGGCCGAAGCCGAAACCATGAAAAGGCGCGATCCGGCGGCAATGGTGTACGAGGCCGTAAGGCTGCACGCCCGGCGGTCGACCACGAAGCCGTCGGCAACGATGCGCATGGTTGCAATCACCGGTCCGGAATCCGCGATGGTTGCGGACATCCGCTTCATATCGCCGACCTGCGTCGCCATGTTGTCGCGCAGCATGCCGAGGCCCCGGCGCCCAAGCTGTCGCCAACACGCCAGATGTCCATGCCCCAAGCCACCTCTTCGTGATAGCTGCCGTTACCCTGACCGATCCTGTGCAGTACGGCCGCAGGCCGCTTCTTGCCGTAAATGTCGACGGCGTTGCGCTTGTCGAGATCGACGCGATAGCCAATACGGTCGGACTCCCAACCTGCCCCTTCGATGGGAAAGAGCGGGTCGTGAATGACGTGCGCGGCGGACACGACGGAAGAGACTTTGCGGTAACCTTTGCCGCTTTTCACCGGGATTGTCGCGCGCGCCAGGGCCTGCGGATTGTGGATGGTGAGCGGCGCAGCAACCGCTCCAGCCGGGAAGCAGAACAGGAAGATCGCTGCCAGCTGCGGCATCATGGCCGGGTTTCCTTCGGCGCTCCGCCATCGGTGAGGTCGGCCATTGCCGTGGCAGCGAGGAGAAAGGCACCGACGCCATAAAGTTGTGTGTCGTCCTTTGTCACGTCTTCGGGCGCCGCACCGATGGGCTGCACCCAACCCAGCCTGCCGTCGGGCTGGACAGCCGCTTCCATCGCATGCCAGCCGCGGACCGCGGTCCGCAGGAATTTGGGGTCCTTCAGCAGACCCGCCTGCACGCCCCACGCCAATCCATAGGTGAAGAAGCCTGTGCCGCTGGTTTCAGGAGACGTGCCTGCGGGCGGCTCGAGCAGGGACGCCGGCCAGTAGCCGTCGGGCTTCTGCAGTCCAACGAGGCGCGACGACATCTTCTCGAACAGTGCGACATAGCGGGCGCGACGCGGATCGGCCGCCGGGATGAACCGGATCATGCGCGCCAAGCCAGCGTAGACCCAGCCGTTGCCGCGCGCCCAGAAGATCTTCTCGCCATGGGGCCCGCGCTGCCCGATAAAGCGTGAGTCGCGGTAGAACAGTTTCTCTTGGCCGTCGAACAGTTTCGCCGCGGTGGCCCAGTATTCCTTGTCGGCGTAAGCGATATACCGGTCGTCGCCGGTGGCGCGGGAAAGCTCCGCCCAGGCGGGCGGCCCCATGAACAGCGCGTCGCATCAGCACCAGCGGACCTGGCAAGAAGTTTCGCTGTCGGACACGAAATCGAGCGGGACATCGGGAGAGGCGGCAATCACCGCGTCGAAGGTCCGGCGCACAGCGGCGATCATCACCGGATCGTGCCGGCGCTCGTAGGCCCATATCCAGGTCTGGGCAATGACATGATCGTCGGCGTGGAATTGACGCCCGCCGAGCTGCCATCCCTGCCTGCGGCCTTGGGCATAGATGATCTCGGCATATTTCGGATCCTTGTCGGCAAGCGCCGAAAGTCCGACATCGAAGGCGCCCATCACCCAGCCCCGCAACGAACGGTCGTTGTTCTTCAGCGATGCCAGCTGGTCGGCATCGCCGATTTGTGCCAGCTGCCAATCGGCGACGCGGCGGGCTTCGGTCAAGACGCTATTGGAATTGAGCGATGCCGGGGCGGGCAGCGTGACGACTGCGACGGCCAAGAAAACCGCAAGAAAGCCCCTGGACATGTCTCGGCTCCCTTCCGTATTCCGCGGCACATCCCGAATGCCGGCTTGGCTACTGCACCAGCAGTTGGGCGCGGCGGCGGACGTCCTCGAGGCTCAGTTTCTTCTTGAGCACGACGTAGCTGGTGAAGGCGTCGACCTTCAGAAGATCGGAGGCGACGCTGGGACCAGATGACGGGCCGCCACCCGCGTTGCCCTGGGTGGGACCAGAGCCCATTCCGCCACTTCCATGCATCGGACCGCTCAAACCCGAAGAGTCCGAATCCCCAAAGCCGGTGAAGTCGGCATCATTGATGGGCCAGTAGGGCTTGCCCGGCAGCATCACGTCGCCAAGCACATAGTTCTTCGGGTCCTGCACCTTGAGCTTCCACCCGCCATTGACGTGGTCGAGGCGCTCCGGAGCGAAAGCCAAAGTCATCAAGAGCGCCTTCATGGCGCCCATGGCGAAAAGGACCGCCTCGCCCTGCGCCCGCAACCGATACGACGAGCGGCCGGCGCCGAACGTCAGCCAGAATGTCCTGCCTTCCCAGAGCGTGAGGAACGCGGACTTGTCGCAGGGAATTCTGGTTCCATCGCCGAAATCGAGGACCGGCGGCGTGCCCTTGATCACGGTGGCCTTCGGCGTGTCATCGGTGACTGGCCCCGGAAACATCGCATCGGCCGCGCGGGCGCGGACCAGCGACGTGATCGCCGCGGCGTTGACAAGCGACATCATGACAACACGTCTGCTTTCCATGAGATCCCCCCTGCCTGCAGAGGATATTACCGCAAAGTGTGGCAAGGGGACGGCGGATGCTTTCGCCTGCATCTCATTATGAATTAGGTGTTGCGGCGCCGGTACGTTCAGCCTTGGCCGAACACGGCCTTGAAGCTGTCGCCTTCGCCGCGGTCCACGAGCCAAGTCGCCAGGCTGGACGGGTCATAGCGTTCGCGTGCCCAGCGGTATAAGGGCAGCGATCCCGCGTCCTCGCGGGCAAATTCGAGAAAACGACGCAGCCAATGCTGCTGTCGCCTCGGGAAATGCAGATACGGGAAGCCGGCGAACTGACGCCCAGCCTCCTCCAAGGCGCTCCACCCCCGGCTGTGAACGACGTAAAGCGCGGCCGCGTAGCTCGTGCGATCCTGCCCGCCGGAACATTTGACCAGCAGGGGGCGCGGCGACGCGTCGAAGGCGTCGAGAAGCGCGGCCAACATCCTCCGCGTCGGCAAGCGTCGCGAGTTCAGCGCCGGATCGAAATGGGCGATGGCGTTGCGACGGCAAATGCGCTCCTCGTGCAGCCACCATCCCCAGCTTTGGTGGCGGCCGCGCAGATTGATGACGGCCTTGATGTCATGGCGCAGCAGGAAAGGCTCCACCCTCCCCAGGTAGGGCTGGGCCGATCGCGCCGCCTCGCCGGGCACGATCCAGTGGAAATTGTAGAGCACGTCGAGCAGCGACCGCATGCGACCGCTTTTACCATCGATCCGACGCGGTAGACAGCAACGGTGCGTGGCATGGCGCCCTGCGTCCAAGCTATAGTGATATCCGATGACGAGGGGCAGATGACGAGTCCGAATTGGAGCCGCATCGAACGGTGGTGCGCTGCGCGCTCGCGCAGCCAGATCGCGCTTTTCTGCCTGTTCCTCGTCCTGACGGAAGGCTACATCGATTACGTCACCGGCGCCTGGGTCTCGCTATCCGTCATCTATGTGATCCCGATCGCCATCGGCGCCTGGTATGTCAGCGCCCGTTTCGCCTATGGCCTGGCGGCGCTCAGCACGGCTGCCTGGATCGCCGGCGACATCATCGAAGGCATGGGCCCCAACGATCTTGTGCTCGTGTGGAACGGCTTCATACGCCTGCTCTTCTATGCGTGCCTCATTTTCGTGTTGTGCCGCTTGCGCGACCTTCAGAGGGAGCTGGAGCACCGCGTGCACGAACGAGCCGTCGCCCTCACCAAGGAGATCGCGGAGCGCGAGCGGCTGGAGCGCGAACTGACCGAAGTCAGCGAGCGCGAGCGCCGCCGCATCGGGCAGGACCTGCATGACGGACTGTGCCAGCACCTCACCGGAACGGCCTTGGTCGGCCAAGTGCTGAACCACAAGTTGGCCCTCCGTGCCCTGCCGGAAGCCGCAGAGTCCCAGAAGATCGTCGATCTCATCGAGAAGGGAATTAACCTGGCGCGGGGTGTGGCCAAAGGCCTCTATCCCGTCGAATCACAGCCCGACGGCCTGATGCAGGCCCTGGACGAATTCGCCGCCACCGCCTCGGACCGCTACGGCATGCCCTGCCTTTTCGAATGCGATTCGCCAGTGCTGGTTGACAATCCCTCCACGGCGACGCAGCTGTACCGCATCGCCCAGGAGGCCGTGAATAACGCTGCGCGCCACGCCCGGGCCTCCCGGATCGTCATCCGACTGGAATCCGTCGCGCAAGGCCTGATGCTGGCGATCCTGGACGACGGGAGCGGCATTCCGCTTCCCCCGGCGGGAGGCGGCATGGGCTTGAAGATCATGGCGGACCGGGCGCAGGTCATCGGCGGCAAACTGACGATCCAGCATAGACAGAACGGCGGGACCGAGGTTTTCTGCATTCTGTCCCGCTGCAAGTCGGAACAACATGCCTGAACGCCATCGCATCTATCTCATCGACGATCATCCGCTGGTCCGCGAGGGACTGACAAATCTCATAAACCAGCAGCCCAATCTCCATGTCTGCGGCGAATCCGAGGACGGCGCCCGCGCCCTGCGCGACATCGCGGAGCACGAGCCGGACGTGGCCATCGTGGACATTTCGCTCAAGAGTGGGTCGGGCCTCGAACTCATCAAGACCTTGAAAGCGCGCCATCCGCGCGTCGCGGTGATCGCGCTGTCGATGCACGACGAGAAGCTTTACGCCGAACGAACCATCCGCGCGGGAGCGCGCGGCTATGTCATGAAACGGGAATCCACCAAGCGCATCGTCGGAGCCATCCATCAGGTCATGGCCGGCAAGCTCGCCATCAGCGAGCAGATGATGTCCATCCTGGCCCAGCGATTTGTCCTCGGCCCGCGCGAATCGGCGAAATCGCCCATCGAACAGCTGAGCGACCGGGAGCTGGAAGTGTTCAACCTCCTCGGCCAAGGCTTGGAAACCAGGAAGATTGCCGAAATGCTCAATGTGAGCATCAAGACCGTCCAAGCCTATTGCGTGCGCATCAAGCAGAAGCTCGAACTGACCACGGCGACGGAGCTGTTGCGCGAGGCGGTCCGCTGGAACGAACGTGAAGCGGGCGGCTAGCATGTAGTACCTCGCCCTACACGAATTCGAGGCAACACCTTACAAGATAGATGAGTTGAGGCCCATCGAGGTCGCGTCTTAATGTTCGTCCGCGAAGCGATGGAATCGGGAGGTCCCTTCGCCGTGGCGGAGGGCCGTCGGGGGCGGTTGTCTGCGGAACCAGGTTTCACCCAGCCTGGTTCAAGCGGCGGCAGGGACCTCCCGATTACTTTGATAACCACCTCACGTCACGCTCTCCAAACTGTGTGCAGCCGGCACGCGCGTGACGCGGCGACGAACCTTCCGCGCCTTAAATTCAATCGAGACGAGCTACGCATACCGTTCTTGCCGCATTGTATCGATGCGCGATTGGAGCACTCTTGCGCGGCGCGTTTTCGGGAGACCTGATGCGCAAGCTATGGAATTGGGTGCACTGTGGTGCGTTCACATCGACGATCGGCATCGTGCCGTGCGCCAAGCGCGAGTCGTTTGCCGCCCGCGACCTTGCGGCTGCCGGCCTGACCTCGCTTCTCCCTGTTGTCCCTTTCGTGCGACCGGAAAAATGCGGCGTGCGTAACGCGTCGGGTGGTTTCACAGACATCTGGAGGAAACACGATGAAACGTCTCGTTACGTTGCCGCTCGTGGCACTTGTGGCGCTTTACGGTTGCAGCAAGCCGAGGCCCGTCGTCGTTCTTGATAGCTGGTGGAATGCGGGCGCCGCGAAGAAGGTGTGCCAGGCATCAAAGGACTGGATGCAGGCGAACCAGGTCGCGGTAACCCAGCAGGGCTGTGCGGCCGTGAAATCCTGCCCGGAAATGACGGCCCGGATGCAAGCCTGCGCCACCAGCGACACGGGCGGTCTGGAGGCTTTCGAAGCCAAGATCGCGACGCCGCTGGCCAACTGCGCCGGCGTCCAGTTCGTCCAGTTCCGCAGCCCCGACGAGCAGCGCGAAGCGACCGCGGAAGCCAGCCAGCAGTGGCAGCTCATGATCGAGTTCGATCCGGCGCAGCCCTCGCAGGTCTGGACTCTGACGGGACCGTCCTCGGAGTACTCACGGTCCACCGGTACGCCCGAAGAGATCGCCGACCACGTTTGCAGCATCGTCCGCAGCCGACGTACACCCGTTTAGAGCTTGTCGGCACCGAATCGAGCAACGCAATCTGCGCCGGAAAAATCAGAGCGTCACGAATTCTGTCTGTCTGATTTTATAGTCATATCAAATAGATAAACTTTATCACGCGCAAAGTTGTCATGGACATCACTGTAATCTTGACGTTATATTAGAATTATTCTAATAACGGTGCCTAACGCAAGGAGGTCGTTTCGTGCTCACGGTCGGTGATAAGTTTCCCCAATTCGCGCTCAAGGGCGTCATTTCAAGCGATGCCAACACCGCGTTCGCGGACTTCACGCAGGCGTCCGACGGATCGAAGTGGAAGGTTGTGTTCTTCTGGCCGAAGGATTTTACCTTCGTCTGCCCGACCGAAATCGCCGGCTTCGGCAAGCTCGCAAAGGATTTCAAGGATCGCGACGCGGTAATCTACGGCGTGTCGATTGACAGCGAGTATGTGCACCTGGCCTGGCGGCAAAGCCATCCCGACCTGAAGACCCTTCCGTTCCCGATGCTGTCGGATATCAAGCGCGAATTGTCTACGGCGCTGGGAATTCTGGACACGGAGTCGGGCGTTGCCAAGCGGGCGACCTTCGTCGTTGATCCCGACGGCATCATCCGTTTCGTATACGTCACCGACATGAGCGTCGGACGCAATCCGCAGGAAGTCCTGCGCGTGCTGGACGCGTTGCAGACCGACGAACTCTGTCCCTGCAATTGGCACAAAGGTGAAGAGGTCCTCAAACCGGCTGCCTGAGTGCCGGACCGGCGGCGCAGCCCCCTCCCGCCGCCCGGTCCATCGCGTGAGACCCCGCCGGTCATTCCCCCCTCCAACCGGCGGGGTCTCATTTTTTTCTGCAATGACCCGGAATAGGTTGCCACGACCCCGGCCGGAAAGGCCCACGCTGCGGCGGCCTGAGACCGGACGCGAGAACCCTCTTGGTTGCAGCGCCGGCGCCGGCGAGACCGGCCGTCAGCCGCCACGCGGACCCTTGAGTTCGATCGTTTTGCCGTCGGGATCGTTGATGTAGATCGAAGGCCCGTCGCCGCGTGCGCCGTAGCGGGTGCCAACCTCGCCGATTGCGACACCATGCCTGCACAAATGGGCACCGATCGTCTGCGCGTCGAAGGGATCTATCTCCAGCGCGAAATGGTCAACGTTGTGGCCTTCCGTTCCGGGCCCTGAACCGCCCTTGCGGCCCAGCGGGCCATCCACGGGGACGAGGTCAATGAGCGACGTACCCGCGAGGACCTGCATCAGGCCGATTTCGCGCTGGTAATTCTCGACCGTGCAACCCAACACATCACCGTAGAATGCGAGGCTTCTCGCCAAGTCGCGCACGCACAAGACGATACGGTCGATATGCTTCAATTCGAAGGGAGCCATGTGTCCTTCCCGCGACCGCATCACCATTCATAGATCGATGGCTCCTGCTCCGGATTCAACCGCGTTCTGCGTGCGGATATCACGAATTTTGTGGAACCGGCCCGCTAAAGAGCCGGCATTGTCTGTGCCAATCGGCCGCCGACACGCACCGGCTCGATGCGGCTGACGAATCCAGCGCCCTCGGTCACGGCAAAGACGGCGCACAGCGTCGCCGGCCCCATGGCAGGGGTGAAGCGGCTGGTGTGCATCTTCTTCACAAAACGCTGGACCGGCTCGAATTTCTCCATGCCGATCACCGAGTCGTAGTCCGCGCATGCTCCCGCATCGCTTTGATACCCCGTGCCCTGCGGAAGAATCTGCGCGTCCGCAGTCGGAATGTGGGAATGCGTGCCGACGACAAGGCTGGCGCGCCCGTCGCAGAACTGCCCCATCGCCATCTTTTCGCTGGTGGCCTCGGCGTGCATGTCGACGATCACCGCGTCGGCGCCTTCGCCAAGCGGACATGCGGACAGCTCCGCCTCGACCGCGGCGAACGGATCATCAAGCGGATCCATGAAGACGCGGCCCATCACGTTCATCACCAGGACGCGATGGTCCCGGCGTGTATGATAGAGGCCCACCCCCTTGCCGGGTACGCCAGCCGGATAATTCCTGGGACGGAGGATGCGGTCCTCCTGGTCTATTAAGGAGAGAATTTCCTTCTGGTCGGCCCAGTGATTTCCAGTTGTGATGCAGTCGATCCCCAGGGCAAAGAGGTCATCGGCCAGCGCCCTGGTCAGGCCGAAGCCGCCGGCCGCGTTTTCGCCGTTGGCCACAACGAAATCGAGTTGAAGTGCGTCCTTGAGGCGCGGCAATTGGGCTGCGACGACATCGCGTCCCGGCCGTCCGACGATGTCGCCTATAAACAGGATGTGCATGACCGCTTCTTACCATATTAGAACGCACTGGCCAGCAGCCATGCGCCCTTTGCCCTCGACCATAAACCCACAAATCCGCATTCAAAGCGGCCCCGGTGTTGCGGCGCGGCTGCTCCTGCCGCCTTGCCCTACGGCCACGAGCCCCAGCCAGGGAAAATGACCGCGGGTGGCGGCTATTCCGTATTTGCCGCGTGCATGCGATACCGGCTCCACTCGGGTTTGGTGAACAGCATGAAGGTTCTGGTATTCGACTTCTTCGGCGTCATCTGTTCGGAGATCGCGCCGTTCCTGCTGCCGAAATACATGTCGACCGACGCCGCGATCGCCTACAAGGCGACGGTCGTGCGCGACGCCGATCTTGGAGTAATCTCCCAGCAGCAGATGTTCGACGATCTGAGCCGGATCGCCAGGGTCCCCGCCCAACGACTGGAAGAGGAATTCCGGGCCGAAGTGCGCATCGATCCTAAAGTGGTCGGCATCGTCGACCGCGCCCGCAAGAAGCACCGTGTCGCGCTCCTCACCAACGCCATCGTGCCTTTCGTCCGCGAGGTCATGGCGCAGCACGACCTCGAACGGCTGTTCGAAACCATCCTGGTGTCTGCAGAAGAAGGACTGGCGAAGCCGGACCCGGCCTATTACGCCCGCCTGCTCGAGCGGATGAAGGCGGCGCCGTCGGAAGCGCTGATGATCGACGACAACCCCGAGAACCTGATCGGCGCCAAGAAGGCGGGGATGCGCGCGCTCCGGTTCCAAACGGCCGAGCAGCTCGAGCGCGACCTGGCGCTCAACGGCGAAACCGCCGCAGACCCCGCTCGGTAAGCACCGCATCCAGACCTTCGTCATGCGCCAAGACCGGCAGCGAAGTCACTTCCTGGCCCGCATAAGCGACGCCGATGGCGATCAGCGAGCCGCCGGCGCGCAAGGCCCGCAAGGTGCGATCGTAATAGCCGCCGCCGTAGCCCAGGCGATGTCCGTCCGCGTCGAACGCCAGAAGCGGCACGAGCAACGCATCGGGCCTGGCGACCGGCGCTCCTTCCACCGGTTCGGCGATGCCATAAACGCCTGCGCGCAGGACATCGGAATCTTTCCATATATGGAATGCCAGCGGCGCGGTGCGCCCGATCATGCGCGGCAGCGCCAGGGTGTGACCGCGCTCCAGCAGCGCCATCATCAGTCGTCTGGGATCGGCTTCATCGCTGATGGCACTGTAGCCGCCCACGGTGGCACAGGGAGGCAGATCGATATCCGCTGCGAATGTCGCGAGGCGCGCCGCCAGATCCGGTGTCGCGCGCGCCAATCCGGCTCGCCGCGTCCGGGCCGTCGTCCGCAGGTCTCGTTTGTCTGAAGTGGACAGGACCGCCTCCGCCGTTGGATGTGGATCCTCACGGGCCTGCAAGTGCAGGTGGGCGCCATATGTCCGAGGCCACGGCCCCGGTCAGGGACAGCTCCCGGTGAGTACCATTAAGGCCCCTGGGTATCACGCTCCTGACGCACGGGGCAGTGCCTGTCCAAGACCCAATGTAATCGCGAAAGGGGATCGCGGCAATGCGCATCGAGCGTGAAAAATGATGAACAATGAATGGGTTACAACGATCGAAATCCGGAACCTGCACGGTGCAAGCCGAACGTCGTCAATGCGCCAGGCTGGCGGCGATCTGCTCGACCGTCTTGGCGGCGTTCTCCAGGGCATCGGCTGCGACGCGTTCGGCTGCCTCGCGGTCGGTATTCCAGCTGTTCTCGGCAGACTTGAGCGCGGACAACTCCTGGCGCGCCGCCGTGAGCTGTGTGGCGACATCGTGATGCTCGTCGGCGATCAGCAACGCCGCCATCAACAGCAGGCGCAGATCACCGACTTGGCCCACGCTCTCCAGCAGTTCCCGCACCTTCTTGTCGACGTGGGCTCCGAGTTCCTTGAGGTGCTCTTCCTCGCCTTCGTCGCAAGCGACCGTAAAGGCGCGACCGTTGACCAGTACATTAACGAGGGGCATTCATTCCTCCATGAGCCGGCTGCGCGGCCCCTTCGCCCGGCAGCATGCGGCATGCCCCAACGTTCGGGGCAGATTTTCCTATTTTAGCGTCCCAGCGCCGCCCTGATCTCGGCAATGGCGCCGTCGAGACGGCCTTCCACCTCCTCCGTGAGGCCTGACAGCGAGCGCGTTTCTTCCTCCAGGTCCGCGATACGCTTCAGCAGGGACTCCCGCTCGGCGTTCAGTTGCGCCATGCGTTTCTCGGTTTCCAACGCGGACTGGGTGGCCATGGCAAGCGGCGCAGTCACTGATTCGAGAGATTCCAGAGCCTTGGCGAGGCGTTCTGCCGCGAGTTCCAGTCTGCTCATGGAGGCGCCTCCTTCGCGTTCACGGACAGGACCTTAGGCGCTTGCCGGAAATGCGGTCAACGCACCGTTTCGCACGTTCCTGTGGGGAGAGTTGACTCGAACCGCAAAGGCTCGATAAGGCCGGACCCAGGCGCGAAGGTGAGAACCCCAAAATGAGCAATGATACTTTGCCGTTCCGGCCCGCTGGCGATCTGCAAGCCGGCATCCGAAGGTTGGCGAACGCCGTTCGCGCCTTATCGATGGACGCCGTCGAAGCTGCCAAGTCCGGCCACCCCGGGCTGCCGCTGGGCATGGCCGATGCCGCTACGGTGCTGTGGACGCAGTTCCTGAAATTCGATCCCAGGGATCCGGCCTGGCCCGATCGGGACCGTTTCGTGCTGTCCGCCGGCCACGGCTCGATGCTCCTGTACTCGTTGCTCTATTTGACCGGCTACCCCGGAATCACGCTCGACAACATCCGCCGCTTCCGCAAGGTGGACAGCCCCTGCGCCGGACATCCGGAACATGGCGCCATCCCCGGCATCGAGACGACGACGGGCCCTCTCGGACAGGGCATCGCCAACGCCGTCGGCATGGCGATCGCCGAACGCATCCTCAACGCGCGGTTCGGCGACGGACTGGTGGATCACAAGACTTACGTGATCGCCGGCGACGGTTGCCTGATGGAAGGAATTTCGCACGAAGCGATCTCGCTGGCGGGCCACCTGAAGCTCAACAAGCTCGTGCTGCTCTATGACGACAACCACATCTCGATCGACGGTCCGACATCGATGGCGGATTCCACCGACGCGCTCAAGCGCTTCGAAGCGGCGGGATGGAACGCACGCCGCATCGACGGCATGGCCGCCGCCGAGGTCGCCGATGCGCTGACCTGGGCCCGATCGAGCGACAAGCCCGCAATGATCGCCTGCCGCACGATCATCGGCTACGGCGCGCCGAAGAAGCAGGGCACGCAAAAGGCGCACGGCGAAGCGCTCGGACCGGAAGAGATCGCAGGCGCGCGCAAGGCGCTCAACTGGCCGTACGATCCCTTCATCGTGCCCGACGACATCATGGCGGACTGGAAGTCGGTAGGTCGGCGCGGCGCATCCCTGCGCGACGCTTGGTTGAAGCGTCACGACAGCGCGGCACCCGATCTGCGCGCGGCCTTCGACATGCTGCAGAAGGGCGATGTTCCGTCGTCCGTCACGGATGCCCTGGATGCACTGAAGAAGAAAGTCAGTGCCGAGAAGCCGTCGGTCGCGACCCGCAAGGCATCGGAAATGGCGCTGGAAGCCATCAACGCCAACTGGTCGGTGACCATCGGCGGCTCCGCCGACCTGACACCGTCGAACAACACGCGCACCAAGGACTTCAAGGATATCGTACCGGGCGACTTCTCCGGCCGCTACATCCGCTATGGCATCCGCGAGCACGGCATGGCCGCCATGATGAACGGCATGGCCCTGCATGGCGGCGTAGTGCCGTATGGCGGCACTTTCCTGGTCTTCTCGGATTACTGCCGCCCGTCGATTCGCCTGTCCGCGCTCATGGGTGTGCGTGTCATTTTTGTAATGACCCATGACTCAATCGGACTGGGCGAAGACGGCCCGACACACCAACCGGTCGAACACCTTGCGGCCTTGCGCGCCATTCCCGATCTGCGGGTCTACCGTCCGGCGGACGCGATCGAGACCGCCGAATGCTGGGCGCTGGCGCTCGCCGACCACAAACACCCCAGCCTGCTGGCCCTGACGCGCCAGAATTTGGCCACACTTCGCACGACTCACACCCAGGAAAACTTGTGCGCCAAGGGCGCTTACGAGCTGGCGGCGGCCGCGAACGCAAGAGTGACGCTCCTCTCAACCGGTTCGGAAGTGGAGCTGGCGCTCAAGGCGCGCGAGATTCTCGCAACAGACGGTATCGCGGCGCGCGTGGTTTCGATGCCCTGCTGGGAGCTGTTCGAGCAACAAAGCGCAACATATCGTGACAGCGTCCTCGGCAGCGGCATGAAGATCGGAATTGAGGCAGGGGTGTCATTCGGCTGGGATAGATATGTCGGCCAATCCGGCCGTTTTGTCGGCATGCATAGCTTCGGCGCTAGCGGGCCCTACAAGGACGTCTACAACCATTTCGGCATCACACCCGAAGCCCTGGCCGAAGCGGCAAAAAGTGCATTGAAAGCTTGACTATAGCGGATTATTTGAGCCTCGACAGATAGAAGGATTCTAGGAGGTAGGTATGGCCATTCGTGTTGCAATCAACGGCTTTGGGCGCATAGGGCGCCTGGTGCTGCGTTCGATCGTGGAAGCCGGCCGTCGTGACGTCGAAGTCGTGGCGGTCAACGATCTCGGCCCGGTCCCGACCAACGCGCATCTTCTGCGCTTCGATTCCGTCCACGGCCGGTTTCCGGCAAGCGTGACGGTCGATGGCGACACGATGGTGGTGGCCGGTCACAGGATCAAGGTGACAGCGACCAAGGATCCGGCCCAGCTGCCGCACAAGGACCTCGGCGTCGACATCGCCATGGAATGCACGGGAATCTTCTCGGCACGCGCCAAGGCGGCGGCCCATCTCGAAGCAGGTGCCAAACGCGTCCTGGTGTCGGCCCCGTCGGACGGCGCCGATCTCACGGTCGTATACGGCGTGAACCACGACAAGCTGACCAGGGACCATTTGGTCGTGTCGAACGCCTCGTGCACGACGAACGGCCTCGTTCCGGTGGTGAAGGTGCTCAACGACAATTTCGGCGTCGAGAAGGGCATCATGACCACGATCCACTCCTACACCAACGACCAGCCGACCCTCGACCAGCTGCACAAGGATCTCTACCGCGCCCGCGCCGCGGGACTGTCGATGATCCCGACCTCGACCGGTGCGGCCAAGGCCGTCGGCCTGGTGCTGCCGGAACTCAAGGGCAAGCTGGACGGCATCTCGGTGCGCGTGCCGACGCCGAACGTCTCGCTCGTGGACCTCAAGGTTGTGACCCGCAAAGCCACGACAAAGGAGGAGATCAACGAGGCGATGCGGGCGGCGGCCGCCGGCCCGCTCAAGGGCATCCTCGAGATCGTGGACGAGCCGCTGGTGTCGAGCGACTTCAACCATTGCCCGGCGTCGTCGTCGTTCATGCCGGACCAGACCAAGGTCCTCGACGGCAATCTCGCCGCCGTCTACTCCTGGTACGACAACGAATGGGGCTTCTCCAACCGCATGGTCGACACGGCCGTGGCGATGAGCAAGTTCCTCTGAGCATCGAAACGAGGGGCGCAGTCTGCGCCCCTCGTCGCTTTTATGCGTTCTGTCCGTGCCGACGCCCTCCCCAACCCTGTGGGAGTGGTGAACCTCAGGAAAAATCCCATGCCCACATTCCGCACCCTCGACGACCTTCAGGTTGCCGGCAAACGCGTGCTAGTGCGCGCCGATCTCAATGTGCCGATGAAGGACGGGGCCGTCACCGACACCGCGCGCATCGACCGTCAGGCGCCGACCATCGCCGAGCTTGCCAAGAAGGGCGCCCGCATCGTCGTCTGCTCTCACTTCGACCGTCCGAAGGGCAAGGTCGTGCCGTCGATGTCGCTCAAGCCCGTCGCCGCCCCGCTGGCGAAGGCCGTCGGCCGGCCCGTCGCCTTCGCCTCGGACTGCGTGGGCAAGGTGGCCGAGGAGGCCGTCGCGAAGCTGAAGGACGGCGATGTGCTCCTGCTCGAAAATACCCGTTTCCATGCCGGCGAAGAGAAGAACGACCCGGAGCTGGCGAAGCAGATGGCGGCGATGGCCGACTTCTACGTCAACGATGCCTTCTCCAGCGCCCACCGCGCCCACGCTTCGACCGAAGCTGTGGCGCATCTGCTGCCCAGCGCGGCCGGCCGTTCGATGCAGGCGGAGCTGACGCATCTGCAGAAGGCGTTGAACGATCCGGAGCGGCCGCTGATGGCTGTGATCGGCGGTGCCAAGGTATCGACCAAGATCGCCCTGCTTGAGAACCTGGTGAAGCGCGTCGAGACGCTGGTGATCGGCGGCGCCATGGCCAACACCTTCCTGGTGGCCGAGGGCCGCAAGGTCGGCAAGTCGCTCTACGAGGCCGATCATGTCGAGACGGCGCGGCGCGTCATCGCTCTGTCGACGAATTCCGGCGCGGCCATCGTACTGCCAACCGATGCCGTCGTCGCGAAGGAGTTCAAGGCCGGCGCCGCATCGCGCGTGATTGCGGTGGATCAGGTTGGTGCCGACGACATGATTCTCGACGTCGGCCCCGCCACCATTAGGGAGTTCGAGCGCTTCCTGCACAACACGCGCACCGTAGTGTGGAATGGGCCGCTTGGCGCTTTCGAGACCGAGCCATTCGACAAGGGAACCGTGGCGGCCGCCAAACTGGTCGCCCAGCGCACCAAGGCCGGCAACCTCCTCTCGGTGGCAGGCGGCGGCGACACGGTTGCCGCGCTCAACAAGGCCGGCGTGGCCGACGAGTTCTCGTACGTCTCGACGGCGGGCGGCGCCTTCCTCGAATGGCTGGAGGGCCTGGAATTGCCGGGGGTGGAGGCGCTGATGGTGAAATAGGACGCGTAAAGCGTTAAATTCGGCGCCCTCTCCTGCTTCGGCCGGAGAGGGCGTTTTCCATTGGAGGCCCCATGACCGACGCCGTCCAGACAATCCTAGGCTGGTATGAAAGCGACAACCCGGGCGTAAAGACCAATCTTGCGCGAATTCTCTATCATGGGCGGCTGGGAGGCACCGGCAAGCTCGTCATCCTGCCCGTGGACCAGGGCTTCGAACACGGGCCGGACCGCTGCTTCGTGCCCAACCCACCGGCCTACGACCCTCATTACCATTTTGAACTGGCGCTCGACGCCGGCCTTTCCGCCTTCGCCTCGCCGCTCGGCATGCTGGAGGCAGGCGCCTCGACCTACGCCGGGCGCGTGCCGCTGATCCTGAAGGCCAACAGCGCCAACCTGCTTTATCCCAAGGAGGGCCCCAAGGCCCAGGCGGTCACCTCCACGGTGCGCGATGCGCTGCGGCTGGGATGCTGCGCGGTGGGGCTGACGATCTATCCGGGCTCGCTTAAGTCCTATGACATGTTCGAGACCGCGCGCGAATTCGTGGCCGCGGCCAAGGACGTCGGCCTGCCGACCGTGATCTGGTCCTATCCGCGCGGCGAGGATCTTTCCAAAGAAGGCGAGACGGCCATCGACATCTGCACATACGCCACGCAGATGGCGGCGCTGCTGGGCGCGCACATCATCAAGGTGAAGCTGCCAACCGCCTTCGTCGAGGCGAAGGACGTGGGAGAGCTCTACAAAAAGGGCAATGTCGCGATCGATACGCTCGCCGACCGCATCAAGCTGGTGATGAAGGCGGCGCTGGGCGGTCGGCGCATCGTGGTATTTTCAGGCGGAGCCAAGAAGGACGAAGCCGGTATCATCGAAGAGGCCAAGGCGATCAAGGCTGGCGGCGGCAACGGCTCGATCATTGGCCGCAACTCGTTCCAACGGACGAAGAAGGACGCGTTGGAGTTGCTGGCTAAGCTGGTGGAAGTATATCGAGGCTAACGGCGTCGCGTGCGGGCAGCGTGCGCGAGGGGGGGAAGGGTTATGAAATTGACTACTCCCTTTTGCCTATTGAGCATCATGCTGGCAGGCTCAGTGCACGGCGCGGAGAACACCTGCCATAAGGGTGTCTCCGGGATGTCTACCAAAGAAATCGCGGACATCCTTCCCCGACTCGAGATTGATGATGGACGCACAGACCTTGTTGGATTCAATTGCAGAGACCCGAACAACAGCCGACACATCATTCTGGCCACGCAATTTGGCAGCAATCTCGGTGACCTCTATGTCGTAACCATTGCTAATGGTGTGCTGAAGGCCAAGGTCGCTGAACGTGGACAGTTCAGGCATCTTGAGATTTTGAAGGATAATGGCGGTGCAGCCTTTCTTCTTGTTTCCGGCCATTACTTGCATCAGGGTCCCATGTTTGAGTGGCACGAGCTTGTTAATTTCAAAACCGGCGAGACAGAAAAGCTGGCGGAAGCTTTTGAGGACGCCATTGATGGTTGGTGCGGGCCGGGCGAGGGTTACACCGAAACAACGGCAAGCGAGATGGATTCTCACATCGAATCGAGGTCGGACGGACTCAAGAATATCGTCTACAAAATTCAATCGATGAACTGCGAGACGAAGAATACGACCGCCAAGGCCCTTCGCTACATACCAGGTAAGAATGGATTCCACCTGGGATAATTTCGGCTTTGGCTACGACGGATGCGGATGCCCAATAAGAAGTCCATGACAGAACGCTGTCGCCTGTATCTCATCACGCCACCGAAGCTGGAGCCGAAAAGCTTCGCCGAGCCCCTCAATAGCGCGCTCGACGCCGGCGATGTCGCCTGCCTGCAATTGCGCCTCAAGGACGTGGCGGAAGAAGAGATCCTGCGGGCGGTCGACGTCCTGATGCCCGTCGCGCAGAAGAAGGATGTCGCCTTCATCCTCAACGACCGGCCGGACCTGGCCAAGCGGCTGGGCTGCGACGGCGTCCATGTGGGCCAGGACGATGTACCCTACGCGGAGGCGCGGGCGCTCATGGGGCGCGACCGCATTGTAGGCGTCACCTGCCATGACTCGCGCCACATGGCGATGGAAGCCGCCGAGGCGGGCGCGGACTATGTCGCCTTCGGCGCCTTCTTCCCGACCACGACCAAGGAACCCAAGACCAGCGCCGATCCTGGCCTTCTCAAATGGTGGTCGGAGATCATGGTGGTGCCCTGCGTCGCCATCGGCGGCATCACCGTGGAGAACGCCAAACCGCTGGTCGATGCCGGGGCCGACTTCCTGGCGGTCTCAAGCGGCGTGTGGGACCACAAGGACGGTCCTGCGGCGGCCGTGAAGGCATTCAACACGTTGTTCTGACACAATGAATTTGACGCGTGGGACCGGGTTGTCTTCCCCGACCCCGGCCGGTATGTAGGCCGTTCTCTCAAGCCCAACGAGGACATGATGAGCGTTCACGAAGCCACCCGTCTGAAACCCGGCGCCGTCACCGGCAAGGAGTACCGGCTGCTGTTGAAGGCCTGCAAGGATGGCGGCTATGCGCTTCCTGCGGTCAATGTCGTGGGCACCAACGTCCTCAATGCCGTCATGGAGACCGCCGCCAAAGCGAAATCCGACGTCATCATCCAGATGTCGAACGGCGGCGCGCGCTTCTTTGCCGGCGAAGCCCTGCCCGACGCTCACATGGCGCGGGTGCTGGGCGCGACCTCGGTGGCGCAGCATGTGCATCTGCTGGCCAAGGAATACGGCATTTGCGCGGTGCTCCACACCGACCATGCCAACCGTAAGCTGGTGCCTTGGGTCGACGCCCTGATCGACCGCAGCGAAGAGCACTTCGCGCGCACCGGCAAGCCATTGTTCTCGTCGCACATGCTCGACCTGTCGAGCGAGCCGATCGAAGACAACCTCAAGGAATGCGCCCGCGTGCTGAAGCGCATGGCGCCCATGGGCATGAGCCTCGAGATCGAACTCGGTGTCACAGGCGGCGAGGAAGACGGCATCGGCCATGAACTCGGGGAAGGCGATGTCGGCAATCCCAAGCTCTACACCCAGCCGGAGGACGTGCTGCGCGCCTATGATGTGCTCAGCCCGCTCGGCCACTTCACGGTGGCGGCCTCGTTCGGCAACGTGCACGGGGTCTATGCGCCGGGCAACGTCAAGCTGCGTCCAGTCATCCTGAAGAATTCCCAGGACCTGGTGATGAAGACGCACAAGCTCAACCCCAAGCCGCTGGACCTCGTGTTCCACGGCGGTTCGGGCACACCCAACGCGCTGATCCGCGAGGCCGTGAGCTACGGCGTATTCAAGATGAACATCGACACCGATCTGCAGTTCGCGTTTGCGCACGGCGTGGCGGCCGAAGTGGATGCCAATCCGAAGGCATTCAAGCACCAAGTCGATCCGGTGGATCAAAAGCCGTACAAAAAGCTCTACGATCCGCGCAAATGGCTGAGGGCCGGCGAGCTGTCCGTCGTGGCGCGGCTGGAAGAGGCGATGAACGATTTGGGCTCGGTCGGGAAGAGCCTGGCGGTATAGGCCACCCGGCTCCCTGCGTGCCGACGCAGCAGCTTCGGGGTGGGCGCCTCGCCTTCGGAAGCGTCCATGAAAATCACGCTTTTCGTGCCCAGCCTCGCCGGGTCGCGGGCGGCGGGTGACAAGTTCGTCGTGCCCTGCTATCACCCGCGCGCTCTATGTCATCGACCAGCCATTTCGCCCGCGCCGGGAGCGCGTTTACTATGTCCAAGATCGCAGGAAACGAAATCCGCCCGGGAACGCTCATCGAGCACGACGGCGGGCTGTGGATCGCGGTGAAGTCCCAGGCTGTCAAGCCGGGCAAGGGCGGCGCCTACAACCAGGTCGAACTCAAGAACATCATCACGGGCACCAAGCTCAACGAGCGCTTCCGCTCCGACGAGACCGTTGAGGAAATCTATCTCGAGAAGAAGGACTACCAGTTCCTTTACGCATCGGGCGACGTTCTCACTTTCATGGATATCGATACCTACGAGCAGATTGAGCTACAGCGCGACTTCATCGGCGAGCGCGCGCAGTTCCTCCAGGATGGCATGAAAGTGATGGTGCAGAGCCATGAAGGAAAGCCAATCGGCGTGCAGATGCCCCAACACGTGACGCTGACCGTGACCGAGGCCGATCCTGTCCTCAAGGGCGGTACGGCGGCACCGTCCTACAAAGGCGCGGTGCTTGAGAACGGGATCAAAACCCAAGTGCCGCCGTTCATCGACGCAGGCACGAGGATCATCGTCTCGACCGAGGACGGCTCCTACGTGCGCCGGGCCGAATAGACATGCCGTACCTGTCCCCCGCCCTCAACGTCATGGTCTCCGCCGCACGCAAGGCCGGGCGCGGCCTGATCCGCGATTTCGGCGAGCTGGAGAACCTGCAGGTCTCGATGAAGGGCCCCGGCGACTTCGTTTCGACGGCGGACGAGCGCACCGAGAAGATCCTCTACGAGGAGTTGTCGCGGGCGCGTCCCGGCTACAGCTTCTGGGGCGAAGAAGGCGGCACGCGCGAGGGACCCGACAGGACCCATCGCTTTATCGTGGATCCCATCGACGGTACGACGAATTTCCTGCATGGCATCCCGATCTTCTCCATCTCGGTTGCACTCGAGCGCGAGGGGCAGCTTCAGTCGGCCGTCGTCTACAATCCTGTGACGGACGAGATGTACGTCGCCGAGAAGGGCCATGGGGCCTACCTCAACGATAAGCGGCTGCGCGTGGCGGCCCGCAAATCGATCAAGGATACGCTCATCGCCACCGGCATCCCCTTCATGGGCCGGCCGGGGCATGAGCGCTCGCTGGCGGAGGTCAGAGCCATCATTGCCACCACCACCGGCGTGCGGCGCTGCGGCGCTGCCTCCCTGGACCTGGCCGGCGTGGCCGCGGGGCGCTTCGATGGCTTCTGGGAGAGAGGCCTGAATGCCTGGGATATGGCGGCCGGGATCCTCCTGGTGCGCGAGGCGGGGGGCATGGTCAGCGATGCCGACGGGGGACCGCGCATGCTCGAATCGGGTCACATCCTGGCGGCGAACGAGGTCCTCCACCCCCAGATCCTCAAACTCTTGAAAGGTGCGGTGGCCGGCAGCGAGAGTTGAGGGGCGCATCCGACGCGTCTATGTTGGGCCTAACAAACGGCAACCCGATTCCATGCGCATCCTCGCTATTCTGCCGGTTCTTGTGATGACCGCCGCCTTGTCGGCGGCTCAAGCGCAGGACGTGACGGTAAACCCATCGGCGGGCGGCCGCGTGCTGATCGACCCGGCGACCGGCCAACCGCGCTATGTGCCGGCCCTGCTGGAACCTGGCGAGGACATGGGCCCAATCCATCTGCACATGCCCCGCCACCACCACACGGCGCCTTCGCAGACGGCAGCAACCGAGCTGCCGGCAGAGGCGACCGCACCGGCCCCACCACCGGCGCCCGCCCGCAAACACCACCCCGCGCGACCGGTGCGCCAGGCCGTGGAGCAACCGATCCAGCCGGCCACACCAGTCGCGGCACCGAACGATCTCAATGACTTGGCCAACCTCGCGGCGGCCTCGCCCGCCAATCCGGAGCACAAAGCCAAGCCTGCCGCAGAGCCGCGCATGGCCAATGCCGACGTACCGCCCGCGCGTACCCGCACGACACAAAGCACCGCCAAAGACACCATCCTCTTCGCTCTGAACGCCAGCGATCCCTCCACGAGCGCCATTCAGGCGATCAGAGCGTTGGCTGCGAAACTCGACGACGACCTCATGAACGCCGATGCCCGCGTGCAGTTGATGGCGTATGGCGGGCCGCGCGGCGAGAAGTCGTCGGACACCCGGCGCCTATCGCTCAAGCGGGCGCTGGTCGTGCGTCAGCTGCTGATCGACGATGGCGTTCCCTCGGAGCGCATCGACGTACGGGCCATGGGCGGCGTCGAAGACGACGGGCCGACGGACCGGGTGGACGTGTTCTTGAAGAGCTGAGGCCGTCCCGATCTAGATGTTTGATCCCAGGTTTTGATGGTGCATTATTTTCCCTGGAGTGGAGGGATGCACTATGGGCCAGGTTCTTCACGGCTGCGCCACAACGACAGAGGCGATCCGTCGAGCGATACAACATAGTCAAGAGAGCCTGAGGAGCCTTT
>JAGWNK010000025.1 GCA_028871345.1 Alphaproteobacteria bacterium | reverse complement strand
GAGGACATATGAAGGAACTTACCGGCCTTTCACGTGCGAGATCTAAACCCCGCAGCAAACGCGACGGCGGCCAGCCCAAACGTCACGACCTGTGTCACCGTGGCGACGGAATCAGGTAGGATCCACGAGGCTCCGGCAAACATGAAACCGGCCGCGATCGACACCGAACGCCACGGTTCGCGGAATGAACGCCGACGGATTTTTCTTGCCAACTTCCAGGCTTCTAGTTCGCGCCCTATCTCCGCATCGGGGTCGACGGATTCACTGTCCGGTGGCACTGCCCCAGGCATCCGCCGGTCGGCGCTTCCAGGATGTAATGCTGGGATCTCTAGGGATAGCTGTGGTACGGGCGCCACAACCGTATTCGTGGGTCGCTTGAGGGTTGCGTCGACTTTCCGACCCGGTGCGATGCCCGGGCGCCGGCCGAAAGTCTGTGCGCGCTGCATACCGAACTCCGTTTGCAGAAATACAAGCATGCCGCGTGGAGCTTTAGCGCGCCGTTAAGAGCATTCGTCAAATTCGCAGATCATTTGTCACGACGGCGGAACTGGGGCTCTGATGAGGCTCTGCGAGCCGCGGCCAGTGAGGCACGAATCTGCCATCAATTGTTGGCCAACTTTACCCCCTGTTGTGATCATTTCGGATTGTAGCGACCACCGACCTCCCATAGCCTGCGCCGAGAATTGGGCTGCGCACACATTCGTTATGGACTTTCCTCTTGAAAGAGACGTCCTTGCCTTTGTCAGCGCGGCGGCAAAATCAGTCTGGACACTCGAGCTACTGATACTCCTTCGGTCTCGGAGCGGAACAGCCCTGGCGGCTAAGGATCTAGTGCGGGAACTCCGGGCCAGTTCAAAGGTAGTTCAACAAGCGCTTGCCGATCTTCAGAACATCGGTCTCGTCAGCGCTCGCGACGATCAGTCCTTTGTGTACCGACCGGCGTCACCGCAACTTGACGAACTGGCCGGTGCTGCCGAACTGCTGTATCGAACCAAGCCCGTCAGCGTGATCAATGCCATCGCGCTTGCTCCGAATGAGAAGTTGCGGATATTCGCCGACGCCTTCCGGTTGAAAGAGTGACCAATGACCGTACTTGCTACGCTCATTTATCTGCTTTGTCTCCTGACCAGTGTGGTCTGCGCTTACCTCCTGATCCGCAGTTACGGGCGCTATCGTACCGGCATCCTGCTGTGGAGTGCTGCCTGTTTTGCCCTTCTCGCCCTCAACAATCTCCTCATGGTCATCGACATCATCGTGCTACCGCAAGTCGATCTGAGCTTGGCGAGGACGTGCTGCGCAGTCGCTGCCGTTGGCACGCTACTCTACGGATTCATCTGGGAACTCGACTGATGCATCTTGGAATATTCCTTTCCGGAGCGACAACCGCGGGCTTTATCGTAGCGGGCGCGTTTTTTCTGCGCTTCTGGATACGTACCCGCGATTCTCTGTTCGCTGCGTTCGGCGCGGCATTTTTCCTTCTTGCCGCCAATCAGGCACTCGTCACACTCGCGAACATACCTCAGGAATATCTCAGCTGGGCATATGTGTTGAAAGTGGCCGCATTTGGCCTACTCATCGCTGCTATCGTGCGCAAGAACGTCAACAAACCCGGCGCCTAGCCTGAGCTGAGAAGCGCCGCGTTGCCGCCTGACGCCGTCGTGTTCACTGTATATGTACGCTCAAGGGCAAATCGCAGCATGTAATGAGGGCCGCCCGCCTTTGGCCCCGTGCCCGACAAGCCCTCTCCACCAAATGGCTGCACGCCGACCACCGCCCCGATCTGATTACGGTTGACGTAGATATTACCGACCCGCACGCGGTCGCGGATAAAGGTCGCGGTGGACTCAATGCGGCTATGGATACCCAACGTCAGCCCAAATCCCGTGCTGTTAATCGCCTCGCAGACCTTATCGAGCCTATCCGCCGCATAGCGTACAACGTGGAGCACGGGCCCAAACACTTCGTGTCGCAGCATATTGATGGAATCAATCTCGAAGGCGAGCGGTGGAAAGAACGTTCCGTCTCTATGCTCGGGCCCTAGTTGCAGTTTACGCAGCAGGGTCGCCTCTCGCGAGAATCTCGCCGCATGTGCTTCGAGACCTTCGCGCGAGGCCTCGTCGATCACAGGTCCCACGTCCGTCGACAAGTCCATGGGGTCGCCGACCTTGATCTCGTCCATGGCGCCGAGGATCATCTCCAGCATCCTGTCCGCGACGTCATCCTGCAGGAAGAGCACGCGCAGCGCCGAGCAGCGCTGACCTGCGCTGTCGAATGCCGAGGCGATGACATCCCGCGCCACTTGTTCTGGGAGGGCCGTGGAGTCCACGATCATGGCGTTTTGCCCACCTGTTTCAGCGACAACCGTCGCAAGGGCTCCTTCGCGCGCAGCCAACGCTCGATTGATGGCCATCGCCGCCTCGGTTGAACCGGTCAGTATGACGCCGGTGAGTCGAGGGTCAGGGAACAGAACTGCACCGAGTTTCGACCCGCTGCCAGGCAGAAGGTGCAGCACACCACCCGGAACACCAGCGCGATGCAACAACTCCACTGCTGCTGCCGCGATCATCGGTGTCGGGCCGGCCGGCTTGGCCAGCACGGCATTACCGGAAGCCAAAGCACCTGCTACCTGTCCCGTGAAGATAGCCAGTGGAAAATTCCACGGGCTGATGCACGCAAACACACCTTTGCCGTGCAGCGTCAACTCGTTGGTCTCCCCGGTAGGACCGGGCAGCTGTACGGGCGAGGAGAAGTTCTTGCGCGCCTCGCCGCCGTAGTACCGCAGATAATCAATCGCCTCGCGTAGCTCGCTGAGCGCCGTGGGTAACGTTTTCCCGCCTTCGCGCACGATCAACGCGAGCAGACGCACGCGGTTCTCTTCGAATATATCCGCCGCCTTTTCCAAAATTCCAGCGCGCTTTTCGCCTCCCAGCTTATCCCAACCTGTTTGCGCCTGATGGGCGAGTTCGAGCGCCTCCCGGGCGACCTCCGGAGTAGCCGTCGAGACGTGGCCGATAAGGCGCTGCCGGTTCGCGGGATCGAATACTGGAGCCCCTTTGGAGGCGCGCCATACGCCGCCGACGATCGGTCCTGCCGTCCCAGGCTCGCGCAGGACGTCATTTATGGCGGAGAGTGTCGGCGCGCTGACAGTTGCATCACTCCACAAGAACCCGGAAGAGTTTATTCGGCCCGGCAGCATGTCTTTTGGCACAGGGATTCGCGGATTGCGTGTCGGGCTCTCTTTAGCCAGCTGTGCCACCGGATCGGCGATCAACACATCGATCGGCGCCTCCTCATCCGCCATACGGTTTACAAACGAAGTGTTGGCACCGTTTTCAAGAAGGCGCCGCACTAGATAAGCGAGGAGATCCTCGTGACTGCCGACCGGCGCATAGATCCGCGTTCCGGCTCCCACAGCGGACGGTTTCTTGACCTCGCGGTACAATTCGTAAAGCGACTCGCCCATCCCGTGGAGGCGCTGATACTCAAAGTCGCCGTGACCGCCCGACAGCACTTCCACGCTCGACAGGGTATGCGCGTTATGTGTAGCGAACTGCGAGAAAATGGCATCGCGTGCCCCCAGCATCGCTCGCGCACAAGCTATGTACGATGTATCCGTCGCCGCTTTCCGCGTAAACACGGGATAGTCTATCAGGCCGGCCTCCTGTGCTCGCTTGATTTCGGTATCCCAATAGGCGCCCTTCACGAGACGAACGGGAATGCGCACGCCATTGCGACGGGCCAGGTCAATAAGCCAGCAAATCTCTGGTAATCCACGCTTCTGATAGGCCTGCACGGCGATGCCGAGGCCACTCCATCCCGCGACGCCCTCGGCTGCCAACAGGGTTTCGAACAAGTCCAACATCAGTTCGAGCCTGTCGGCCTCTTCCGCGTCGATCGTAAGGGCAACGTTGCCAGCCCGGGCTCGAACTGCGAGATCCACAAGCTGCGGCAGTAATTCCTGGATTACCCGCTCGCGCTTCACCCACTCGTATCGTGGGTGCAGAGCCGACAACTTGACAGAGATCGAGGGTCGCTCAGAGATTGTGCTCTCGTCGTCGCGATAAGCGTCTGCGATCTTTTCGATAGCGCTTCGGTAGGCCTGCATATGCCGCTCGGCGTCTTGCGCCGTATAAGCTGCCTCTCCCAGCATGTCGAAGGAATAGCGGTAGCCTTGATTGCGCCAAACCTTCGCCGCTTTCATCGCCTCGGCCATGGTGCGCCCCAACACGAACTGTCCGCCCAGCACGCGCATAGCCGCCGTGATCGCCTGTCGGATTACCGGCTCGCCAGAACGTGCGACCAGCTTCTTGATGATGTTCTCGAAGTCCCATTCCGGCGCCAAACCCATGCGCACGATACGGCCGGTAAGCATCAATGCCCAGGTCGAGGCATTGACGAACAGCGACTCAGACTTTCCCGCGTGACTGTCCCAGTCCCGCGGCGCGATTTTGTCGCGGATGAGACGGTCCGCCGTCTCGGCGTCCGGCACCCGAAGCAGCGCTTCGGCCAGACACATCAGCGCCACGCCCTCCTCCGTCGACAAAGCGTATTCTTGAGTGAAGGCGTCTACGCCACCGCGGCGCGTGCCCTCGTTCCGGATCCGCAAAGCGATCTCGCGGGCGAGCACCTGCACCGCAGCGTTTTCCGCCGGCGATAATTGCGCTTCGGTGATCCGTTCAGCGGCTATCCTGTCTTCGTCGGCCAGATAAGCGTCTGTGATGGCTTTGCGGAGGTCGGTCATTTTGAGAGGTTCTGTTAGGTCACAAGTCATTGTAGCGCGATCACCTCTCTCGGCGCTAATGTTCCAGCTATGACCACGCCTCAAATCGTCACCACTATTGCCGCACTCCGGGCGCGGATCGCTGCTGACCGCCATCAAGGCGCCAAGATTGCTTTGGTACCCACAATGGGTGCCTTGCACGAAGGGCATTTGTCGCTGGCCCGCCTTGCGCATTCGCTCGCAGACGAGGTCGTCGTCAGCATTTTCGTAAACCCCACCCAGTTTGCGCCGCACGAAGATTTCGACCGCTATCCCCGGGTGCTGCAGGCAGATGTCGAGAAACTGGGAAACGATAACCACGCCGATGTCGTGTTTGCACCGACGATCCAAGAGATATACCCGGCCGGATTTGCCACACGCATTGTCATGAACGGCCCGGCCGAGGGACTCGAATCAGATTTCCGTCCCCACTTTTTCGCCGGCGTGACGATCATTGTCGCGAAACTCTTGCTCGCCGCCCTGCCGGAAATCGCCATCTTCGGCGAAAAAGACTATCAGCAACTCCTGGTCATCCGCCGTTTGGTGAGCGACCTGGGAATACCGGCAAATATTATCGGTGCGCCGATACTGCGTGAATCCGATGGTCTGGCGATGTCTTCCCGAAACGCCTACCTCTCACCTGAGGAGCGCAAAGTGGCAGGCAAGCTCAACGTCATTGTCAGCGGTCTGTGCGCAAGACTGCGCGCCGGCGAAACAATCCCAGCTGTCGAGAAGTCCGGCGCCCATGCCGTGCTCGACGCGGGTTTCAGTTCAGTCGATTACATTGCCGTTCGCGATGCGGCCACTCTGGCTCCCATTACCTCCCTTGATGCTCCGGCGCGTGTCCTGGCTGCCGCCACCTTGGGAAAGACGCGTCTCATCGACAATATGGCCGTTACCTGAACTGCGAGATCGTAATAATAGATTGTGCGGTTGTCGCTCAACTGACGGCAAATCTGACAATGAAGCCGCGCTTTCCAAACAAGACAACAAACAATTGCGCCCACGAGGAATTGCAACGGCCAGGCCATACAGGCACAGCAAAATACCGAGAGGTTCGACTCTGCGGCTGTAATGCCCCGTTATTCGCTTATCGGCCCTTCCTCTACTGGTGCAACTACTCAGAGCAGCCCGAGCTCGGCGAGCTCGATCTTGAGCGCATCTGGCAGGTTCCCGCCGCCTTTCAGCGAGTTGGCATCTGCCGGCGCGTCGCGGCCCTGCAAGTAACGCCAGCCCTGAAACGGCCTGCAGAACCGACGAACAGTTGGCACCAGATCTGGAGCGTAGACGAGCCCACAGTGTGGCACCCCATTTCTCACCAGTGGTTTGAGATCGATCAGTTCTTGGCGCACGGCGATGTGCCCCTTAATCACCCAGTATAGCGAACCGCCATCTAGGAGTTCCTCTTTGCGCTTGGGCGTTTGCCTTGTCACATGCGTCAACACCAGCGGGCGCCTACGCTTCCTGAGCTCGCGTAGCCTGCCAGACTGCCATCGGGCCAACTCTTCGATCGACACCACTCCGACACACAACTTGACGAGATGAAGTGTCACTGTTCCACTCCGAAACGGATGAGCACGGCACCCTCAACCGCCTGCGCGCCTACTTCGACCTCAATCGCTTCAATTACGGCATCCCGCGGCGCTGATAAAGTGTGCTCCATCTTCATCGCCTCGATAATCACGAGCGGTTGACCGCGCCGCACAATGTCGTCTGGCTTTACCAGCACCTGAGTGATCTTGCCAGGCATCGGGGCCGTTACGCTGTCTGCCTTTGATTCTTCGGCATCTGCATCCGCAAGCGGATCGTGCGGACGCAGCGTAATGGTCTCGCCATGGTCGATGACGGCGATATCACCGTTTCTCAGGCGAACGGTGCGAAGATCGTTTTGCACGGATGTAGGCAGCGGCACCGTGAACCGACGGCCTTCTGCAATGAACTCTACGATGCGGCGCGCTCGCCCCGCCAACCGGAACGAGTCCGGTATGCTCCAAGGATCGGTGCCTTTTCCTGATGGTACGGGCGCCACACAAGCGGCGGCCGCCTCAATCACAGCATCTGATATCGTCGAAGGCCGGAGTAGCGTGTCGAAATGGCGTTCGATGAAATGCGTGTCCACACCACCCTGCACAAACTCGGGGTGACTAAGCACGCGGATAAGAAAGGCGTTGTTGGTTCTGACGCCGGCGATTTCGGCAGCCGACAGCGCGTTGGTCAGCTTGGCCACCGCCGCCTCGCGTGATACCGCGTGCGCCACGATCTTGGTGATCATGGGATCGTAAAACGACGTGACGGCGTCGCCTTCGCGCAACCCGGAATCAACGCGCACATTCAACGGCAGGACCAGGTGTTCGAGGATGCCGGTCGAAGGCAAAAAGTTATGCTGCGGATCCTCGGCGTAGAGGCGCGCCTCAATCGCGTGCCCGCATGGCGTGATATCTTTCTGGGCGCATGGCAACGTCTCGCCCGCCGCGATACGCAGCTGCCACTCAACCAGGTCGATTCCCGTGATGGCTTCCGTTACCGGATGTTCCACCTGCAGCCGGGTGTTCATCTCCATGAACCATACGCGATCCTGTCTCAGCCCCTCGCTGGCGTCGGCAATGAATTCGATCGTGCCGGCGCCCTCATACGCCACCGCGCGCGCCGCCTGGACCGCAATGGCGCCCACATGCTTACGAAACCCTTCGGTCATGCCTGGCGCAGGTGCTTCCTCGATCACCTTTTGGTGTCGGCGCTGGACGGAACAATCCCGCTCCAGCAGGTGGATGATATGGCCATGACGATCCGCGAATACCTGAACCTCGATATGCCGCGGTCGTTCGACATATTTCTCTATCAGCACGCGATCGTTGCCAAAGGACGAGGCTGCTTCCCTTCTGGCCGACGCCAGTGCAGCGCCAAAATCCGACGGCCGTTCGACTAGGCGCATACCCTTGCCGCCACCACCGGCGATGGCCTTGACCAAGACGGGATATCCGAGCTTGGCCGCTTCCGACGCCAGGTCAGCATCCTCCTGCCCAGCCCCCTGGTAGCCAGGAACTACAGGAATGCCAGCGGCTTGCATGAGGTTTTTCGCGCGATCTTTTAAGCCCATGGCTCGCATCGAAGATGCCGCTGGACCAACGAAGATCAAACCCGCCGCCGTGCACGCCTCAGCAAAGTCTGGGTTCTCGGACAGGAACCCGTAGCCGGGATGGATCGCCTCCGCCTCAGCGACCCTAGCCGCCTCCAGCACTGCTTCCGTTCGCAGATAGCTCTCGCGCACGGGAGGCGGGCCGATTCGCACGGCGGTATCCGCCAAAGCGACATGCGCGGCATTTGCATCAGCATCGGAATAGACGGCGATTACGCGCAAACCCATGGCGCGCGCGGTGCGTGCGATGCGGCAGGCAATTTCACCGCGATTGGCAATCAGAAGGGACCTGAACATGGAAACCGACAAATCGGGAATGTTGCCCTCGTCTTTTACACGCAATCACATCGCCCGCGACAGCGCCGCGATGTTTGCTAAGACGGGAAAGTCGCCGTGCGGCTTCAACCGAAGGCGGCCTGCGCCGCTTTCTTGATGGCAAAAACGATCAATATGGCGATGAAGAATCCCACATAAAGGCTCAGGGCTTGTTCGGCCAGCACCTTGTCCATATTGGGTGTGACAATGGCGGCGTGATTGATAAGCGGCGGAATGACAGCACGCGCTGCTATGTACACCACCGCAGCAATCGCCGGCACAAAGACTAAACCTGCCGTGCTCGCCGTCGCCAGACCGAAGAACACCGCTATGATCCCAGCGTACAGCAGATTCACGGCATGCAGGTTAGATAGGAAGTAGCTCGGAAAACTCGTAATAAAGTCCATGTTTGCCCCCAACTCAATGCACACGACATGTTGTCATCGTGAAGCAATTGGTGTCGGCCGGGGCGGCTGCCCCGCCGACCAGACCGGTTAATGGTGCGCAGCGTGTGCGCTGGCACCACCTTTCAACAGCTTGGAGCGCATGAAGAAGAATACCGCGATAATGATGATGTAGCCGACATACACGGCCACTGTATCGCGCCAGAACTCGTAGTCCATCAACGGCGGCAATCGCAGCGCCGCGTTATGGTCGATCACGGGAATCAGCACGAGCGCCACGATATGCACAAGCGTAGCCGCCAGCGCGACCTCCCAGATCTTTTTCCAATTCGACATCTGGAAAGCTGCGAACAAGGCGATGATCAATCCAAGTATCGCGTTGACATGTGAGAAGCCTTCGCGAAAGAACATGAGGAGTTCGTTGAGATAGTGAACCAGCTCGTCCATGGAATCCCCCGTGGGCAGGTTAATGACCGATAACCATGAGGGAATTCTATCTCAGAATTGATGCACTTCGACCATGGATTTCTGTGATTTGGATGATCCTGAACTGCTTGACACAACACCTAGTAACCGATCAGGGTCTTCCAACCAAAGACAAGCACACCAATGATGCCGCCGATAACAAATACCAGCAACGCCAAGCTGAGGCAGCCTAGACTACAGCCCGTACAGCCGATCGCTCGCAACAGCGGAGGCGGGTTCACGTAGATGCGGGTGCGCGAGGGCGGATAGGGATCGGACATTTAGGTTCTGAACACGCCGAACTTGCTCTCCGCAACCGGTGCATTGAGACACACCGACAATGCCAGGCCGAGGACGCGGCGCGTGTCGGCCGGTGCAATAATACCGTCATCCCACAATCGTGCGGTGGCGTAATAGGGGTTGCCTTCAGTTTCATATTGGGCGCGGATCGGGGTCTTGAACGCCTCCTCCGCCGCCGCAGACCATGATTCGCCGCGCGTTTCCAGGTTATCGCGCTTCACCGTCGCAAGTACGCTCGCCGCTTGTTCACCGCCCATAATTGAAATTCGCGAATTTGGCCAAGTGAACAAGAAACGCGGACCGTAGGCTCGCCCACACATGCCGTAGTTGCCCGCACCATAGCTTCCGCCGATGATCAGCGTGAGCTTTGGCACCCGGGCGCAGGCCACAGCCGTTACCATCTTGGCTCCGTCCTTGGCGATGCCGCCGGCCTCGTATTTTCTCCCAACCATGAAACCAGCAATGTTCTGCAGGAATAGCAGCGGAATACGGCGCTGGCAGCACAGTTCGATGAAATGCGTCGCCTTCAGCGCCGATTCGGAGAAAAGTATGCCATTGTTGGCGACGATGCCGATCGGCATGCCTTCTAGCCGCGCAAACCCCGTGACAATAGTTGTGCCGTATAGCTTCTTGAACTCGTCGAATTCCGATGCGTCTACCAGTCTGGCAATGACCTCACGTACATCGTACTGAGTGGCGAGCGATAGCGGCACGATGCCGTTGAGCTCGGCGGGATCGAATGCAGGCAATCGTGGTGGCGCTAGCGATACATCGGGTCGCTTCGCCACATTCAACGTGGCCACTATCCTTCGTACAATCGCAAGCGCGTGAGTGTCATCCTTGGCATAATGATCGGCCACGCCGGATTGGCGCGTATGCACGTTCGCGCCGCCCAACTCCTCGGCCGTCACGACTTCACCGGTCGCGGCCTTCACTAGAGGTGGACCGCCCAAGAAGATCGTGCCCTGTCCTTTGACGATCACGCACTCGTCCGACATGGCCGGCACATACGCACCGCCTGCTGTACACGAGCCCATCACGGCTGCGATCTGCGGGATGCCAGATGCCGACATGGTCGCCTGGTTGTAAAAGATGCGTCCAAAGTGCTCGCGGTCGGGGAAAATGTCGGCTTGGCTGGGTAGATGGCCGCCACCGGAGTCGACCAGATAGATGCAAGGCAGCCGGTTCTGGCGTGCAATTTCTTGGGCCCTAAGATGCTTCTTGACGGTCATCGGATAATAGGTGCCGCCCTTGATTGTCGCATCGTTGCAGACAATCACACATTCGCGCTCCTCCACGCGCCCGATGCCAGCGATCATGCTGGCGCCGTGAATGTCTCCGCCATACATGCCGTAGGCCGCAAGCGGTGATAATTCAAGAAACGGCGACCCTGGATCCAGCAGCCGCTCGACGCGGTTGCGCGGCGGCAACTTACCGCGCTCGGTGTGGCGCTTGCGCGAGCGGTCATCGCCACCCTGCGCCGCGGTCAACATCCGCGCCTTCAACTCGTCCACCAGGGTAACCATGGCGGCGGCGTTGGCCTTGTACCCGGAGTCGGACGTTGAGATGGAAGACTTTAGGACGCTCACGCCCTACTTCCTCTCCTTGACCATTTCGGCCAGCCAACCTTCAGGCTCGGCGTCGATGTCGAACGTGACATGGGCCGCGGCCGCCATGTCGAGGAATGGTGGGGCCTCCTTCACGATCTCGAGTTCTGGGTACTTGGTCGCGATCTCGTCCGCCGACCGTGCCCTAATGAGGCCCCACAGACCGGCCTTGCCGAAGTCATAGGAAACCAGGAAGTCCTTCTTTGTCCGCATCAAAACATCTCCACCGCGAGTGCCGTAGCCTCTCCGCCGCCAATGCATAGCGAGGCCACGCCACGCTTCAATCCCCGGCGCCGGAGGGCGTGCACCAGCGTCGCTACAACCCGCGCACCAGAACATCCGATGGGATGACCCAGGGCGCAAGCACCACCGTTCACGTTCACCTTTTCGTGTGGCAACCGCAGATCGCGCATGGCGATCATCGCCACATTGGCGAATGCCTCGTTGATCTCAAACAGATCTACATCGGATGCGCGCCATTGCGCCAAAGTCAGGACCTTGGCGATGGCCCCCACGGGCGCTGTGGTGAACCAGCGTGGCTCTTGAGCAAAGCTGGCCTGTGCAACGATTCGCGCCATCGGCACCAGTCCCCGTTTTTCCGCGACGTCCGAGCGGGCCAACACGAGAGCCGCTGCGCCATCCGAGATTGATGAGGAATTCGCTGCCGTTACGGTGCCATCCTTGGCAAATGCAGGTTTCAGAGTTGGAATCTTTGCCGGATCGGCCTTTCGCGGCTGCTCATCCTGGGTCACCTCGACCGTCCCGCCTTTCGACACCACCTTCACGGGCACAATCTCAGCGGCGAACGCCCCATCTGTCTGCGCCCGCTTGGCACGCACTAAGGACTCCGCCGCATAAGAGTCCTGCGCTTCTCGCGTCAGCTGATAGTGCCGCGCAGCATCTTCGGCATAGGTCCCCATCAGGCGGTGCTCATACGCATCCTCAAGACCGTCCAAGAACATGTGGTCCTTCAGTTCGCCGTGGCCCAACCGGTAACCACCACGCGCCTTCGAAAGGAGATAAGGCGCGTTGGACATACTTTCCATGCCGCCCGCTACGGCGATTTCCGTGCGCCCGAGTGCCAGCTGATCGGCGGCAATCATGACAGCTTTCATGCCTGAGCCGCACACTTTGTTCACGGTCGTGGCGGGCGCCGCGTCTGGAACACCGGCGGCCCGTGCCGCCTGCCGCGCCGGCGCCTGGCCAACGCCAGCCGGTAGCACGCAGCCCATCGTCGTCTCGTGTACATCTTTGGGGTAGATGCCGGCGTGTCCAACCGCCGCAGCGATCGCCGCCGATCCGAGCTCCGGCGCCGTCAGAGTCGCCAGTTCTCCCTGAAAGCTGCCCATAGGCGTGCGCATAGCCGAAAGAATCACCGTTTCGAATACAGGCATTGGATGGTCTTCTTTCCTCTTGTGCCTTGTTTACTAAACGGTTGTTGATAACCAACCGCTTTGCCCCCGAACCGCGCCTGAGTTATCATTAATCTCGTATTAGGGCTATCCGGTGCGGGGGTTCGTCGGGGAAATGGAGAAGGCCGCGATTTCCGGCGCTGTCGGGTTGGGGGCGGGCCTCCTTTTGTGGGGTGCCTACGTCACAGCCCCCTATGCAGGCATCACGATCAGTCCAACGGCGATTATGGTGCTGGCAGGGGGCGTCGCCTTCGGCTCCTCCATAGCCCTTATGACCTTTGTTGTGCTGAACCGGCCAGAGCCGAGGCACCCGAAGCCCTGGCGACGCATCGCGGACCTCTCCGTAGCGGACTACCTCCATTTTCCAAGAAGCGGCGTGCGCCTTGTTGTCAAGCCCGACACCATGATTCGTGAACTCGATATCTGTCGGCATCCGACATCTTACGCCAGCAAGGACGTTGTTCTGACGATTAAGAAGGCATCGGGCAAGGCGATTTTCAACCCCCTGCTCCTTGCAGAATTGTTCAAAAACCTCTCGGGCTTCGCGAACTTCCTGCATGTCCTTTTGGTCAACGAGCATGATGAATTCGTGGGTTACATTCCCGCCTACTACGCCCGCACGCAGATGGTTGGGGCGCAGGGCGAGGGCAAGATTACCAAGTACATCATCGATGTATTGTCCGATCCGCCGAGCAAAAGCGTCCAGTTGCGTGAAATCGGCGGGCTGTCCGTATACGAGACCATCTCCGACAAAACACTCATCACCGATGCACTCAAGCGCCTTTCCGAAGGACTCTTTCGCGGGTTCGTGGTGTTCCCTGGCCACCGCAATCGAAAGCCGATCGGCGTGATCTTCGAAGACGCACTGGTCAAGGCGAATATGCTCTACCGCGATTAGCTGGCCTCCTCGAACAACTCACGCCCGATCAGCCAGCGACGGATTTCACTGGTACCGGCTCCGATTTCGTACAACTTCGCATCGCGCAGCAACCGCCCGGTAGGATAGTCATTGATGTAGCCATTGCCGCCCAGGCATTGAATTGCCTCGAGCGCCATCCAGGTGGCTTTCTCCGCCGCGTACAGTATGGCTCCCGCGGCATCCTTTCGCGTATTGCGGCCCTGATCACAGGCTTTTGCAACTGCGTAAACGTAGGAGCGCGCCGCTGACAGCGCGACATACATATCCGCGATCTTGCCCTGCATCAGCTGAAATGTTCCGATTGGCACACCGAACTGCTTGCGGTCGTGCACGTACGGAAGAACTACATCGAGACAGGACTGCATGATGCCGAGGGGGCCTGCAGCCAGGACAGCCCGCTCGTAGTCAAGGCCGCTCATCAGAACGCGCACGCCTGAACCTACACTGCCCAAGACGTTCTCTTCGGGCACTTCGCAGTCATTGAACACCAATTCGCCCGTGTCCGACCCGCGCATACCGAGCTTGTCAAGTTTTTGCGCGGTGCTGAAGCCCTTGAACGCGCGCTCGACGATAAAGGCGGTGATGCCTTTGGGGCCCGCGTCCGGATCAGTTTTGGCGTATATCACCAACGTGTCCGCGATCGGACCGTTCGTGATCCACATCTTGGTGCCGCTGAGGACGTAGCGATCACCACGCTTTTCGGCACGCAACCTCATCGACACGACATCTGAGCCCGAGTCAGGCTCACTCATCGCAAGTGCGCCGACATGCTCGCCTGAAATCAATTTTGGCAAGTAGCGCCGTTTCTGATTGGCAGTGCCATTACGTCGAATCTGGTTGATGCACAAATTGGAATGCGCGCCGTACGACAGGCCGACTGCTGCCGATGCGCGGCTGACCTCCTCTACGGCCACGACGTGTTCGAGATAACCAAGGCCCGCTCCGCCGAACTCCTCTTCGACGGTAATGCCGTGCAGTCCCAATGCGCCCATCTGGGGCCATAGGTGACGCGGAAACTCGTTGGACTTGTCGACGGCGTCAGCGATCGGTGCAATCCGGTCCGAAGCGAATCCGCGGACGCTGTCGCGGATCATATCTGCCGTGTCGCCAAGCCCATGGTCCAGGAAGTTCCAGGTATTGCGGATCATATCGTCATCCTACACCAATCTCCGGCACTGCATGTTGCCGCAAAAGTTGACGCTGCGCGGGGACAGTTGGACCAAGATTGCCCATCGATCACTTGTCGCCTAACAATCAATGTGACGCCGCACACGATCTAACCGCCTTTCGGCCTGCCCTGAACAAAATCGACGACGGGCCCCGGTCGGACAATGCGATGGGTACGCCTGGATCACATTCGGGGGGCGGCCCGTAAAACTTCCGCTCTGTGCCGATTCGAGCGTTCTGCGTGTCCATAGCCCATTGGACATAAACGGGCCGATCGCCCTACAAGGCTAGCTTGGCGAGCAGCAGTCTGCAGGCCATAAAGGGCTGGTGCGGTCGAGAAGACTCGAACTTCCACGGGTTGCCCCGCTAGCACCTCAAGCTAGTGCGTCTACCGTTCCGCCACGACCGCATCGCAGGGGTGGCGGGGTTTAGCAAACCAGTTCGAGCTTGTGAAGAGCAGGAATTAGGCAAGAAAAGCCGCCATCGAGCGCCACAAGACAAACCCGGCAACAACCAGTACCACCCCTGCAAAGACCCTTGTCAGAACTGCGCGTTGCACCGCCAGATGTTTGGCTAGGCGCACGCCCAGAAGTCCGCCCAGGCCACCACCCAAGACAAATAAGGTCGCCACCCGCCAGTCCACCATGCCAGCCAATGCATACGACAGCGCGGTGGTCAATCCGAAGGCGCCCACCGAGACGAGAGAGGAGCCCACCGCATTGATCGCCATCATGCCGCTGCCCAGCATAATCGCGGGCACGATCAGAAAGCCGCCGCCAATACCGAAAAACCCCGATAATGCTCCGGCGAGCAGCCCAGTTAACACTGAGCGCCAGGCAATTTCTGCGTTGATCCGTACGTCAGGGTTTCCGTCCGCTGCGCGCGAGTTGAACATCGCCGTGGCCACGGCCAGCATCACGAGTCCGAACAGAAACAGGAGCTGCTTGCCATCCACCATTTGCCCGAGCTTCGCGCCTGCTGCTGCTCCGACGACGCCGGAGGCCGCGAAGGTGGCTGCGCAGGACCATTTCACGTGGCCCGCCCTTGTGTGGGCCACGAGGTTGGCGAACGCGCTGGCGGCGACGGCGAACGCGCTGGTTCCGATGGCCAAGTGCGTGGAGCGCAACCCAACCACATAGATGAGCAGCGGCACGGCTAGAATTGATCCTCCCCCGCCCAAGAGACCAAGGGCAAAGCCCACTATGCCACCGCTACCGATCGAAAGCAGATCAGCGATTGAGATCATCTCGCCGCCTTCCAGCGCTGCTGCCGCAGAACATGCGCCGGCGCCGCCAGCATCCCCAAACTCGCTCCACTCCCTCGGTCATTTCAATGTGACGCGAAAGATTGGAATTTGCAGGCATTGGCCTCAATGGGCAGAAGTGGAAAGTGTCCACGAATTCAGTTTCTGCAATAAAGATCGAAAAGCAGGCCGATCACACGTTCGGCGCGCGGGTCCGACAAGGAGTAGAAGATGGTCCGCGCGTCGCGGCGCGTCGCCACCAGGCCGCTGGACCGCAATCGCGCCAAGTGCTGGGATAGCGCCGATTGGCTGAGCCCTGAGGCCGCCACGAGTTCGCCTGCGCTCTTTTCTCCGCTAACCAATTCGCACAGCACCCGAAGCCGCGCCCCGTGCGACAACGCTCGCATCAAGCCAGCCGCCTCATCTGCCATTTGGGACATCACCACGAGACCAGATGTCGCCATCTTCTTATCCATCAGTAATTGATAATTTATGTATATCTAATATATAGGTCAAGCAGGCCTCCTGCGGTGGGGACGCTGTGTGCTACCCGTGGATCGCTCTAAATGCCCTCGCCGTCCACGCCGTGGATGCCGCATTCGTCCTTCTCGAGGCCTGACCATCGCCCGTCGCGATAGGATTCGCCCGCGCCAATACGCCGCGTGCAAGGCATGCACCCGATTGAAGGATAGCCGTCGTCCACCAACGGATGACGCGGCAAGTTGTGTTGCGCCACGTAGGCCCCAAGATCCTCCTGGGACCAGTCGGCGAGCGGGTTGAAGCGGAACCGGCCTTCGAACAACTCGACAGTCCGCATCGTTGCCCGCTCCTTGGTCTGGAAACGCTTACGACCTGTGACCTGCGCCGCAAATCCATCTAGCGCCCGGCGCATTGGTACGACCTTCCGGAAATTGCAGCAGGCATCGGGATCGCGCGACCACAGCGTTCCTTCAGGATCCTGCGCTGCTCGATCAACGGAGAGCGGCCCCAGAGACCGAATGTCACTGAGGCCAAGTAAATCCTGCAGACGATCGCGATAACGCAAGGTCTCGCCAAACAGCTTTCCCGTATTCAGGAAGAGGATTGGAGCATGAGGGTCGATTTGCGCGGCCAAGTGAAGCAGCACGGCCGATTCCGAACCGAACGACGACACCAGAGCAGTCTTGCCTGCGAATTCCTCGACCAAGGCCAGTTCCAAGATACCCCGCGCATCTCGTGCATTGGCCCGCGCCTGTAACTCAGCCAGTTTCGAAAGCGCCACTGGATCGGCATCAGCTGCAGCTCGATCAGATGCGTGCGGAGATCGCCGCCCGATGACCGTCACGGTGCTCACAACCAACCCTTCTTTTCGACCAACGTTCGCGTACGATTTGATATGTCGTCTGGCTGCAACCCCTGCGCGCGCCATTGTTCCCGCAAATCCCGCAGGGTTTCGATGCGTTCTTCCCACTCGGTTCCGAACTTGTCGGAGAGCCATTCCCGCAGACGGCGCGCCAAGCCAGGCGAACACCCCGCTGTGGACGCCGTCAGCATCAACGCGCCCCGACGGACGATTGCAGGGACGTGAAAATCGCAAAGTTCCGGAACGTCTTCAACGTTGACCAGAACTCCTTGCAGCCTCACCCGCGCGGCGAGCGCTTCAGCGGACGACCTCGCCAACCCGGCTATGAACAGCACTGACAGCCCCTGGAGTTCCTCGTCTGCGTAGGTCTGTATCTCGATCGGCACAGCCCCTGCCTCTCGGAGCAGCGCTCGGCGTCGCTCCAGGCCTTCACCGGACCCGGCAAGCCCGGCTCGTATCTGGCGGGGATTGAGAGCGATAGGAAGCAACCAAGCACCTCTTTGCTGCTGGAGACACAGAGATAGGGTCGCGTCATATAAAATGCAAGAACTAGTTGTGGTATATTATAAAGTACAACAGTTCTGTGTTGTTCTATTGGTATCCCTTCAGGAGTTCTGTGACGGATACACCGATCTTGTCGCCGTGGATCACGATTTCACCCTTGGCCACCGGCCTGTCGTTGGCCAGGATCATCACCGGATCGTCCTGGCAGGAGTCCAATTCGATAACGGCGCCGCGGCCCATCCGCAGAAGCTGATGCATTGGAATAATCGAGCGGCCGAGAACGACCGATATCTCCACTTTGACACTGGATAGATTGCTGAGCATGAACTGCTTCCGAGAGAATGTCGTGGCCCATGCTGAGGTCGCCATGGTTTCGGATGTATTAACACGGCCAGTCTGTTGGCGGGTTGAGAAAGGGCAAACGCCCTATCCCGAAGCCGTCGCCATCATGCAAGAACGCGTTGCGGATATCGCAGCGGGTCGGGCCGGCGAGCTCGTGTGGCTCGTCGAACATCCGCCAATCTACACAGCTGGTACGAGCGCCAAGGAATCCGATCTGCTCGAAGCGCGCTTTCCGGTCTTCCACACCGGCCGCGGCGGCCAGTTCACATATCACGGACCGGGACAACGCGTCGGCTATGTAATGCTTGATCTCCGGCTGCGCGGCGGCGATGTTCGCCGCTATGTCCACGAACTCGAGGAGTGGATCATCCGCGCCCTGGCCGAATTCGACGTCAAAGGCGAACGGCGCAAGGACCGCGTCGGCGTATGGGTTGCGCATTCCGGGCGCGAAGAGAAGATTGCCGCCATTGGCGTTCGCGTGCGCCATTGGGTCACGTTCCATGGCGTGGCAATCAACGTGAGCCCGGATCTATCACACTTTTCCGGCATCGTACCTTGCGGTATACGCGGCCATGGCGTGACAAGTCTCGCCGATCTCGGCAGCGACGCCACGATGGCCGATCTCGACCTCGCACTGCGCCGCACTTTTCAGGACGTCTTCGCTCGATCAACGTGATCCGAATTATCCGACCTCTGACCTCTCAGAGCGACGGCCTGCGGTGGAAGCCTTTCGTGTCCGGCGGTTCCGCCTTATGCAATTCCACATTGGCTACGCGCGCACCAGAAGGGCCGCGCATGCAGATGCCCACGAAGGTTTCAACGTCCTTGTTGGGACCCGAGATCAACACTTCCACCGTTCCGTCGAACCGGTTGCGCACCCAACCATCAAGGCTGAGTTTTCTTGCCTCTGTGATAGCGAAGTTTCGATAACCTACAGATTGCACGAATCCATCGATCTTCAGGCGAAGGCTCGTGAGATCGTCGCTGCTCATCGTGTCAAGCAAACTCTAGGATCACGTCGTTGAGCGCCAGGTTGTCGCCGGTCCTGACATTGACTTGACCGATAGTACCGTCTCGTTCCGCCACCAGCACATTCTCCATCTTCATCGCTTCAACTACGGCAAGCGGTTCACCAGTTTTCACTTCCTGACCCGGTTCCACACGCACTGAGACGACGAGCCCGGGCATCGGGCAGTGAAGCAGCTTAGACGTGTCTAGCCTCGTCTTCTTTGACATGAAACGCGCGAGTTCCGCCGCGCGGGGTGTGCGAACCGTGACAAGGGCCTCGATACCACCCTGCGACAATGCATAGGCGCCGGCCAACCGCACAATCTGGATGGCGTATTCGGCTTCCCTTTCGCGCAGGAACAAAATGGGCCGTCCAGGCCGCCAGTCCGTCTCGGCTGCATAGTTCTCGTTTTCGATGCACGCAAAGAGAACACCTTCGCGCAGATATGCATCTGTAACACCGAACTCTTCTCCCCCCACCACTGCGACAAAGCCTGCGGAAGCACGATGAGGTCCATTAAGTGTTCCACTGATGCCACTTGCTCTCTTCGTTCTCGCCAACTTCGCTGCCACGGCCGCCGCCACGAAACGCCGCTTGGACGCAACATCCAACGGACGTCCCCTGAAGCCATGCGGAAATTCCTCGTTGATGAACGCAGTTGACAGCTTTCCCGCTCGAAACCGCTGACTGTGCATCACCGCATTGAGAAAACTGAGATTTTGCCGGATACCGCCGACTACAACCTCATCAAGCACGCGGGCCATTGTGTCGATGGCTTCGATGCGTGTGGGGGCATAAGTGCAGACCTTGGCAATCATCGGGTCGTAGAAGACCGATACCTCGTCACCTTCATGCACGCCTGTGTCGATGCGGACAGTGGCATCGCCGCGCTTGCCTTCCGCCGGCATGCTGTAGCGCGACAGACGCCCCGACGAAGGAAGAAAACCGCGCGCAGGATCTTCCGCGTACACGCGCGTTTCCAGCGCCCATCCTTTGGTCCTCACTGCGTGTTGGTCGAGCGGCAGTTTTTCGCCCGCCGATGAGCGGATCATCAGTTCCACGATGTCGAGACCAGTCGCAAGTTCCGTGACGGTGTGCTCAACCTGGAGCCGCGCGTTCATTTCAAGGAAATAGAAGTTGCGTTCCTTGTCGACCGCGAATTCAACGGTACCGGCGCTGTCATAGCCCGCAGCCTTGGCCAGCGCCACCGCCTGCGCGCCCATCTCCTCGCGCATCGGCGCATCGACAAACACCGACGGGGCTTCCTCGATCACCTTCTGATGTCTTCTCTGGATCGAACATTCGCGCTCGCCGAGATGCACTACGTTGCCATGCTTGTCGCCTATGATCTGTATCTCGATGTGGCGCGTGCCGGTGACGAACTTTTCGATGAACAAGCGGTCATCACCGAAGCTCGTGCGAGCCTCGTTGTGAGACGAGCAAAGCGCTTGCTCCAGGTCTTTGTCCGAACGCACGACGCGCAGCCCTTTGCCGCCGCCGCCGGCGGACGACTTAACAATCACCGGATAACCGATCTCGGCCACGATCCGTCGTGCGTGATCAAGGTCGACCACTTCGCCGAGGTTGCCCGGCAGGATCGATACATCGGCCGCCTTGGCGAGCTTCTTGGAATATATCTTGTCGCCCAACGCCGCGATGGCTTCGGGACACGGGCCTATGAAGACGAGACCGGCCACTTTGGTGACTGCCTCAGCAAAAGATTGCCGCTCTGAAAGAAAGCCATAGCCAGGGTGGACGGCTTCTGCCTTTGTTCGCTTTGCGGCATCCAGGATGGCATGCGTGTTCAGGTAAGATTCCAAGGCTGGCGGCGGTCCGATGCGGACGGCTTCGTCGGCCATCTCGACATGCAGGGCATCACGATCCGCGTCCGAATATACGGCGACTGTCGAGATACCCATTCGTTGCGCAGTCTTGATGATGCGGCAGGCGATCTCGCCACGATTTGCAATCAGGATCTTCTGGAACACTTTTCCTCTGTGCCCCGCGCGCTCGCGTTATGTGCCCGCCCTACCGAACGAAACCCAAAGACGGCCGTTCCTGCAGGTTCGGGTTGCTTTTAAGTGGTCCCAAGGCTCAGGTAAACCCATGCCCAAGTCCATCCCCCGCATTCAAACCGTTCTTACCATTCCGCGGCGTATGGGCGCCGGGTTGTTTCGTATCCATATCGAGAATGGCGTCTTTGTGTCGCTGGGAATGGCCCTAGTGGGGCTGGGAATGGCAGTGGCCTTCGGGTCCAAAATTGCCACTCTCGCGGCTGCCGGCGCCCTGTGCACCAGCGTGGTAGATCAGCCGGGCCAGTTGAAGATCAAGGCCTGGATGTTCGCCCTGACGACAACCGGCACCACACTCTTGACGATCCTGACTATCATCGCCAATGGCGCTCCCTTGCCCATGGCGACAATAGTCGCCGGCATGAGCTTCGTTTCGGCCCTGATTACCGCTTATGGGCGGCGGGCAATCGGACTCGGGGTAGCGGCCACCTTGGCACTCTTGTTCGGTATGGTAGAGACTGTGGCACCCGTGGCGGCTCGCTGGCACGTAGTCGCCTTCGCGGCTGGCGCACTGGAATATAGTCTGTTCGCCTTGGCAGCTTCGATGCTGCTCGACAATCGCAATCGCCGCATGTTTGTCGGTGAGGCGATACGAGCCTTCGGACGCTACGTCCTCGCCAAATCAGCGCTCTATGATGCGCGCGAGCGTCCCCGACCGGTACTGCAAGCACTGATCGGTGCCCACGCTGACTTCATTGAACAGCTCCAGGCGGCGCGCAACATGATCTTCGTCGGGCGGAGGACGCCAAATCGGGTTCGTTGGATCGCCATACTGGTCGCGTTGCTCGACTGCTTCGACACGATCGTTGCGAGCGACGCCGACATAGAGATATTGCGCAAGTCTGGTCACAATCACCTGATGGGGCGGTTCAAGGTCCTGATTGCCGGCCTTGGCGTTGAAATTGAGGAATTGGCGCTCGCCCTCATGACACCGGGCATGAGTTATGCCCCCTCAAGCCACGCCGCCGAAATCCAGGCGATCGAGAAGAACGTGGAGCGGCTGAGCGCGAAGGCCTCCGATGACGTTGAGCCCATGGCAATTTCCGCCTTCCGTTCGACCGGCCACAAGCTTGCACAGACGGTTGTCCGACTGGAGCAGCTATCAGGCGCCGTGAATGCGCGGCCGGGCGAGAACATGCTGCCAAATGTGGAATTCGAAGCCTTCGTACACCGAGACCGGATGGACCCGCGTGTGCTCGTCGCACATTTTTCCCTCGCGTCCCCCACCATGCGCTATGCCATCCGCGCCACGGTCGCAATGGTATGCGGCTACCTCATAACGCTTGCGCTGCCTACCTTCGTTCACGGTGGATGGGTTTTGCTCACCACTTCGCTCACTATGCGGGCGAGTTACAGCATCACAAAGCAGCGCCGAAATGATCGCATCATAGGCACTGTTGCAGGCTGCGCCGCGGCGTTCCTTCTCGTGTATCTTCTGCCTCGCGAGTGGCTGTTTGTGCCAATTATCATCACGGTGGGCAGTGCCCATGCCTTCGGCACTGTCGACTACCGCGTCACGGCGCTATCCGCCTCCATCACCGCATTGCTCACGCTGCACTTCTTTGCACCATCAGGGACACAGGTCTTCTTTGCCCAACGCTTGGCCGACACACTCATCGGCGCCAGTCTGGCGTGGCTGTTCAGTCACCTTCTGCCAAGCTGGGAATGGCGCAATATTCCCAAGCTGATTGACGCCAAGCTTCGTGCCGATCATGACTACGCCGCGCTGGCGCTGAAGCGCTACCGCAACGACCATGACTTTCGCCTCGCCCGCAAGCATGCCCATGACGCAATGGCTAATCTCTCCATGACCGTGCGGCGGGTCTCGGACGAACCTCGCATCGATAGGCGTATGCTTGTTACGCTCAACGACCTGATTGCAGCCAACTATCTCTTCGCCTCAGACCTCGCGTCGATGCAGGTACTGTTCCGGATGCGCAAGGGAGAGCTCGACTTCCGTGCCGCTGATGCGCTGCTCGAGGCCGCCCAAGCCAACGTGACCCTCAGTCTGAGTTCGCGGAAGGCGTATGCGTCGATCGGGCGTTTGAGCCGCCGCAGCCTGGGTCACAACCTGGGTGGTCACGACGCCATGGTATCGTTGCGGCGGCGACTGGTCCACATCGAGCACAATACGAAGCGCGTCGCCACGCTCGCGGCGCGCGTCTCCCAGATGCTGCAAACAGCCGTCCCATCGGCCTGACCGTTATCGCTCCGCCTTCAACTTGCCGCCCGCGGCGCGGAATTCACTGTCCTTGCGCCACGCAGGCCATGCGTCACTGTTGGCAAGGCTTTCTCCCATGGCCAGCAACGCGTCACAATCATCGACGATGTTCTGCATTGGCCATTTCGGATCAAATTCATCAGACGGCTGGTGGTAGTGGTGGATTCGGTAATAGTCGCGTGCTGCCTGCCCGGCTGCCTTCCCCCCGTTCACGACGTCGATACCTGAGTCCGGGGTGATCGCCGGGACACCCGCCTGAGCCAGGCTGAAATGGTCGGCACGGTAAAAGCCACCCTTTTCGGGCTCTGGGTCATCGTTCAGGATGCGATGCTGCGTCTTGAGCGCCGCCGCGAGATAGTCCTCAAGTTCATTTTCGGGCATGCCGCGATGGGTCATGTCATGTGTCGGCCCCAGCGGCAGGTCGGCGTCGAGGTTGATATCGCCAACGATATGCGCCAGCGGCCAAATGGGATGCTGCGCAAAATATGCCGAACCGAGAAGCCCCTGCTCCTCCAACGTCCAGAACATGAAAGCCACGGAACGCTGCGGCCTCGCCCTATGGACAAAGGCTTCGGCAATCTCCATCACCATGGAATCGCCCATGCCGTCGTCGATTGCGCCGTTGTAGATCTTGTCCGGCCCAGGAAGATCCGGCTTCATTCCCAGGTGATCCCAATGGGCGCTGAACATCAGGACATCCTCGGGCCGCTTCGTGCCCGGGATGAGGCCTACGACGTTTCGCGTTGACAGATACGAGATGTTCGATACGGCGTCGGCCGTCAGCGTTTCACCCTTCATCGCGACCGCCCTGAAGCCGCGCTTGTTCGCCGCTGCCTTCATCTGGGCGTAGTCGAGCCCAGCCCGTTTGAACAGATCCTCTGCCGTTGACAGCGTGACCCAGCCTTGGATCGGCACCATCGAGGCATTCTTGTCAGGCGTCTCGAGCCAAGATTTGTTGCCGGTATTGGAATTACGCACGACCTGCCAGCCATAGGCCGCAGGGACAGTCTCGTGCACGATGATGGCCGCCGCCGCGCCCTGCCGGGCCGCTTCCTCATACTTGTACGTCCAGCGGCCATAGTAGGTCATTGCCTTGCCTTTGAAGAACTTGGGATCGGGATGGGGATCCTCGTTGCCCGGGTCGTTGACCAGAATCACGACCGTCTTACCTTTGACATCTACGCCCGCGTAGTCGTTCCAACCGTATTCCGGGGCCACGACGCCATAGCCTACGAACACCAGCGGTGATCTGGTTACCTTCACATCCTTCGACTTGTACTGCGGAGACCAGTAGACGACCTCATCGAGGTCCTTCGGCGCCAACGTCCCCTTTGGCGTATCGAACGAGAGTTCTGACCGCTTGTTGTCCAGGGCGATGACAACCGTCTGAACCTTCTGGAAATAGCTGCCGTGGTTTCCGGGGCCTATGCCGATGCGCTTCAATTCGTCGGCCAGCCATTGAGCTGCCGCTTCGCCGGCGGGCGTGCCCGGACCGCGCCCCTGAAAGACGTCGTCCGAGATCACCTTGTCGCGGGCCAAGATGTCAGCGGCATTGATCGGCGCCGACGTCGTCGGATGGCCCGGGTATTTCGCCGGCGCGGCGGCGATCAGCAGCGTGGCGGCGCTGGCGACAATAATGGAACGAAACTTCATGGCGGGCCCCCGCTCTTTGGCGACCCTCGGATGTTAGATGTCCCCCGGACACGGGCAACACTCTTTTGCGTGAGCCGGCCTACGCCTATTGTCCGCCATCATTCGCATAGGGGAAGCCGCCGTGGAATTCCATCGCTCCGAGCGCCTTAGCGCTGCCGGGCTGCCTTTTTCCGAGTCGGTGCGCGTCGGGGACGTGCTCTATCTGTCCGGACAACTCGGGAACCTTCCCGGTCGGAAGGAACTCGTGCCCGGCGGGATCGAGGCAGAAGCTCACCAGACGATGCGGAACATCGAATACGTACTGAAGAAGCATGGACTGGCATTGGGCGACGTCTTCAAGTGCACCGTGATGCTCGCCGACATGGCGGAGTGGGAAGCCTTCAACAAAATCTACGCGACGTACTTCAAGCCAGACCGCCTTCCGGCCCGCTCCGCTTTCGGCACCACCGGCCTGGCGCTGGGCGCCCGCGTGGAGGTCGAATGCTGGGCGCACTTCGCCAAGCCGCAGGCCTAGTGCCCGTCGTTGCTCCAATGCGGCGGATCCGACAACAGCTTGATCACGCCGAAGCTCGCCCCCACCCCTACAAGATCCAGGTTCGATCCGGTGTGGGGGCCTGACGTAATCTGGTGCATGGCCCCGTTGTAGTCCTGGATCGCCAAGCTGCCGTTCCAGGTGATCGTCATGTCGACGGCGAGGCCCTGGGTATGCCGGCTGGTCAGCGACGGCTGAACCCGCAGCCCGAAAGCATCGACCATGGCCTGGGCTGCAGCGCGGGCGGCGGATACGTCGCCGCCATGGGTCCAGTCGATCCCCACCCCCTCCATGGGCTGTACGCTGCCCGGATCGGTGCCGTGGCCGATCAGCCAGCACCAGTGCATCAGATAAGCCCGCGGCGGCGGTCGGTAGGTGGCCGTCACCGCGACGGACGCCCCGCCTTTCTTCATCGCCGACAGAAACGCCCAGACCTGGCCCTTGAAACCGTCCGCCAGGTCGTCCGGTGAGGTGCTGCCCGGAAATCGCGAGCACCACTGCGGACCGCTCTCTTCCATCGCACCCACCCACTGGGCAACGACGACAGTCTAGGCTGATTCCACCTTTTCCCGCAGAAAGAGAAGAATGGGGTCGTCCCTGTATGTCGTCTCCTTCCAGAAGCGGAAGCCGCACTTCTCCGCCACGCGGATGGAGGCGACGTTGGCCGGCGAGATCATGCACCACATGCGGATGCCGCCGAACCGCCGGTCCGCCCAGGCGAGCGCCGCCTTCGCCGCCTCGGTCGCATAGCCTTTGCCGTGCACGCGGGGCGACAACGTCCACCCCGCCTCCGGCAGGCCCGCCAGCGAAGGTTCTGGCGGCTCGAATTCCCGCCTGACGTCGAACACCCCAACGGTCCCCACATAGGCGCCGGTGGACTTCTCCTCGACCGCCCAGGCGCCGTAGCCCATCACCGCCCACATGCCGGACTGCCGCAGGAAGCGCGCCCAGATGTCTTCACGGGTGAAGGGCCGGGCGCCGAAGTGCTTGCGGACGATGGGGTCCGACCAGATGTCGACGGTAGCCTCAAAATCCTTGAGCTCGTGGCTGCGCAGGATCAATCGTGGTGTTTGGAGCACGGGAATGCTCACTTCGATGACGGCCATTCTCACTTCCTTTGGGCACCAAACCTGGTGTGGGCGAATCGCCTGTGCCCAACCCCTTGATCATTGATTTTCGGAATTCGCGCCACCATGGGGGGAGGGTCCCCCCTCCCTTGGTCGTACCAAGATCTGATGCCGACAGAACAACTCGGTCTTTCCATTCCGCGTCTCAACGGGGCTCCAAATCTCCCGAGCAAGGATTCACGGAACACACGTCGTCAGGCGCAAGACTAATTACAAGCGGCTGCCGTAGCAATTTCCGGAAACGAGATTTCGGACACGATAACGCGTATCGGCCTCAGCTACCCTGCGGGCGGCGCCACGGCACCTTCCGCCGGCGAGTCATCCAGTAGACGGCGCCCCACACCACGACCATAAGGGCCATCGCGCCCAAGCTCAGCACCGACCCGGCCACCCGCTGGTCGTGCACGATCATCGGCACGACATTGAACGCCACGACGAGCAACAGCGCGATGGCCAGCCAGAACAGAATCTGGATGCGGGGATTGGGCAACGCGGAAGGCCGGCCCTGCCCGTCTTCCGACGACTTGAAATCTCCCTGATACCAAAGCCACAGGAAGATGCAGCACCAGACGATGAAGACCAGTCGCAGGCCGCTGTGTGCGAGCCAGAGAACGAGAACCACGCGGTGCGGCAGCTGCAGACCCCAATACAGGATGCCGTCGAGGAAAACCGTCAGCGCAAGATAGCCAAGCACGACCGCCAACCCGCCCAGGCGCAAAATCTTGATTGCTGTGGCGCGGTCCATGCTCTCCCAATCTCCGTTGTCCCGTCCGCTCTTTACCACTTTGCCGGCAACCGGTCTGCCTGACGCGGCAGAGACTATGCGTGCGGCGGCCGCACATAGACCAGCGACGGATGGTTCTTGAACATGGTTTCGTGCAGGAAGGTGAAGCCGGTCTTTTCTGCGACCCGGATCGACGCCTTGTTCTCGGGTGCGATGAGGGCGCAGGTCTTCAGACGGAAATGGGCGTCGAACCAGGCGAACGCCGCCGTCATCGCCTCGGTCGCGTAGCCTTTGCCTTGCAGGCGCCGGGCAATGCTCCAGCCCGCCTCCGCCATGCCCTCGAGCGGCGGATCGACGTCACGCTTGGCGTCGAACACGCTGACCAGCCCGGCATAGACGCCAGTCTTCTTCTCCTCCACCGCCCAGCTGCCGTGACCCAGCACCACCCAATAGCCGAAGCCGCGCAGGAAGCGCGCCCAGGCGTCTTCGCGCGACAGCGGGCCCGAGAAGTAGCGCTTCACATAGGGATCGCCGACCAGGGCGAAATAGGCCGCGAAGTCCTCAAGCCGGTGCCCGCGCAGCATCAGGTGCGGCGTTTCGAGGGTGGGAATGTCGATGTTCATTTCTTCCACGGCACGCTGCCGTAAGGTTCCGTCATGTACACGATGACGCGCGGACGCAGGCGCTCCTTCCTGCGACGCCAGTACACGAGCGTCAGGATGTAGATGAGCAGGCCCGCGAAGAGAAAGATCGGCGCCAGGGATGCGAGCGTGTTGAGGGTGGAGAAGCTGGGGATCAGGCGGGGCTGCCACACCAAGAATGCGGCCGTGCCGAGCACGACCGCCGCCAGGAGAAACAGCCGGTAGGTGAAGACGATCATCCGCTGCCACCATTTGAAGGACCGCCTCTTGGGCCTGAGCGCGGGCGGCACGCCGCGGATCAGAAGCAGGCTGATCGAAACCGCGAAGAAGCCCGAAATCGCGATGTTCACGACCTTCGAGGTCTGGTCGAGCATCCCCAGCCACACGGAGGGGACGTGCAGCAGCGGGCCAGCAAAGTGGAACAAGGCGGAAAACACCCAGAACGCCACGATCAAAAGGCCGATCCAACCGATCCCGCGCTGTACCATCGGCTTCCCCGCCAGACCCGGCCGGATTTCAGCATATTCCACGGCGTCGGGGAACGTCGTGCGTCATTGGCGCAGGAACTGCAAAGGGCGCTGTTGGGGTAGCAGACGTGGTACCCTGTCGCCCGGACCGGGCATTCAAGCGCGACGATTGTTTCGGGACGTTCGGGGAGTCAGACGAACTTCCCAAATTCCTCAACCGTGAAGCCGGCTTGCCGGATGATGGAACGAAGCGTTCCAGGTTTGAGGTCGCGATTGCCGTGAACTGGGACCGTGACGGTTCTGCGCAGGTCGCCTGGAAAGACCAGCACGTGATGGCTGCCGACCACCCGATCCACCACGAAGCCTGCGCTGGTTAGGGCCTGGATGACACGCTTCCCGCTCAGGACGGGAAGTCCGCCGCCCATCTCAGGCGGCCACCGTCACACGCCGGACTTCCGGCTGTGCGTCGGATGGAATGTCCAGACCGTGGTCATGGCGGTATGACAGAACGGCGCGGATGGCCTCTTCCGCATTCGCCAGGGCCTCCGCTTCCGTGTAGCCCTCGCTCACCACTTCCGGCAGTGCCGGAACCAGCACGGTGAACCCGCCGCCTTCCTGCGGCTCCAGGACAACCGAAAAGCTGTAGCTCTCCGCCATGAAGGTGCTCCTCTTCGGCGCGCAACTTAGCAGATGCGGCCAGCTGGCGCCAATGAAGAGCCCTGGTAAGAAAACGAGCCAGAGCTACTTGGGAGAATCGAGATTAACGACTCCGGCTCGTTTTCTTCCCCCCTTTTCTTCCCCCTGATTAATCCTCTTCGTTTTCGCCGAAACGTTCAAACTCAAGCTCGTCGAACTCGCGAGCTTTAAGTGCTTCACGAATGAAGTCCTTTACCGGAAAATCTAATTTATAGGAGGAACTCTCTAATTCGACTACATCGCTATACCGTACGTCCCGCACAGAGGTTTGAATTTCCCGGCTAGCAACCACCTCTCCATGCATGTTCGCTGCGGTCGTCCGGACGCATACGCTGTTTCCCGCCTCGGCCCTTGGGTCAATGGTGAGTACCAGAACACGTTCCCACTTTTGTCCGTGGCGAAAATCCTGACACTGCGCCCTGACTGAACTGCTGCGTCTCGGCTCAACCGCCAGTTCGATCTCATGCCTATCGACATGCACGGGCGCCGCCCCCCTTAGTAGTCGAATAGGAGGCATGTAAACCGGGTTCCGACTAGGCTTCGGCGCATTCGGACCACCTATTGGATAAACGATCACCTTGTCGTTGAACGTGACACCGCTACTCGTGATTTCAATGATAAGGTTCTCGGCGCGTATCTCCCCCGTGTTCTCCACCTCGATCACAGCAGGAATCTGAGCAACCTGCTTTTCCAAGTTCTCAGAAAACTTTGCTACATAATTCTCGACGAAGTCTCGGACAAATTTTTTGTACTTTCCATCATACCCGGGATCATAACTACCCATTACAGATGACATGACGTCGTCACTCTGTCGTATCTGCGGATTGCGATTCAACACGCGCTCTCGCAGGGCATTTCGTTCATCCACTGTGAGCGCTTCAATTCTGACGAGTTCCACCGGTTCCATGGCGAGGATGTCAAGCCGAACACGCAGAATTGGCTCAGTTTTCTCCAATACCGCCAAACGGGACTTAAGCCTTTGAAGCTCCTTTTCCTGAGGGCTTGGCTCCGGAGATAAAAGCCATGCCTCAGAAGGTCTATGTGCAGCTATTCCAATATTCTTGCACTTGGCGCGTGGGTTTGTGTCAAAACTCAAGAGCGTGATTGATGTTGCATCGAACTCGTTTGCATTTAGCAGTTCCGCAACTATTCTGTCATCGTTCTCTGCCCTATCGAGATCAGAGTACAACTCCCAATCAATTCGTCGGCAGCTGCAAATCGCGACGTCGACTTGCGGCGGCCCTCGCACAATCGTAATAGGCACGCTTTGGTCAATACACTGTGAAGCTAGCCGATTGAATTCTCTAGAGCGCGACCCAAGTCGACCATCTCGCTTTTTAGAATCGACTTCCCTAAGCACGGTAGGAACAAGCCACACAATTATAGGTCCAGTGCCCTCCAATTCCGCCCAAGGCAACTCAGCCAGTGGCCTACATTCCAACGCGATATTTGTATCTATTGCATACTGTCGAAAATATTTCGCTTTGTAGTCCATCTCGTGTGATCTCGGTCACAGCGGTATGTTGTCGTGCTTCTTCCAGACTTGCGCCACCTGCTTGTTGCGCAGCATGCGAAGCGCGCCGGCGATGCGCTTGCGGGTGTTGTGGGGACGGATGACTTCGTCGATCCAGCCGCGTGATGCGGCGACGAACGGATTGAGGAATTTCTCTTCGTATTCCTTGGTGCGCGCTGCGATGGCCTTGGGGTCGCCGGCGTCCTTGCGGAAGATGATCTCCACCGCGCCCTTGGCGCCCATCACAGCGATCTCGGCCCAGGGCCAGGCGTAGTTCACGTCGGCGCGCATGTGTTTGGAGGCCATCACCACATAGGCGCCGCCATAGGCCTTGCGCGTGATCACGGTCACCTTGGGCACCGTGGCCTCGGCATAGGCGAACAACAGCTTGGCGCCGTGCTTGATGATGCCGCCATGCTCCTGGGCAACGCCGGGGAGAAATCCCGGCACGTCGACGAAGGTCACGATGGGGATGTTGAAGCAGTCGCAGAAGCGCACGAAGCGCGTCGCCTTGCGGCTGGCATCGCTGTCAAGCACGCCGGCCAGCACCATCGGCTGGTTGGCGACGAAGCCCACCGTCGAGCCTTCGATGCGGCCGAAGCCGGTGATGACGTTGCGCGCGAAGGCCTCACCGATCTCGAAGAAATCTCCCTCGTCAGCGACCTTCAGGATCGCTTCCTTGATGTCGTAGGGCTTGTTGGGGCTCTCGGGCACCAGCGTGTCGAGCGACGGCTCCTCGCGCATCACCTCGTCGTCCGTCGGCCACACCGGCGCCTTGTCGCGGTTGTTGAGCGGCAGGAAATCGTAAAGCCGGCGTATCTCCTCGAGACACACGACGTCGTTCTCGTAGGCGCCGTCGGCCACGGAGGACTTGGTGGTGTGGACCGTGGCCCCGCCGAGCTGCTCGGGCGTCACATCCTCATGCGTCACGGTACGGGTGACGTCGGGGCCCGTGATGAACATGTAGCTGGTGCCTTGCACCATGAAGATGAAGTCGGTCAGCGCCGGGGAATAGACGTCGCCGCCCGCGCAGGGCCCCATGATGACGGAGATCTGCGGCACCACGCCGGAGGACAGCACGTTGCGCTTGAACACCTCGCCGAAGCCCGCCAGCGACGCCACGCCCTCCTGGATGCGCGCCCCGCCGGCGTCGTAAAGGCCGATGATCGGCGCCTGGTTCTGCAGCGCCATGTCCTGCACCTTGCAGATCTTCTGGGCGTGGGACTCGGAGAGCGAACCGCCAAACACCGTGAAGTCCTTGGCGAAGACATAGGCCACGCGGCCGTTGATGGTGCCCCAGCCCGTGACCACGCCGTCGCCCGGGATGCGCGACTTGTGCGACTCGAACTCGGTGTTGCGGTGCTCGACGAACATGTCGAACTCCTCAAAGGAGTCCGGATCGAGCAGGAGTTCGATGCGCTCGCGCGCCGTCAGCTTGCCCTTCTTGTGCTGGGCCTCGATCCGCGCCTCGCCGCCGCCGGCCCGGGCGCGTCGGCGCCGTTCTTCGAGTTCCTGGATGCGGTGCTTCATGAGGCGAATCCCGGGAAAGCGGTGTATTCGTAGTGGGTTTCGGCAGGAATTTAAACCGATCTCCTAGGCCGTCTCGGCAGCCTTCGCCAGCTGCAAGAAGCGCGCAGCGGCCCCCAGCTCGGCCAAGATGGCGCCGGCCCGCTGCTCGGCCAGGGCGTCCCGGCCCCATTTCTCGGCCTGATAGGCCTCGTCCACCCGGGAGGCGGCAAAGGCCTCTTCCGCCGTCAAGCGGCCCTCCAGAAGCCCCAGGCCGAGCACCAGGGAGCCGCACAACGCCACGACCCGGTGCAGGGCCGTCAGCACGAAAGCGCCATGGCGGCCGACCGCGGCCCGCAGGGTTGCGATCGCCGCCTCATCCTGCCGGATGGGGGAGACGCCGGTCCCGGTGCGCAGAGCAATCCCGAAGCGGACCTGGAACCAGGCCAGGAGCGGGTCCCAGGCGTTCTGCTGGCGCGCCAAGAGCTCGACCGGCGTCTCGGCGCGGTAGCACAGCAGATCGTTGGCATAGGCGACGATGTCGTCGACCACAGCGGCTTCGTGGCCGGTCACCTGGTCGATGGCCGTGTTGGCGCACTTGGTGAGGACCATGCCGGCGCTGTCGATCTCGACGCCCTGCCCGCGCCATTCCCCGGCGATGGCTTCCGCAAGCTCCCGCGACGGCAAGAGCAGCCCAGCCTTCCTGGGTGTCTTCAGCGGCTTGGCGTCGAGCAGCACGGAAAAGCGGCCCGGCCCAGACATGCCGACGGCAACTGTGGCGTAGAAGCGCTTCATCGCTTCGCCTTGGCGAAGACGTCGCGCCGGTCGTCCGGATCGAAGCCGAACAGCTCCCAGGCGCGCCGCATGTGCTCCGGCAGCGGCGCCACAACCTTCAGCCGGCCGCCGTCGGGGTGGGCGATATCGATGGAGCGCGCATGCAGATGCAGCTTGTCGGCCACCGCGCCGCGACCGCGCACTTCGCTGCCGCCATACTTGAAATCGCCGACGATGGGCGTGCCGAGGCTGGCGAGATGGACGCGGATCTGATGCGTGCGCCCCGTCACGGGCTTCGCCGCGACCCAGGCGAACTCCTGTCCCGCCTGCCCGAGCACGAAGTAATCGGTGATGGCGCGCTGCGCCTCGTCGGCCTTGCTCACCGCCATGCGCTCGTCGCGGCCGTGCGGGCCGTGGCCGCCCTCCTTCGCCAGCGCCGCCTTGACGGTGCCCCGCGGGCGGGCGGGCACGCCACGGGTCAGCGCCCAGTATGTTTTCGCTGCGTCGCGCTGGGCCAGCGATTTCGCCAGCGCCGCCGCCGCCGGCACGGTGCGCGCCACGACCAGCACGCCCGAAGTGTCTCGATCCAGCCGGTGCACCAGGCGCGGCCGCTGCTTCTTGCCGAACATCAGCGAGTCCAGCATGCCGTCGACGTGCCTGGCGAGCCCCGAGCCGCCCTGCGTCGCCAGCCCCGGCGGCTTGTTGAGCACGATCACCGACGGATCCATGTGGAGCACGTATTCTTCCAGGCTGCCCGCCACCGTCTCGCGCGCCGGCGGCGTGGCAGCCTCGGCCTGGGGCGGCACGCGCAGCGTCTGACCTTCCGCCAGCCGGTCGCCGGCCTTGGCGCGCTTGCCGTCCAGGCGCACCTGTCCCGTGCGCAGGAGCTTCTCCAAGCGGCCGTGCGTCAGTCCGGGATAGTGCCGTTTGAACCAGCGATCGAGCCGAATGCCGTCGTCCTCGCGGTCGATGCGCTGGCTCTGCATGGCTTGATCGACGTTCCCGGTCAGGCTAAGGGACCGGCCGATGGGGATGGGGTCCCCCGAAACCGCGGCCGCTGATGACTCCTAGCGTATAACATGCCGTGACGCGCGCAAACCCGCGCGGGAGTGAGCCATGCCGCTGCAGCTTTTCCTACTGGTGACGACCGGAGGGGCGCTCGGCACGGCCGCGCGCTACGTGCTGTCGGGCATCATCGCCAACGCCTTCGGCGAGACGTTTCCCTGGGGCACGCTGATCATCAACGTCACCGGCTCCTTCATCATCGGCTTCGTCTTCACGCTGACCGCGCCGGACGGGCGCCTGTTCGTCTCGGGCTCGACGCGGCAGTTCGCCATGACCGGCTTCTGCGGCGGCTACACCACCTTTTCGTCCTTCAGCCTGCAGACGCTGAACCTGATGCGCGACGGCGAATGGCTGGCGGCCGGCGGAAACGTGCTGGGGTCCGTGACGTTGTGCCTGCTGGGCGTCTGGCTCGGGTCGCTGGCCGCCGGCTTCATCAATCAGCTCAAGGGAGCATAGCGATGGAACTGCCCAAGGACGCCGTCCTGCTGCGCATCTTCTTCGGCGAAGCCGACCGCTGCGAAAGCCGGCCGCTCTATGAGGCCATCGTGCTCAAGGCGCGCGAGATGCACATGGCCGGCGCCACCGTGCTGCGCGGCCCCATGGGCTTCGGCCATACGAGCCGGCTGCACACCTCGAAGATTCTGCGCCTTTCCGAAGACCTCCCCCTGGTCATCGAGATCGTCGATACCGAAGACAAGATCGACGCCTTCCTGCCGGTGCTGGACAGCATGATGGGCTCGGGACTCGTCACGCTGGAGAAGGTCAAGGTGCTGCGCTACGGCGTCCGGACGAACTGAACAGTTGCGCCGCCCGGCGCTGCACGCAGCGCGCGAGATCGGATGGCATTTATTCACCGTGCCGGGCGCTGGCCCCGTCCCCATTCACATCTCGTAAACGCTGATCTTCCAGGATGCCGCGGGGAGTGGTGTGGCGATGCTGGCAGTTTCCAAGGCCGCGATAAAGTCGAAGATTGTTCTGCTCGGCCCCAAGGCGCCGACGGACGATATCGAGCTGCCCCGCGACGAGGGCCCATCCCAGTCCTGGATCGCCATGGCCCAGGACATCTGGGGAGCAGGCAACCTCACCCCGACCGATGACGTCTTCGCTTCCTGCGCCCTGCGCACCCTGGCGCCGCCGGGCAACGCCATCTTCGCCGCCGTGTGCCACCAGCTCGGCAGCCGGCTGTTCGAATACACCCGCGAAAGCGCCGTGTGGATCGATGCCTTCGAAGGCGAACCGGCGCTGTCGACGCTCGAGAAGCGGGCAAAGGACAAGGTCAAGCTTCAGGTCTGGAGGGGCGGCGCGATGCCGCTCAAGAAAGGCCGCTACACGCACCTGGCCATGCTCAATGCGGGGCGCATACCCGGTGTCTCACCCGCCATGCTCGCCAGTTGCACGGCAGGCCTGAAGGTGGGCGGCACCGCGATATTCGCCGACCTCGTGGCGAGCGGCAACGCGGCGGATCTCGGCCATCCGGTTCACACCGCAATGGCCTACCGCAAGGCCTTCGCCGACGCGGGCCTCACGACCTACAACACTCTCGATCTGAGCGCGGAGCTGCGCATCGCGATATTCCGGGGGCTCGCTGCGACCGTCAAAATGCTGAAGACGGTGCGCGTCCTGAAGGAGCCCTGGCGCAAACAGCGTCTCGCGGGTTTCTACAAGGAGCTCGAATACGCCATCCGGCTCCATTACGGACTCCAGGCCGGCACCATCAACGCGATGGGCCTGCACCTGATAAAGAAGAAGTAGAGACCAGGCCTACAGCGCGCGCCCCCAATGCGCTTCGACGTTGGCCACGGTCATTGCCCGGTCCATGCCGGCCCTGTAATAGCCGGCGACGGCCGGATCGCGGATGACGACGCGGTCCCAGTGGCGCTTGGCAATGCGGCCGACTGCTTTGCGCTTGTCGAAAAAGAGCTCTCCGAGATCGAGCAAGATCAGCGCTCCGCCACGGTCCACGCCGTAGTTGAGGCACAGCTTGAATGGCCATTCGCCGAAACCCATCTCCCAGAAGCGGAATGTCAGCGCGATGTAGCGGTCGACCAGGTCCCTGTTTTCACGGAACGTGTGGTTCGGGAAATAGTCGGCCACAACCACCGCCAGATCCTGCTCGTAGGACAAGTCTCCAAATATCACCGGGTTTCCCAGATCGCGCGAAACGCGCGGCAGAAGCGGGCGCAGGTTCTGGAAGGATCGCTGGGTGTACGACTTGATGCGCGCGACGTCTTTATGCGCGCTGAGGATCGATGTCTTGTGGAATGGCATCCGCCACCCGAGCACGCGCCAGTAGCTTTCCCAGAATGTGGTCGGCCGCTTGAAAACCCGACCATTGCCCAGATCATAAACGGTGTATTGCAGTCCGCCGCCGATCTTGGGGAAGTTCTCCAGACGCAGCCGCGTGGTAGGGTGCAGTTTGCTGCCGCCGGACCGCACGCCCGCACTCTGGTCGTTGAGGCCCTGGAACGGATCCCCAAAGGGTTCTTCCCTGCCAGGCGCGGCCACCGGGCACGTCTCCTTGCGCGGACTTGGCGGCACCGCTTCCATTCGCGGTGGTAACTTCGCAGTTTCGCGAAAGTTCCATTTTCTGACCAATGTTAGCGTCAGGCTTATTCACTGGATCGCTCGAACACGAATAGGATGACACGGTCGAGAAGGAGCTGACGCGATGATCGACGTGGCCGTGCTGGTCGGCAGCCTGCGCAAGGAGTCCTTCAGCCGGAAAACGGCCAAAGTGCTGGCGGAACTCGGGACCCCCGAGCTCGCATCGGAAATCGTCGAGATCGGTCAATTGCCGCTTTACAACCAGGACAGCGATGCCGCACCGCCGGACTCCCTCACGAAATTCCGAGAGCGGATCAAGGCCGCACACGCCGTCCTCTTTGTGACACCGGAGTACAACCGCTCGATACCCGGCATTCTCAAGAATGCCATCGATATTGGCTCTCGGCCGTATGGCCATAGCGCCTGGAACGGCAAACCTGGCGCGATCGTCAGCGTTTCGCCCGGAGCCATAGGGGGCTTCGGCGCCAACCATCACCTTCGCCAGTCCCTCGTCTTCCTGAACGTTCTGGCGATGCCGCAGCCGGAAGCTTACGTGAGCGGAGCCGACAAGCTGTTCGACGACTCCGGCTCGCTCACCAACGACGGCACTCGCAAGTTCCTCAAGCAGTTTATGGACGCGTTCGCCGGCTGGATTCGCAGGTGCCGGGCTTGACGTGGCCTGCGAGAGTGGATGTCAAGATATCTCGGATTGTCCTGCGATTCAGAACTCGACAACCATTCTTGCATCCGGGGCCTGGACCGTATGCGGTATCTGCGATGTCATGGCCGATGACCATGGACCAACCGTCTTGTCCGCCACATTAGACCAGAGCGCAACGCGCGCCGCCTTCGAGATGCCCGATATTACGGGCCGCTTCGACGAGGCGCTGACGGAATACCTGACCACCATCGGGGCTCGGCGGGCGATGGTCATGTTCGCCTTTGCGCCAAAGGCCGCTGGAACCTTCCTGCGCAGCGCCGCCATCCATGCCATCGACGGTCAACTGATGCGTGTGACACATGCGCTCGGCGGACGCGACGGAACACCCTATCTGCCGGCGTTCATCCTCTACTATGCAGGTCATTTCCCCGCCCGCACGCTGGTCACGCATATTCATATGCAGGCCCTGCCCGCCAACTGCCGTATGCTCGAGGCGTTCGGCATCCGTCCGATCATCATGCTTCGTGATCTGGGCGACATGCTGGCCTCCTACCTCGACATGCTGAACGCGGGCGGCGGCACGGAAGCCAATGGGCTCAACTGCGTCATCCCGGCCGGCTTCGAATCCTATGCTGACGACGCCAAGGCGGACTTCGCGATCGACATCCTCGCACCCTGGTATGCCAGTTATTTTGCCAGTTGGCTTTCGTACGCGGCTGAGTTTCCCGATCGCGTCTGCGTCCTTCGCTATCGCGAATTTCTGGCTGATCCGGTGAAGACCCTCGAACGATCCTTGCGCCACTCCAGAGTCGAATGCTCCGAAGAACAATGTCGAATGGCTGTCGAGACCGCCTGGGCGGACCGCCGCCGCCACCGGTTCAATCAGGGCATCCGCGGGCGGGGCCGCTTGTATTTCACGCGTCACCATATTCAGCGCCTCGAACACTTGCTCTTCGAGCATTATCGGCTCGCGTCGCATCGCGACGATCTACTTGGCGCCTCCACGCCATGTGACTCTGCCGCATAGCGCGATCTCGGTTGATCCAGACTGGAATGCGAATTTGCGGCGAAGCGTTGCGTCACGCAACCGCTCGGGGCTATCAGACACTTGCGTGGGATGTCGGCAGACCGGATGGGCGCTTCACAAGCTAGAGATCGAACCAAGTCTCCGTTTCGAGCTGATCCGGGTTGAAGCCGCCGTAGACGAACTGGTAGTCCGTGGCACCGAGCAAACCGTCGCCGTGGACTCCGTCTGCACCGACCGGAAGCATGATGCGTTCCCCGTACCCCGACTGCTTGAGGTGGCGGAATACCATTCCCTCGCCGTGGTAGAGCGCGGGCCCGCATACCACGCGCTTGGCCCGCTCGAACAAGCGTTGGTAGTCCTCGGGCGGATAGAGGTCGATCATCGGCGTGCCGCGAAACGACTTGCCGAATTTCTGTTCGATGCCGACGCCTGCCAGGCGACCCGTGAACTTGTCCGCCTGCGCGTCATAAGTGTAGGACCAAATCATCGAGAGTTGACCGGCGATTACGGACGGCCGGATGTCATTCCATGCCGGAACGAGGCGGCTTCCACGCGTCTGCTGCCAATGACCGGCGACGCTCTTGAGGGCAGGCGACTTGATCTTCCGCTCGAAGTCCTCGAAACCCACAACACGCATCCCTGTGCGGGAATCGCAACCCGCCCGGATAGCTTTAGCGTGATTTGTGAGTCCGGCAAGGACATTTGACCAAGCACGCCCGCCAAATTGCTGCGCACTCGCACCAGCGCGCCGACGCACGTCCGGCCAGCTTCCGCTTTCGTTCGGAAGGCGACTCGGAAGCCTTCACCCTTGCAGACACCGGGTCGGCGGCGGCATTGGAGGAATCACCGGCCATCCGTGTAACGGGCGACGCGCCGCAATCTCCATCGCCAATCCGCGCGCCTGCCATGATCGGCCGGCAGCCACAAGTGATGCGGCCTAGGCGCCGCCCTTCTTGGCACGCAACTTCGCCCAGTATTCCAGCCGCTTGCGGGTCTCGCGCTCGAATCCCGTGTCCTTCGGATCGTAGTACTGTTCGCGCGCCATGCGATCCGGGAAATAGTTCTGGCCCGAGAAGCCTTCTTCGGCCTCGTGGTCGTACTCGTAGCCCTTCCCGTAGCCGAGGGTCTTCATCAGTGTGGTCGGGGCGTTCAGAATGTGCGCCGGCGGCATCAGGGAACCATGCGCCTCAGCCGCCCGCATCGCCGCGCCATGCGCCACGTAGACCGCATTCGATTTCGGTGCCGAGGCAAGATAGAGAACGCATTGAACCAGCGCGATTTCACCTTCCGGGCTGCCCAGGAAATCGTAGACGTCCTTGGCGGCGATCGCCTGTACGACAGCCTGCGGATCGGCGAGGCCGATATCTTCTACCGACGCACGCACCAGCCGGCGTGCGATATAAAGCGGCTGCTCTCCGCCCGCCAACATCCGCGCCAGCCAGTAGAGCGCCGCATCGGGATCCGAGCCTCGGATCGACTTGTGCAGCGCCGAGATGAGGTTGTAGTGCTCTTCGCGGCTCTTGTCGTAGAGCGGCGCGCGCTTCTGCACGGCGGCGACCAGCGCGGCCGCATCCAGCGGTTTGGCGATCTTCAGTCCAGCCACTTCCTCGACGAGGTTCAGAAGATACCGTCCGTCGCCGTCGGCCATGGCGCGCAGCGTCTCGCGGGCGTCGTCCGTGAGTCTGAGGTTTTCGCCATAATGCTTTTCCGCCCGCACGATCAGGGTTTCAAGCGCCGCATCGTCGAGGCGGCGCAGCACCAGAACTTGGGCGCGCGACAGGAGCGCGCCGTTGAGCTCGAAGGAGGGGTTTTCGGTGGTGGCGCCGACCAGGATCACCGTGCCGTCTTCCACCACGGGCAGAAAGCTGTCCTGTTGGCTGCGATTGAAGCGGTGGATTTCGTCGACGAAGAGGAGCGTGCCCTGCCCCATCTTGCGCCGCTGGCGCGCGGCGTCGAACGACTTCTTCAGATCGGCGACTCCGGAAAACACGGCCGAGAGCTGTTCGAAGTGCAGCTGGAAGGCATTCGACAACAGACGCGCGATCGTCGTCTTGCCGGTGCCGGGAGGTCCCCACAGGATGATAGAATGTGGCCGGTTCGCCGCCACCATGCGTCCGATCGGCCCTTCGGGACCGATCAGGTGGTCCTGGCCCACCACGTCGCAGAGCGTCCTCGGCCGCAACCGGTCGGCGAGAGGGCGCGGCGCGTCATCGGGAAGACCGGCGGATTCGAAAAGGTCGGACATGGACGCAGATTACCGCCCTGCGGCTCATGAAATCCAGGTGGGCGTCATCTTCTCCAGAACCCAGACGCCGTCCTTGCGGACCCAACGGGTCTCGCAGCCCGCTCCGCACAGCGGTCCACATCTGAGGCCCAAGGCTGTGTAAGCATGCATTCCGTCGAAAGAGAAGATCACACGGGAAAACGTTGTTTGTGTAATGAACTTACTCCTTTCGGCCGGGCTCGGCAGCATCCCAAAGCTCGACAAGTTCTGGACCGGAACATTGGACCGTTTGAACTCATCTGAACAATCCAACGGTGCCACGCTGAAGAAGGCTGATTTCAGAAATGTCGGCACAAGGCGCAGTGCTTCGTGTTCCCCTTCCGATGAAAGGTAGTCGGACAGCGTTGGATTGAACCCGCTAGAGCCGGGAAATCTGGCGTGCGTTCTTTTCTCGACAGATTGAATGATGGTCTTTGCCATCTCCGCAGCAGCGCGACACTCGCGCGATTGGTGCAGCGGACTGGACAAACTGCGATCAAGATAGAGCCAACCCGCACCGCAGGCGATCATCAGAAGCGTCAGGACCGGTATCCAAAGAGCGAACCGAATAGCTCTGTGCGATTCCATGCCCGTTCAAGCATCCCCCCAGATGCTCCAGTTCAGCACAGTCGGAAGTGCAATTCGCCTCTCTTCGCGAGGCTCGATCGTGCTGCGCGCTCCTCTTCCCGGCGTTCGGGCGGACTTTCCCCGCTTCGCGGAGCAACTCCCCCGTAAACAGGCGAGGAAATCTACCCGTCCACCGTCAAACTCATGCGTTGCCCGCCACGGTCGATGACGAGATCCCAGTGCCCGCGGCCGGCATTGAGAAGGCGCTTGAGCGTGCCCACATCCGGCACGGGCTGGCCGTTCACCGAATGCACGACGTCGCCAGACTGGAAGCCGTAGCCGCCCGACGGCGTGTTCGGCGACACTGCCATGATCACGACCCCCTTGGCGAACAGGTTCAGCTGCAGGTCCGTCGCCACCGCGGGCGACAAGTTCTCGACGCGGGCCCCGGTCAGCGGATTGCGGCCTCCGATTGTCTGGGCGTCCGGCCTGGGATTCTGGGGTGGCAACGCCAGCCTCACAGAGACGGTGCGCTGGTGGCCGTTGCGGGACACCACAAGCTTCGCCTGCTCGCCCGGCCGTCGCGTGGCGACACGATAGGTTAGCGACTGCATATCGCTCACGTCTTCCCCATCGACCGAGAGCACGATGTCGCCGGTCTTGAGGCCGGCCTGCGCTGCCGGCCCGCCCGGGAAGATCGTCTTCAGAAGCACGCCTTGCGGCCGGCTGAGGCCAAGGCTCGCGGCGATATCGCCGGTGACGGCCTGACCGTCGGCGCCGATCCACGGCAGCTTCACGCCCCCGCTCGTGGCCCCCTCGACCACGCGCCGGGCCAAATTGGCCGGAATGGCGAAGCCGATGCCGATGTTCCCGCCCGATGGCGAGACGATCGCCGTGTTGATCCCCGCCAGCCGGCCGTCCGTGGTCACCAACGCGCCACCCGAATTGCCCGGATTGATGGCGGCGTCGGTCTGGATGAAGAACTGATAACTTGAGGCGCTGGTGTCGGTGCGTGCCAGCGCCGAAACGATGCCCATCGTCACTGTCTGGCCGACCCCGAATGGATCGCCGATTGCCAGCACCAGATCGCCGACCTGCAGCGCGTCGCTGTCGCCGAATTCGACGGTGGGCAGCTTCTCGCCCTTGGTGTCGATCTTCAGCACCGCCAGATCGGTGCGCGGATCGGCCAGCAGGACCCTGGCCTTGAACTCGCGCTTGTCGGAAAGCGCCACCACGATGTCCTGGCCGCCCTGCACCACATGGTTGTTGGTCAAGATCATGCCGTCGGCGCGCACGATCACGCCAGAACCCAACGATTGCTGCACCCGCTGGCGCATCTGCGGATTGATGTTGAAGAAGCGTTGGAAGAACGGATCGGCAAACATCGGATTGTTGGGCGCCTGCACCACGCTGCGCGAATAGACGTTGACCACGGCCGGAGCCACGCGCTTCACCACCGGAGCGAAGGTGAGCTGAACGTCCTTGGCGTCCCGTGGGGCCCGCGACACGGGAACCTTGTCGACGGCGGCGACGCGCTCCGCCGGCATGGCCTGCGCCCGGTCGAAGGACGGGACGAAGGCATATACGGCGACCCCGAAGCACAGCATGCCGGCCGCGAGCAGCAGCAATGAGCGGTTCATCGTCAGCACTCTCCAGGCAAAAGGGCGACTCGTTTCCGAGCCGCCCCCCAATATCGCACGTCATTCCGTCCCCAGGCTTACGCCTCAGTGACGTTCTCTTCAGACGCGGTCACCGGCCCGGAATCCTTGCCCTTGGCCTCGGGATCGCGGTCCACGAACTCGATCACGGCCATCGCGGCATGGTCGCCGTGGCGAAAGCCCGCTTTGAGGACCCGCGTGTAGCCGCCGGGCCGCCCCGCGTAGCGCGGACCGATGACATCAAACAGCTTCTTGACCTGATCGACGTCGCGGATGGTGGAAATCGCCTGGCGGCGCGCGTGCAGATCGGCCGCCCCTCGCCGCGACAACGTCACCAGCTTCTCGACCACCGGACGCAACTCCTTGGCCTTGGGCAGCGTGGTCGTGATCTGCTCGTGCTTGATGAGCGCGGCCGCCATGTTGGCGAACATCGCGGTGCGGTGCTGGGTCTTCTTGCCGAGCTTTCGGCCCTGATTGCGATGACGCATGTCCTTCTACCCCTAAAACAAAGCGCCCCCGCCCAGAGGGCAGGAGCGCGAACTTTCAGTACTGATCCTCGTAGCGCTTGGCGAGGTCTTCGATGTTCTCCGGCGGCCAGCCCGGCACTTCCATACCGAGATGCAGCCCCATTTCCGCCAGCACCGCCTTGATCTCGTTGAGCGACTTGCGGCCGAAGTTCGGGGTACGGAGCATCTCCGCCTCGGTCTTCTGGATGAGGTCGCCGATGTAGACGATGTTGTCGTTCTTCAGGCAGTTGGCCGACCGCACGGACAGCTCGAGTTCGTCGACCTTCTTGAGCAGCACCGGATTGAACGCCAGATCGGGCTTCGCCTCTTCGGTGACGCGCTCGCGCGGCTCTTCGAAATTGATGAAGACTTGCAGCTGATCCTGCAGAATGCGCGCCGCATAGGCGACCGCATTGTCCGGCGCGATGGCGCCGTTGGTCTCGACCGTCAACGTCAACTTGTCGTAGTCGAGGATCTGGCCCTCGCGGGTGTTCTCGACCTTGTAGGACACCTTCTTCACCGGCGAGAACAGGCTGTCGACCGGGATCAGCCCGATCGGCGCGTCTTCCGGACGGTTGCGATCGGCGGGGACATAGCCCTTGCCGGTCGACACCGTCAGTTCCATGCGGAAGTCGACCTTCTCGTCCAACGTGCACAGCACGAGGTCGGGATTGAGTATCTCGACGTCGGCGACCGCCTGGATCTGCCCCGCCGTGACTTCGCCCGGGCCCGTGGCCCGCAGCGACAGGCGCTTGGGACCCTCGGCATGCATGCGCAGGGCGATCTGCTTGACGTTGAGCACGATGTCGGTGACGTCCTCGCGCACGCCGGCGATCGAGGAGAACTCGTGCAGCACGCCCTCGATCTGGATCGAAGTGACGGCGGCGCCCTGAAGCGACGACAGCAGCACGCGGCGAAGCGCATTGCCCAGCGTCAGACCGAAACCGCGTTCCAGGGGTTCGGCGACGATGGTTGCCGAGCGGCCCGCATCATGTCCCGCGTCGATGCGGAGCTTCTGCGGCTTGATCAATTCCTGCCAATTTTTCTGAAACATTTTGCCTCATCGTTTCCCGGACGTGTCGGATCACGCCCAATGCTTGCGACGGGTACGCCAGGTTCCGAACCTAAACTCGACCCATTGGCCGCGCGGCTGGCGGAAAACCGCTCCTGCGGCCGACGTTCTAGACGCGACGGCGCTTCGGCGGACGGCAGCCGTTGTGCGGGATCGGCGTCACGTCGCGGATTGACGTCACCACCAGCCCCACGGTTTGCAGCGCGCGCAGCGCGGATTCGCGGCCCGATCCGGGCCCGCTCACTTCGACTTCCAGCGTGCGCATGCCGTGCTCGACGGCCTTCTTGCCCGCATCCTCGGCGGCAACCTGCGCCGCATAGGGTGTCGACTTGCGCGATCCCTTGAAGCCCATCATGCCGGCCGACGACCACGACACCGCGTTGCCTGCGGAATCGGTGATCGTGATGATCGTGTTGTTGAACGTCGCCGCCACATGCGCGACGCCGGTGACGACGTTCTTCTTTTCCTTCTTGCGGGCGCGCGGCGCCTTCTTTTCTGCGGGAGCAGCCATGGCTTACTTCGTCACCTTCTTCTTGCCGGCGATCGCTTTGGCCGGTCCCTTGCGCGTGCGGGCGTTGGTATGCGTGCGCTGGCCACGGACGGGCAGCCCCTTGCGATGGCGCAGTCCGCGGTAGCAGCCGAGATCCATGAGCCGCTTGATGTTCATCGAGACTTCGCGGCGCAGATCGCCTTCCACGAGGTAATCGCGGTCGATCACTTCGCGGATCTGGATGATCTCGGCGTCCGTCAGGTCATGGACGCGACGCTCGGGCGCAATGCCCACCTTCTCGCAGATTTCCTTGGCTTTGGCAGGCCCAATGCCGTGGATATAGCGCAGCCCGATCAGGACGCGCTTCTGGGTAGGAATATTGACGCCGGCGATGCGTGCCACGAGTCTCTCCGAATGCCCTTCAGGGCCTTGAATTCATTGCTCAAACTGTTGCGAACGCCCTGGCCCAACCCCCGTGCCGCCCAACGGACAGAGATCCACAAGCCTGAATTTCCAGGGAAATCGGCCGCAAGGGCGCGGATTATATGAATGCGCCGACCCCAGTCAACTGCCCATTTCCCCAGGAATTCCGGGATTGTCACACCCCCACACACCCTCTCCGGCCGGCCCGGTCCAGCACGGCTTCGATGTCCCTGCTGACCCCGTCGATCGGTGCCATGCCGTCGACCGTCACCAGCTTGCCTTGCTTCTTGTAGTACTCGATCAGGGGCGCAGTGTTCCTGTAATAGACCGCAAGCCGGTTTTGCAGAGTTTCCGGCCTGTCGTCGGCCCGGGCGCCCCCGCCACTGTCCTTGATGCGCTGTTCGACCCGGCTGATCAGCACGGCATCGTCCACCTTGAGCTCGATCACAATGTCGATCTTCTTGCGGCGGGCCTTAAGCATGGCGTCCAACGCCTCTGCCTGTGGAATGGTCCGGGGAAAGCCATCGAACACCGCGCCCTTGGCGCAATCCGGCTGGTCATATCGCTCGGCGATGATCCCGATCACGATCTCATCGGGCACCAGATCGCCCGACTCCATGATGGCCTTGCACCGCTTGCCGAGGTCCGTGCCGGCCGCAATGGCCGCGCGTAGCATGTCGCCCGTCGACAGCTGCGGTAACCCGCGCTTTTCCTGAAGAATCTTCGCCTGCGTCCCCTTGCCGGACCCCGGTGGCCCGAAAAGTACAAGATTCAACGTCGTGCTCCCCGAAGCTTCGCCTTCTTGATCAGGCCTTCATACTGCTGCGCGATCAGATGGCTCTGAATCTGCGCCACAGTGTCCATGGTCACGCTCACCACGATCAGGATCGAGGTCCCACCGAGCGCGAACGACATGTTGTAGCTCTGGTACATCACTTCAGGGATGAGGCACACAACCGCAAGATAAACGGCACCCACGACGGTCACGCGGGTCAGGCAGTAGTCGATATATTCCGCAGTCTTCTTGCCCGGGCGGATACCGGGGATGAAGCCGCCGTACTTCTTGAGATTCTCCGCAGTCTCCTCCGGGTTGAACACGATCGAGGTGTAGAAGAACGAGAAAAAGAGAATCATCGCGCCGTACAGGAACAGATAGAGCGGCTGCCCGCGGCTGATGAGGGTGACGATGGTCTGTGCCCAATCAGGCAGGTTCTGGGCGTTGAAGCTGGCGATCGTGGTCGGCATCAGCAGAATCGACGACGCGAAGATCGGCGGAATGACGCCGGACACATTCAGCTTCAGGGGAAGGTGCGAAGATTCGCCGCCAAACATGCGTTGGCCGACCTGACGTTTGGGGTATTGAACCAGCAGCCGGCGCTGGGCGCGTTCCATGAAAACGATCACGCCGACCAGACCCACGGCGAAGACGGAAAACAGGATCAGGGCCAGAGGATTCATCGCGCCCGTGCGGGCTGCCTCGAGACCTTGCCCCAGAATCTGGGGAAAGCGCGCCACGATGCCGGCGAAGATGATCAGCGAGATGCCGTTACCCACACCACGGCTGGTGATCTGTTCGCCGATCCACATCAGGAGAATCGTGCCCCCTGTCAGCGTGACAACGGCGGTCAGCCTGAAGAACATGCCCGGTTCCAGGACGATGCCCTGCGCGTGTTCCAGGCCGATGGCGATGCCGAACGCCTGGATCGCCGCTAGAGCAACCGTGCCGTAGCGCGTATATTGATTGATGATCTTCTGCCCGGCGGCGCCCTCCTTCTTGAGCGCCTCCAACTCCGGGAAAACCGTCGTCATCAGCTGCATGATGATCGAGGCTGAGATGTAGGGCATGATTCCCAGGGCGAAGATGGCCATGCGCTGCACGGCGCCGCCCGCCAGGGTGTTGAAGACGTCAAGAAGCCCACCGCCCTGCTGGGTGATGAACCGGGCCATGCCCGCCGGGTCGATGCCGGGCATCGGGATGTAGGTACCGATGCGCGCCACGATCAGCGCTCCGAGCGTAAAGAGGATGCGCTGCCGCAGCTCCTTCGCTTTGCCGAAGTTGCTGAAGTTAAAATTGGCGGCCAATTGTTCGGCTGCAGAAGGCATCGCTCACTCCCGACTCTGGGTCGACTTTATATCGGGTCGGCCGCGCCCTAGCACAAGGCGAACAGCACCTATCCGCCCCGCGCCGCCCGCTTTTCGGCAGACTTGGTACGGCGCTGGACCCGTTTGCCCGGCTCGCCCTTCTTGTTCATATAGACCTTCTTCTGGAAGGTCACGGTCACGCTGCCGCCCGCCTTCTTGACAGCCTCGAGCGCGCTGGCAGAGGCGCCAGCAACCTCGATATCGAGCTTCGTCTTGATTTCGCCTTTAGCCAGCAGGCGTACACCGTCGCGGCTCTTCGCCACCAGACCCGCCTTCTTGAGCGCCGCCAGATCGACCTTGACCGATCCGTCGAGCTTCTTCTGGTCGATGGCCTTCTGAACGCGGCCGAGATTCACTTCTGCGAAATCGCGCGCAAAAATATTGTTGAAGCCGCGCTTCGGGATGCGCATGTGCAGCGGCATCTGGCCGCCTTCGAAACCGTACACCTTGGTGCCGGTTCTGGCCTTCGCACCCTTGACGCCGCGGCCGGCGGTCTTGCCCATGCCCGACGAAGACCCGCGGCCGACCTTGGTCTTATGCTTGTGCGCGCCGGGATTGTTGCGGATTTCGTTGAGTTTCATATCACTTTCTCTCTTCAACAATCTCGACGAGATGCTGGATGGAGCGGATCATGCCGCGCACAGCGGGCGTGTCCTCCAGCGTCCGGGTGCGATTGATCTTGCCGAGGCCGAGGCCCTTCAGCGTCGCCGTCTGCACGGCAGGCCTGCGGTTCGCGCTGCGGATCTGGCGCACCGTGAGCGTCTTCTTGGGCGCGGATTTCTTCTCAGCCATCGTTCGTATCCTTATGCGCTCGCTTCGGCGGCCTTCTGGCCCTCGCGGCGCGAGATGATCTCGGCGACCGAGCGGCCGCGGCGCTGGGCGACCATGCGCGGCGACTGCTGATGCTTCAGGGCATCAAAGGTCGCCCGCACCATGTTGTACGGATTGGACGTCCCGAGGGATTTCGACACGACGTCGCCGACGCCCAGGGCTTCGAACACAGCGCGCATCGGTCCGCCGGCGATGATGCCCGTACCGGCCGGAGCCGGACGGACCAGCACCTTGCCGGCACCGTGATGGCCGCGCGTCTCGTGATGCAGCGTGCGGCCGTCCTTCAGCGGCACCCGGATGAGCGCACGCTTGGCGGCATCTGTCGCCTTGCGGATCGCCTCAGGCACCTCGCGGGCCTTGCCGTGGCCGAAGCCGACGCGGCCGCGCTGATCGCCGACAACCACGAGGGCGGCAAAGCCGAAGCGCCGGCCGCCCTTCACCACCTTGGCCACACGGTTTATGTGAACCAGCTTGTCGACGAATTCGCTGTCGCGCTCTTCACGATCGCCGCGGTCTCTGCCTTCACGCGCCACGTGCCGTTCCTTCCCTTAGAATTCCAGACCGCCCTCGCGGGCGGCATCGGCGAGCGCTTTCACGCGCCCATGGTAGATGTACCCGCCGCGGTCGAAGACCACGCGCTTGACGCCCTTGGCGACAGCCCGCTCGGCGATCGCCTTGCCGACAGCCTTGGCGGCATCGACATTCCAGGACTTCGAGACCTTGGTGTCCTTCTCGTTGGTCGAGGCCGACGCCAGCGTAGCCCCGGCCGCGTCGTCGATGACCTGCGCGTAGATATGGCGGCCAGAGCGGAACACCGAAAGCCGCGGCTTTCCGCCGGCGTGTTTCACGATCCGATAACGGGCGCGCTTCTTGCGCCGATCGAAGAGTTTGATCGTCATGGCCTATTTCTTCTTGCCTTCCTTGCGGCGGACATACTCGTTGGCATAGCGCACGCCTTTGCCCTTGTAAGGCTCCGGCGGCCGCCAGGAACGGATCTCCGCAGCGACTTGACCCACAAGCTGCTTGTCCATGCCCGAGATGGTCAGCATCGTCGGTTTCTCCGACGTGATCGTGATGCCGGCCGGGATCGGATAAACGACGTCGTGGCTGAAGCCGAGCTGCAGGTTGAGGTTTTTGCCCTGCACCGCGGCGCGGTAGCCGACGCCCTGGATCTCGAGCTTCTCGGAGAAGCCCGCCGTCACGCCGTGCACCAAGTTGTTCACCAGGGTGCGCGACAGACCCCACATCTGATCGGCGCGCTCCATGTCCTTGCGCGGCGTCACCGTAATGCCGTGCTCGTCCACCTTGGCGTCGACTTCCTCGACCAAGGTGACCGACAACTCGCCTTTCGGTCCCTTGACCTTCACGGTCCTGCCTTCGATCGAGGCCGTGACCCCTTTCGGCAGCGCAACCGGTTTCTTGCCGATACGAGACATGACCTTCTCCTAGAACACCTGGCAGAGGACTTCGCCGCCGACGTTCTTCTCGCGGGCGGCGGTGTCCGTCATGACGCCCTGCGGCGTCGAGACAATAGAAACGCCAAGACCCTGGCGGTGCGGCTTCAACTCCTTGACGGATGCGTACACCCGGCGGCCAGGCGTCGACACCCGCTTGAGTTCGCGGATGACCGGCCGGCCCTCGTGATATTTGAGCTCAATCTCGAGCTGCTTGAGCCCGCCCTTGAATTCGACCTCGCTATAGCCCCGGATGAAGCCTTCGGCCTGAAGCACGTCCAGGAGCCGCACGCGCAGGCGCGAGTTCGGCGAAGTGATCTTCGACTTGCCGCGGGTCTGCCCGTTGCGGATGCGCGACAGAAGATCGCCAATGGGATCGGTAATCGCCATATTCCCGTTTCTCCCTTACCAGCTCGCCTTGGTCATGCCAGGGACCTGGCCGAAATTCGCCAACTCACGCAGCGCGATGCGCGACAGCCGAAGCTTGCGGTAGAAGCCCTTCGAGCGGCCCGACAGATCGCAACGATGCTTCACGCGGGTCTTGGACGAGTTGCGCGGCAGCTTCGCGAGCTTGAGCCTCGCCGCAAACCGCTCCTCCGCCGGAACATTCTTGTCCTCGGCCTTCGCCTTCAACGCGGCGCGCTTGGCGGCGTAGAGCGCCACCATCTTCTCGCGCTTCTTGTTGCGATTAATCTGGGAAAGTTTCGCCATGGCGCCTCGCCGTCAATTCGTGAATGGAAACTGGAAGCCCTTGAGGAGCGCCTTGGCCTCCGCATCGGTCTTCGCAGACGTGTTGATGATGATGTCCATGCCCCAAACGGTTTCCGTCTTGTCGTAGTCGATCTCGACGAAAATGATGTGCTCCTTGAGACCCAAGGCGTAGTTGCCGCGGCCGTCAAAGCTCTTGCCATTCAGCCCGCGGAAGTCGCGCTGGCGCGGCAGCGCCATGGTGACGAGGCGGTCGAGGAACTCGTACATGCGGTCCTGGCGCAGCGTGACCTTGACGCCGACGGGACGGCCCGCCGTGATCTTGAACGTCGAGATCGCCTTCTTCGCCCGCGTGATCACCGCCTTCTGGCCCGCGATCGCCGACAGGTCGTTCTGCGCCGCCTGAATCTTCTTGGTGTCCTGCGAACCCTCGCCCGCGCCGATGTTCAGCACGATCTTGTTGATCTTCGGCACCTGCATGGCATTCTTGTAGCCGAACTCCTTCATCAGGGACGGCTTGATCACCTCGTTGTAGCGCTTCTTGAAGCGCGGAACGTAGTTGGGATCGCGGGCCTCCTCGCCCACGCCAAGCTGCGTGCCGGCAGACTTGTCGGCACCCTTCTTGGCCTTCTTGTCCGCCTTGGCCTCCGCCTTGGCCTTCTCCACAGGGTTGCCGCCCCGGGGCGCCTTCGCGGCCTTTTCTTTTCCTGCCTCAGACATCGATGACCTCACCGGACTTCTTGGCGAAACGCACGCGGCGTCCATCGCCCAGGACCTTCCAGCCGACGCGAGTGGCCTCGCCGGACTTCGGATCCACATGCGCCAAATTCGACAGATGCACCGGCGACTCCTTGCTCACGATGCCGCCCTGCTGGCGCTGCGTCTGCCGCTGGTGCCGCTTCACGATGTTCACGCCGGAGACGAGAGCCCGATCCTCCTTGGGGAAGACCTTCATCACGTCACCCTTCTTGCCTTTGTCGCGCCCCGTGGTGACGATCACCCGGTCGCCCTTCTTGATTTTTGCAACCATCAGAGCACCTCCGGCGCCAGCGAAATGATCTTCATGTGATTCTTGGCCCGGAGCTCGCGTGTGACAGGCCCGAAGATGCGCGTTCCGATCGGTTCGCCTTGCGGGTTGATCAGCACGGCGGCATTGCCGTCGAAGCGGATCAAACTGCCGTCCGGACGGCGCACGCCCTTGGCCGTGCGCACGACAACGGCCTTCAGCACTTCGCCCTTCTTCACGCGGCCGCGCGGGATCGCCTCCTTCACGCTCACCACGATGGTGTCGCCCACATCGGCATAACGGCGCTTGGAGCCGCCCAGCACCTTGATGCACATCACGCGGCGCGCACCGGAGTTGTCGGCGACGTCTAGCTCGGTCGTCATCTGAATCATGTCGTTCTACTCCCGATGCCCGCCTGCCCTATTTCGTCGACACGCGCTCGACCACTTCCCAGCTCTTGAGCTTGGAAATGGGCTTGCACTCGCGGATGCGGACGATGTCGCCAACCTTGAACTCGCCCTTCTCGTCATGGGCGTGGTATTTCTTGGTCCGGCGCACGGTCTTGCCCATCACCGGGTGAGTGAAGCGGCGCTCCACGTCGACCACCACGGTCTTGTTGTTCTTGTCGCTCACCACGACGCCCTGCAGCACGCGCTTAGGCATGGTTCAATTCCTCTATCCGGCCTTGCGGCGCTGTTCCGCCAGTACCGTCTCGATACGAGCGATGTCCCTGCGCACCACGCGGATGCGGTTGGTCTTCTCGAGCTGGCCGTTGGCGCGCTGGAAGCGCAGGTTGAACTGCTCCCTCTTCAGCTTCGCCAGCTGGTCGCCCAGCTCGTCCAGGGTCTTGGCGCGGAACTCGTCCGCCTTCGAAGATACCTTCGCGGTCGAGGCGGCCTCTTTCGCCTTGCTCCGCCCGCCGGCCTTCGTCTTGGCTTTCGTCTTCTTCTCGGCCATGACCATCCTCACGAACTGCGGGCGACGAACTTCGTCGCGATGGAGAGCTTGGCGGCGCCCAGGCGCATCGCCTCTTTGGCGGTGGCGAGGTCGACGCCGTCGATCTCGAACAGGATGCGCCCCGGCTTCACCTTCGCCACCCAGAACTCCGGCGCGCCCTTGCCCGAACCCATGCGCACTTCGGCGGGTTTCTTCGACACCGGCACGTCGGGGAACACGCGGATCCAAACGCGCCCGGCGCGCTTCATTTCGCGCGTGATGGCGCGGCGGGCGGCCTCGATCTCCCGCGCGTTGATGCGCTCCGGCTCGAGCGACTTCAGGCCATACTGGCCGAAGTTGAGCGCGGTTCCGCCCTTGGCGGCGCCATGGATGCGCCCCTTGTGCTGCTTGCGGAATTTCGTTCGTTGCGGCTGAAGCATGACGTCACTCTTCCAGAATTACGATGCAGGCGTCGGCGCCGGCTGCGGCGTCTGCTGACGCTGCTGACCGCCGCTGCGGCTCTGATCGGACGATTCCGCCAGCCGCTTCTCCACGGCCATCGGATCGTGTTCCATGATCTCACCCTTGAAGATCCAGACTTTCACGCCACAGGTGCCGTAAGTCGTCTTCGCAGTCGCGATCCCGTAGTCGATGTCGGCGCGCAGGGTGTGCAGCGGAACGCGTCCTTCGCGGTACCACTCCATGCGGGCGATTTCAGCACCACCCAGTCGGCCGCCGCAGTTGATGCGGATGCCCTGGGCGCCGAGGCGCATGGCCGACTGCACGGCGCGCTTCATCACGCGGCGGAACGCCACGCGGCGCTCCAGCTGCTGGGCGATGTTTTCGGCCACCAGCTTGGCGTCGATCTCGGGCTTGCGGATCTCGACGATGTTCAAATGCACCTCGTCCGAGGTGAACTTCTGCACGTCGGCCTTCAGCTTCTCGATGTCGGCGCCCTTCTTGCCGATGACGACACCCGGGCGCGCGGAATGGATCGTGATCCGGCACTTCTTGTGCGGGCGTTCGATGACGACGCGGCTGACGCCGGCTTGCTTGAGGCGCTCGCTCAGATGATCGCGGATCTTGATATCTTCCTGGAGGAGCTTCCCGTACTCCCTCTTTCCCGCGTACCAGCGGGAATCCCAGGTGCGATTGATGCCGAGCCGCAAACCGGTCGGATTGACCTTCTGACCCATTACGCCTTCTCCTTCGCGCTCTTGCGCGGCGATCTCTTCGCGCCTTTGGACGCGGGCTTCTTCGCAGCCGGCTTTCCGGCAGCGGCCTTTTTGCTGGCGGGTTTCGTCTCGGCCGCCGGTTTCGCGGGTTCTTCCTTCTCCCGCCGCTCCTCGACCACGATCGTAATCTGGGAGAAAGGCTTCTCGATGCCTGCGCCGCGGCCGCGGGCGCGGGCGTGGAAGCGCTTCATCACCAAGTTCTTGCCGACGCTCGCCTCGCTGACGACCAGATCGTCGACGTCGAGGTCGTGGTTGTTCTCGGCATTGGCGATCGCAGACTGCAGGACCTTCTTCACGGCGCCGGCGACGCGCTTCTCCGAGAACGTCAGTTCGTTGAGCGCCGCCTCGACCTTCTTGCCGCGAATCGACTGCGCGACGAGGTTCAGTTTGCGCGGCGAAATGCGGATCAGGCGGCCCACGGCCTTGGCCTGATGGTCGGCGAGTACGCGCGCGCGTGCATCCTTGCCCATTATTCCGCCCTCTTCGCCTTCTTGTCGCCGCCGCCGGAGTGACCAAAGAACGTGCGCGTGGGCGAGAACTCGCCCAGCTTGTGGCCGACCATGTCCTCCGTGACCAGAACGGGGATGTGCTTGCGGCCGTTGTAGACGCCGAATGTCAGGCCGACGAACTGCGGCAGGATGGTCGAACGGCGCGACCATGTCTTGATGACGTCCTTGCGCCCCGACGCGCGCGACGCTTCCGCCTTCTTCAGCAGGTAGCCGTCGACAAAGGGACCTTTCCAGACCGATCGAGCCATATCTACTGTCCTTGCGTCGTTTTGCCGTGCCGCGAACGCACGATGTACTTGGTGGTGCGCTTGTTCTTGCGCGTCTTGGCGCCCTTCGTCGGCTTGCCCCACGGGGTGACCGGATTGCGCCCGCCCTTGGTACGCCCTTCGCCGCCGCCGTGCGGATGGTCGATCGGGTTCATCGCCGTGCCGCGGACGCTGGGACGCTTGCCCTTCCAGACATTGCGACCCGCCTTGCCGATGACTTCGTTCATGTGGTCGGGATTGGAGACCGCGCCGACCGTCGCCATGCATTCCAGGCGCACGCGGCGGACCTCCCCCGAATTCAGGCGCAGGATCGCGTAGCCCGCGTCGCGGCCAAGGTACTGAGCATAGGTGCCCGCGGACCGGGCGATCTGCCCACCCTTGCCCGGCTTCATCTCGATATTGTGGACGATCGTGCCGACCGGCATCGCCAGGAGCTTCATGGCGTTACCCGGCTTCACGTCCACCTTGTCGCCCGACACCACGGTATCGCCCGCCGCCAGCCGTTGCGGCGCCAGGATGTAAGAAAGCTCACCGTCCTTGTACTTAAGGAGCGCGATGAACGACGTCCGGTTCGGATCGTATTCAAGGCGTTCGACCTGGGCCGGCATGTCGAACTTGCGGCGCTTGAAGTCGATGACGCGGTAGCGCTGCTTGTGTCCACCGCCCTGCCATCGCACCGTGACGCGGCCCGTGTTGTTGCGACCACCGTTCTTCGTCTGACCTTCCGTCAACGCCTTGATCGGCGCGCCCTTGTACAGACCGGTGCGATCGATGAGCACCAATTGGCGCTGACCGGGCGTCGTGGGGCGGTATTGTTTCAGCGCCATGACCTAGAGTCCCGTCGTGATGTCGATCTGGTGGCCCTCTTCGAGGGTCACGATCGCTTTCTTGAAATCGCTGCGCGTGAAACGCGTGCCGCGGAAGACCTTCTTCTTGCCTTTCACGCGCACCGTGTTGACGCCCTTGACCTTGACCTTGAACAGGGTCTCGACCGCCTTGGCGATCGCCGGTTTGGTGGCCTCAAGCGCCACACGGAAGACGATCTGATTCGCCTCCGTCAGCTTGGTCGCCTTTTCAGTGATGACCGGCGAGAGAATGACGTCGTGATGAGTAGTCATGCCAGACGCTCCTCGATCGCCTTCAGGGCCGCTGTGGTCAGCACGAGCTTGTCGCGCTTCATGATGTCGTAGACGTTGATCCCCGAGGCGGGCACCAGGGAAACATGCGCCAGGTTGCGCGCGCTCATCTGGAAGTTCTTGTCGAACTCGCCGTCGACGACCAGGACGCTTTCACAACCGAGCTTGCCCAGACGCTTGGCAAGATCGCCTGTCTTGATCGCCGCCGCCTTGGCATCGGCCAGCACAACGAGCGAACCTTCTTTTACCTTGGACGACAGGGCGTGCTTCAGACCGAGCGCCCGCACCTTCTTGGGAAGATCGAACTCGTGGCTGTGCTGCACCGGACCCATTGCCTTGGCGCCGCCGACGAACAGCGGAGCAGACCTTGCGCCATGACGGGCCTGGCCCGTGCCCTTTTGCTTGTAGAGCTTCTTCTTGGTGCGGTTGATCTCGCCGCGCGTCAGTACCTTGTGGGTGCCGGCGCGCCGTTTGGCGAGTTGCCACACGACCACGCGCTGAATGAGATCGGCGCGCGGATCAAGCCCGAAGATCGCGTCGTTCAGCTCGACTTCGCCGCTGGCCTTGTTGTCGAGGGTGAGAACCTTGGTCTTCATGTTCAGCCCTCCGCCTTGTCCGCCGCAGGCTTCTCGGGCTTCTTCACGGAAGCGGGCTTTGGCGCCTCCTTCGGAAGCGCGCGCTTCGCCGCATCACGGACCATCACCCAGCCGCCCTTGGAGCCGGGCACCGCGCCGCGGATCATGATCAGGCCGCGCGCCACATCGACTTTCGCCACCTCGACATTCTGCGTGGTGACCCGGTCGACGCCGTAATGGCCGTGCATCTTCTTGTTCTTGAAGGTCTTGCCGGGATCCTGCCGGCCGCCCGTGCCGCCCAGCGAACGGTGCGAGATCGACACGCCGTGGCTGGCTTCGAGACCGCGGAAGTTCCAGCGTTTCATGGCGCCGGTGAAGCCGCGGCCGATCGTGATGCCGGTCACATCCACCTTCTGCCCTTCGACGAAGTGGTCCGCCTGGATCACATCGCCGACTTCAAGAAGATTGGCCGAGTCCACGCGGAACTCCGCCAGCTTCCTCTTCGGTTCAACCTGGGCCTTGGCGAACTGGCCGCGCTCGGCCTTGGTCAGCCGCTTGGTTTTCGCATAGCCCGAGCCGAGCTGAACGGCCGTATAGCCGTCCTTCTCTTCGCTCCGCGTCGCCACAACCTGACAGCCGTCCAGCTTCAGAACCGTGACGGGTACGTGCCGACCATCCTCCAGGAAGAGGCGGGTCATGCCGACCTTCTGCGTGATGACGCCTGTGCGCATCGCGCTCACTCCTTATAGCTTGATCTCGACGTCGACGCCGGCCGCAAGGTCGAGCTTCATCAGCGCATCGACCGTCTGCGGCGTGGGATCGATAATGTCGAGGAGGCGCTTGTGAGTCCGGATTTCGAACTGTTCGCGGCTCTTCTTGTCGATGTGCGGGGACCGGTTGACGGTGAAGCGCTCGATGCCGGTGGGCAGCGGAATGGGACCGCGCACCTGTGCACCGGTGCGCTTCGCCGTGTTGACGATCTCCCGCGTCGAATTGTCGAGAACGCGGTGATCAAAGGCCTTCAGCCGGATGCGGATATTCTGACCTTGCATTTTCAATTCTCCGAAACGGCCTCTCGGACCGCGATACCCGGTCCCTTACTTGATGATCTTTGCGACGACGCCCGAGCCGACGGTGCGGCCGCCTTCGCGGATGGCGAAGCGCAGCTTCTCCTCCATGGCAATCGGAACGATTAGTTCGACCTCGATCGACACATTGTCGCCAGGCATCACCATCTCCGTGCCTTCCGG
>JAGWNK010000102.1 GCA_028871345.1 Alphaproteobacteria bacterium | reverse complement strand
AAAGCCTGAATGATCCAATTGACACGACCACGCCGCAAGGACGTTTGGTGTTTAATCTTTTCGCCTCCCTGGCTGAATTTGAACGTGATGTGATTCGCGAGCGCACCCAAGCCGGTCTTTTTGCGCCGCCGAAACGCTGTACCGTGAAGGCAAGCTCAGCGCACAGCAAATTGCCGAGCACCTGCATATTTCCAAGAGCACTTTATACGCCTATCTCCGCCATCGTGGCGTACCCGTTGGCGTATCGAGGGCGGTTCGATAGAGCCGGGACTTGTCCTGTGCCCAGAAAGATCATTTCCGCTGAGATCTTGATCGATTTGGACCGACGGTTGGCAATGCTGTCGGCTCGCAGTCACGAACGCCGTTTGCTCATAGCGGAAACAGCGCATGCATTTGGCGTTTCCGAGCCGACCTTGTACCGGGCGCTGGCGGAGCGATGCCGGCCCAAGGCTCTGCGCCGTGCTGATCGAGGTTCGCCGCGTGCGCTGCCGGCAGAACAGTTAGAGCACTACTGTGAATTGATCGCCGCGATAAAAGTGCGGACCTCAAATAAGAAAGGCCGACATCTTTCGACCGCCGAGTCGATCCGGCTAATCGAGACGTTCGGTATCGACACCCCCCGACGGACACGTCCAGGCCCCCGCCGGTACGCTCAACAAGACCACGGTTAATCGCTATCTCAAACACTGGGGTTATGATCGCGTAACGCTTGGACGGCCACCGCCTGCGGTGCGTTTCCAAGCGGAGCACAGTAATGATTGCTGGCAATTCGATCTATCGCCATCGGACCTCAAGCAAGTCGAAGCGCCCTCTTGGCTACGCCCGGATATGAAGGCGCCCACCCTCATGCTATTTTCCGTCGTTGATGATCGCAGCGGCGTTGCTTACCAGGAGTACCACTGCGTCTACGGCAAGGATGTCGTAATCGCTTTACGGCCTGGTTACAGAATTTCCTGATTCGCTACAACGCAATGGATCATCGGTCTGAGCCGCACTCACGCACCGAAGATTGGTTGCAGAACCTTCCCGCTGGCGGCATTCGAGCCATGTGCAGTTGGGAACGTTTTTGCACCTTCGCCCGCAAACCGGAGCGACGCAAGGTTGCAATAGATGCGCGCGTAACGGTGGACGGCACACCGTATGAGGTTGATTCTGAATTGGCCGGTGAGGACGTCATGTTGTGCTGGGGATTATTCGACCAAGAGTTGTTTGTCGAGCACGGCGAAAAACGCTTCGGCCCTTACTTGCCGGTTGGCGGGCCCATTCCGCTGAATCGCTATCGCGCTTTCAAAAAATCATCGGCGCAATGACGTGCGGATCGTATCGAGCTATTGGCCGCTCAACTCGAATTACCCCGTGCTGCACTGGAAAGCAGGCCTGACGTCGCGGTATTCATCCGGCCCGATGACATACCAACTCAAACTTTTGCCGGCCCCGATCCATTCAATCAGCTTACTTACCCAAGCACACTGGCAGCGAAACGTGCAATTTCGGAGTTTTTGGGTCTGCCGCTGGCAAAACTGTCTACCGATCAACTCGCTCGAATTAACGCGCTGGTCCAATCCACGCTGAACAAACAGGAAGTACTGGCACAGGTCCGATACCTGTATCGAACCTGACGAACGCTTACGGGAGAACCAACCCCATGCTGAGTGATATTAGAAACCACTACGGTCTTATCCGTGAAAGTAGTTCGATCAGCCAGATCGCCTATTTTGAAACGACCCAATTACAACAGGTTGTCACCGAGCTCAAGCTGGCAATCAAGGACAGCAAGCTCATTGTACTGGCAGGCATGGTTGGCACCGGCGAAACGACGATGTTGCAACAAATCCAGGACTTGCTAGAACAAGATAAAGCCATTTTGATTGCCAATTCCTCGGCGTTGGATGTTAGCCAGGTAACGCCGGCAACTTTGGTACAGACATTATTCAGTGAGCTAGCCATCGACAAGGACGACCCAATGCCTAAAGTGGTGGGGTTGCGGGAACGGGCGTTGCGCGACCTGATCCGCAAGAGGAAAAAGCCCGTCGCGTTGTTCATTGATGACGCCCATCAACTGCCAACCAAGACCTTGATAGCCCTGAAACGTTTAATGGAAATCGTGCGTAGCGGCAAAGGTACACTGTCAATAGTCTTGGCAGGACACCCGAAACTCAAGAATGACTTACTTCGAGCCTCAATGGAGGAAATTGGCGCACGGACGGCATTTTTTGAACTGAACGGCTTCGGGTACGACAAGAAAAAGTATCTGTACTGGTTGCTCGAACAAGTTACGGCGGC
>JAGWNK010000024.1 GCA_028871345.1 Alphaproteobacteria bacterium | reverse complement strand
GCCGCCTCCAGCTTCTTCTCCGCCACTTCCTGCGTCACACCCCCGCCCAGCCACGGCCGCGACAGCGTCCCCGAGCCGAAGATGTCGTTGCCCGGCCAGTTGAACGAGTGCCAGTAGCAAACCGCAAGGCGAAGCCAGTCTCCCATCGCACGGCCCAGAACCACGCGGTCCTTGTCGTATACCCGGTAGCTCAGATCGCCCCCGCCAGAACCCTCGTACCCAACCCTTCCAACCTCCGAAAAAATACTCATCTCCCATACTCCCGATAGGATCGGCGGGCCGATCTGTTGTCTGTTAACGCTATCATACAAGGATGGCCAAGGCCGTGACAGCTGATTCTTCGTGTTCCCGAAGATTTTTGCGGTCAGGCCTGCGGCGCGGTGTGCTTGTGCGTCTGGGCGATCAACATATAGACCGCCGGCACCACGAACAGGGTGAAGCAGGTCCCGATCGCGAGCCCCGTCGCAATGACGAGCCCGAGGTTGAAGCGCGCCGCGGCGCCGGCGCCCGAGGCGAAGATGAGCGGAAAGACGCCGAGCACCATCGCTGCCGTCGTCATCAGGATCGGCCGCAGCCGGATGGCCGCGGCTTCCTCGATGGCCGCCCGCTTTTCGTAGCCCTGCGCCTGCAGGTCGTTGGCGAAGCGCACGATGAGAATGCCGTGCTTGCTGATGAGGCCGATGAGCGTGACGAGCCCGACTTCGGTATAGATGTTCAGGCTCGTTCCGCCGACACCCATGGCGATGAAGATCATCGCTCCGCAGATCGACATGGGCACGCTGACCAGAATGGTCAGCGGATCGCGGAAGCTCTCGAACAGCGCCGCCAGCGCCAGGAAGATGATGATCAGCGCAAAGAAGAAGGTGACCACCAGGGCGCTCGACTCCTGCACGTACTGGCGCGCAACGCCCGAATAGTCGACGCTGTATCCCTGCGGCAGCACGCCGGCGGCGATCTGCTGAAGCTTCGCCAACGCCTCGCCGGTCGTCATGCCCGGAAACGGTATCGCGGTGATGGTCGCCGCATTCTGCTGCTGGAAGTGGTTGAGCGATTCCGGCGTCACCGCGTTGACGAGATGCGCCACGGTCGACAGAGGAATGGTGGCGCCAGCCGCGGTGCGGATGTAGTAGTTCCGGAGCTGATCGGCGTTCAGGCGGTCGAGCTGCTGCACCTGCGGGATGACCTGATAGGCGCGCCCCGACAGGTCGAAATAATTGACGTATCCGCCGCCCAGCATGGTGGACAGCGAATTGCCGACGTCGCTCATGGTCAGCCCCATGGCGGCGACCTTGTCGCGGTCTATCACCACCTGGGTCTGGGGATTGTCGTACTTCAGGTCGGAGTCCAGATAGACGAAGCTGTGCGACTGCATCGCCGCATCCACGACGTGTTGCGCCACCTGGTTGAGTTCCTGGAACGGAGCCGTCGTCTTGATGACGAACTGTACGCCAAGACCGCGCGGTCCCGGCAGCGGCGGAATCTGGAAGGCGGCGGCGCGCACGCCCGCCACGGTGTTCAGCTTCTTCTGCAGGACCTGCTGCAGTTCGTCGGCGGACCGGTCGCGTTCGTTCCACGGCTTGAGCACCACGCCGGCGAGATTGAGGCTGGGCGCCGTGATCTGGAAGGTGTGGTCCATCTCCGGCATCGACTTGGCCATGTCGAAGACTTCGTGCTGCCAGATCAACGATTGTTCCAGCGTCGCCGTCGGAGGCGTCGTCAGCATCGAGATGATGATGCCCTGGTCTTCCGACGGCGCCAGCTCGTTCTTCGACAACGAGAACAGGAGGTAGATCGAGCCGAAGATGATCGCGGCGAAGACCACGACCACCGGCAGCTCGTTCAGCGTGCTGTGCAAGGTTCTCTGATATGTCCGGTGCAGCGCGTCGAACTTGTCGTCGATATAAGTCACGACGCGCCGTTCCAGGGACGAGTGCGTGTCGGCGTGGGAGTGCAGCAGGCGGCTCGACATCATCGGCGACAAGGTGAGCGCCACGATGGCCGAGATGATCACCGCACCCACCAGGGTGAATGCGAACTCGACGAAGAGAGCCCCCGTCAGGCCGCCGATGAAGCCGATCGGAACATAGACCGCCACCAGAACCGTGGCCATCGCGATGATCGGACTGCCGAGTTCGCGCGCGCCGAGAACCGCCGCCTCCCTGGCGGTGCGCCCCTCCTCCAGGTGGCGGCTGACGTTTTCCACCACGATGATGGCGTCGTCGACCACCAGGCCGATGGCCAGCACGAAGGCGAGCAGCGTCAGAAGATTCAGGGTGAATCCGAACACCAGCATGAAGATGCCTGCCCCGATCAGCGACAGGGGAATGGTCACGATCGGGATAACCACGGCCCGCGGCGATCCGAGGAAGATGAAGATCACGAAGATGACGATGACGATCGCTTCGCCAAGTGTCCACTCCACCTCGTTGATCGCGCTCTGGATGAATTTGGTCGAATCATAGGCGACGAAGGAGGTGAGGCCCTGCGGCAGCTGGGCGGCGATCGTGGGCAGAACCGCGCGCACGCCTTTGATGACGTCGAGCACGTTGGCCGTGGGAGCCACATTGATGGCAATCACCACACCGGGATTGCCGTCGAAATTCGCCTGCGAAGTATAGTCGGTCGCTCCCAGCGAGATATTGGCCACATCGGACAGCCGCACATAGGCGCCGCCCACGGACTTGATGATGAGATTGCGGAACTCGTCGACGGATTTCAGATTGGTCGACGCGGTCAGGTTCACCTGCACCATCTGCCCGCGCGTGCTGCCGACGGCCGAGAGATAGTTGTTCGCGCCCAGGACCGTGTAGACGTCGGACGCCGTCACCCCGTAGGCGGCCAGTTTCTGCGGGTCGAGCCAGACGCGGACCGCGAACGTCTTGCCGCCCAGGATCTGGGCCTGTTGCACGCCGTCGACCGCCTGCAGTTGCGGCTGCACCACGCGGATCAGGTAGTCCGTGATCTTGTTGGTCGGCAGGACCTTGCTGTTGAACGTGATGTACAAGGCACTGATCGACTGACCGACCGAGATGCTGATGACGGACTGTTGCGCCTGAGGCGGCATCTGGTTGCGGACGGAATTCACCTGGGTGATGATCTGCGACAAAGCCTTGTTGGCGTCGTAGTTGAGGCGCAGATTGATGGTGATCGTCGAAATGCCCTGCGTGCTCGACGAGGTCATGTAATCGATGCCGTCGGCCTGGGCGATGGCGTTCTCGAGCGGCGTCGTGATGAAGCCCGCCATGGTCTCGGGACTGGCGCCGTAATAGGCCGTGGTGACGGTCACGACGGCATTCTGCGTCACAGGGTACTGCCGCACCGGCAGCTCCAGAAGGGCGCGCACGCCGATCACCAGGATGGCCAGGCTGATGACGATCGAAAGCACCGGCCGCTGGATGAAGATGTCGGTGAAATTCATCGCCCTGGCCTATTGTTCGACCGGGTTCGGCGTCGCGCTGTCGGGCAGCTTGACGGAATTGTTGACGGTGACGGGCGTGCCGTTCTTGAGCTTGATCTGGCCGGCGCTGACGACCACATCCTTCGTGGTGAGCCCGCTGAGGACGGCCACCTGATCTCCGCGGGTCTCGCCGACCGTGATGAAGCGCTGCTCGGCCACCAGTTCGTCCGAGCCGTCCTTGGCCTTGTGCTTGACCACCAGGAAGACCGTGTCTCCGTATGGATTATAGACGACTGCCGTCTGCGGCAGCGTGATGAACGATTTTTCACCCCCCACCTTGGTGATCACCGTGGCGAACATTCCGGGGTACAGCTTCTTCTGCGGATTTGCGATCTCGGCGCGGACCCGCACGTTGCGCGTCGTCGGATCGACCTTGGGATCCAACGCCATGATCTTGCCGTGGAAGGTCACGCCCGGCACCGCATTCGTCGTCAGCGAGACCTGGTCGCCGGGGCTGAGGATCGCCAGATTCTGTTGCGGCACCAGGAAATCGACATCGATGGGGTCGAGCTCCTGCAGGGTCACCAGCGTCTGGCCGGCGGTGACGAATTGCCCGACGTCCACCTGCCGGATACCGACGCGCCCGGAGAACGGCGCCCGGATCGCCTTCTTGTCGACGACGGCGGCCTGCGCATCGGCCTGCGCGCGCGCATTCTTCATGTTGGCCAGCGCCGTGTCGTATTCCAGTTTGCTGATCGCGTTGGTCTTGTTGAGAGCCGCGTCGCGTTCATAGGTCTGGGCGGCAAGCGCCGCCGCGGCCTGGAGCGCCGCAAGCTGGGCGCGATCGCTGTCGTCGCGCAGCTGGATCAGCAGGGCGCCGCGGCGGATGTCATCGCCCGGATGAAATGGCGTCCTCGTCACGATGCCCGAAACTTCGGCCGCCAGATCGGCGCCTTCCACGGCATGGAGCGTGCCCACCGATTGGAGCTGACGCTGCCACGGCGTCACCCTTGCCCGGACGGTCGATACCGTCTGCGCCATCGAGAAGGCACCCTTGGGCGTCAGCACGAGGAATTTGAAGATGGGCCAGCCGATGATGTAGGCGAATATCAAGACGAAGATGCCGAGCACGACGCCCAGCATCCGACGCATGCGGGGCGTGAAATGCCTTGTGAGTCGCGAGATGGTGAATTCCGGATTGTCCTGCACCGGCGACGTCCGCGTCGACATCGTCTGCTCCTGTTTCGAATCGTCTCGGTGCCGGAGGGCCCAGCCCTTTCTACATCGCGTACCGGTGTTAGGTAGTCAACAAGTCTTGATCTGCAAGTGGCGCAGGCCCCATCGCCGTTTTCTTCGGGCCGTTCAGTAACTTGGCTGCCTTCCTGGGCAGCGGCTTTGCGTCAGGCGCGCTTGGCGGCCCGATATGCGGCAAGTGCCTGTGGGAACGGTGACAATGCGCGTTCCAATACACCTTGCAGGACGGAAATGGCCAAGCCGTAATTTGTCATCGCCACGCCCTCGCGGCTGGCTTCCGACATTCTTGAACCCATCTCCTGGCGCGTCATGACACATCCACCACAGTGAATGACCAATTTGTAGTCCCTCAGGTCGAGTGGAAAATCGTGTCCCGCGCAGGTCACGGTCTCGAGTTCGCAGCCGGCGAACTGGCGCAGCCACCGCGGAATCTTTACCCGGCCGATGTCGTCCTCCAGCGGGTGATGCGAACACCCCTCCGCGATCAAGACGCGGTCGCCTGGCGCGAGTCTGTTCAACATGCCGGCGCCTTGCGCCAGAGCCGTCAGGTTCCCCTTGTACCTGGCGAACAGGATGGAAAATGTTGTCAACGGAACCCTCGCATCCGTGTCGGCCACGACGCGGGCCACCACCTGGGAATCGCACACCACCAGATCCGGCGGCCGCTGCAACCGGCGCAGCATCGCGGCGTATTCGCGGTCCTTCACGACCAACGCGCTCGCGTCGCTGTCCAGCAGGTCCCGCAGGCTCTGCACCTGGGGCACTATCAGCCGTCCCTGGGGAGCCCCCAGGTCGATCGGGACCACAAGAACCGCCATGCCGCCGGCAGGCAGCAAGTCGCCGAGCAACCTCGGAGGCGCCGTGAAGAGCCGGGGCAGCAACCCCCGCAGGGCGTCCTTGAAGGCGCAACGAAACTCCTCTTTGCACGCGGCACTCCCGACGGACGTCCCCTGGATCCAAGGCAACCGCTTGACGTCGAGAAGGGAGAGAAAATCCGCCGAAGGCTCCTGCAGGTCCACCTTGTTGATGACGACCAGCACGGGGACGCCGGCGCGGCGGGATTCGTTGACCAGAGCGTCCTCATGCCCGCTCCAGGCGTCGGACGCCACCACGAGGGCCAGGATATCCGTCCGGCGCAAGGCCTTCTTTGTCTTCGCGATGCGCGCGGCGGCAAGTTCCGAATGGTCGTCGATGCCTGCCGTGTCGATCAGGGTCACCGCCCCGAGCGGCAGAAGTTCCATCGTCTTCTCGACGGCATCCGTGGTGGTGCCGGCGACGGCAGAGGTGATGGCGGCGTCCTGACCGGCCAGCATGTTGAGGAACGAGGATTTGCCGACGTTCATCCGCCCGGCAATGCCGATATGCAGACGGCTGGCCTTGGGGGCGCGCGGCAGAACGTCAACCATCGTAGCCCAGGCATACGAGATTTGCGGGGGACAGGACCCTTCTCACCAGATCCTCGCCGAGTCGTTCGGTCAGGAAGGCCCGGAGATCCGTCTTCCTGCTGTCGTTGAATTCAGCGACCAGGGACAAGGCGCGCTCATATCCGATCTGGGGCAGGAATGCCGTGATGACCGTCGCGCTTTCCGACAGATAGCCGGCACAGCGTTTGGCGTCCGCCGCGATGCGCCGCACGTGCCCGCAGAAGCTTTCCGCCGCGACCTCCAGCATCGCGATCGAATCGAGCAGCGCCCAGGCGAGCAACGGCATGAATTCGTTGATCTGGAGCGTGCCGTGCGCGGCGCATTCGGTGACGATGGCGTCATTGGCGCGCACCGCCATCCCGATCTGCATCAGCGCCTCGGGCATCACCGGATTGATCTTTCCGGGCATGATCGACGATCCGGCCTGCAGTCCCGGCAGAGCGATCTCGCCCAGGAAATGCAGGAGCCGCAGATCGGCCGCGATCTTCGACAGATTGGCGGCGGACGCCTTGAGGATTCCCGAGACTTCGACGAAGGCATCGACGTTGGCAGTGCCGTCGATCACGTTTTCGTTGCGCGCGAGACCCATGCCGGTGAGGGCCCGCAGGACTTCGATGACCCGGAAGATATAAGCCCGCGGCGCGGTGAGACCGGTGCCGATCGCGGTGCCGCCGAGGTTGACCAGGCGCAGGCGCTCTTCGCACTTGAAGGTGCGCCAGCGGTCGCGCGCGATGGCTTCGGCGAAGGCGGAGAATTCCTGGCCGAGCGTCATGGGCACCGCCGCCTGCATCTCGGTGCGGCCCAGCTTGGGGATGGCCTGAAACGCGGTTTCCTTCTCCTGGAAAGCTCCCTGCAGCCGCGCCATGGCGTCGCTCAGGCTGCGCACGCCGGCGATCGCGGCGATGCGCAGGGCCGTCGGATAGACGTCGTTGGTCGACTGGTGCAGGTTCACATGGTGCAGCGGATGCACGGATTCGTAATGGCCCAACGGCCGACCCAACGCCTTGAGCGCCAGATTGGCCACGACCTCGTTCACGTTCATGTTGGTCGAAGTCCCGGCGCCGCCCTGCAGCGCGTCGAGTGGAAAATGGGCAACATCCACGCCGCCGTCGCTGACCGCTTCGCAGGCCGCCGCGATGGCCTCGGCGACATCCTTGTCCAAGAAGCCGAGTTCGCCGTTCGTCACTGCGGCCGCGTGCTTGACCGATGCAATCGCCCGGATCAGCGCCGCGGGAACGCGCCGGCCGGTCGACGGGAAATTGCCCAGCGCCCTCTGCGTATGGATGCCCCACAGGCACCCGGCCGGCAGGTCGAGCGTTCCGAGCGCATCGTGTTCGCTGCGGGTCTCGACGGCGACCTGGTCCGGCGTGGTCATGGCATCCGCCTGTCCAAGCGCCGCCGCGCGTGTGCGGAATCGCCCCAGTGGTTGTACCCGACCTTGCGTCCGGCGGATTCGATGCGCATGGCGAGGCAGGTCTGGCACTCCCCTGCGCTCTCCTCCAGGCAGGGTTTTCCCGGATAGAGCTGGTAATGCCGGCGGACGTCGGCGGGGGTGACCTGGGGCATGATGACGTTGGCGCCGAAGCGCAGGCCCTTCTCGCGCCCCACGGGATCGAGCGCCTGCAGCGCGGTGGTGGAGGCGATGTTCACGTCGCGAAGCACCAGGCGCGCCGCGGCGACCATGACGAGCGCGAGGCGAACGCGTTCGGCCACGTCGGCGCAAGGTTCGCGGCCGAGCGGGGTGTCCGGATGCGGGATATAGGGGCCCATCCCGATCATGTCGACGTCGTGGTCGCGGAAGAACAGGATGTCGTCGGCGAGATCCTGGATGGATTGGCCGGGCAGCCCGACCATCACGCCCGTGCCGACCTGATAGCCGATCTCGCGCAGCAGGCCGAGGCATTCGACCCGGGACTGGAAGCTCTGTTCGGGCGGGTGGATCGCGGCGAACAGCTTCGGGTTTGAGGTTTCGATGCGCAGGAGGTAGCGATGGGCGCCTGCATCGAAGAGGCGCTTGTAGATTTCCCGCGACTGCTGGCCGATGCACAAGGTGACGCCGAGACCTTCCGGCTGCACCGCCGTTCGCGTCTCCCGCCTGATGCGCCGGACCGCGGTGCAGACGAGGTCGATGAAGGCCTTGTCGGAACGTTCGCCCGACTGGAGCACCAGCGAACCGTATCCCGCCTCGGCACAGAGTTGGGCGCAGGCCACGATCTCGTCGGCGGTCAGAGTGTAGCGGGGGATCGCGGTCAGCGACTTTCGGATACCGCAATAATGGCAGTCGCGGGCGCAGGCATTGGAGACTTCCACGAGGCCGCGCAGATAGACCTCGTTGCCGCATCGGGCGAGCAGAACCCGCTCCGCTTCGGCGCGTACCGCCTCGATTTCGGCAGCTTGCGATGCGCTCAAGAGCTTCGCCACCTCTTCGCGGCAAAGCCTCCTTTGCGCCGCCAGACGTGCGAATTCGGGGGAGGCCGCCCTAGACCCTCTCTTGATAGTGGGTGTGCAGGAGCTCATGGCTCTTGTGGCTGCAAGGCCCTTCCTTGAAGAATTCACGGTAGATGCGCAGCACGTCTTCGTTCTCGTGCGACTTGCGCACCACATAGTTGGCGTCCTCGCCGTAGATGGCGTTGGCGCGCGCCGAGCGTATTTCCCAGGACGTCGGAATCGGCTGGCCGCCGCCGCCCAGGCATCCCCCCGGGCAGGCCATGAATTCGATGAAGTGGCAGGTCGAGAGCGGACCGCCATCCTCGATGTCCTGCATGACGCGCACGGCATTGGCGGTGCCGTGGGCCAGTCCGACGCGCAGCGTCGCTCCGCGCAGCCATTCGAAGTCAGGCACCAGGCGGGAGAGGATCGCCGGCACCGGCCCGACCCTGTTGACCGTGACCTCCGCCATGCGGACCCCGTCGAAGCCGCGCACCGGAACGATGTCCGCCTTGTCGAACAGGTTCTCGACCTTGTCGCCGGTCACCACTTCCAGGACCGTGCGCAGGGCGGCTTCCATGACGCCGCCGGTCGCCGCGAAGATGACGCCCGAGCCCGTTGAGACGCCGAACGGATTGTCGAACGGCGACTTCTCCATCGCCGGCAAGTCGATGCCGGCCTGCTTGATCATGCGCGCCAGCTCGCGTGTCGTGAGCACGTAATCGATGTCGCGATAACCGCTGGCACGCATCTCGGGCCTGGCGGCTTCGAACTTCTTGGCCGTGCAGGGCATCAGCGAGACGGTGACGACTTTGGACGGGTCCCAGCCGTTCTTTTCGGCGAAATAGGTCTTGATGACGGCGCCCATCATCTGCTGCGGGCTCTTTGCCGACGACAGGTGCGGCAGGTAATCCGGATAGAAGTGCTCGATGAACTTGATCCAGCCCGGCGAGCAGCTGGTGAACTGCGGCAGCGCCGCCGAGTTGTCCTTGAGCACCGCCGTCTTGTAGAGACGCGAGATCAGCTCGGCGCCTTCCTCGAGAATGGTGAGGTCGGCCGAGAAGGTGGTGTCGAAGACGCGGTCGAAGCCCATGCGCTTCAGCGCCGTGTTCATCCGGAAGGTCATCGGCGTGCCGGGCTCGCAGCCGAAGCACTCTCCGATGGAGGCGCGCGGCGCCGGCGCGGTCTGGATCACCACGAACTTGTCGGGATTTTCGATGGCCTTCCACACGGCGGCCGTATCGTCGCGCTCGACCAGGGCGCCCGTCGGGCAGCGATTGACGCATTGCCCGCAGTTGATGCACCACGCGTCCATCATCTCGCGGTCCATGAAGGTCGCGATGCTGACGTCCTGGCCTTTCCCGGTCGGCGTCAGCGCGTTCACACCCTGATAGAAGGTGCAGGTGCGCAGGCAGCGCCGGCAGAGCACGCACTTGTTCATGTCGCGCTGGATGATGTTCTCGGGATCGGGACGGGCGAACAGCGGCTTGCCGGGCCGGCCGAAGCGCGAGGTATCGACCTGGTATTCCGAGCACAAGTCCTGAAGTTCGCAATTGCCGTTGCGCTTGCAGGCGGGGCAGTCGCCGAAATGTTCCGACATCATGAGGGCGAGAATGTCGCGCCGAGCCCGCCGGATGGCCGGCGACGAGGTCCGGATCGCCATCGGCGCGTTGATCGGCAGGGCGCAGGAGGCCTGCAGAGCGCGCTGCCCTTCGACGTCCACGAGGCACATGCGGCAGTTGCTGGCGGCGATCACCGGCTTCTTCACGGCGTCGCTGCACAAGTCGGCATGATGGCACAAGGTCGGGATGGCGATGTTCACCTTGCGCGCCGCCTCCAGCACGGTGGTGCCGGGGGAGACTTTCAGGGCCGTTCCATCGATCGTGATGGTGATCAGGTCTGCCGTCATCAGAAGGCCTCTTCGGATTGCCGCGCCTGCGGCAAGGAATTCACGTTCTTGGCCGCGGAAGCTCGCCCGCGAAATTGTCGAGAATGGACAGGAAGGCGTTGGGCGCCGACTGGCCCAGCCCGCACTTCGAGGCGGCCTGCATGGTTGCCGCGAGGCTGCGCAGGCTCGCCTCGGTGTCGGCGTCCAGGCCTTCCTCGCGCATGCGCAGGATGGCCTCGTGCAGGCGCACATTGCCGAACCGGCAGGGGGCGCATTGGCCGCAGGATTCCTCGGCGAAGAAGTGCTGGAAGTTCTCCGCCACCGCGAACATGTCCTGCTGGGGACCGAACACGATGATCGAGCCGCCGGTCGCCAGGTCCTCGAAGGCGAGCGTGCGGTCGAATTGCGCAGCCGGCACGCAGACACCGCTCGCGCCGCCGACTTGCACGGCCTTGGCGTCTTCGCCGCCCACCTCCTTGAGCAGCCGGCGCAGCGGCGTGCCGAACGGATACTCGTAGATGCCCGCCTTGTCGCAGGCGCCGGAGACGCTGAAGAGTCTCGCCCCGGGCGACTTCCTGGTTCCCATGGCGGAGAACCACTCGGCTCCCTTCTCGACGACGCAGGGCACCCAGGCAAAGGTCTCGACATTGTTGACGACCGTCGGCAGGCCCAGATAGCCGGACTGCACCGGGAACGGCACGCGGTTGCGCGCTTCGCCGCGCTTGCCTTCCAGCGACTCGATCAGCGCCGTCTCCTCGCCGCAGATATAGGCGCCGGCGCCGATGCGGATTTCGATGTCGAAGGCGAAGTTCCTGTTGCCGAGGACGGCGGCGCCGAGCAGGCCGTCGTTGCGGCGGCGCGCCAGCACGCCCTCGAGGTGGGCGTGCAGCCACTCGTATTCGCCGCGCAGATAAAGGATGCCCTTCTCGGCCCCGACCGCCCTGCCCGCGATCGCCATGCCGGCGAACACCAGGTCGGCGAAATCGGTGAGGATCAGGCGGTCCTTGAAGGTGCCCGGTTCGCCTTCGTCCGCGTTGCAGATGATGTATTTCGGCGACCGCACTTCCGCCCGGGCGAATTTCCACTTCATCCCCGTGGGGAATCCGGCGCCGCCGCGCCCACGCAGCCCCGAGGCGCTGACCAGATGGATCAAGGCCTCCGGATCCATCGCTTCCGACTTCCTGAGGCCGACATCCGGCGAGGCGTCGGCAAAGGACAGCTTGGTGCCTACGAATCCGCGTACCGATTGCACGTCCATTTCAGACCTCAGTTCTCAAGCGCCGACCGGCGCGGCCTTGCGGCGGTATTCCCGCACGATGGCGCGAACGGATCTTTCCGTGAGGTTCACATGCACCTCGTCATTCACCAGCATCGCCGGCCCCTGATCGCACAGCCCGATGCAGTTCGTCCGCTCCAGCGTGAACAGGCCGTCGCGCGTCGTCTCGCCGAAAGCGACGCCGAGTTCCTCGAGAAGCGCCGAGACGGCCGGATGATACTTGCCCTGAATGGCGCAGCTGATCGTGCGGCAGAGCCGGATCACGTACTTGCCGCGCGGTTCGGTGCTCAGGAAGCTGTAGAAGGTCGCCACGCCGTAGACCTCGGCGCGCGGCACGCCGAGTTCCCGCGCCACGCACAGCATCGCCTCCTGCGAGAGGTAGCTGTGGGCCCGGTTGAGGTCCTGCAACACGGGCAGCAGCGCCGTGCGGTCGCGCCCGTGCACCGAAATGATCTGTTCGACTTCGGACTGGAGATGGGTGGGGATGTCCATATTGTTCTCCGAGGCAACGCGGCGAACGCCGTGCGTTCGTCCGGGCGAGGCCGATCAATCAGCAAAAGACGTCGCGCTTTCCCTTCCTTATGGCGCGCATGATGCGTTGCGAAACATCGGCTTCCTTGGCACCCATCTGCGACATTTCCTCTCGTATGATCCGCTCGCCGATCATCTGGGTATCGTGTGACGCGTAATCGGTCAGGTATTCGAGGAAGGTGCCGACCGAGTTGGGTGCGCACTTCTTCTTGATGAGTCCGGGCTTGGCGAGATCCATGAAATCCTTGCCGGTGCGCCCCACGCGATAGCAGGCGGTGCAGAAGGAGGGCATGTATTTCATCGCCGCCAGATCGGAGACGACTTCCTCCAGCGTGCGGTGATCGCCGAGCTGGAACTGGCTCGCGTCGTATTGTTCCGAAGCGGCGTAGCCACCCGGGTTCGTGCGGCTTCCCGCCGAGATCTGCGATACGCCGAGCGCCAGCGTGACCGCGCGCATTTGCGGCGTTTCGCGCGTCGTCATGATCAGCCCCGTATAGGGCACCGCCATCCGCAGGATGGCGACGATCTTCTTGAAATCATCGTCGGAAACCGGGTTGGGCGGCGACGAGGCCAGCTCCGAGCCATGCGCCGGCTCCAGCCGCGGGACGCTGATCGTATGACAGCCGACGCCGAAGGCGTCTTCGAGATGCGCGATGTGCTGAATCAGAGACAGGATCTCAAACCGCCAGTCGCCCAGGCCGAACAGCACGCCGACGCCGACATCGTCGATGCCCGCCTCCATGGCGCGATCCATCACCGAGAGGCGCCAATCGAAGTCCGACTTCCTGCCGCGCAGGTGGACCCTGGCATAGACCTCGCGATCGTAGGTCTCCTGGAAGCATTGATAGGTGCCGATGCCGGCGGCCTTGATGGCGCGGAAGGTGTCGGTGTCCTGGGGGGCGATGTTGATGTTGACGCGCCGGATTTCGCCGTTTCCGTTCTTGACCGAATAGATTGTGGCGATGGTGTCGAGGATGTAGTTCAAGCCGCCGGGATTGGATTCGCCGGCCACCACCAGCAGGCGCTTGTGGCCCTGGTTGATGAGGATCTCGGTCTCCCTGGCGATCTCTTCCTGGGTAAGGGCGTGGCGGACCAGGCCGCTGTTGCTCTTGCGGAAGGCGCAATAGGTGCACTCGTTGCCGCAGATATTGGAGATGTAGAGCGGAGCGAAGAAGACGATGCGGTGGCCGTAGATCTCCTCTTTGACGGCGCGCGCCGTCGCGAACATCTCTTCGACGAGATGGGGATCGCCCGCCGAAACCAGGACGCCGACATCCTCGAGACTGAGGCCCTTCAACAGACGCGCCTTGGCCAGAACGTCGCGGGCCTGCGCGCTATCACCGTGGTCTTGAATTTGAAGGACGCGCTTCACTTGGGACGCGTCGAGCCAGGAATTCTCATCCAACTTACGCAACAAGACGTCCACTCCGAATGACAACGCGCGATCGTGTGCGCTTAAGAGGCCGAACGACTCGTGCAATCATTGTGAAAGATCAAAAATGCGCGCGACGATCCGGCATAGCGGTTCCATCATCTGCGGTGACTTCAATAGGCGAACGAGATCAAACGGATATGGTGGCCGTCGCGATTGGTCAGCTTGTCACGGCACGATTGGCCGCAGGCATCGCGACCGCTTGCAGCGCGCCAATCCAACACATTTCTCGCGCGCGTAAACCGACAATTCGTTTCGCCTTGCATGCGAGAATCACTTTGCCGCGATTTCGCCACGCGCGTGAGACTGAATCACGTGACGAGGACGGCGTCGGCGAAGCGCGGCTTCAGCCGAACGGCACCACCTTGTTCTCGACGTCGTGGCCGATATCGGCGCGGCCGAGCCAGGCGATACCCGACACCCCGCACCAGTGCCGCGCGACTTCTTCGGCCGTCAGCCCGAAGTCGGGATCGTTCTCCGGGATGTCGCTGCAGCGTCCGAGACGCAGGCCCGCCACCGACCGCATGGCGGGCGTGGAGGCGAGATGAAACAGGGTGCGGTCGATGCGGTACATGTGCTCGGAGACATCCTCGATCATCAGGACATGGCCGGAAAGATCCGGTTCCAGCGGCGTGCCGAGGATGCTGGAGAGGACGGTGAGGTTGAACGCCGCGGCGGGCTTGCCGCCTCCCAGCGACGGCTCGAGCGCGTCGGGGGCGCCGTCGACGAGGTAGCGCAGGGAGCGCAGCACGGCGCGGGCGCCGCCGTCGCGCAGCAGGTCCGCCGGCATGGGACCATGGACGACGCGGCCGATCCTGCGCCGGTAGAGCGCGGCGAGCAGCGCGCCGGCGTCGCTGTAGCCGAGATAGGTCTTGCGCCGGGCCACCTCGTCGAGACCCGCCACGGCCTCGGCGGCGATGCGGCAGGAACCGTAGCCGCCGCGGCCGATCCACACCGCGTCATAGGCGGGATCGTTGGCCACCGCCACGAAGGCGTCGCGGCGGGCGGCATCGTCGCCGGCGAAATGCCCCGCCGACAGGAAGCACTGCGGATGGAAGAACAGCGTCAGGCGCGCGCCGTAATGCGCCTTGGCCAGCGCCGTCACGCGCTCGGCGAGCTCGGGCGTCAGCCGGGAGGCGGGCGCCACGACGGCGATCGAATGTGCGAGCCCAGGCACCGCGTGACCATCCAATTGCTTGCCGCCACGACGGCCTTATAACCTTGGCCCATGAGCATGGACAGACACTATTTCTTTTGCGGCATCGGCGGCAGCGGCATGCTGCCCCTGGCGCTGATCCTGCGGGCCCGGGGCGCGGCGGTGTCGGGCTCGGACCGGGCGCTGGACCAGGGCCGGCTGGGCGAGAAGTTCGGCTATCTGCGGGCCCAGGGCATCGCGCTCCATCCCCAGGACGGCAGCGGCGTGCGTCCCGGAATGACGGTCGTGATCTCGGCCGCGGTGGAATCCACCGTGCCCGACGTGGCGGCGGCGAGGCGGCTCGGCGTCCCATTGATGATCCGCGCCGAGCTCCTGGCGCAGCTCTTCAACGCCGCGCCGCGCAGCATCGGCGTCGCCGGCACCAGCGGCAAATCGACGACCACGGGCATGATCGGCTGGCTCCTGTCGGCCACCGGGCGCGATCCCACGGTGATGAACGGCGCCGTGATGAAGAACTTCGTCACGCCGCAGGCGCTGTTCGCCAGCGCGCTGGTGGGCGCCAGCGGCCTCTTCGTCAGCGAAGTGGACGAGAGCGACGGCTCGATCGCCCGCTACGACCCCAAGATCGCCGTGCTCAACAACATCGCCCTCGACCACAAATCGATGGACGAGTTGCGCGCGCTGTTCGCCGCCTTCGTGGCCAAGGCCGAGGTCGCCGTGATCAACCGCGACAATGCGGAATCGGCCGCCCTCCGGGGCCAGGCCAGGCGCGCCATCACCTATGGCTTGGAGGACCCCGCCGCCGATCTCTTTGGCGGCCGTGTGGTGCCGGCGCCCGACGGCATCTCGTTCGAGGTGCGCGAAGGCGGCACGACCGTGGCGGTGGCGCTGAAGGTGCCCGGCCGGCACAACGTGGCGAACGCTTTGGCGGCGCTGGGGGCGGCGCGCGCCGCGGGCGTGCCGCTTTCCGAGGCGGCGCAGGCGCTCGGCGGTTTTGCCGGCGTCAAGCGGCGCATGGAAGTGGCCGGCCGCGCCAGGGGCGTCACGGTGATCGACGACTTCGCCCACAATCCCGACAAGATCGCCGCCTCGCTCGCCACCCTGCACGATTTCCCCGGACGCCTCCTGGTGATGTTCCAGCCGCACGGCTACGGGCCGCTCAAGCTGATGAAGAACGCCTTCATCGACGGCTTCGTGCGCGGCCTCGGCGCCGACGACGTGCTCCTGATGCCCGAGCCCGTCTATTTCGGGGGCACGGTGGAGCGCAGCGTGTCGAGCGGCGACATCGTGGCCGGCGTAACGGCGGGTGGGCGCGCCGCCTTCGCCCTGCCCGACCGCGCCGCCTGCGGCGACAAGCTCATCGCCCTCGCCAGGCCCGGCGACCGCATCGTGGTGATGGGGGCGCGCGACGATACGCTGTCGCACTTCGCCGCCGAACTGGTGGCGCGGCTTGCATCGGCGACTGCGAGTCCTTCCTGATCGGCCCCGCGCCGCCATCTTCCGCAAGACCTCCACGCACCGCCAGGGCGAGCTGGCCAGGGCGAGCTGGCCAGGGCGAGCTGGTGAGGCTGATGCATCGCCATCTGCCGACGATCTGAATCGCGAATATTCAGAGCCGCTTCACTGCAACGTCATTCCCGTCACGGGCAGGACGGTGCGTTCGATGAAGTCGCGCCGCGCCCGGCACCAGCCCGTCTGGCCCATGAGGCTGCCCGTGTTCATGTGGCCGTCGAGCGGGCAGCCGCCATGGCAGACCCGCCACCAGCGGCAGCCGCGGCATTCGCCGTTTGACAGCACCTCGTTGCGCCGGCGCAGCCCGTCGCGCGCGGCATTCGAGAACACCTCGGAGATGCTGCGCTCGGCGATGGTGCCGTAGTCGAGAAGTCCCCAGTCGGCGGAGCGCCCGCAATGCGACCAGCGCCCCTCGGGCCCCAGATTGAAGTGCGTGTTGGCGCAATTGCCCGCGTCGTTGCAGTAGTAGTTCTGCCGCTCCGACAGCAGGCTGCCGATCAGCGAGCGGAAAGGCTCGACGCGGGGATAGCGCGCGCGATGCTGCCACCAGGCGGGGAAGATTGCCCCCAGGAAGGCGGCGAATTCCTCGGCGCTGATCTTCAGGTGGTCGTGCTCGGGCTTCTCGACATTGACGGGATTGAACATGACGCCGCCGTCCGGCGCCAAATTGGTCATGAAATGGAAGATGTCGAGCGGTCGCTCGAGCGACAGCTTGGTGACGACGCAGATCACGCCCCAGCGGAATCCTTCACGCTCGATGAGCGTCACCGCCTCCATGAAGCGCCTGTTGTAGGCGGCGCCGCTCTCGCCCTTCTTGAGGAGGCGCACGCCGGCCACCGGGTCGTAGCTCGTGCCGACGCTGTTCATGCCGAGCTGGCGGAAGGCCGCGATGAAGGCGGGCGTCAGCAGCGTCAGATTGGTCTGGATGGTGTGACGGATGCGCCCGCGCGTCGCCGCGCAATGCTCCTGTTGGAAGGCGCAGGCCTTCTCGAAATAGTCCGGGCCCAGAAGCAGAGGTTCGCCGCCGTGCCAGACGATCTCCAGCCGCTCGTCCGGACGCTCCTCGAGGAATTCGTTGATGCGTTCGAACAGCCGTTCGAGAATCGCGGCCGGCATGATCTTGGTGGTGCGCCAGCCCTTGCGGTCCACTTCGCAATAGGCGCAGGCGGCGTTGCAGGCCTCGGTGGGCTTGAGGATCAGGGTCGCCATGCTTCAGCCGGCCCGCACCTGCCGCGGCGCTTGCACCATGGCGTCCATACGAGGGGCAGGCTCAGGCACCGTCGCTGTAGTCGCCGCTGACGCCATAGCCGCTGCTGTCGGAATAGTCGCCGCTGACGCCGTAGCCGCCGCTGTCGGAATAGTCGCCGCTGACGCCATAGCCGCCGCTGTCGGAATAGTCGCCGCTGACGCCGTAGCCGCCGCTGTCGGAATAATCGCCGCTGACGCCGTAGCCGCCGCTGTCGGAATAGTCGCCGTTGACGCCATAGCCGGCCCACGCTTCGCGCGGCGTGATTGCCAGGACGGCTCCGGCGGCCACGCCGACGGCCGTGAACGCGATCCTCTTCAAGGCCGCGCGCCGGCCGATGCTGTCGCCTGGTTGCCTGTCGGCTTGTTTGCTCATCTGCCCATTCCCCGATCCGATTCCGGCCAGCCGCCGGCCCTGATGGACGTGTAGAAGACGCCTTTCTTCCCCAACACGCAACGCTTCTTGCGAACGCGTCCCATGTTGCGTTCCGGCAGAATGATAGGCCGGTTTCAATGGCTTGCAAGCGGTCTTCCACATGGTTTGCGTTTGGGACGCATTCGCAATTCACGATCCGACCGCCGCAAAGGCACGTCCTTCCTTCTCTCCCGCCATGGACGCACCGCGGTGCGCAGAGGCGCCGTCCCGGAGCGCCGGACAACCGGCAAAGCGGCGAAAGCAGCAGCGCACCGCCACTGCTGATGCCGCCCCGGCATGCAAAAAAGGGCCGGGTGCGGAATAATTCGCTAGGTGCACGGAGGGGGCGTGCTGGGCTGTCGCAGTCGCCAGCAACGCCACGAGCGCTGGCGCTTGAGAGACATCCGAGGCACGCCGTGCCCGCGTTCCCGCTCAGAGCAGGAGCCCGCATGTCCTCTCATGGATTACTGGTCGAAGAACGCCGCCTGTTGATGCTCAGCGTGCGCGAGGGCCAACGGTCCCTGCACCTGGCGATTTGCGATCTGCAGAGGCGCATCGATATCTCGAAACGCCTGATCGAGGAATCCCGCGAGCTGCTGGACGGCACCTCCGACGAAGCGTCGGACCACGACGGGAGTGTCGCGAAGTAAGCGTTGTCGTCATCTCTCCCAACCCTTGTCCCGGCTTGCCCTGGCGCCCCTGAGGCCAGGCGAGACGCTCGCCACATGACCTTCGAATGCGGTATTTTCGGCCGTTTCCGCGGTTGCTGCAGGGCCGCCCCCGGCAGACGCCCTGGCCTGCCGCATCGCCGGAAACCGAACCCGCGAGGCACCGCTTGACAGCGCTGTCAGCTTCCAGGAAGGTTCGCCGACAAGAATAATCCAGGTCAACCGCCTTGGGGGGACGTCCGTGAATCTCCATCTCATCGATGTCGGCATCATCGTCTTCTTCCTCGCGATGAGCGTGCTTGTCGGCTATTGGGTCTCGCACCGCGCCTCGCGCGACACCAAGTCGTACTTCCTCGGCGGCAACGTCTTGCCCTGGTACATGCTGGGCGTCTCCAACGCCTCGGGCATGTTCGACATCGCCGGCACCATGCTCCTGGTCACCTGGCTCTTCATCTACGGCATGAAGAGCGTGTGGATTCCCTGGCTGTGGCCGGTCTTCAACCAGATCTTCCTGATGGTCTATCTGTCGGGCTGGCTGAGACGGTCGGGCGTCACCACCGGCGCGGAATGGATCAAGATCCGCTTCGGCGACGGGCTGGGGGCGCAGCTGTCGCATCTCATCGTCGTCGTCTTCGCCCTGGTCAGCGTCATCGGCTTCCTGAGCTACGGATTCAAGGGCATCGGCAAGTTCGCGGTCGATTTCCTGCCCTGGCATTTCACCGCCGATGCCGGCGCCAACGAGAACATCTACGCCCTGATCCTGGTCGGCATCACCACCTTCTATGTGGTGAAGGGCGGCATGTTCAGCGTGGTGATCACCGAGGTGATGCAGTTCACGCTGTTGTCGATCGCTTCGGTCGCCATCGGCCTCATCGCCATGAACCAGGTGTCGCCGGGCACGCTGCATCATTTCGTGCCGGCGGGATGGGACAACATCTTCTTCGGCTGGCAGACCGGACTCGACTGGTCCAAGCAGCTGCCGGCGGCCAACGCCAAGATCATCCAGGACGGCTTTTCGCTGTTCGGCTTCCTCTGGATGATGCTGCTGTTCAAGGGCTTCATCGTGGCCGCCGCCGGCCCGGCGCCGAACTACGACATGCAGCGCATCCTGTCGACGCGCAATCCGCGCGAGGCCTGCATGATGAGCGCGGTGGTCAACGTCGTGCTCAACGTGCCGCGCTATTTCATGGTGGCGGGGCTCACCATCCTGGCGCTCGTCTATTACAACAGCGACATCCGCGCCATGGGCGTCAACATGGACTTCGAAAAGGTGCTGCCCGACGCGCTGTCGCGCTTCGTGCCGGCGGGGCTGCTCGGCATCACGGTGGCTGGGCTGCTCGCCGCCTTCATGTCGAACCTCGCCGCCACGGTGAACGCGGCGCCGCCCTACATTGTCAACGACATCTACCGCCGCTTCATCAACCCCAACGCCAGCGAGCGGCTGTGCGTCAAGCTCTCCTATGTGGCGTCGTTCTCGGTGGTGGCCTTCGGCATCGCCATCGGCTGGTTCGTCGCTTCGATCAACGACGTGGTGCAGTGGATCGTGTCGGGGCTGTGGGGCGGCTACGCCGCTGCCAACGTCATCAAGTGGTACTGGTGGCGCTTCAACGGCTTCGGCTATTTCTGGGGCATGGCGACGGGCATCGGCGTCGCCATGGTGGTGCTGTTGCCCTTCGCCGGGCCGTGGCAGGCCGAGATCCTCGCCGCCAGCGCCGCGATGCCCGCGCTGCACGCCGCGGTCGTCACGCTGGCGACTTTGCCGTCGGCCTTCTTCTGGTTCCCCTTCATCCTGGCGGCGTCGCTCGTCGGCTGCTTCGTCGGCACCTGGCTGTCGAAGGCCGAGGACATGGAGGTGCTGAAGGCCTTCTACAAGCGCACGCGGCCCTGGGGCTTCTGGGGACCGGTGCTGAAGGCGGTGCAGGCCGAGGATCCCGCCTTCAGGCCAAATCCCGACTTCTTCCGCGACATGTTCAACATCGTGGTGGGCGTCGTCTGGCAGACGGCGCTGGTCGCCATGCCGGTCTATGTGGTGATCCGCGAATACCAGCGGGCAGAGATCGCGCTCGCCATCGTGGTGGCGACCTCGCTGATCCTGTGGGTCACCTGGCTGAGCCACCTCAAGAAGGCCTATCCGGATTCCGACAACATCACGCCGGTGCCGCGGGTCGACGCCCAGCTGTAGCAGGCATCGCGCAACGACAAAGGGCCGCCCGTGCCGGGCGGCCCTTTCGCATGCCCATCGTCGGTTGCGTCAGGCGGCCTTGTCGGCCTTGCGGCGACGGCGCAGGACTGCCGCGCCGGCCAAGCCGAAACCGAACAACGACAAGGTCATCGGCTCAGGCACGTTGAAGGACGACGACCCGACGACGATGTTTGCCAGGTAGCCGTTTGGCGCGCCGTTGTGGTCGTCATAGGCGGTTTCCGCATAGCCGTTGGGATCGAGACCTTCGAAACCGACAAAGGTGCCCGAAATGTTGCTGTTCGGGCTGAACGGCGTGGTGGTGATCGCCTGGCCATTCCACATCGCCGAGAACAGCAAGGACACGTTGCCGGGCTGGGCCGAACCGGTGCAGCCATAGGTATCGTCGTAGTCGTAGGCGAACAATTCTCCCGCCCCCAATCCGCAATAGGCGCCGTTGGGATAATCCGGCCACGAATACTGGTAGACCGAATTGGCCAGGATCGTCGTCGGAAAGCCCGGGGCCAGCTGCAGCACGCCGTTGTTCGCGCCCTGGTAACCCAAGCCCTGCAACTGGGCGCTCGTGAAGTCGTGCGCGGTCAGATTGTAGATGAAGAGGCTCGGATCGTCCCAGCCATGCGCCGGCGAGACGAACGGCGTTGCCGGACCGATATCACTCGGGCTGTTTGCCAGGTTGGCGTAGAAGGTCGCCCCGCCCGCCAGCGCAGCGGCACAAATCGGATCCTGGTCGCAGGTCGTATCGTAACCGCCGCCGATCTGCGACACCGTCGTAGCGTAGGCCGGAGCGGCTGCGAGCAGCCCCAAGCCAATCACGCAAGGCCAGACTTTCATCGGGTGTCCCCCAACCAATGTGTGCGGGGGACGATCAAGCAACAAGTGTACCATCTGTGCATCTTCAGCCGTCCGCTACGGCAGCAAGCGCGGCCCTGTAAAGGAACATTACAGGGTTGAAAGATTGGCGGCGTCCAGAGCGTAAATGTTATTGACATTCCGGGGCCGCACATGGGTCCGGCGACCCGCAAGCGCCACCCGTGCCGGTTTCGCGCAAGGCAGGCAGGAAGTGGCGCGCCTGGCGCTTCTTCTGTCGCCGATGCTCGGTGAAAGGGCCGGCCCAAGTGGTGAGAGAAATGAAAATCCGTGACCAACAGGCCGGCGATCGAACCGCGATCCGCGACGTCGTGCAGGCCGCGTTTGCCACGGCCGAGCACAGGTCGGGGACCGAGGGCGCGATCGTGGACGCATTGCGCGCCGCCGCCATGCTGACCGTTTCTCTGGTGGTGGACGAGGACGGCGAGTTGCTCGGCCACATCGCCTTTTCGCCGGTCAGGATCGATGGTCGCGACGGCGGCTGGTACGGGCTGGGGCCGCTTTCGGTCCGCCCGGATCGGCATAAGCAGGGCATTGGTGCCGCACTCGTCGCCGAAGGGATTGCCCGCCTGCGTGCCTTGGGGGCGCAAGGCTGCGTCGTTCTCGGTGATCCCGGCTACTATGGCCGTTTTGGTTTCGTGCAGGACGCCGGCTTGCGGCTGGCGGGCGTGCCGCCGCAGCACTTCCTGCGTTTGATGATCGCGGGTGAGCCGGCAAGAGGCATGGTCGCCTATCATGCGGCCTTCGATGCGGCACGAGCGTCGGCGCAGCGGTGAATTCTTCGACAGCTTGCGCAGGCCCTGGCTGCCGACGCCCCGCCGTTGGCCTGCCTGGTCGCGCCGGCAGTTCGGTGATGCGCGGACCATGACGTGTCGCAACCTGTGAACTGATGTAATATGCACCGGGCGAGGGGGAGATCACGTCCTATGCGGCTTTCACGCTTGGTTTGCGCGGCGGTGGCGCGCGTTTGGGCAATTGCAATCCGCCGCGCCTTGCGGACGGCGGTGTTTGTGTTGGCGTTCGCGCCCGTCGCGGCGCCGCCCGCGCACGCCACGCTCGATCATCCGCAGATCTGCAACGGCACCAATGTGGTGGTGAGCGTGGCGGTTGCGTGGTGGGGAAACGACAATGCCGGCGTTCATTCCAGGGGATGGTACAACATAGAGCCGGGCCAGTGCCGCTCGCTCTATCCGGAAGACAGCCTGACGGGCGACCGCTATTATTTTGCGTACAGTCAATTCGATCCCGCTCATCCCGAGCTGTCGCGCAACTGGGGCTCCGGTCCGGCCGGCCAAGGCTGGTGCGTCGGCGTCAACGGCGACAGCGGCCGGGCCTTTGCCTTTGACGACGTGCAGGACGTGATCGACACGTGTCAACCTGGCGCGATAAGGCGCGGCTTTCTCAACATTCCCACGACCGGCGATCCCACCGGCATCACGGACGCCGGAGACGACGGCGATGTCACTCTGACGTGGGACAACGGGCGGTATGGGAGCCTGACGTGGTAGGATCGCGGGCGCGCCGGCGCAACATGTCTGAACCGCACCGCGCGGACGACAAGCCAGTCCGGACCGAGAACGTGAGGACAGAGCACTTCGCCATCGCACAGGAATCATTGCTCCTGTCCCCGCGTTCCCCACGATGTTTGCATGGCATCGTCTGCCAAATTGGGGGGTCTGATGACACTACGTGCAGCGGTATGCGCGGTCTTGACACTCGCGGCGTTCTTTTCAACGCCGACCCGAGCTGACGACTGCAAAAAGCTGACGGGATTATGGCTCGATCTGACACGCACGTCCGACGGTTATCTTGTTCCGATGACCGTCAACGGAACTGCGCGTCTATTCGAGCTCAACCTGCGGCTTCCTTATGCGATTCTGGATTCAAACGTCGTCGAAACGCTCAAACTTCCAATCAAGCGGCCAAGGTTCACGATTCTGTATGGAGGGACGACTGTCAAGAAGATAGCGACGGCTCAGACGATTCAATGCGTCGCCCGCGAGTTTCCCGATCACAGCAAACTCGGCACGGGCGCATCGCCAAGCCGCGGCCCGCGTGGCGACGCGCCAAAAGCCGTTAACCATGAAAATTGTCTGCCTGCGACAAAATAGTCCTATTTGTCCACTTGAAGTCCTATTCCAGCTCCCCATTTCCTTGCCATGAGCAACGACCATGCCCCCGCCGCGGGCCAAGGCGGCATAGCAAGTGTGTCGGAATCGCAAGCGAGTGCGCCCCCGCCGGACGGCGAGCCGGCCGCGCCCGCCCCCGGTCCGCCCTCGGCAAATCCGACGAAGAGCTTCACCGTCTCGCGGTCGCCAGGCTCGCCGAGCACCTCGACATCGGCTCGGGCGTCATCGCGCGCTGCGAAGAACTCGTCAACTTCCGCAAAGGCGACCGTCTCACCCCGCTTTATGCCGCCGCCCGGTTGATGAAAGCGAACGCCCAGGTCGCCAAAGCGCTCGCCCAGGTCGCGCAGCTTGAGTCCCGCCGCCGCTCGATTGTCGAGCGCATTCAATCGCCTGGCGCCAAATTCGCCGAATTGAATTCGCGTTTGGCGGGGGAGAAAGAAACGCGAAGCCCGCGCCTAGCCGATGACGACCTCGACCTTCACCTCGGTGCGCCCGTCGCTCGGCAGCGGCACCAGATTGCCCGCCACCGCCTTGCCGTCGACCGTGAGCTTGACCGCGTTGCCCGCGCCGTGGCGGCGCACCGCGATCCTGTAGGTCACGCCGCGGAACTTGCGCGTCGCCGTGAATTCCTTCCAGCGCTGGGGCACCACCGGAGCCACGCGCAGGCCTTCGTATTCCGGGCGGACACCGAGGATCCATTGCGTGACGGCGTAATAGTTCCAGGCGGCGGTGCCGGTCAGCCAGGAATTCTTGGCCTCGCCGTGGCTCGGCGCGTCGCGCCCGGCGATCATCTGCGAATAGACGTAGGGTTCGCATTTGTGCAGGTCGCTGATCCCTTCGCGCGCCGACGGATTGATGCGGCTGTAATAGTCGTGGGCGGCGTCGCCGTTGCCGAGCACCGTCTCGCCGATGATCACCCACGGATTGTTGTGGCAGAAGATGCCGGCATTCTCCTTGTAGCCGGGCGGGTAGGACGAGATCTCGCCGAGCTCGAGGTAGTAGCGCGAATAGGCCGGCTGCTGCAGCACGATGCCGTGCTGGGTGAGAAGGTGCGTCTTCACCGAATCGAGCGCCTTGCGGGCGAGCCCGTCCTCGACGCCGATGCCCGCCAGCACGCAGAAGCCCTGCGGCTCGATGAAGATCTTGCCTTCCTCGCACTCCTTGGAGCCGACCTTGCGGCCGAAATCGTCATAGGCGCGCACGAACCATTCGCCGTCCCAGCCGTGGCGGCGCACCACGGCGTCCATCCTGGCGGCTTCCTCGCGGCAGGCCTTGGCGTCGGCCTTCCGCCCGCGGCGGTCGGCGATCTCGGCGAGATCCTTGGCGGCGGCCACGAACAGACCGGCGATGAACACGGATTCGGCGACCTTGCCGTCCTTGTTGGTGGTGGTCTGGAAGGACTGGCCGGGCGTGTCGGAGAAGCAGTTGAGGTTGAGGCAGTCGTTCCAGTCGGCGCGCCCGATCAAGGGCAGGCCGTGCGGCCCCAGCCGGTCGAGCGTGTAGCGGAAGCTGCGGTTCAAGTGGCCGTAGAGCGGCTCTTCGCTGCCAGGCTGATTGTCGTAGGGCACCGGCTCGTCGAGGATCGACCAGTCGCCGGTCTCCTTGATGTAGGCGGCCACGCCCAGAATCAGCCAGTGCGGGTCGTCGTTGAAGTTCGAGCCGACGTCGTTGTTCCCCTTCTTGGTCAGCGGCTGGTACTGGTGATAGGCGCCGCCCGACGGCAACTGCGTTGCCGCCAGATCGAGGATGCGTTCGCGGGCCCGCGCCGGCACCATGTGCACGAAGCCGAGCAGGTCCTGGTTGGAATCGCGGAAGCCGAGGCCGCGCCCGATGCCGGATTCGAAGGTCGACGCCGAGCGCGACATGTTGAAGGTCGCCATGCACTGGTAGGCGTTCCAGATATTGACCATCCGGTCGGTGTGCGGATCGGGGGTGGCGACCTGGCAGATGCCGAGCAGGCTCTCCCAATAGTCCTTCAGCCTGGCGAAGGCGGCATCGACATTGGCGCGGTTGCGGTACTTGGCGATGACGGGCCTGACGCTCTTCTTGTTGATGGTCTGCGAGCCGGGCGGATCGAACTTCTCCGCCACCGGATTCTCGTGATAGCCGAGCACGAAGACGATCTGCTTCGTCTCGCCCGGCTTGAGCGCGACCTTCACGTGGTGCGAGCCGATGGGCTGCCAGCCATGGGCGACGGAGTCGCCGCTCTTGCCTTCGGCGACGGCGACGGGCTTGTCCCAGCCCCGCCAGGGGCCGAGGAAGGACTGGCGCTGCGTGTCGAAGCCGGCGAGCTTCTCGGAGCAGGCGAACCAGGCGAAATGGTCGCGCCGCTCGCGGTATTCGGTCTTGTGGTAGATGACGTCGTTGTCGATCTCCACCTGGCCGGTCGAGAAGTTGCGCTGGAAATTGGTGGAATCGTCGAGCGCGTCCCACAGGCAGAACTCGACCGCCGAGAACACAGAGAGCTCGGCGGCCTCGGCGCGGTGGTTGGTCAGCGTCAGCTGCCAGATCTCCAGCGTCTCGTCGAGCGGCACGAAATAACGCGTGGAGGCGGCGATGCCGTCATGGCTCGAGCTGATGATGCTGTAGCCCATGCCGTGCCGGCAGGTGAAATCCTCGACCTTGGACTGCGTCGGCATCCAGCTGGGCGACCAGTAGTCGCCGTTCCCGTTGTCGCGCAGATAGATGTAGCGGCCGCCCATGTCCTGGGGCACGTTGTTGTAGCGCCCGCGCGTGATGCGCCTCAACCTGGCGTCGCGATAATAGGAATAGCCCCCCGCCGTGGCCGACAGGATGCCGAAATAGTTCTGGCAGCCGATGTAGTTGATCCAGGGCAGCGGCGTGTCGGGCCGCGTGATGACATATTCCCGGTTCTCGTCGTCGAAAAAGCCGTACTTCATCGCAGTCGCTCTCAGGTTTCGCCAAGTCGGCCCATCATCTCGTAGCAGAGGCGGGCATTGTGATAGGGGCATTTCCAGGGGCCGACGATGTAGGCGTCGGGATCGCTGCCATCCGTCAGCGGCACGCCTCGGCGCGTCAGCTTGGCATACCATTCGCCATGCACGCGGTCGATCACTCTGGCATCGATGTAATCCCACACCCGGCGTGATGCCGTCAGGAACCTTTCTTCGCCCGACAGCTGCCAGGCGTTGAAGAAACCGACGACGGCCTCGGCCTGTACCCACCAGTGCTTGGTGGCATCCACCAGGTTGCCGTGCCCGTCCGCTTCGAAGAACACGCTGCCGTCCTCATCGACGCCTTCGGCGAGCACGGCGTCGGCCATCGCCAGGGCAACCTTTCGCGTCTGTGCGGTGAGCGCCGCATCGCCGACCATCGCGGCCGCCTCCACCAGAAGCCAGCTTCCTTCGATGTCGTGGCCGAAGGAGACGTGATCGGAGAGCGATGTCCAATCCTGGTCGAAGAAGAGCTTGAAATGTCCGCCGCTGACGATGCGGTCCAGCATCACCTGCAGAAGTTCCTTGTGGCGCGCCACCAGCAGCGGATCGCGCCAGACGCGCAGCAGGTTGGTGTAGCCCTCCAGCACGTGCAGGTGGGTGTTCATGGACTTGGGGCAATTGATGTCCTTGTCGCTCAGCCGCATGTCGGCAAGCGCGCTCCAGTCGCGGCCCAGAGCTTCGACATAACCGAGGTTGGCCGGATCGCGGCTGTGCTCGTCGATGAGGCCGAATAGGCGCCGCGCCAGAGCGAGGCTGGCGCCCTCCCCGGTGGCCCGGTGGTGCTCGGCCAGGGCGTAGATGCCGAAGGCCTGGGCGTAGATCTGCTTGCGGTCGGAGAGCGGCCGGCCTGCCGGATCGATCAGCCAATACAGACCGCCGAAGGCCTCGTCCCAGAAGCGGGTGGCGACGGCGTCGTAAGCCCAATCAGCCGTGTCGCGATAGGCAGGGTCGAGCCGGCGCGCGCCGGCCGAGAAGGTCCACAAGATGCGGGTATTGATGACGGAGGCGCGCGGCGCCTCGGGGTGCACAGCCCCGCTGCTGTCGACTTCGCCGAAGAAGCCGCCGCGGCGGCGGTCGATCACAGTCCGCTGCCAGTAGGGGAGTATGTTGCCCTCGAGCTCGGCGCGGAAGCGCGCGGCCCAGGCGTTGTTGTCGACCATTATCTTCTACCCGCGGCGGCACCACTGCCCCCAAAAGTCCCCGCCATATGACAGCGCTTTCATTCTTGCATGACAGCGATATGAGTCAAGCCGCTGAAACGCCCGGAATCCTTGAATATGCCGGATCCTCAAGGAGTCTCCGGCACTTGAGGCTGCCACCCCGGAAATTGCCAGGCCCGAAGCTGTCGCCAGGCCGCGGGTTTCGGGCTCTTTCTTTACGATGATGCTTGATCGCTACTTCTTTGTCGCGCCGGCCAGCGATGCTTTCCGCAAGGGCCCGCGCTATAGGAATCGTTCAAGGAGAACAGAGACGTGTGCCTAGCGATACCCGGCCGGATCCTGGATATGACCGACGGCGACCCTCTGACGAGGACCGGGCGCGTGGATTTTGGCGGCATCGTCAAGCCCATCAACCTCGCCTATGTGCCTGATGCCCGCCCCGGCGATTACGTCCTGGCGCACGTGGGATTTGCCTTGACCCTGATCGACGAAGGGGAAGCCCGTAGAACCCTTACTCTGCTGCAGGAGGCGGCCGCGCGCCAGGGCGCGGACGGCGGGCCCCCGTGAAGCACGCCGAGGAATACCGGGACGGCCGGCTGGCTCGAGGGCTCGCCCGGCAGATCGCCGCTGATGCGCGTTTCGAAAACCGCTATCATTTCATGGAGTTCTGCGGCGGGCACACCCATGCCATCTCGCGCTACGGCCTGGAGGACCTGCTGCCCCCCAACGTCCGCATGATCCACGGTCCCGGCTGCCCCGTCTGTGTCCTTCCTGTAGGCCGCATGGACATGGCCATCGGCCTGGCCGGGCGCGATGGCCTGACCTTGTGCACCTATGGCGACCTCATGCGCGTGCCGGGCTCGGGCGGCGCCTCGCTGATCAAGGCCAAGGCCGCCGGCGCCGACATCCGCATGGTCTATTCCGTGCTCGACGCGCTCGCCATCGCCGAAGCGGAACCGGAACGGCAGGTCGTCTTCTTCGCCATCGGCTTCGAGACGACGACACCTCCCACGGCACTCGCCGTGAAGCTGGCGGCGGCGAAGAGGCTTTCGAACTTCTCGATCTTCTGCAATCACGTGCTGACGCCGGCGGCGATCCAGAGCATCCTGGAGAGCCCGGATGTCCGCGCGCTGGGCCGTGTCACCATCGACGGCTTCATCGGGCCGGCGCATGTCTCGACCGTGATCGGCAGCGCGCCCTACACCTTCTTCGCCGAGGAATTCGCCAAGCCCGTCGTAATCGCCGGCTTCGAGCCGCTTGACGTGATGCAGGCCATCCTGATGCTGGTGCATCAGGTCAATGACGGGCGCGCCGAGGTCGAGAACCAGTATGTGCGGGCCGTGAAGCCCGAGGGCAATGAAAGGGCCAAGTCCGACGTGGCCGACGTTTTCGAACTGCGCAAGAGTTTCGAATGGCGCGGCCTCGGCCTGGTGCCGTACAGCGGCCTACGGCTCAAGAACGGGTATGGAGCCTTCGACGCCGAGCGGCGCTTCGCGATGGAGGACATCCGGGCCGCCGACAACCCAGCCTGCGAATGCGGCGCCATTCTGCGCGGCGTGAAGAAGCCGCAAGACTGCAAGCTGTTCGGCACGGTCTGCACGCCTGAAGCGCCGATGGGATCCTGCATGGTCTCGGCGGAAGGCGCCTGTGCGGCGCACTGGACCTATGGCCGCTTCCGCGACGGACGCGCGGCATGACCGTCAAGCAGCGCAAGCTCGACATCAAGGGCGGCCGGGTCGATCTCTCCCACGGTTCGGGAGGGCGCGCCATGAACCAGCTTATCGCCGGCCTGTTCCATGAAGCCTTCGGCAACGAATGGTTGGCAAAGGGCAACGACCAGTCGGCTTTCGCCGCATCGGGACGACTGGTGATGTCGACCGACGGCTATGTCGTGTCGCCGATCTTCTTTCCCGGTGGCGATATCGGCTCGCTGGCGGTGCACGGCACCATCAACGACTTGGCGATGGCCGGTGCGCGCCCGCTGTACCTGTCGGCCGGGTTCATCATCGAGGAAGGCTTCGCGCTGGCGGACCTCAAGCGCGTCGCCGACAGCATGGGCGCCGCGGCGCGCCAGGCCAACGTCCCCATCATCACCGGCGACACCAAAGTGGTCGAGCGCGGCAAGGCCGACGACCTCTTCATCACCACGACGGGCGTTGGCGCCGTTCCCGACGGCGTGGACCTGTCGGCGGACAAGATCCGGCCCGGCGACCGCGTCCTGTTGTCGGGCACCATCGGCGATCATGGCGTGGCCGTAATGTCAAAGCGTAAGAACCTGAGCTTCGAAACCGACATCGAGTCGGATTCGGCGGCGCTGCACGGCCTGGTGGCGGCGATGGTGGCGGTGGGCGGATTGCGGGCCATGCGCGACCCCACGCGCGGCGGGCTGGCAGCAACGTTGAACGAATTCGCCCAAGCGTCCGATATCGGCTTCACGATTGCCGAAGACAGTATCCCGATCCGGCCCGCGGTAGCGGCGGCCTGTGATCTGTTGGGCCTCGACCCGCTCTATGTGGCGAACGAAGGCAAACTCGTCGCCATCGTCGAGCCGGCAAAAGCCGCAGCCGTGCTGGCCGCCATGCGAGCGCATCCCCTAGGGCGCGCCGCAGTCATCATCGGCGAGGCCACCGTGGACGCCCACCGCTTCGTGCAGATGACGACCTCGTTCGGCGGCGGCCGGGTCGTCGACTGGCTGTCCGGCGAGCAGCTTCCCCGAATCTGCTGATGCGCATCCTGCTCCTGACCCACAGCTTCAACAGCCTGACGCAGCGTCTGCACGTGGACCTGCGCGAACGCGGCCATGACGTGTCGGTCGAATTCGACATCAACGAGGACGTCAGCCGCGACGCCGTTGCCCTGTTCAGGCCGGATGTGATCTTGGCGCCGTTCCTCAAGCGCGCCATTCCGGCGGACATCTGGGGTCAGCATCGCTGCCTGATCGTGCATCCCGGCCCGGTAAGCGATCGTGGACCATCGGCGCTCGACTGGGCGATCCTGCAGGACGCTGAAGAATGGGGCGTCACCGTGCTAGAGGCGCAGGCCGAGATGGACGCGGGACCGGTGTGGGCGTCGGCGCGCTTCGCGATGCGCCAGGCGACCAAGTCGAGTCTCTATCGGCGCGAGGTCACGCGGGCTGCGGTGGAGGCCGTAGCAGAAGCCCTGGCCCGCATCGCCGCCGGTGACACGCCGACGCACGTTCCTTTGCTGCCAGCGCGGCCGTTGTGCCGGCAGGCCGACCGCGCCATCGACTGGAGCCGCGACACCACACAGGCGGTGCTGCGCAAGATCCGCAGCGCCGACGGCACGCCCGGCGTGCGCGATGTACTGTTCGGCCGCCCTGTGCGATTGTTCGACGCCCATCCCGCGACCGGTTTCGACGGCCGCTCAGGCAGTGTGGTTGCGCGCTGCGGTGAGGCTGTGGCGCGCATCACAACGGACGGTGCGGTGTGGATCGGCCATGTCCGCCTGGAAGCGGACCAGGCATTGAAGCTGCCGGCGACGCAGGTATTCGCGCAGGAATGCGCGTCGCTGCCTTCGACCGCCGGGCTGCAGCGCATCTTCTATGAGGAAGAAGGTGACGTGGGCTTTCTCCACTTCTCCTTCCTCAACGGCGCCATGGCACCCGCCCATTGTGCCGCGCTGCGCGTAGCCTATGCCGAGGCGCTCAAGCGGCCGACGCGCGTGCTGGTGCTCATGGGAGGGCCGGACTACTGGTCCAACGGCATCCATCTCGGACAGATCGAGGCGGCGGACAGTCCGGCCGACGAATCCTGGCGCGCCATCAACGCCATTGACGACCTCGCGCAGGACATCCTGGCAACCACCGACCGGCTCGTCGTTTCGGCTCTTCGCGCCAATGCGGGGGCGGGCGGCGTCTTCCTGGCGCTGGCTGCCGACGAGGTGTGGGCCGACGAGCACGCCGTGCTCAATCCGCATTACAAGGACATGGGCAATCTCTACGGCTCGGAATACTGGACTTATGTCCTGCCTCACCGGCTCGATGGCGCGAAGGTCACGCAGGTGATGGCCGCGCGCCTGCCGATGGGGGCCAGCGAGGCCCTTCGCCTGGGACTCGTCGACCGGTTGCTGCCGGAGGCCGCCATCCGATCCGCAGCACGAGCGATGGCCGCAGACATCGGCGCGCGCGTCGATATGAAGCGGCAGCGACGCGCGCGTGACGAAGTCGAGCGACCACTGCAATCATACCGGGACGCCGAACTCTCGCGCATGCGGCTCAATTTCTACGGGTTCGACCCCAGCTACCATGTGGCCCGGTACAACTTCGTCCATAAGGTGGCCAAATCGCGCACGCCACTTACGCTGGCGAAACATCGCCGCTCGACGAAGTCTGCGGTATTATGACGGGGAAAGCCCGCGGCCGGAGGCGACAATGGCCTTTATCACCTGGAACGATGAATACAGCATCGGCGTGGCGATCTTCGACGATGACCACAAGAAGTTGATCGACGGCCTCAACAAACTCTATGACGAATTGTGCTGCGAGGCGCCCGCTGCAGAACTGGAGAAGAGCTGCGACTGGCTGATCGAGCACACCGTCGCGCACTGCCGGCGGGAAGAGGCGTTCTTCGACGACTTCGACTATCCCCGCGCGGCAGCCCACCGCGCCATGCACGAGCAGCTGAAGCTGAGGGCAACGCAGTTCCGTCAGGAGATCGCACGCCATGACAGCGTCTCGAGTCTACGGTTCCTGCGCGAGTTCCTCACCCACCATATCCAGGGTGAGGACAAGCGGTTCGGCGCTCATCTCAACGCCAAAGGCATACTTTGACGGCCGTGCGGGCGATGGTGTTGCGGACGGCAGGCACCGCGCTGGTGCCCGCCAGCACCGCGCCCGCGCCTTGCGACGCGGGACAGGTGCGGATTGCGGTTTCGGCCTGCGGGGTCTGCCGCACCGATCTGCATGTGGTGGATGGGGACCTCACACATCCCAGGCTTCCCGTCGTGCCCGGCCACGAAATCGTCGGGCGCGTGGTGGAACTGGGTGCCGGCGTGGCGCGGTTCAAGATCGGCGATCGCGTCGGCGTGCCGTGGCTCGGCTGGACCTGCGGGGTGTGTGAATTCTGCCGGCGCGGCGAGGAGAATCTTTGTCCCAATGCGCGGTTCACCGGCTATCAGATCGACGGCGGTTACGCGACCGAGACCGTGGCGGATGCACGATACGTCTTTGCGCTTCCCGGCAATTACGGCGATGAAGAGGCGGCACCGCTGCTCTGCGCCGGCTTGATCGGTTGGCGCTCGCTGATGATGGCCGGCAGCGGCCAGGCTCTCGGCCTCTACGGTTTCGGGGCCGCGGCGCATATTGTGATCCAGGTGGCGCAAGCCCGCGGCCAGAGCGTGTATGCATTCGTGCGTCCTGGAGATGAGGGGGCGAAAGCCTTCGGACGTTCCATGGGCGCCACATGGGTGGGGTTTGCCGATGAGCGGCCGCCGCTGCCGCTCGATGCAGCGATCCTGTTTGCGCCGGTGGGAGAACTCGTTCCTGCGGCGCTGCGCGCCGTGCGCCCGGGCGGCACGGTTGTCTGCGGCGGCATCCACATGAGCGACATTCCGTCGTTCCCCTATGAAATACTGTGGGGAGAGCGCGTCCTGCGGTCGGTGGCGAATCTCACCCGGCGCGATGGCGAGGAATTCCTCGCCTTCGCCGCCCGGCACAAGATCCACACCAAGACGACCCGTTACCGGCTCGCCGAGGTAAACACGGCGTTGTCCGATCTGCGCGGCGGACGATTGACGGGTGCCGCCGTCCTTATCCCTTAGAGCATGGTCTCTCGGGCCTTCCGGGCGACGGAATAGGCGCCGTACGAGAAACAGGTGCCCAGGGCGCCGTGGCGGGATGCTACGGTGATCCATGCCGCTCAGCGTTGGCGCGGCCGCCGCGAAATGCCGCATGCTGGAGCGCCTGGCGCACGCGCGGATCAAGTCCATGGCCGCCGCTCGCGGCGTGCTTCAGGATCGCGGCGCGCATGCGCGGCTCCCAGAAGGCCGTCAGGTGATCGGCGATGGCGGCGACCGCCTGCGCTTCATCCTCGTGCGCGAAAAACTTGGCGATCTGGTTGGCCATATAGACGAGCTTGTCAGGCGACATGTTGCACCGCCTCGATGCGCTCCGCGTGGGCAAATATCTCGAACCCGTCGTCGCGCGCGATCCCTATCAATGTGATGTTGGCCTCTTCTGCCACCCGCAGCGCCAGGGCCGTGACGGCGGAAACACCGACGAGCACCGACACACCCATGGCTGCCGCCTTCTGCACGAGCTCCACGGAAAGGCGACTGGTGAGAACCACGATCCCGTCATCCGCCCGCTTGGAGCCGCGAGCCAGCGCGCCGGCCAGCTTGTCGAGCGCATTGTGGCGGCCGACGTCCTCGCGCAGCGCCAACAGCCCCGCGTTTGGCTCCCAATAGGCGGCGGCATGGACCGCCCGTGTGTCGTGATTGAGCTTCTGATGCGCCGGCAGCGCTGCCACGGCCGCGGCAACCGATTGTGCCGGAAACTTGTGGTTGGTAACCACGTGCGGGACCGCGCGCATTGCCTGCTCCAGACTCTCCATGCCGCAAAGGCCGCAGCCGACCGGCCCCGCCGCGGTGCGCCGGCGCTCCGCGGCGACGTGAGCAGCCCGTGGGGCGACGTCCATGCGCAGCTCGATTCCGAGCGCCGTCGGCACGATGTCCAGTGCCTCGATCTCCTCGGGCGCGGCAACGACGCCTTCCGTCAGGCTGAAGCCGATTGCGAAATCCTCGAGATCTGCCGGCGTCGCCATCATGACGGCCTGGGTGAGCCGGTTGTAGGTGAATGCCACCGCCGTTTCCTCCGGCACGGATCGTTCGCCCATGCTCAGTTCCCCGCCGTGCCAGGCCAACCGCCGAGCCCGGTAGATGGAAAGCGGCAGGCTCATTTCCGGGCCTCCACACTGCCCGCGCGGTCCGTTCGCTCCCTGGCTTCCTTCGGCGGTCCGTCGGGGCCGTTCGACGGCATCACCTCTACGGCCGTGACCTTGTATTCGGGGCAATTGGTCGCCCAGTCGGAATAGTCGGTGGTAACGACATTCGTCTGGGTTTCGGGATGGTGGAAGGTCGTGTAGACCACGCCAGGCAACACGCGCTCGGTGATGTGAGCGCGCAGGCTAATGGCGCCCGAACGGCTTACCAGGTTGATCCAGTCGCCCTCGCGGATGCGGCGTTCTCTGGCGTCGAGCGGATTGATCTCCAACTGGTCCCGTTCGTGCCACACGATATTGGCCGTGCGCCGCGTCTGAACGCCGACATTATACTGGCTCAAGATACGTCCCGTGGTGAGCAGCAGCGGGAAGTGAGAACTGGCTTTTTCGTCGGTCGCGATATATTCGGTGATGACGAACTTGCCCTTGCCGCGCACGAACCCTTCCACATGCATCACGGGCGAGCCGGACGGCGCCTTGTCGTTGCACGGCCACTGCACCGAACCCAAGGCCTCCAGCTTGTCATAGGATACTCCGCCAAAGCTCGGCGTTGTTCGCGCGATTTCGCCCATGATCTCGGAGGGATGGCTGTATTCCATGGGATAGCCCATGGCCTTGGCCAGATTGAGCGTGATCTGCCAATCCGCATAGCCGCTCTTCGGCTCCATCACCTTGCGCACACGGTTGATGCGCCGTTCGGCGTTGGTAAAAGTGCCGTCCTTCTCCAGAAAGGTGGAGCCCGGAAGGAAGACATGCGCGAAGTTGGCGGTCTCGTTGAGGAAGAGGTCGTGCACCACCACGCATTCCATGGCGGCAAGGCCTGCCGCTACGTGATGCGTATCAGGATCGGATTGGGCGATGTCCTCGCCCTGGACGTACAGACCCTTGAACGATCCGTTGAGCGCGGCATCGAGCATGTTGGGAATGCGCAGCCCCGGCTCCGCGTCCAACGCGACACCCCATAACGATTCGAACGTGGCGCGAACGGCGTCGTCGGATACGTGCCGGTACCCCGGAAATTCGTGGGGGAACGAGCCCATATCGCAGGAACCCTGCACGTTGTTCTGACCGCGCAGGGGATTCACCCCCACGCCCGGACGGCCAATGTTGCCCGTCACCATGGCCAGATTGGCAATCGCCATCACGCCCGTGCTGCCCTGGCTGTGTTCGGTGACACCGAGCCCGTAATAGATCGCCCCGTTACCGCCGGTGGCGTAGAGGCGCGCCGCCGCCCGGATTGTGCCGGCAGGTACGCCCGAGATTTTTTCCACCTCTTCGGGGCTGTTGCGCTCCTCGCGGACGAAGGCGGCCCATTTCTCGAAATTTTCGCAGCGTTGTCGCACGAAGTTCTTGTCAAGCAGACCTTCCTTGACGATTACATGGGCCAGCGCCGTCAGGACCGCTACGTTGGTACCCGGTCGGAGCGCGAGGTGATGCACCGCCTTGACGTGGGGGGCGCGCACCAGATCGATGCCGCGGGGATCAATGACGATGAGCTTGGCGCCTTCGCGCAGCCGCCGCTTGAGCCGTGAGGCGAATACCGGATGGGCGTCGGTCGGATTGGCCCCGATCACCATGATCACGTCGGCATGCTCAACCGAATCGAAATCCTGAGTGCCGGCCGAGGTGCCAAAGGCCGTCTTGAGACCGTAACCCGTCGGCGAATGGCAGACGCGGGCGCAGTTGTCGACGTTGTTGTTGCCAAAACCGGCGCGCACCAATTTCTGCACGAGGAAAGTCTCCTCGTTGGTGCAACGCGACGATGTGATGCCGCCGATCGCGCCGCGGCCGTACTCCCTCTGGATGCGGCGAAATTCCGAGGCTGCGCGCCCGATCGCCTCTTCCCAACTCACTTCCCGCCAGGGATCGCTGATCCTCTCGCGGATCATCGGCTTCAGGATGCGGTCCCTGTGCGTGGCATAAACCCAGGCGAAGCGGCCCTTGACGCATGAGTGTCCCCGGTTCGCCTTGCCCTCCCTATAGGGCACCATGCGCACCAGTTCGCCATCGAGCATCTCCGCCTTGAAGCTGCATCCCACGCCGCAATAGGCGCATGTCGTGACCACCGAATGCTGCGGCCTGCCCGCGGCGATCACGGTCTTCTCAATCAAAGCCCCCGTCGGGCATGCCTGCACGCACGCCCCGCACGATACGCAATCGGACGCCAGGAAGGGCTCGTCGATTCCCGCAACCACTCTGGAACGGAACCCGCGGCCCGAAATGGTCAGCGCGAATGTGCTTTGAATCTCTTCGCAAGCCCGCACGCAGCGCGAGCAGACGATGCATTTCGCAGCATTGAAGGTGAAATAGGGATTGGACTCGTCCTTCCCCGCTTGCAGATGGTTAGCGCCGTCGACGCCAAATCGTGTCTCACGTTGATCGAAGGCAAGCGTCATGTCCTGCAATTCGCAATCACCGTTCGCGGTGCAGTTGCGGCACTCGAGGGGATGATCGGAAAGATAGAGCTCCATCACGCCGCGGCGAATCCGTTGCAGGCGTTCGGTCTGGGTTCGCACCACCATGCCTTCGGCGACCGGCGTGGTGCAGGAAGCCGGCGTGCCCGCGCGGCCATCGATCTCGATCACACAGAGCCGGCATGAACCGAACGGCCTTTCGGAATCCGTGGCGCAAAGCTTCGGTATCGCGATACCCGCTTCCGTCGCCGCGCGCATGATAGACGTGCCTTCGGCCACGCTCACGACCGAGCCGTCGATGGTGAGCGTGACTTGCCTCTCCCCCTTGGTGGGCGGCGTGCCGTAATCGACTTCCCGAACGAGCGTCATGTCCTCATCTTGGCGCCAACCTTCAAAGCCGGTCCCCTTCGCAGCTTCAAGTGTACGCTTACAGGCCGGACACGTCTCCAGCCGGGCGCGCAACTCCTCGCGGCGCGCCTCGGACGCTCCGGACTGACCAAGCATCACGCAAATAAGATACTCGATTTCCTTCTTCGGCGCGAACGGCGTACCGCATACCCGACAGGTGGTGAGACGGAATGCCGCCGTCTGATACAGGTCGGCCCGCTCCATGACCGCGAGTTCGTATTCCGGCGACAAAGCGATCGCCTGCGTCGGACAAACCTCCTCGCATCTGCCGCAAAATATGCAACGGCCGAAACAAATCTCCCAGATGCGCTCGCCCGCCGCAATATCCGTCGCCATTGACAGCGCATTCGCCGGACAGGCGATGGCGCAGGCGCCGCAGGCAATGCAGCGCTCGGGATCGAACTGCGGCTTGCCGCGAAAGTTCGGCGTCGCCGGCAGCGGCGCGAACGGATAGCGGACCGTTGCGTTGCCGGTGCGGAAAACTTCCTTGAGCAGCTTGAACATGGCGAAGCCTTCATTTCAGCGGCGAGTTGGTCCTCTCCCGGCTGTAGCGCTCCATTTCACTGTAGGGGACCACGCTTGCACTACGCCTGCGCACATCGACGACGGTGACGCGGTCCGTGCAGGAATAGCACGGGTCGATGCTGGCGATAATGATCGGGGCGTCGGAGACGGTGTTGCCTCTCAGCATGTAACGCAGCGCCGGCCAGTTGTTGTAGCTCGAGGCGCGAAACCGGATGCGATGGACCTTCTGGTTGTCCCCCAGCATGCACCAGTGGATATCCTCGCCGCGTGGCGCCTCGGTGTAACCCAACGCAAAACTGTACGGCTTGTAAGTGAAGCCCTCGACCAGGATTGGACCTCCGGGCGCGTTGTCCAGGCAGTGCTCGATGATCGAAATCGAATCGAAAAACTCCTGCGCGCGGATCATGGTGCGCGACAGCACATCGCCCGCCTCAAGCACATGCTGGCCCACAGCTACGCCCGCATAGCCTGCGTAAGGATGGTCGATGCGGACATCGCGACGATGGCCGCTGGCGCGCACGGTCGGGCCGACCGGGCTGTAGTCGCGCGCCACCTTGTGGTCCAGCAAGCCGACACCTTCGAGCCGCTGGCGCATATTTCCGGTGCTGAGGAGAATATCCACCAGCCGCGTAACCTCGCTGCGCAGTTCGCCGATCAGCTGGCGCGTGCGGGTGTTCTGCTCGGCCAATATGTCACGGCGCACGCCGCCGATCAGATTCAAGGCATAGGTCTTGCGCGAGCCGGTCAGCAGTTCCGCTAGTTCCATGGATTTCTCGCGGACGCGGAAGAAATGCATGAAACCCGTATCAAAACCGACGAAGTGACAAGCCAGGCCGAGATTGAGCAGATGGCTGTGCAGGCGCTCCACCTCGAGCAGAATGGTGCGGATAGTGCCCGCGCGCGGCGGCGCGTGGATGTCGAGCGCGTTCTCTACGGCACCGGCAAACGCCACACTGTGGGCAAAACCGCAGATGCCGCAGATCCGGTCAGCCAGAAACGTCACGTCGTTGTAGCCCATACGGGTTTCGGCGAGCTTCTCCATGCCGCGGTGGACATAGGCCAGGCGGTAGTCGGCATCTATGATGTCTTCGCCATCGACGAACAGACGAAAATGGCCTGGTTCGTCGGAGGTGATGTGCAGCGGGCCGAGCGGCACTTCCGTCGTCTCCGATTTCGCCGCATTGCTGAATTCATAGGTTTCGGTATCCGCCGTGATGTCCGGCCGCAGCCGGTAATCCATGGCGTCTTTGCGCAACGGATAGAGATCATCGGGCCAGTCGTCAGGCAGCACCAGGCGCCGTTCGTCGGGAAGGCCGACCGGGTGCATGCCGAACATGTCGCGCACCTCGCGCTCACCCCAGACAGCGGCCGGCACTCTCGGCGTCACCGAGGGATATTCCATGCTGTCGGGCGGCACCAGCGACCGCAGAACCACGTGGCTCTTCTCCGCACCCTCCATGGAAAGCACATAGTAGACGGCAAAATTGCCATTGAGCTTGCGCTCGTCGCTGCCGACGACGACCGACAGCCAGCCGTCGCGGCCGTAATAGAGCGCCTCCACTGCTTCGGGCAGCGCCTCGCGCGTGACCGTGACGGTCACCTGGGCCGGTGTCTGCCAGGACTCATCAAGCACGGAATTCGGCAGCTTCCGGCGCAACGCCGCCACATGAGAGGTGCCACTTCTTGCTGCGGTCGATGCCAACATTCTCTCGCTCCTCACTTCTCACGCGCGGCGAGTTCTGCTCCGGCCTGCCAGGGGGCACGCGCGACCGCGGCCGGGGGAGTCGTTTGCAGGACGACGCTCGTCGCATTTGCGACCATGCGTGCGACCGGCTGCGGGACGGCGATGCCAAGCATCACGACCAGGGCACCGAGCGCCAGCATCGGAACGAGTTCGATGGTGCCGACATCGCCGGGCGCGACGTCCTTCGGTCGCGGCCCGAGCAAGGAGCCGCCGACGAAGCGCAACAGTGCGGCAAACGTGATCGTCAGCAACAACAGGCAGATCACCATCAGCCAGCCGTAGCCGGCGCCTAGCCCGGCGCTGACCAGCATGAATTCGCTGACGAAAATATTGAACGGCGGTACGCCGCACAGGGCAAACACGCCAGCGCCCAGCAGCAGTCCCGTTGCCGGCGCGATCGCCGTCAATCCCCTGACGTTGCGCAGGTCCCGGGTGCGGTACTTCATCAGCACGTTGCCGGAGCCGCAGAACAGCAGCGTCTTGGTGATGCTGTGGTTTATCATCTGCAGAATTGCTGCGGCCACACCGAGCGGGCCGCCGATACCGAAGCCGAGAACTATCAGGCCGATATTCTCGGTCGTGCTGTATGCCAGGAGACGTTTGAGGTCGGTCTGCACGAAGATAAGCAGCGAGCCGACGGCAACCGACAAGGTTCCGAGCACCAAGAGCAGAGCATGCGGCAGGCCGGGTCCCGTTGCGGCGGTCGTGATCGCGGTGTAGCGGATCAGGACGAACAACGCGCAATTGACCAGCACGCCGGACAGCAGCGCGCTGACAGGGCTGGGCGCTTCGCTGTGCGCATCGGGCAGCCAGGCGTGCATGGGAAAGAGGCCGGCCTTGGTGCCAAAGCCGACGAGCACGAAGACGAAGGCAAGACGCATCACGCCGGGGTCGAGCGAGGCGGCGTGATCGATCAGCACCGTCCATAACGAGGTTTCGCCCGGGTTTGGCAGCACGGCAGAGGCCTCGGCGTAGACCAGAACAGTGCCGTAGAGCCCGAAGGCCACGCCCACCGTGCAGATGATCACGTATTTCCACGCTGCTTCCAGCGACGCACGCTGGCCATAGAACCCGACCAGGAACGCCGAACCCAGGGTCGTTGCCTCGATCCCGACCCACATCATGATGATGTTGTTGGCGGTCGCGGTCCACAGCATGGTGAACAAGAAGAGGTCGAAGAAGCCGTAATAGGAGCACAGCTTGGCGGGGCCGATCGTGCCTGAGGCGAGATCGTGGCGCAGATAGCCGAGCGAATAAATGCCGGTCAGCAGGCCGACGACGCCGATCAGCCCCACCAAGATCGCGGCAAACGGGTCGAGGTAGAGCCAGCGGCCGAACGCGAACACGTGATTGTCCGCCAGCACGGTTGCGGCCAGAACAACGCAGACGAAGGCGATGATTGAAATCGCGATGACGTGAACGCTTTCGGCGACCAACGGACCCAGCCTGGAGCCGAGAAACGACGCAGCGAAGGTCAACGCGCTGCCAACCAGCGGAGTGGCGACGAGCACAACGAGCAGGAGCGAGGCGTTCATGACGCGGTCATCCACGCAACGAGGTGAGCTGCCGCACGTCGAGCGTCTGCAGCCGGGAGCGAATCATGGTTCCAATGACCGCCATGATGATGACGGCAAAGATGGCATCCGTAACCACACCGATTTCGACGAGTTCCGGGGCGCGATTGGCCATCAACGCAAGTGTCAGGTGCGAACCGTTCTCCATCAGGCAATAGCCGAACACCTGCTTGAGGAGGTTTCGCTGCATCACGATGCAAGCCAGCCCGAGGAAGAAGTGGGCGAGCGATATGGCCAGTGCCGGCTTGAGCGCGGCCGCCACCGGCAGATGCACCGTGGAAACGACAACAAAACAGATCGCGACCACCGCCGCGCCAAGCAGGATCGACCAAGCGAAGGCGAGCCGGTGCGGGGCAAGCGCCGGGTCTTCCACGCCGCCCAGAGTCCGGTACATGATGAACGGAACCAGGACGACCTTGGTGACGAAGGCAATTGCCGCCCAGAGGAAGAGCCGCGGCGCATCGACCGTTGCGGCGAGCGCCACGAAGATGAGAACCAGCACGAAGGATTGCAGGGCATAATAGAGCGCCGACCGCCTGACCCCGTGCGCTTCGATCACCAGCAACGAGGTGACGATCAAAAGGCTGGCAAGGCCGTTGACGAGCTGGAGTCCAGTCATGGCGAATTCCATCCCAACCACGAGGCGCCAATCTCGCCCGAACAAAGCGTCATCAACACCAGGACGACGAGAACCGCCCGTATCGACGCCGGCACAGGGGCCGCGTCGGCGACTTCCGGCGAAGGCTTACCCAGGACCGCGGAGCCCACCCAATGCAGGAACCACGCGAAGCTGCCGACCGATTCGAACATCGCGATGATCACCAGCGGCAGGAGCAGAACGTGGTTCTGAGCCGCGGCAAAGCCCCCGGAGAAGATCGCAAACTTACTGAAGAAGCCGTTGAACGGGGGTACACCTGCCACGGCGAGAGCCGCGACGCAGAAGCTGATGCCGAGCAGCGGCGAACGCGTCAGGATGCCACGCAGCTTCGGGAGCATCCGCGTTCCTGTCGTGTAGGCGAGGGCGCCCGCCACGAGGAAAAACAGGCTCTTCGCAAAGGCGTGATTGAAGATATGGGCGATCGCCCCGTCGAAGGCGAGCCGCGAACCAAACACCGACAGCGACAACCCCAGGAAGACATAGGACAGCTGCGTGATGGTCGAATAGGCCAGCAGGCGCTTGAGGTCCTTCTGCGGCAGGTACATCACGAAGCCGTAGATCATCGTCACGACAGCCATCACCGCACCGACCCAACCCACCGACTCCGGAACGGATCCCGCGGCAAGCAGCCCCCTGGCGAAAATGTAGACGCCGACCTTGACCATCGCTGCGGCGTGGAGATAGGCGCTGATCGGCGTCGGCGCGACCATCGCGTCAGGCAACCACATCTGCAGCGGCAGCTGGGCCGACTTGCCCCAGGCGGCGAACAGGATCGCCATCAGCACGATCGTCTTCGTCGCGGTGCCGAGACTGCCGATGGCGGAAAGGGCGAACGTGCCCGTGGCCGCGAACAGCGCGGCGGCGGCGACATAGAGGCCGAGCGAGCCGACATGCGTCAGCAGCAACGCCTTGGCGGCGGCCCGCGTGGACGCGGCATCCTGGTAATAGGCAATGAGCGCCCATGAGCACACACCGGTCATTTCAAAGAACAGCAACTGCCCGACCAGCGTGGAGGCAAAGACGAGCCCCGCCATCGAACCGATGAATGCCAGCAGCCACGCAAAGTAACTGCGCCGTCCGGGATCGGGATGCTCCCGGTTGTCCTCGCTGAGGTAGACGGCGGAGTAAATGCAAATCAACAGGCCGACGCCGACGACGGCCAACGCGATGAGGACGCTGATCTTGTCGATGACGATGCCCAGCACGGCGACCTTGCCGATGCTGACGAGGTCGACGGTAAGCGCGAGCTTGCCGGCGGCGGCGAAAACATAGGCCAGCGCCACTGTGGCGGCGAAGGCTGCAAGCGCGAAGAGCTGTGCGAACCATTTCGCAGCGGCACGCGCCGATAAGCCGGCGACAGCGGCGCCGGCGAAGAGAATCAAGACAATCGCGTATGCCAGGTTCAGCATGGTCTCATCGATCCGCTGCTACAAACCGACCAGATAGAACACCAAGGCAAGGGCGGCGACGCCAAAGCCGATCCAGGTCGAGTGCGACGTCATGAAGAACCGGTTGCGGGCGACGCTGTTCTCGATCACTGCAACCACGACGAACACGACAACGAGCTTGATCAGGAAGACCACCGCGGCCCACAACAAGGTTGCGGCGCTTGGCGAGGCGGCGGCCCCATAGGGGAGAAACACGCCGATCAGGAACGAAGCCATGACGAGTTGCTTGAGACGAACCGACCATTTGAGCAGCGCCAGGCCCGGCCCCGAATACTCGGTCAGGGGACCCTCCTGCAGTTCCTGCTCGGCCTCAGCCATATCGAAGGGCACCTTTCCCATCTCGACGAATGCGGCGAAGGCGATGGCGGCGGTCACTGCCAGCTCGGCGGCGATGAGGCCCTGCGAGGGCGATGCGAACGACACGCTGATCCGTCCCAAATCGGTCGAACCGGCGAGCAGCGCGGCCACGAAAAGCGCCAGCAGGATCACCGGCTCCATCAGTGTGCACATCGTCGTTTCGCGGCTGGCGCCCAGGCCCGCGAACGTGCTGCCGGAATCGACGCCGGAAAGCGAAAAGAAAAATCGCACCAGCGCCAGCAGGCAGACGAAGGTGAACATGTTGCCGACGGCGCTAAGCGGGGAGGCAAGCGTCAGCACCGGCATCGACATGGCGATGAGCAGGAGTGTCGCCATCAGGATGAACGGCATGGCGCGGAATATCAGTCCAGCTCCTTTCGGCACAATTTCCTGCCGCTTCAGAAGCTTGAAAATATCGCGGTAATCCTGCAGCAGCGGCGGGCCGGTGCGGGTGTGAATCTTGGCGCGCAGCACCCGCGAGAATCCGGAAGCGAGCGGAGCCAGCAGGAGCAGCGCCGCCCCCTGCCCGATCGCAAGAATGATCACATAATAGCTTGCCATCGCCGCCCCTATCCGATTGCGACAATGAGCAGCGCGATCAGCGCCGCGATGATGTAAAGGCAATAGACGCGAAAGTCGCCGCCTTGCAGAACTTGCATGCGTACGCTGACGGCCTCAACGCTGTCTCCGAGCGGCGCGAGCAACCAACGGTCCCACAGCAGCTCAGTGCGTCCGGCCGACGCCGGCAGGCCGGCAAACCAGGGCATCAACGCGGTGAAGCAATCCTCTGCCCAATTACGCACACCGTAGAGCGGGCGAAACAGGACCTTGATCGGTTCGGCGAAGCCGCCGGCCGAAACTCTCATTCCGGCGTCGGGGGCATAACCGCAGGCCCAGACCTCGGCACCGACGTACGGCCGCGGGCGCCGGCGCGCGTAGAGGCCCACGATGACCAGCGGCACGGCCGCGAGGCCCATCAGCAAGAGCGCCATGAGCGGTGTCGATAGGAGGCCGACCGAGGCATCGCCCGGGAAGATGTCCAGCCCGGCCGCGACGGCGACGCCGTGCCCGGTCAGCGACGCCGCGACGTCGCGCATCAGAGGGGCGACGACCGGGGCCCCGACGCCCAATGTGATGCAACAGGCGGCCAGAAATCCCATTCCCGACAACATCGGCCAGCTGACCTCGGTCGCGCTTGCTGCTGCCGCGGTGCGGGCCGCGCCCGAGAACGTCACGCCGATGACTTTGACGAAGGCCATCACCGCCAAGGCGCTGGCAATGCCGAGCATGGCCATTGACAGAGGCGCGAGCAGTCGCAAGAGCGAGGTGCCGTGCAGTGCCGCCCGGAACAGAGACTGATAGGTGAACCACTCGCTGACGAAGCCGTTGAAGGGCGGCACGGCGCAAATGCCGAGCGCCCCGATCAGAAACGCCAGAGCGGTCCACGGCATGACATGCAGGAGGCCGCCCATGTGCCCCATGTCCTTGGAACGGACACGGCTGACGACGGAGCCCGCACCCAGGAACAGCAATGACTTGAATACCGCGTCATTGAGCAGGTGATAGAACCCGGCAACGAACCCAAGCACCGGAAGCACGGGTCGATTGGCGGCGATGCCAATCATACCGATGCCCATCCCGATCAGGACGATGCCGACATTTTCAACGCTGCTATAGGCGAGCAGGCGCTTGATGTCGTTCTCAGCAAGTGCGTAGATCACCCCCAGCACAGCCGAAGCCGAGCCAAACACCAATACCAGGACGCCCCACCACACGGTTGTCGCGCCGAGCAGATCGACACCCACTCTGACGATACCGAAGATGCCGATCTTGATCATCACGCCCGACAGCAGAGCGGACACATGCGACGGTGCCGCCGGGTGGGCGCGCGGCAACCAGATATGCAATGGAACCATGCCCGCTTTGGCGCCGAAGCCGAAGAACGCCAACAGAAAGATGATCGAGGCAAGCGGTGCCGGCACCGCCGCGCCGCGAAAGCTCGCGAAATCGAAACTGCCTGTCCTTCCGTACAACAGCAAGAAGCCGATCAGGACCAGCAACGTTCCGGCATGCGCGATGACGAAATAGAGCCAACCGGCGCGTACCGCCTCGTCGTCCTGTTCGAACACGACCAGGAAATAGGATGTCAGGCTCATCGCTTCGAAGAAGACGATGAACCACAACGCGTTGTCGGCGACGACGACGAGCAGCATCGAGGCAATGAACAGGTTCGTCAGAAAGCCCATCGCGCCGGCGCCGCGGCCCGCGTACTCCTCCCTGACATAAGCGGTCCCATATATGGCGACCGCCGCGCCGACCAGCGTGATGGTCAGCACCATGAACGCAGACAACCGATCAAGACGCAGGACGAAATGCGCAAACGGAAAGGGGCCGTCCGCAGCGGCCACGACAGGTTCGCCGGTCAGCAGCACCGGCAACGCCGCGGCAAATCCGACGACGGCCGCGACCGTGCCGATGACGCCGGCTGCGCGCGAGGAGGCGCGCTCGGGCAACATCAGCGATGCCAGGGCGCCGGCGACATAGAGTGTGATCGCAAGGGAAAACAAGGTGAACGGCATGTCACACGTTCTCCGCAGCCGCGGCTGCTCATGGCATTTGCGACATCAACTCCGCTGATTGCCGTTTCTTGGTACCAGCCGCGTCCGCAAACGTCTCGTCATCGATGACGCGCAGCGCTCTCGTCGGACAAACCTCGACGCATTTCGGACCATCGGCGCGGAAGTAACAAAGATCGCACTTGATGGCGACCGTCCGCACTCCCGCGAACCATTCGAACAGCGAACTCCGCGGCGGCAACGTGATTTTGTCGTGGCCGGCATCCGGCAATTGCTGGGACTGGGGCGAGCTGCCGTACGCCGCGATGGCGCCGAAGGGACACGCCAAAGCGCACATCTTGCAGCCAATGCACGTGCTCTCGTTGAGATCGATCGTATCGATGCCATGCGAGATTGCGGCAACCGGGCAGACGTCAGTGCACGGTGCGTCCTCGCAGTGCCGACATTGGATATGCACGATTCCCCGCGAGGTCTTGGTTTCGTGCAGACGCGGATAGGCCTGCAGCCCGACTGCCGCATGCACCTGTACGCACGCCACCTCGCAGGCGCCGCACGCCTTGCAGAGCTCCGCCGCCGAGATGATGAAGCGATTCATGGGTGCGGCTTTCGCAAAAGAATTGTGCTGCCGCGGCGGGCGACTGCCGCGGCGCTCGAGCCAACAGCGGCATCAATCAAGGCTTGTAGCGGGGCTGATATCCCTGCGGCGCGCGACGACGGAAAGTCTCTGTAACGACGTTGGCGGGTAGTGCGCCATTGTTCGCCGCTGCTGCGGAGCCATAGCGAGTCGCACGACGATAACACGCAAACCTCCGGCATCGCGACCAAGACTGCAACGATACGAACGGATTACTCGCGTGATGAATCAAGACTCTTGATTCGCAGCAAAGCGCCGTGGTCGATTCGGAGTCAATGTGCCACGGGCGCATGCGACAATTCGATGTCGACGCTTCCGCGTCGTTGCGCCATCGAAGATGCGGAGCTCAGGAAAACAGTATCGTCCGTGCACGTATCAGTCGCGGCTGCTTCTCGTCATCACTTTCGTTGCGACGTGATGACCAATTACCTGCACGCGTGCACGTGACGGTGCCGCTGATCATTCTTCTTCCAGTTTGTGAGTGTCTCCGTACGGCGAGAGAGACTGCGCAGCGGAGGGTCTCCTGCCATGCATCGGGGGCAAACCTGGGAGCCGCCGGACCTTCGGCAGGACATCAGCGTGGTCGTATTTAGCGCCATGCAGGTTCGTGTCTCGGCGAAATCGTTCACGGGATCTGATCTTCCGGATTTGTCGTCGCGGGCGCAACATATCGGATTCTGTGGTACCGCCAGCGTTACTGTGATACCGACTGCGCCATGGAGCGGCCGCATCCGGAAAAAAATGCCGCAGTTGACGACAAGGCCGATCACGTCGAAAGTCTCGTGGCCGGTACGGGTCAGTGGACATGACAGAGCCCTGGACCAAAGACCGTGGCCTGGAAGTCATCCGGGCGCACCAGCATATAGAAGCTGCTACGCTCCCAATTCTGCACGCCCTGCAGGACGCATTTGGTTGCGTCCCCGAAGAGGCCATTCCGCTCATCGCTGACGCGCTCAACATTTCGCGCGCCGAAGTCCATGGCGTTATCAGCTTCTATCATGAATTCCGCAGCAAACCGCCCGGTCGTCACGTGCTCAAGCTCTGCCGCGCGGAAGCGTGCCAGGCCATGGGCGGCGATATCCTCGCTACAGCAGCCGAGGCGAAACTCAGCGTGCATTTCGGCGAGACCAGCCCCGACGGCGCCGTGACTCTCGAACCGGTCTATTGTCTGGGCCTGTGCGCCTGCGCACCGTCGGCACTCCTCGATGGCAAGCCCCTTGGCAGGCTCGACCGCGAACGCCTGGAACGGATCATCGAAGGCGCCGCGCGATGACCAGGATCTACATCCCCTGCGATTCTGGCGCGCTCGCTGTCGGCGCCGATGAGGTCGCGGCGGCATTCGAGTCCGCCGCGCGACGTCGGCAGATTCCACTTGACATCGTACGAACCGGATCGCGCGGCCTTTATTGGCTGGAGCCGATGCTGGAGGTGGAGACGGCCAAAGGGCGGATCGCCTATGGCCCGGTTGCGATCGCCGACGTGGAATCCTTGCTGGACAGCGGAATATTGAGCGGGGGAGTGCATCGCTTGCGGCTCGGCGTCGCCGAGGAGATTCCCTTCCTCAAACGGCAAACCCGGCTGACCTTCGCACGCTGCGGAATCGTTCAACCTCTGTCGATCGAGGACTACCGCGCACATGGCGGGACGGCCGGCTTGCGGCGTGCGCTGGCCATGGGACCCGCGGGTATCGTCGAGGAAATTGTCCAATCCGGTCTGCGCGGCCGTGGGGGAGCCGGATTTCCGACAGGCATCAAATGGAAAACGGCACGCGAGGCGGAGGGCGCCCAGAAATATATCGTCTGCAATGCGGACGAAGGAGATTCCGGAACCTACGCCGACCGGATGATCATGGAAGGAGACCCTTTCCTCCTGATCGAAGGCATGGTGATAGCCGGGATCGCCGTCGGTGCCACCAGAGGCTACATCTATTTGCGCTCAGAATACCCGCATGCCAGGCGCATCCTGGTAGCGGCGATCGCCGCCGCGCAGCGCGCCAATCTGTTGGGCAAGAGCGTTGCCGGATCAGGCTTCGACTTCGGCATCGAGCTGTGCGTTGGAGCCGGCGCCTATGTCTGCGGCGAGGAGACCTCTTTGCTGGAAAGCCTGGAGGGGCGGCGCGGCATGGTGCGCGCCAAACCGCCACTGCCCGCTCACCACGGCCTGTTCGGCATGCCTACGGTGGTCAACAACGTGATCTCACTGGCGTCAGTGCCGAGCATCGTCGAGCGCGGCGCGACCTTTTACCGGGACTTCGGCATGGGGCGCTCGCGCGGAACCATGCCGATCCAGCTCGGCGGCAACGTCAGGCATCCGGGCCTGTTCGAGGCCGGCTTCGGCCTCACGCTTGGCGAAATCGTGGACGACATCGGCGGTGGCACGGCGTCTGGCCGTCCTGTGCGTGCCGTACAGGTCGGCGGCCCGTTGGGCGCCTATTTTCCCCGCGCGCTGTTCGACACGCCTTTCGACTACGAGGCCTTCGCCGCCCACGACGGCATGATCGGTCATGGCGGTGTCGTGGTGTTCGACGATACCGTCGACATGGCCCGACAGGCGCATTTCGCGATGGAGTTCTGCGCGCTCGAGTCCTGTGGCAAGTGCACGCCATGCCGGATCGGCGCGGTGCGCGGCGCCGAAACCATCGCTCGGATCAGGAAAGGCGAGCGCATCGCCGAGAATTTGATGCTCGTCGAGGACCTCTGCAACACCATGAAGTACGGCTCGCTATGCGCCTTGGGCGGCGCCGTGCCGTATCCTGTAATGAGCGCCATCAGGCATTTCCCAGAGGATTTCCGGCGCGTCGCAGCAGAATGAGGTTGACGCCATGAGCACGCAAACGGCTGCCGCTCCTCCCAGCGCCGCGGCGTCGGCGCAGAACCAGCACGACGAGATGGCCCGGCTGAAGCAAGCGCTGCTCCACGACATCCGCCGTTCGGTCTATGTGTACCGCATCGATTGCGGCGGCTGCAACGCGTGCGACATCGAGATTTTCGCTGCAATCACGCCCGTCTTCGACGCAGAGCGCTTCGGCATCAAGGTCGTGTCGTCGCCCCGCCACGCCGACGTCATCCTCTGCACCGGCGCGGTGACGCGAGCGATGCGCCGTCCGGCTCTGCGCGCTTACGACGCCGCACCAACCCCGAAAATCGTGATCGCCTTCGGTGCCTGTGGTTGCACCGGCGGCATTTTCCACGACCTTTATTGTGTTTGGGGCGGCATCGACAAGATCCTTCCCGTCGATGTCTTCATCCCGGGCTGCCCGCCGACGCCGGCGGCCGCGATCTACGGCTTCGCGTTGGCACTCGGCATGCTCGGACAGAAGCTCAATGCTAGCCGTCATGTCGAGGCGGAAAACGAACAAGTGGCGCCCGCCCATCCGGCGACCCCGCTTCGCTTGCGCGTCGCGCTGGAACGCGAAGCCCGTCGCATGGCGGGATATCGTCAGGGACGGGAAATTGTGGAGGAGTTCCTGACGCTGAGCGAACGCGAAGATGTGCGGCCGCTCGAAGCGCGGGTCGCGGATTTCCTGGCGCGCGAGAACGACCCCAGGTTGAGCGAAATCGTGCACCGCCTCTCGGCAATCTGCACGCAAGAAAGTGCAGGGTCAGGCCCGTGAGCGGCCGGGTCGTCTTCTATCAGCTCAGCAGCAAGTTTCTGCAGAAGGGGCAGGCACCGCCGCCGGATGCCACCCAGGTGCTCTATTATTCCCTGGGCGTCGGCCACCATGTCGGCGTCATCGACACCTTCAAACCGTTCCTCACCTGCGACTACGACCGCTATCTTGATGCCGTTGCGCTGCTGCCGGAAGGCGAGGCCAAGCGCAAGCTCGAAGGATTGCGCCGCTTCGGCGAGATCGCAATCGATGCGAGTCACACTGCGTCGTTGCGCAGGTCACTCGACATGGCCCGGACGAAATTCGCCGCCGAAGCACGGCAATGGACTGACGGGTTCGATCAAGCCTTGCAGGCGATCGACCGCGAACCCGCGCTTACGCTGATGGTGCGACGGCAGGCATGAACGGCCAAGTCGTATTGACGGTGGGCAACAGAATGATGGGCGACGATGGCGCCGGACCGCTGCTTGCCTCACTGCTGCGACGTTCACCGGCGCCGGGTTGGCAGGTGGTGAATGGAGCTTCGGCACCGGAGAATGTCGTGCATCAGGTGCGCGCCATCGCGCCCGAGCGGGTACTCGTCGTCGATGCGGCTGAGATGGAACTGGAAGTCGGCGAGATCCGCATCGTCGATGACCGTTTCATCGCGGAACGCTTCATCGTGACCACCCACGATTTGCCGCTCTCGTTCCTGATCGCGACGCTGCGCGAAACCGTTCCCGATGTGCGACTGCTCGGCATCCAGCCTCGCGTCGTCGCTTTCGGATATCCGATGTCCGACGCCGTTGAACGTGCGGTCCGCAGCATCCACACGGCGCTGCAAGGCGGGCCGTCATTGGACGCCTGGCTTACGCTGCCGCTGCCTTAGCCCGGTCCCGATTGAGCGATATCGCGCGCGACAGCCATCGGCGGCGCCCGGCGACGGCCTCCGATTCGTACAGCGGTCCGGGCAACGCTTATCCTGGCGGCATCGCGTGAGGATTGCGGCTGCTCAGCTCCCCCAGACTGGCACGCCGTTCTTCCAACCAGGCGATCCAGCGCAAGAGCGATTCCGGACGGCGCGCCGAAACCTCGAGTATTGGTGCCGGGTTGGCAAGCGCACGGACATGGGCGCGCGCCTTATCAGGGTCGAAATCGTCCAGCACTGGCAGGAGGTCGCATTTCGCGAGCAGTACCAGGTCGCTGATACGGAACATGGCGGGGTACTTCACCGGCTTGTCGTCGCCCTCGGTTACCGAGAGCAGCGTCACATTGGCGTGCTGGCCGAGGTCAAAGCTCGCCGGACAAACGAGATTGCCGACGTTCTCGATAAACAGGAGGTCGACAGCGTGCAGGTCGAGACGATGCAGCGCCTGGTGCACCATATGAGCGTCGAGGTGGCAGGTCTGGCCGGTGGTGATCTGTACCGCCGGCACGCCCTTGGCGCGCACGCGCGCGGCATCGTTCTCGGTCTCGATGTCGCCTTCGATCACGGCGATACGCAGCCGCCCGCCAATGGCGTCGATCGTGGATTCGATGAGACTCGTCTTGCCCGACCCAGGCGACGACATGAGGTTGATCGCCAACACGCCGTGGGCGCCCAGATGACTGCGGTTGTGCGCCGCCAGCTCGTCGTTTTCGCGCAGGATGTTCGTGATGACCGCGATGGCGTGCGGATCTGCGGGCGTTGATGACACGATGCCCTTGTCATCGGACAGCTGCATACGTTCATGGGTCAGTGAGCAACCACATTGTTCACACATCACAAATTCGCCTTTTCGACTCCGTCAGCCAGCGTCACACTTTCGAGCAACAATTTGTCACCCGACCGTAGCCTGACCTGCCAGTCTCCGCACGATGGGCAGCTCAGTGCGTCGAGCGGCGCTTCCACTTCCTGGCCGCATGCCGAACATGCGAAACAGACGGGTCTCATGCGACAGATGAGCTCGGCGTCCTTCGCGATCGTGCCCGCCCGCGCCACAGCAAAGGCGCGCTTGAGCTGTTGCGGTTCGACTCCCGACAGCGGTCCCACGGCAAGCGTGATTTCCGTCACCGAACGGCCGCGAGCGGCGCGCTCCACTTCGCGCAAAAGGCTCAAGCAGATCGACAGCTCATGCATCGGGGGCATCCAACGCCGCCAGCGCCTGCCTGAGGGCGTCCCACACCTTTTCGGCTTCCGCCTGGCTCAACTTCTGGATGGCATAGCCGACATGCACCATCACATGGTCACCCGGCTCGACCATCTCGTTCTGCAGGAGGAACAGACTGACGGTGTGCTCGGCGCCGTTCACTTCGCAGCGCGCGAGATGCCCGTCACGTTGCACGACCCGCATCGGCATACCGACACACATGACGCGCCGTTCCTGTCCCAATCGTCCGATCCACACCGCCCGAGCGCGGCATGCCGGCGACGGCGTCATTGATCCAACAGAACAGTCGCACCATCATACGTCCTGACGGGTCGGGATGAAATGATCTACGCCCGGTGCGACACAGTCTTCCGCGGCCCGTCCTCCGCCCGCTTCAATTTCGTCAACGGCCTTGCCGAATCGCCCTTGAGACCGTTGTGCAGCAACGGGCGATCAGGAGACGCTTGCCGGTATCATTGCAGGGTTCGGACCAGACAAGCACGGACCGCGTCACGCCTGCGCGTGTCGCAATTTCACGACGATTTCCTTAGGCTCGATCCGGCCGTCGTGGTCTCCTGCGACCAAATATCCAGACGTACGACGCGTTGAATCGCGCGATAAAGGGTCGCGCGAAGTGCAGGTGGACATGGCGGTCAGATGACCCGGGACCACGTCACGGCGCTGGATGACGCCATCATCGACAAGACCGGGAGGGACGCCTTCGCAGGGGCGACCGCTAAGCGCGAGTGCCCTGTCTTGAAACCAGCAATCCACGTATGGGCGGTTCTCGGTGAGAACATGCGATCCGGCGAACTGGACGAACCCTTCGTCGTGAAGTTGCGCCATTGGAATCAGTATTGCCGATAACGTCGCCGCAAGCCGCAATCGCGGACCAAGAAAGGGGAGCGGTATGGAAGGACTCGAACGCATCATACGGGAGCATCCATTCTTTGCGGGCATGAAAGAGGAGTTCACGGACCTTCTTTCCGGATGCGCCAAGAATGTCCGGTTCGAAGCCGGTCAATATCTCGCGCGGGAAGGCGACACGGCCAAGGAATTCTACCTGCTCAGGACCGGGCGCGTTGCGATCCAGATCGCGACACCCGAACGCAGGATCACGATCAAGACGGTGAGTGCGAATGAAATCGTCGGTGCGTCCTGGCTGGTGCCACCCTATCGCTGGGGGCTTGATGCGCAGGCGCTGGAACTGACTCGCGCTATCGCTCTGGATGCGACTTGCCTGCGCGACAAGTGCGAGGACAACCACTCCCTCGGCTACGATCTGATGAAGCGCTTCATGCCGATTCTCTCCCAGCGACTGCAAGCCGCCAGGCTCCAGCTTCTGGATCTGTATGGCGCAAAGCGCTGAACCGGCGGCGTATCGCATCAACGTCCATGGCCGCGTCGGCATTCCATCGCCGGCCATGCCGTCCTTGTTGACATCGCGCACTTGATTGTCGAATCGCACGCCCGCCTCAGGTTCCGGCCGCATATGGCGGACTTCCGCCGCAGTCGATAGGATCGACGTTGTCGGAACGTCCGGATTCATGCCATGTCGCCGCCCAATCGTATCGTCTGCCTAACCGAGGAAACGGTCGAGACACTGTACCTCCTGGGCGAGCAGGACCGCATAGTAGGTATCTCAGGCTACGTTGTCCGACCGCCGCAGGCGCGACGCGAAAAGCCGAGAGTCAGCGCCTTTACCTCGGCGAACATCGGAAAAATCACCGCGCTGAGGCCGGACCTGGTTCTTACATTTTCAGACATTCAGGCTGATATCGTTGCCGATCTGATCCGCCATGGGCTCGAAGTTCACGCCTTCAATCAGCGCACCGTCGCCGGCATTCTCGACATGGTGAGAATGTTGGGCGCGATCGTCGGCGCGGCCACGAAGGCCGCAGCGTTGGCGGGATCGATGGAAGCAGCGTTGGCGGAAGCTTGCAGGCGGTCCTCAACGATCGAACGCAGGCCCAGGGTTTTCTTCGAAGAATGGGATGACCCTTTGATTTCAGGCATCGGCTGGGTGTCGGAATTGGTCGAGATCGCGGGCGGCGTTGACGTCTTTCCCGACCGTGCCAAGCAAGCGGGCGCAAGGGACCGCATCGTGACGCCCGAAGAGGTTGTCGCGGCTCGTCCCGACATCATCATCGGGTCGTGGTGCGGAAAGAAATTCAACCCGGCACGAGTGAAGGCGCGCCCGGAATTCTCCGACGTGCCGGCGGTACGCAATAACAGGCTCTACGAGATAAAGTCTTCCATCATCCTTCAGCCGGGGCCGGCGGCTCTCACAGATGGTCTGAAGGCGCTACAAGGCATCATCGATGGGTGGACGGATTGACGGGGCGTCTCGTCGCTGTGCCCCGCGAAATGCCCGCATATGAAAGCCTGCCTGTTGTGCGCTGTACCGATGAGCCCGGCCGACCGGGCAGGCCCGGCGTACGGGGCAGCCGTCCATACAGTCGGCGCCGCGTGATCTGTCGAGATGGTCGACGCAGCGCTTCACGTCGTATCCTGCGGGCCCAAAGGCGGCGACCGGACAAGCACTTAAGCATGGTTTGGGGACGCAGGTTTCGCAGGGACCGGAGCGGATATCGGGAGGAGGCAGGTCAAACCGCGTGGTGAACGCCAGCGCCCCGCGCCAGGAATGCCACAATCCCCAGTCGGGATGGACCAGCATCCCGAGTGGCGAGGGGTGGAGGGGTTCGGCCTTCTGTGCCCATCGCTGAAACGGCAGCCAGGGAGGACCGTTGAACGGAAACAACGCCGTGGCCTCATGTGCCGTTGCGAGCGCACCGACCACGCGCCGGGACCAGCGGTCGAGCCCGTTCGGTTCGCCATCACGTGCTTCGGAGGATGCCGCAAATGCATCCCATCCCTGGCGCCCGTCGAAGCCGAGAAGAACAAGTGTGCGCGCCCAGGACAGCATGTCGTCCACGTCAGGGTGGAAGGCGCCGCGGTAGGCCAATCCCTGCGCCTCGATCGCGTCCCTTATCGCTGCCAGCATCACATGTTTCGCCGGTACTGACCACCCGCGTCGAACAGTGTGTCGCTGATCTGGCCCAGCGAGCAGCAGCGCACGGCTTCCATCAGGACGGCGAACACGTTCTCGTTTCGGATCACCGCTTGTCTCAGCCGTTCGCGCATTTGCGGCGCTTCTTCGGCGTGGGCGCGCTGGAAGTCGCGCAGCCGCTGGATCTGGCCATCCTTTTCACGCGCGGTCGAGCGCTGCAGCTGGGGCGCCGCCGTCACCGCCCGGTGCGGGTTGAGGAAGGTGTTCACTCCGACAATCGGCAGGCTGCCGTCGTGTTTCTTATGTTCGTAACCCAGGCTTTCCTCCTGGATCTTGCCGCGCTGATAGCCTGTCTCCATGGCGCCCAGGACGCCGCCGCGCTCGGCGATACGCTCGAATTCCTGCAGCACGGCTTCTTCGACGAGATCGGTCAGTTCCTCGATGACGAACGATCCCTGGTTGGGGTTCTCGTTGCGGGCCAATCCCCATTCCCGGTTGATGATCATCTGGATCGCCATGGCGCGACGGACCGAGTTCTCCGTCGGCGTCGTGTAGGCCTCGTCGAAGGCGTTGGTGTGAAGACTGTTGCAATTGTCGTAGATCGCGATCAGGGCCTGCAATGTCGTCCGGATATCGTTGAAATCCATCTCCTGGGCGTGCAGCGACCGGCCGGACGTCTGGATGTGGTACTTGAGCTTCTGCGCGCGCTCGTTGGCACCGTACTTGAAACGCATGGCGATTGCCCAAATCCTGCGCGCAACCCGGCCGATCACCGTGTATTCGGGATCCATTCCGTTGGAAAAGAAGAAGCTGAGGTTCGGGGCAAAGCCATCAACATTCATACCGCGCGCCAGATAGGATTCGACGAAGGTAAAGCCGTTGGCGAGCGTGAAGGCGAGCTGCGAGATCGGGTTCGCGCCGGCTTCCGCGATATGATAGCCCGAAATCGAGACCGAATAGAAATTCCTGACCTTGTTGCGGACGAAATATTCCTGGATGTCGCCCATCATCTTGAGCGCGAATTCCGTCGAGAAGATGCAGGTGTTCTGCCCCTGATCCTCCTTCAGAATGTCGGCCTGCACCGTGCCGCGCACGTTTTCGAGCGTCCAGGCGCGAATCTTTTGCGCTTCCTCATCCGCCGGCTTGCGCCCGTTCTCCTGTTCGAACTTATCGAGCTGCCGATCGATGGCGGTGTTGAAAAACATCGCGAGCAGCATCGGCGCCGGGCCGTTGATCGTCATCGAAACCGACGTCGAAGGCGAGCAGAGATCGAAGCCCGAATAAAGCACCTTCATATCGTCGAGCGTGGCAATGGAGACGCCGGAATTGCCGATCTTGCCGTAGATATCGGGCCGTTCGTCCGGGTCCCATCCGTAAAGCGTGACCGAATCGAAAGCGGTGGACAGTCTCTTCGCGTCGGAGTCCTTCGACAGATATTTGAAGCGGGCATTGGTGCGGAACGGATCGCCTTCGCCCGCGAACATGCGCGTCGGATCCTCGCCCTCGCGTTTGAACGAAAAGACGCCGGCCGTATAGGGAAAGGAACCGGGCAAATTCTCGGTCAAGAGCCAGCGCAAGAGCTCGCCATGATCTTCGTAGCGGGGAAGCGCCACCTTGCGAACATGCGTTCCCGACAACGTGACGGCGACCTGGCGCGTCCGGATCTCCTTGTCGCGCACTTTCACGACATAGTCGTCGCCGGAATAGGACTCTTTCACTTTCGGCCAGACTTCGATCGACACCCTGGCGCGCTCGTCCTGGCGTTTCTCGCGTTCGGCGATCAAGGAGGCGAGTGCCGTGCCGTCGCTTCCGTTTTTTTCCAGTATGTGCCGGGCGGCTTTCAATTGCTGGATTTCGCGGGCGAGAGCGACCTGGCGCGCAACGCTCTTGTGATAATCGCGCACCGTATGGGCAATCTCGGCCAAATAACGCTGGCGCGACGGCGGCACGATCGCCGGGCGCGGCGACGGCACATGGCCGGGATGCGGTTCGAACCGGCTCGGCGGCGGGGCGAAGCCTTTTTCCGCCAATAGATCGCGCAACCCGAGATAAAGACCCGTCACGCCGTCGTCCTGGAACCGCGCGGCGATGGCGCCATAGACCGGCATGCTTTCCACCGGCCGGGAAAACGCATTCCGATTGCGCTGCACCTGCGTGCGCACATCCCTGAGCGCGTCCTCGGCGCCCTTGCGGTCGAATTTGTTGATCGCCACCAAATCCGCAAAATCGAGCATGTCGATCTTTTCGAGCTGGGACGCAGCGCCGAATTCCGGCGTCATGACGTAAAGCGAAATATCGGCGAGGGCGGCAATGGCGGCGTTGCCTTGGCCGATGCCGGGCGTTTCGACGATCATCATGTCGAAGCCGGCCGCACGGCAGGCCTTCACGGCGTTCGGCATGAAACCCGGCACTTCGCTGCCGGAGTCGCGGGTGGCGATCGAGCGCATGTAGATTTGCGGGGCATCGATCGCGTTCATGCGAATGCGGTCGCCCAAAAGCGCACCGCCGGTCTTGCGCCTGGAGGGGTCGATGGCCAGAACCGCAATCTTGAACTTGTCGCTGTCGAGACGGAATCGCCGGATCAGCTCGTCGCACAGCGAAGACTTGCCCGAACCGCCGGTGCCGGTGATGCCGAGGACCGGCATCGGCCGGCGCT
>JAGWNK010000061.1 GCA_028871345.1 Alphaproteobacteria bacterium | reverse complement strand
GGATCGAGGCCCGGCGGAATCGGGAAAATCATCCTCGAAATCGCAGGCTTCCAACTCTCAAACACGCCTTTCCCTGCAAAATCGAATACTCGCCGACGTTCTCAAAATCTCGCCGTGTCAACGCGTTCCGCGTTCTTCACAGACGACCTCGGAGAGAGCGACCATTTTGTCGCCCTCCCTCAGAAGAAACCGCGCCCAGCCTCCTTATTTGATCTGAGTCGATAGGATTGCCAGGGCTGCCGCTGACGTGGCCAATTGGCTCAATATCTGGGTGGTGTCGATGATCAACTGATGCATATCGAAACCGGAAACGTCCCGCGCCACGAAAATCGTACTGCCCGGCGGGACATCATTGCTACCGAAGCTGAGCCAAGAGCTATCCACGCGCCGGGCTGACCCGTCGGGCAGGACAAGGATAGTCTCAGAGTCGTCGGCAAATTTCGAATAGCCGCCCGCCATCGCGATGTAATCCTTTGCCGACATGCCGGGCCGGAAGGCTACGCTGCCTGGTTGTAGAACCTCACCCAGCACCGACACCCCATAGGGTCTCTGGGGGATGAAGACCACATCGCCAGGCTCCAACAGCGGATCCTTGGTGGGGTCGGACGCCAGAACCGCCGGATCCGCCACGATTGTCACACGTCCCAAGGGCGTCTGGCTGCGGATTTGCGTGACATACCGTTGCAGCGCCACGAAGGCCTCAGGAGAAAGCTTCGAATTCGGGTCCCTGCGGCTCATGGCCAACATCAATTGATCCTGGATCTCCTCGGCTTCGCGGCGGAATGCGTCTCGCTCCCGCTCAGCGGCAGAACGCCGGAGGAACACGGTGCCATAGGGATAGGCGCTATCCGTGAGCCCGCCAGCCCGCATCAGAAGCTCCGAGAGATGCTCGCCGCGCACGATCTGATAGGTGCCCGTGTGCCGGACTTGGCCCTGGAGCTTGACCGAGCCGATGCCAACCGCGGTGTAGACTTCGTTGACGTGGACGTTGTCCTGCGGCGACACCACGAAGGCCGAATCGGCGCCGTTCGCCAGCGACAGCGTGCGCCGCACGGTCTGCGACGAGGCCGTGTTGGGATCGACGCTCGTGGAGATTACTTCAACGCTGGTCCTGTCCGCCCAGCGCATCATGCCGCCCGAGGCTGCCAGTACGGACTGGATGTCGGCGTCCTGTCCGACGAAGTAGATGCCCGGCCCGTTGACGGCTCCGTCGACGTTGACGGTGTGATCTTCGAGGAAATTCGCCAGCACGAGGGCATCGACATGCAGCTGCCCGGCCAGTTGGCTCAGACGGTCGACCTCTTCATACGATTCCGCTTGATCAGGGTCCTGCGACTGAGCTTCGAGGTTGGGAGCCAGGTTCTGTTCTTCGCTAGGCGGTTGCGGCGGCGTCATCTGCTGCTGCTGTTGCTGCAGCAGCATCTGCTGCTGCTCCGGGCTCAACCCTGCCTGCGGCAAAGGTTGGATTATTTGCTGTTGCGACTGCAGCAGCGGGCTATCCTGCGACTGTTCGGTTTCCTGGCCAGCCATATCCGGCGACACTTGCGTCGACGCAGGGACTTGCCCCAAAGGCGCGTTGGCCTGCCCGGTGTCCAATTGGGCGAGTCGCTTGGATTCTTGGCTGTAACGGCCAGGAGCCATCTTAGCCATGGTATTTTGCTGCTCGGCACGAAGCTCGTCGCGCTCGGCGCGCACCAGCGCCTGCCGGTCCGAGAAGGCCAACTGCCCCTCCGACGGCGAACCGGCGACGGACGGAATCCGCGGGTTCCGCAAAGCCTCTTCCGAACTCTGCTTCAGGTCCATGTAGCGCCGCAGGGTCTCGGACAGCATGCGGGATTCTTTGACCGAGATGATGCGCACGACATCGTCGCTTTGGACGTTCATGTCCTCGGAGCCCTTGAGCACCGCCACCGGCGTGAACGGCAACAGCGTGCGCAGCTGCGTAACCGGGTCGCGACGCGAGATGAGGCCGATCAGAGTGTAAGGCGACGTGCCGAGCGCGCCCGGTGACTTGAGGATTTCGGACAGCTTGGTCCCGGCGACCGGATAGCGGCCGGCCAGCGGCGTCCCGCCGGACAGCGTCGCCATGCTGGTCGTCTGGTTTGCGGCCGGCTGCACAAACAAGATATCGCTGTCGCCCATGATGCCGGATTCACCGTTGAGCGTTTCGAGCCGATTGCTCCCGTCGGGGGCGACGCGCAGCACGGAAAAGCGATACTTGCCGCGCACCACCAGCCCGCCAGCCAGCGACAACAGATCGTGCACGCTGATCTCACCCCGGCTGGAGGCCGACTCGTAGATGCCCGGTCTGCGGACCCAGCCCGCCACAGCGACGGTGGGACCCAGCGGCGGCACCACGACACGGTCGCCTTCCGCCAGTGTCGGAATGTTCGATGAACCATGGCTCGTGAGCACGCTATAGAGATCAACCGGAATCTGGCGCTGTCCCCGCAGGATGTAGACATGGCGCAGACTGCCGCTCTTCTTCACACCACCGGAAATCAGGAGGGCTTCGACCGGCGTCGAAAGTCCCGTCATGATTCGTACACCCGGGCTGTTCACCTCGCCCGAAACCAGCACGCTGATCTGACGGATGCGCCCCAGCGTGACATATCCTTCGGTGGCGACATAGGCGCGATGGATGGCGTTGGCGAGATCCTGCCGGAAATCGCCGAATTGGCGGCCGCTGGCCGAGATCGGCGCCAACCTCGGCAGCACGACGCGGCCGTCACGATCGACCACGGCACGGTAGTCGGAGTTTTCTTGTCCTCTCAGCGAGACCACGATTTCGTCGCCTGGGCCGAGCACGTAGCTATCCTGGGCGGCGCCGGCTTGAACCAAGGTGACGGGCCGTCCAACGCCAAGCTGGTCGTAGCCGAATTGCCGCAGGGTGATTCCGGCGCGCGTCGACAGCAGCTGTTCCAGGCGGGATCTTGGCAGAGTCGGATTGGGAGGCGCGTTGGGCTCGAGGATCGTTTGCTGTTGGGTCAGGTCCTGGCCGCTATTGTCCTGGCCGAGGACACCGCTCATGCGCTGCTGCACCTGTTGCAGGACATCCGCCGGGTTCGTGGACTGTTGCGCACCCACACTTTCGATGTCGAGCGCCAGAATGCCGAAGACCGCAATGAGAATTGCAGCGATGCGGCCCGCCGCATTCCTGTTCCGGAACCTGAAAACGGAAAAGCAGGTCATCCCTTCGCCCCCTCGGCAGGCAATCAACTCGCTGTCCGCGTACTTACCACGCAAGCTGCGTAATTAAAACAAAAAGAATTCATTTCCAAACGGTTAGCTCACAAATGACGCGGGCGGCACGCTGTGCCGGATGGCCAGTCCTCACTTCACAAGGCTGAAGAGGTAGCGTCCGTAGTGGGTCTTTGCGAGCGGTGCGGCAAGCCCAGCGACATCCTGTGCCGTGATCCAGCGCTGCCGGAAGGCGATTTCTTCGGGACATGCGATCATCAACCCCTGCTGGTTTTGGAGTGTGCGGACGAATTCGGACGCCTGGAGAAGGCTTTCGTGCGTCCCCGTGTCGAGCCAAGCATTGCCGCGGCCCAGGATTTTCACGTCCAGTCGTCCCTGCTCGAGATAGCATTTGTTCAAATCGGTGATCTCGAGTTCGCCGCGATCGGAGGGCTTCAGCTGCTCCGCCAGGTCGCAAACGCCGTTGTCGTAGAAGTAGAGGCCCGTCACCGCGTAGTTCGAGCGCGGTCGCGCAGGCTTCTCTTCCAGGCTGACGACGCGATATTCCGAGTCGAATTCGACCACGCCGTAACGCTCGGGATCTTGGACGTGATAGGCGAAGACCGTAGCATCGGATACCTTGGCCGACGCCGTCTCGAGCACTTTGCCGAGTTGATCGCCATAGAAGATGTTGTCGCCGAGGATCAAGGCGCTGCAATTGCCGCCAATGAAGGAGCGGCCGATCAAGAAAGCTTCGGCCAGACCGCCGGGCGACGGCTGCTCGGCGTATTGGATGTCGACGCCCCATCGGGCCCCGTCTCCCAGCAGTTCGGCGAAACGCGGCGTGTCCCTCGGCGTCGAAATGACGAGAATTTCGCGGATCCCCGCCAGCATCAACGTGGTCAGCGGATAGTAGATCATCGGCTTGTCGTACACCGGCAGGATCTGCTTCGAGACCGAATAGGTGATCGGGTAGAGACGCGTGCCGGATCCGCCGGCGAGGATTATGCCCTTGCGGTTGCCGCTCACGATTGCTCCCCCCTCTGCAGGCGAATCCAGTCACGATAAGCCCCGCTGGTCACCGACTGAACCCAATCCTGGTGCGAAAGGTACCAGTGGACCGTCTTGCGGATGCCGGAGTTGAAAGATTCCGACGGCTTCCAGCCGAGTTCGGTGCGGATCTTGGTGGGGTTGATGGCGTAGCGACGGTCGTGCCCCGGACGATCTGCGACGAAGGCAATCTGGTCGCCATAGGGCCGGCCGTCGCTACGCGGACGCAGTTCATCCAGCACCGCGCAAATCATGTTCACGACTTCGAGGTTGGTCATCTCGGCATCGCCGCCGATATTGTAGGTCTCGCCGATCCTGCCGCCATCGAGAACGGTACGGATGGCGCGGCAATGGTCTGCGACATACAGCCAGTCCCGGACGTTCAATCCGTCGCCGTAAACCGGAAGTGGCTTTCCCTCGAGCGCGTGCACGATCATCAACGGCATCAGCTTCTCGGGAAATTGATAGGGCCCGTAGTTGTTGGAACAGTTCGTTGTGACGGTGGGCAGGCCGTAGGTGTGCAGCCAGGCACGCACCAGATGATCGCTGGCCGCCTTGCTGGCCGAATAGGGCGAGTTTGGCTGGTAGGGGTCGCATTCAGAGAATCTCGGATCGTCCCCGCGCAGGGATCCATACACTTCGTCGGTGCTGACGTGCAGGAACCGGAATGTAGCTTGCGACACGCCACCCTCGCCTGCCGGAGGAAGGACATCCCAATAGGCTCGGGCGCACTGCAGCAGGTTGACCGTTCCGACGATGTTGGTCTGGATGAATTCGTTGGCGCTGACGATCGAGCGGTCGACATGGCTTTCCGCAGCAAAATTCACGACGGCGCGCGGTCGATGCTCTGCGAAGATCGCAGACACAAGTTGCAGGTCGCCGATGTCGCCGCGAATGAAGATGTGCCGGGGATCGCGGGCAATATCCGCCAGATTCCGCAGGTTCCCCGCATAGGTCAGCTTGTCCAGATTGACGATCGACTCGTTGCCGAACTCTGACGCAAGCCAGTCGCGGATGAAGTTCGAACCAATGAAACCGGCACCGCCGGTGACGAGTATCACCGCATTTACTCCCATCTCCGGATTCTGCCGGATCGCCGAAGAGGCCATCTCATACGCGCGCTCCCCCGAAGAAACCCCTGACAGTGTCGCAAATGCGTTCCACATCTGCATCTTCCAGCTCGTAAAACATCGGCAGGCGCACCAGGCAGTCTGTGTAGCGGTCCGCATTGGGCAGCGGCCGACCGTCGTGTTTGTCTTTGAAATACCTGCTGGCGTGCAGCGACTGGTAGTGAAACACCGCCCCGAATCCGCGCTCTCTCAAGCGCGCGATGAGCCGGGTCCGGGTATCCAGCGAATCGCACACCAGGAAGTACATGTGCGCGTTGTTGCTGGCATAGTTCGGAATGGTCGGCAGCTGCACGTCGCCGCGCTTGGCAAGGGCGGCGAGCCCGGCATCATAAGCGTTCCACAGGTGAAGCCGCCGTCTCTGGATCCGGTCGATGTTCTCGAGCTGCGCCAGAAGGAATGCTGCGGTCAGTTCCGACGGCAGGAACGAGGAGCCCACTGCCACCCATCCGTACTTGTCGACGTCGCCCCGGAAGAAGGCCGAACGATTGGTGCCCTTTTCCCGGACGATCTCGGCTTGTTCCACCAGGCGAAGGTCGTTGACATGCAGCGAACCGCCCTCGCCCGCGATGACGTTCTTCGTCTCGTGATATGAAAACGCGCCCAGATCGCCGATCGTGCCGAGCGATTTTCCACGGTACGACGATGCGATTCCCTGGGCCGCATCTTCGACGATCTTCAGATTGTGGCGGTCCGCCAGGGCGCATAGCGAGTCCATCTCGCACGCAACGCCCGCATAGTGCACCGCAACGATTACACGCGTGCGCTCGGTGATGAGTTCTTCGACCTTGCTATGATCGAGGTTGGGATGATCGGGCAGACTGTCGACAAACCGGATGTTGGCGCCCCGCAGCGCAAAGGCGTTTGCCGACGAAACGAAGGTGTAGCTGGGGACGATCACCTCGTCGCCGGGTCCCACGTCGCACAACAGCGCCGCGGCTTCGAGGGCGTCGGTGCACGATGTCGTCAGGAAGGCGCGGCCGCTGCCCAACAACGATTCAAGCTTGGCTTGGCATTGTTTTGTGAAGGTCCCGTCACCGGCGAGCTTGCGGTTGGCGAGCGCCTTCTCGAGATACTGCGCCTCATGGCCCGTCAGGTAAGGCCTGTTGAAGGGGACTGCCATCACACCTGCCCGTCAGCCAATTCGACCGATGTCACCGCCATCGCTGTCACCAAGATGATCCCTCGCGCAAGGAGCCTAACAGAAAATCGTTCGAATTCGCGTCTCAGCCCTTGTCGCCCGATCGCGTGCGAGACGCCGTCATACCACAGTTGCCGCCACCCGAATTCAAGGATTTGGCCAACGCGACAAACCTCGCCACCTGGAGGCTCGCCCCGGACTTGGCGATTGCGACTTCGCGGCATCGTCGACGGGACTGGGCGCGCGCGGCGTCATCCCACAGGAGGACGCGGCTGAGACCCTCGGCGAGCGAACTCGCGTCGCCCAGTTCGGCGATTTCGCCGGTTATTCCAGGCTCCACGAGGTCTGGCACCACACCCATTCTGAACGCCACGACCGGCGTGCCCGACATCAAAGCCTCGTTCACCATCATCGGCCCGGAGTCCTCGATCGAGGGACAGATGAACACATCGGCGGCGGCGTAGACTTTCGCAAGCGCCGGCGCATTGAGAAAGCCTAGATAACGGTGGCGATAGCCCAAGGAATCGAAGTTCGGCATCCCCGCCGGCTTTCCGGCGATCAGCAGGAACGGCAGTTCGCTGCCGGCCGGCATCTTTGCCGGTAACTGGCGCAGCGCGTCCAGCAGATGTCGTGCGCCCTTGCGCCGCTCGTCGAAATTCTGGACTCCGAAGAACACGACACGCCCATCCTCGGGTATATCCAGATGTCGCCGCTCCTCGCGAATGTCCTTTGGTCCGAATTCCGACGGAACCAGACCGAGCATGATCTTGTCGATGGGCAGGTGCCCCAACACGGCCGAAGCCCGTGCTTGCATCGCCAAGCGTGACGCACCCGCGACGACATGCCCCTTGATGGCAGCCATCGCCTGCTTCTTGGCTTCCCAGGCGCGCGCCGCCAGGTCGGTCTTGCCGGGCAGACGCAAAGCCGGACATTCGCGGCAAGCCGTCTCGTACTTCCGACAATCCCATGCATAGTGACAGCCGCCGGTGAAGACCGCCATGTCCATCAGATGCCAGATGACTGGCGCGCCCGTCGCTTGCTGCAGGGCCAATACGTCCTGCGGTCCGAGAAAGTGGGTAATGGCATGAACGACGATGACATCCGGAGAAAAGGCGGCGGCCGCGTCCAACACCTCCTTGGGCAGGCCTGCTGACAGCAATTCCCGGCTGAAACCGTAATCCGACCGCGCCTCCAGTTTCAGGAGCGCCTTGACCATCAGGCGCCGGATGCGAAATGACCGATCGCCCGCGAGCGCCAGAACGGCCTCAGAACCCCGCTCGGGCACTTCGAGCATGATCGCACGCGAATCATGTCCCGCCGCCGTGAGCCCTTCATGCAGGCGCCAAGCCGCGCGCCCGGCCCCGCCGCGACGGGTGGTCAGGAGGTGCAAGAACCGGATGGGTGGATCTGCGGTCTGTCCGCTTTCGCTAGCCATGCTCCCGATCGCCGCCCCACTAATCCCCATAGCGTGCAATATAAGCCAATATCTGCTGCACCCTGTCCCGATACGTATGTGTTGTCAGCGTCTTTCGCTGACCGCGCTGCGCCATCTCTTCGCGGTAGGCGGCATCATTGAGCAATCGATCGATGCGCGACAGACATTCGTCGATCGACGCATAAGTCTCCAACTCCGCGCCGGGCTCGAAAAGGGTCGACAGATTGACCTTGGCGTCCGTCACCAGGCAGGTCCCCACCCCCGTCGCTTCGAACAAGCGGAGATTGCCTGCGAATTCGCGCGCCGCGTCGATGTGGGAATTGAGCGTGATGCGCGAGCGCTGGAGAACGCGATACATCTCGCGGCCCCAGACCTGCTTCTGGCGCGCCCGTTCGATAGCAGAGGTCGGAGGTAGTCCGGCGCTGCCCGACAGATACAGCTCGATCGGAAAACGCTCCGCGATCGCCTCCAGCATCCTGATCCGATCGTTGTACTGGGCCTCTATGCCGCCGACGAACGTCAGCGCAAGATCCTTTTCGGGCGCGGGGGGCATCCGCTCGATCACGCTCGGCTCGAAGGCGAGATGGACTTGCTCGGCCGGCAGCCCTGCGGCGCGGAAATGCTCGACGACATAAGGCAGCATCGTAATGGCAAAATTGTAGACACTGTAATCGACGCCTTCCGGCGGAGCGACGCCGTGTTGGGCGATGATCACGCAGCCCGGCCTGCGCAACTGCTTCATCAACCTGTCATCTATGAGGACGATGTTCTGGTTCAGGATGACGTCGGGATTGAAGTCGTCGATCTGGGCCCGTAGGATTCGCCGCGCCCGGTCGTCGAGCGCGGCGCCCAGCCCGACGCGACGCGCCAAGGGCGCTAAATGGCGTCGGAACGGTTGCAGCGCCCGTCGCAGAGGCGCCGTCAAGTCCTGAAGGGTCAGAATCTGATCGACGGAGGCGGAAGCCTGGGAAGCCAGGCCGTGTTCTCGTGCCCACGCCGACTGCATCCACGGATTGTTCGGGTAGATTTCCCGGGCCTCATGGCCGAGCGCTTTGAAATTGCGCGAATAAGAGTCACTTACCCCAACGAGACAGTCGGCGCGCGCGGCGATCTGCTCGTCATACGTCGCGCTCGCCAAGCCTGGCGTGCCGTCGTACAGCGTCTTGAGAAAGCGCGGAAGGTCGCCGTTCAAAATCGCGACGCGCATTGACAAAAGCCTGATGGAATGAGCGAAACGGACCGGCCGCCGCAATTACACACCTGAGCTGTGTTTGCCAAGGGCGCGGGGCGAAGCAATTCGTGGCGCGGCGCCGTCAACAGAACCTTTGTTGGGTCAAATTATAATTTGACCAATTGCAAACACATGCCCTTCATGATTGCATGAGGCTTGTAATTGGCAACCAGCAGCAGTCACTTGCTCGGCAAGGACGGCGGGTCAACCGGGGTGCGGGGCACCAGAGTCCAGTTCTGGAGTTCTGCGCCATATGGTCAAAACGGCCGTCATCATTCAGTCGAATTACATTCCTTGGCGGGGTTACTTCGATCTGATCGGCCAAGCCGATGAATTGCTCATTCTCGATAATGTGCAATACACGAAGCAGGATTGGCGCAATCGCAACATCATCAAGACCGCCAAGGGTCCACAGTGGATCACGATACCCGTCCTTGGCCATTTCGGACAGGCGATCGATCAGGTGCGAATCGCCGAGCCGCGGTGGTTCGTCAAACATGTCCGGACACTCGAGACCAACTACCGGAAGGCCGCAGCGTACGACAGCATCGCACCGTGGCTCTTTAATCTCTATTCTGACCTTGCCGGCGAGAAGAGCCTTTCAGCCTGCAATTGGCACCTCATTGCGCAGATTAGCGCCAAGCTGGGAATCACGACGCCGATGCGCCGCGCGGACGAGATTCTGCCGCGACAGACCATGTCGGACGCCGAACCGACCCAGCGCCTCGTCGAGCTTTGCCAGGCCGTGGGTGCCACGCGCTATCTTTCGGGTCCTTCCGCCAGAACCTATATGGATATGGCCAGGTTCCGCGCGGCGGGCGTTGACGTCGTGTGGATGGATTACGAGGGCTATCCGGACTACCCGCAGCTCGGCGATGGCTTCCTGCCGCACGTGTCCGTCGTCGATCTATTGTTCAATTGCGGTGATCGCGCCTCGGACTATTTGGCGCCGCGCTTTGCTGCGTCGGCGCCCACCACCATCCCGCAAACGGGCTTACGCCACGCGTCACTGAGCCAGAAGTGATACACGTTCGTGAGGTCGTGGAGCGTGAAACCGATCCTCTCGTAGGCTGACACAGCGGGCGTATTGCGCGCTTGGGTCACCAGCTCGACCTCGCTGCACCCGTCCGCGGCGGACCATTCTGCGGCGCGGTTGAGAAGCCGTCTGGCAATTCCCTGGTTGCGGCGGTCTGCGGCGACGGCGATCAACCCGATGACCGCCATTTTGCCGCGCCTGTACAAGGTGACAAATCCGATGGGGTCGCCGCCATCCCATTCTATCAAGAGCGCATTCGCCAGTTCACCTGTGATGCTCTTGTACATCCAGATGCGGTACAGCTCTTCGCAGAGCCCTTCGGGGACTTGGGGGTCTGCCCGGAAACGCGAATGAGTCGCGCATTCAAGAGCAAGCTGTATCAAGGTCTGCATATTCGCGCCGGTAATGACCGGCCGCTTGAACTGATCCTTGGGCGCATTGCTCGGCGTTATCTGCCGCCTGAAGCGATGGCGTGTATCAACGAGACGGCCACCAAGTTCGACCGCGACTGCATTGATCTCGGCATCGTCGGGAGAGGTATCCCAATACGCGAGCGCTATCCCGCGCTTGCGCAGCTCGGAGAGCATCTCTTTCAGTGACGCACACTTGTTGACGCTTGCATCGATCCGCGCGACCGGAAATCCGAAAAATGCACTGTCCCAGTCGAGCACGTGTGCTCCAGCCGGAAATGACTTGCTATCCATTCTCGTTGTGCACCCGGACGAAATATGGGGACCGACTACCTTCAAGGACACCGATAGAGGCGTCTACTCGGGCGGGCAACTACCAAGTTTGTCGCAAATTGTATCATGATACCGATCACCGGACATGGATATTGGCCGCGACAATGGACGCCGCTCGCGAAATTTCCCATGATTTCAGGGGCTACGCCATCAATCGCTCGTCCGCTGGCGTCTCTCTGCACGTTCGACAGGAAGCGATGCGCTGGGATTCGCCGGAACGCGGAAATATGCGACGTCAAAGAAGCCCTTGAGACGCTCCTCCTGTGACTGCAGCCCCTTCGCCATCACATCGGCATGGTGCGGATTGGCGTAGTAGATGTGGAGATCACCCGTCGCGTGGGCGAGATGCTGGCAAAGGCGCGCCATCGGCCCCGGCCCGAACGGATTGTAGAGAAAGACCACCATGTCGCGGTCGAGCGGGACAGCCTGCGTGGCATCCGCGGTGACCAGCTGAATACGTCCATACGCGGCGTGTCTGTCCCGCGCCTTGGCGAGGCGACGGCGCGCCAGGTCCGCGATCGATTCCGACAATTCGATCCCCAGCAGGGTCTCGAACCGCGACGCGAAGAAATAGAGCGGACGTCCCAGTCCGCAGCCGACATCGACGAACAACGGCACACGGACCCCATGATCGGACATATGACGCGCGATGGCTCTCAGCGTGACGTAAGGGATCGGCTCGTACCGGTACACCTGCTTTTCGTGATCATGAATTCCGATGATCTCGGCGGTCGCAATGCCATAGAGCCGGTCGAAGGGGAAATCGCTGAGCCTCCAATAGAGGCGCCGATAGTAGGCCGCCACCGCCTTGCGCGGATTGTCTCGGAAGCGTGCTTCTGCACGAGCCAGTCGGGCCACCAAGCCAGTCATCGCCGCCCCGGCGCAATGAGCCTCGCGGCATGCTTTGGCCGTCGCGCGAGGTGGTCAAGAAACAACCACTACACAATTGATAACGACCATCAGTTGCTGGCCAAATATTCCAATGGGAACCAGTGGCAGCGAGACGCGCTCTCAGCTTGGCACTGGCCGGCGCCAATTGAGCTGGTTCAATCGCCGAATCGGGCGGCCGAAAAATGCCAAGTCTACCGGCACCCATCCGAACAACCGGCGCCGCACGTCGAGACATTCCAAGTTGGCCGTGAGCGAGGCCTTGAATCCACGCGTGCTGGTGCCCCCGATCTGGAAATCCACGAGGGTAGCGGGAATGTATCTCCAGCTGCAGCGATGCTTCATCAGCGCCCACAGCATGAATTCGTAGTCGGCCGCGATCGTGTATTTCGTGTTGAAGACACCGAAGGCGTCGAACACTTTCCGCCTGGCATAAAAGGTGGGATGCGGCGGCACCCAGCCAAGGTGGACTCCGATGCGCGAGAAGCCGCCCGGTTCCCAGGTCCGCACCGCCGTCTTCGCTTGATGGTCTTCCACCATCTGAAGGTCGCCAAACACGACATCGGCCGTGGCCAGCCCCTCTGCCAGCCGGTCAAGCGCATGGGCATCGTGGAAGGTGTCGTCCGAATGCAGAAAACCGACGGCATCGCCCTGGTAGCGCCCCAGGCCCTTGTTCATCGCATCGTAGATGCCGCGGTCCGGCTCGGACTTGACGCGGATCAGGTCGGACTTGAAGGTCTCCACGATGGCCAACGTTCGATCGGTCGAGACGCCGTCGACGACCACCAGCTCCTTGTCCGCATAATCCTGGAGCAAGAATGATTCTATCGTGTAGGCTATCGTGGCCTGGGAATTCCGGCACACCGTAATGACGCTGATCTTCATCCCCAGCCCTTGTGTTCAAACGCGCTGAGCCGCAACACTTTATCCGACAGCTAAAGGACGTGCCGGAATGAGTCAACGTCAAGGCTTTTCCCGCTGACATGGCCGCGATGGACAAAATCCGTGTCCTGATCGTCGGAGGACAAAGCCGCTCCGGCCTTGCCTTGCGTGCCCTGTTCGAAGGGCGGTCGGAATTTCTGCCGACAGTGCTGGTGCGGCGACAAGTTGCGGCGCGAGCCGGCGAACGCATCGTCACGGTATCCGACTACTTTTCCGTCCCAGACGAGATTCTGCGGCAGACAGACTCGGTCGTGAATTTGGCCGGCGTGACGACGGGCAAGTCGAGGCAGGACTTCTGGCCGCCGAATGTCGAGGGTCCGCTTCGGCTCGCTGAGGCCGCAAAGGCTGCCGGCGTCCGCCATTTCCTGCAATTGAGCTCCTTGTCGGTCTATGGCGGCGCAGAGGCCATCGGCCCGGGAACTCTCGAAAGCCCGACCAGTCCTTACGGCCAGTCGAAGCTGGCGGCCGACCGTGGGCTCCTCGCGCTCGGAGAC
>JAGWNK010000060.1 GCA_028871345.1 Alphaproteobacteria bacterium | reverse complement strand
TGCTCGGCTCACTTCGCAAATCTGTTCACCACCTCGTCGGCGGAAAGCTCTTCCTTGGCGCCGGTCTTGCGGTTCTTGACCTCCACGAGCCCCTTTTCCAGCCCGCGCGGGCCGACCACCACCTGCCAGGGCAAGCCGATCAGGTCCATGCCGGCGAACTTCGCCCCCGGCCGCTCAGCCGTGTCATCGTAGAGCACGTCCTTGCCGGCCCTGGTGAGGCTGGCATAGAGATCGCCGCAGGCGGCATCGGTCTTGGCGTCGCCCGCCTTCAGATTGACCAGGCCGAGGTCGAACGGTGCGACGGGCTCGGGCCAGATGATGCCCGCGTCGTCGTGCGAAGCTTCGATGATCGCCGCCACCAGCCGCGACACACCGATGCCGTAAGACCCCATTTCCACGGGCACGTCCTTGCCATCGGGGCCCGTCACGGTGGCCTTCATCGGCGTCGAATATTTGGCGCCGAAGTAGAAGACCTGGCCGACTTCGATGCCGCGTGTCGACATGCGCCGCTCTTCGGGCACTTCGGCCTCGAAACGCGCCTGGTCGTGGACGTCGGAGGTCGCCGCGTACAGCGCCGAGCGCTGTTGCACGATCGGATCGAGATCGCCGCCGAAGTCGATCGTCTCGGGCGGGACCGGCATGTCGATCAGATTCCGGTCGAGATAGACCTGGCTTTCACCGGTGTCGGCCAGCACATGGAATTCATGGGAGAGGTCGCCACCGATCGGACCGGTGTCGGCGCGCATCGGGATGGTGACGAGCCCCATGCGGTCGAAGGCGCGCAGATAGGCCACGTACATCCTGTTGTAGGAGCGACGGGCCGTCGCCTGGTCGAGATCGAAGGAATAGGCGTCCTTCATGAGAAACTCGCGACCGCGCATCACGCCGAAACGCGGGCGGACCTCGTCGCGGAACTTCCACTGGATGTGATAGAGGTTCAACGGCAGCGACTTGTACGATTTGACGTAGGCACGGAAGATCTCCGTCACCATCTCTTCGTTGGTGGGGCCGTAGACAAGCTCGCGCTCATGGCGATCGGTAATGCGCAGCATCTCGGGACCATAGGCGTCATAGCGGCCGCTCTCGCGCCAGAGATCGGATTGCTGCAGCGTAGGCATGAGGATTTCGACGGCCCCTGCCCGGTTCATCTCCTCGCGCACGATCTGCTCGATCTTGCGCAACACCCGGAAGCCCAGCGGCAGCCAAGCGTAGATGCCGGCGGCCTCCTGACGGATCAGACCGGCGCGCAGCATCAGGCGGTGGGAGACGATCTGCGCCTCGGACGGGGTTTCCTTGAGAAGCGGGACGAAGTAGCGGGAGAGGCGCATGGGGGTTCCGGTGACGAAGCAGTCAGGCGTCCTTCATAAGGAAGGCCGGGCCGGGGGGCAAATGGCGCCGGTCGACCGGTCCCTGACGTCCGGGTGCCACAATCCCCCAGGCAACCTCTCAGGATTGCCGGAAGCGAGCCACTGGAAGGCGGCCGTAGGGATTTTCCACCGCTAGTCAGCCGTCGGCATTGGCGGCAAGCTGTCCAATTGTGCGGTCGCCCGACCGCTTCTGGGCCGCCACGCGTTGAGGGGACAAATCATGCGCATGAAATCACTGCCTTCGATCGTCGGACTTGTATTGGGCGCCATCGCGGTCGCGATGCCCGCGAACGCCGATGGAAAATGGACAGGACCCGGATACTACATCAGCGAAGATTTCAGCGAAGTCGGGATGATGTACGAGATCGTGGCTGGACCCTATTCGAGCGAAGCCGAATGCAAAGCCGCGCTTGAGGCGCTTTCGAAGGAGGAGAAGGAACAGGGAGGCGCGGAGTGCAGCTACGAGGCGACCGATCCGGATGCAGGCAACAACTGAGCGCGGCGCCTTGCGGCGCAGCCAGATCGCATTTGCGCCATTGCGGGGAGAGGCCAAGTGCATGAAATTCCCGGTCTTGGCGGCAGGCCTTGTGTTGGGTGGCATCGCGATAGCGCTGCCTGCGAACGCCGATGAGAAATGGGAACCAGGATACTACTTAAGTGAAGATTTCAGCGGGTCGTGGGTCATCGTCGACGGACCGTTTTCGAGCGAAGCCGACTGCAAAGCGGCGTTTAAGTTTCTTTCGAAGGCGGAGATCGAAGGGGGTGTGAAATGCAGCTACGAGGCAACCGATCCGGATGCAGGCAAGAACTGAGCGCGGCGCCAACATAATGCGGCGTGAAGGGGCCAAAATCATGCGCCGCAGATTGACGTTCTTCCTAGGGTGCTGCCTGTTGGCGGCGGCGCTTGCCCCATTGCCCGCGGGCGCCACCCCCATCGTGGACTGGACCGGCCCAGGCTATTACATCAAGAACGCCTATTACGACAAAGACAAAGGCACATACTTCGCTCTCGCCGCGGGGCCGTTTTCCAGCAAGGCCGATTGCCAGTCGTGGCTGACGTCGCACTTCGACGAATTGGAACAGATGGGGGCGTCGTGCGAATATTTCGCGAGCACTCCTTACCCTCCCAAGTGATGAACGAGCGCCTGCCACACTGACGACGGCCGTCTAGTGTCGTGGTTCCAAAGTTTGTCGCATTACCGATATCAGCCGCTTGGCGAACTTTGGAACCAAAACGACGCTGGGATTCAATATGTTGCTAGCGAAATTCGCTGGAGACCGATATGAGGATGCGGCGAATTTCGCGATCGGGACACTAGCGCCCCACCGGCTGCATCGGCTTGAGGGGATCCTGATAGGACATGGCCTCGATCAGGGCTCGGACGTCGACCGGCGGCGGGTCGTCGTCGCCCTTGGCGTTCTCCAGCGCGTCGAGATCGTAGGCCACATGCGTGGCCCGCGCCGTCGAATTGCGCAGGCGCTGTTCGGCCTCGTACCAGAGCAGCTTCTTCTTGCCATCGGGACAGGAGTCGCGCTCACCGCCCGTGGCGCCCCAGCGCAGCTCGATGCAGTGGTAGGGATCGAACGACATGGCGTAGACCCGGTGCACGATGTCGTCGAAGGTCATCGGCACCGGCTTCTTAGCGGAATCGAGGTAGGTGATGTTGCAGGCCTTCGACTGGGCGTCATAGGCGGCCAGCAGGTCCTGCTTGAGGTCGTAGCCGTCGTAGACGATGCGCGGGTCGCGATGGACCCACAGCGCAATCATGTCGGCCATGTCCTTGTAGAAGGCGGCGAAGGCGGCGCGGGTGCGGGAATCGCGGGCCGGCGTTGCGTAGCTCTCCCAGTCGCCGTCACTGGAATCGTAGATGTTCTCCGGCAGCTGCCCGGGATGCGCCTCCTTCTGGACGCCGACCGAGATGGCGTTGTCGACGGTCTGTGCCCGGTCCTCAAGATCGTTGCACAGCGTTCGCATGGTGACCTTGAGCTCGTAGACCGGGTTGAAGGTCGTCTTGCCGCCCGACACCGCGGCCCGCACGTATTCGTAAAACCCCAGCTCCTCGCCGTCGTACACGAAGCGGGCCTTCTTCACGTCCTCTTTCGGGTTGGGCTCGGTGCCGACGTACTGGACCAGCGAAAAATCCGGGATCTGCTCGTTCTTGGCCATGACGACGTGGCCGCCGATGAGATGCCCCTCGGCGTCCGGCTTGGCGCCCTTCAGCGTCAACGGCCGCCAGTTCTTCAGGCCTCCGCCCAGCTTCATCGGGCTCTGGCCGAACTGCGCGCCATAGACGCTGCGGGTGATCGTGAAGTCCGGATGGGCATCCATGTAGTAGATGCGCCCGTCGCCATCGACCTTGTAGACGATCCCGACATGTCCGTTCGTATCGTAGATCACGGTGCCCGGATGGATCGAACCCGGCTGCAACGCCGGCGGATAGAAGTCCGGCAGCGTGCCTTTGTCCTGCGAGGCGTCGGTGCGGTAGGTTCCCGAGAAGACCGTGTCGATCACTTCGCGCACCACGCGCGGACCATCGATGCCATTGCCGTGGTCGAGGAGGTCCTGGCGACCGGCAGGCCGGTTGCCCGAACTCGAATGGCGGTCGTCGCCGGTGCTGGCGATGGAATCCACATAGGAGAAAGGCAGGCCGTTCTTCCAGGCGTAGTAGGCCCGCAGCAGATACGGCCATTTGGCGCAGTCGACATCGATGTCGAGAAAGTGCTGGTCGCTGGCGCGGAAGGGATTGGCGGGATCGCGCAGACAACTCTCCGAAGAGCTGCAATCGCTTTCGCCGATGGCCTCGACGAACCTGCCGAAGCCGCGCTCGTCGGCCACCGACCAATGGTCCTTGACGATGCGCCATTGGCCCGCGGCATGCGCAGGCACGCACAGACACAAGACCAACCCCAACCACACTGCCGTCCGCATGTGATGACGCTCCGGAGTCGGGGCCGCGAAGTCAAGGCACCGGAGCGGCGGCGCGGCGGGAAGGCTGCACTTTTCGCCCCGATTCGACCTGCGTCTCCGAAGCCACAGATCGCGGAATTTCACCCGCCAGCGCCGGTGCCGCAGGACGGAAACTACCCGAAACGCGATGTTACCGTAACCAAATCGTGGCAAAACAAAGGCATAACGTACGGCAATAATATATCTACTTTGGTCAATGATCTGAAGCGATCTTTCGTGACATTCCGGCGAATTTCATCTACAGAGTCGCTCCACATAACGGACGTCAGGCCTTCCGTTCAGAGAACGGCCAAGTTCGGGGAGAGGTTTCCGCGGGGATCTGCGGAGCAAAGGCCGGGCTCAGCCCGGCCTTTCGCGTTTCTCGGCCTCGTATTTCTCTACGTGGCGGAAGCCGAATTCCAACAGGCGGCGACCTGCACTAACGTCCCCGGGACAGAGTCGCGGGGGGCAGCATGTTCGAGAGATGGTTCGAGCTGTCGGCGCACGGGACGACGGCCCGGCGCGAGATTCTGGCCGGCCTCACCACCTTCCTCACCATGGCGTACATCATGTTCGTCAATCCCGTCATTCTGGCGGGCGCGGGCATGGACCAGGGAGCCGTGTTCACGGCGACCTGCCTCGCCACGGCGGCGACGACGATCTTCATGGGCCTCTACGCCAAGCTGCCCGTGGCCCTGGCTCCGGGTATGGGGCTCAACGCCTATTTCGCCTACACGGTGGTCCCCGGCTTCAACTACGACTGGCAGCTGGCGCTGGGCTGCGTGTTCCTGTCGGGCATCCTGTTCGTGCTGATCTCGATCACGCCGGCGCGCGAATGGCTGATCAACGCCATCCCCCGCAGCCTGAAGCTCGCCATCGCCGCGGGCATCGGCTTCTTTCTCGCCTTCATCGGGCTGGTCAATGCGGGCATCGTGACCGTCAGTTCGCTGACCCTCGTAAAGCAAGGTGTGCTGACGGACCCGCGGGTCCTGCTTGCCACGGCAGGATTCCTCGTCATCGTGGCGCTCGCCGCGCGGCGCGTCACCGGTGCGGTCCTCATCGGAATTCTGGTCGTCACGATTGCGGCTGTCGGCTTCGGCTACCAGCAGGCGCCCGGCGCCGTCAGCCTGCCGCCGTCGATCCTGCCCACGCTGTTCGCCATGCATTTCGGCGGTCCCGCGGGAAGCGCAGTGGCGACGAGCGTGCTGGTGTTCCTCCTGATCGACATGCTGGACACATCGGGCACGCTGACCGCAGTGGCCTATGAGGGCAAGCTGCTCGACGAAAACGGGCGGTTGCCGAACGCCCGCCGCGCCCTGACCGTCGACGCCGCCGGCACCATGCTGGGCGCGGCCATCGGCACCTCGCCCATGACCGCCTATATCGAAAGCACGGCCGGCATCCAGGCAGGCGCCAAGACCGGCCTGGCCGCGGTGACCGTGGGCGTCCTGTTCCTTCTCAGCCTGTTTCTGAGCCCGCTGGCGTCCGCAGTGCCGATCTATGCAACGGCGCCGGCGCTGATCTTCGTGGCGGCGCTGATGGTCAAGGGGCTGACGGAGATCGACTGGGACGACCTGACGGAGGCTGCGCCCGCGCTGCTGACGGCCCTGGCAATCCCGTTCACCTATTCCATCGCCGAAGGCATGGGCATCGGGTTCATCGCCTATGTCACGGTGAAATTCGTCTCCGGCCGCTGGCGCGACATCAACTTCGCGGTGTTCATCATCGCCGCCGCTTTTGCGGCGCGCATCGCGACCCAGTAGCCACTTCAGCGGATGGCGTCCAAGACCGGAAGGCGGCGGTGGCCGTCAAAGATCTTCACGCTGGCCTTGCCGACGATGCTGGTGCGCGCCACGAAGCCAAAAAACGCCAAGCGGCTGTCCAGCGAACGGTCCCGGTTGTCGCCCAGAACAAAGTAATGGCCAGTCGGCACCAGGAACACCGGCGTGTCGTCCAGCGGGCCGTCCCAACCCGATTTCAGGATATGATAATGGCGCCGGGACGGCAGCGTCTCCTCATATTCGTCTCCCGCGATCCGGGACAGGCGCACGGTCATGCCGTTGACGTAGAGGGTGCCCTGCTTCATCTGGATGCGGTCGCCAGGCACGCCGACGACGCGCTTGACGTAGATCGTCCTGCCGTCCGACATCGTGAAAGCGATGACATCGCCGCGGGCCGGCGCGACGTGGTCGTAGGCATGGCGGGAAACCAGCAAAGCATCGTGACTCGGAAGAGCCGGCGCCATGGAGTCGCTGGCCTGATAGTAGGGCGGGTAGAAGAAGTATTTGTTGGCGAGGAGCGCCGCGATGAACAGGACAGGCAGCCCGACGATCAGGGGCCAGCGGCTGTACCAGCTCAGGGTTTCGCTGCGATCGCGCCGCCGGGCGATCAGCACCGCATGGGTGACGGCCACGAGTTTCAGGCACAATTCACCGACCGTCAGGGATTGCGCCAGCGACAATCCGGTCTGAGGCGGCAGCAGCCACATCGCGACCAGCGGGACGGTGATCTCGGCCATGAGATAGGCGACCGCCAGCAGCCAGCGGCCCAGATACAACATGACCAGGGGTGAATAGAGAAAGACGGCTACAACGGCCGCCGCCCAGGGCTTCCTTTGCTTGAACGCCTGGAACATCCGCCCCTCACAGATCGAGAACGTGCGTCACGATCAGCACGGTGAAGGTACTCCAAAGCACGGCGGCAATCACGAAGGCGATGCCGGCCTTCTTGAGAATGCTCGCATCTAGCGGCGCGCCGGTCTCTGGATCGACCGCCCCGAGCCCGACCGGCAGAAGGCAGAAGAACGCCAGGAACCACAGGATGAAGAAGGCGCTGGCGAGCGTGGCGGCGTGGACGGCTCCGGCGATCATGCAACCCTCACAACACATCCTTCGAGACGGCTCCGGCGCGAAGCGCCGAAGCCTCCTCAGTGAGGATGGTTGATGTGACTCACGCCTGCTCCAATTCGACCAGCGTGCCGACGAAATCCCTGGGATGCAGGAACAGCACGGGCTTGCCGTGGGCGCCGATGCGCGGCTCGCCCAGCACGGTGGCGCCCCTCGCCTTCAGTGCGTCCAGGGCGGCCGCGATGTCGTCGACCTCGTAACAGACGTGGTGCATGCCGCCGCCGGGGTTCTTCTCCAGGAACTTCGCGATCGGCGATTTGTCTCCCAGCGGCTCGAGCAACTCGATCTTGGTGTTGGGCAGTTCGACGAACACGGTCGTCACGCCGTGCTCGGGCAGCGCCAGCGGAGGCGAGACTTTCGCACCGAGGAGATCGCGATAGACCGCGGCGGATTTCTCGAGATCCGGCGTGGCGATGGCGACATGGTTCAGACGGCCGATCATGGTTGCTCCTCTTACCTCCTCATGAGGGAGGATCGTTTCATCCTGCTACAGCCGCACCACTTCCACCCGCGTCACGGGCTTCTTGCCCCAGGCATCCTCAGCAGCGCCACGGGCGATGCGGCGAACAGTCTCGCGCAGCTTCTCCTCGTCGTCGCGCTTGGAATTGTAACGGCGAAGCGCGCCCTCGACCGCGCTGCGCACGGCTTCGTGCACCGGCTCAGGAATGCCTTCCAGGATGATCGTCGGATCGGCGGCCACCCTGTCCTTACTGTCGAGCACCAGCGTGATCGCGATCATGCCGGCAAACGCCAGGGAGCGCCGCGCGCGGGCCAGACCCGCCCCTTCCGCGACCAGAACCTGGCCATCGAGATGAATGCGGCCCGACGGCGTCTCGTCGATCACTTGCGCCCGGCCCGGCGCCAGGCGCAGGAGGTGACCGTTCTCGACGTTGACCGCCTGCGGCACCTGCAGGGATTCCGCCAGACGCGCATGGGCGTGCATGTGGCGCAACTCGCCATGGACCGGCACCGCGATCTGCGGGCGCGTCCAGCGGTACATCTGGGCCAGTTCCCCGCGGGCCGGATGGCCGGAGGCATGCACGAAATGGTCCTCGGCCGAGAGCACCTCGACCCCGAGACCCGCCAGCTTGTTGTGCAACTCGAAGATCGCCAGCTCGTTGCCGGGGATGATGCGCGAAGAGAAGACGACCGCGTCACCGGGTCCCAGCTTGACGTTGGGATGATCGCCGGCGGCGATGCGCGACAACGCCGCGCGCCATTCGCCCTGGCTGCCGGTGCACAGATAGAGCACGCGGTGCGGCGGCAGCTCGGCGGCCTCTTCCTCGTCCAACACGTTCGGGAAATCCGCAAGATAGCCGGTGTCGCGCGCGGCAGCGACGATCTTGTGCATGGCGCGCCCGACAAGCGCCACCTCGCGACCATGGGCCTTCGCCACCTTGGCCACGCTGTCGAGGCGCGCCACGTTCGAAGCGAAAGCGGTGACGGCGACGCGGCCCTTGAGCGTGCCGATCAGGGTGGACAGGGCCTCGCGCACCTTGGCTTCCGAACCGGATTCGCCTTCCACCAGCGCGTTGGTGGAGTCGCAGACCAGCGCCAGCACGCCCTCGTCGCCCAGCCGGCGAAAGGCGTTGGCGTCCGTCGACTCGCCGATCAGCGGTTCCGGATCGAGCTTCCAGTCGCCGGTGTGCACGACGGTGCCCAACGGGGTACGGATGGCGAGCGCATTCGGCTCCGGAATGGAGTGGGTGATGGAAACGAATTCGACGTCGAAGGGACCGAGCTTGAGACGGCCGTGCAGCGGCACAATATTGATCTTGAGGCGCTCCCTGAGGCCGGCTTCCTCGAGCTTGCCTTCGATCATGCGCGCCGTGAACGGCGTGGCGTAAACCGGGCAGCGCAGCATCGGCCACAAGAGATGGATGGCGCCGATGTGATCCTCGTGGGCATGGGTGGCGACGATGGCGAGCACGTCGTCGCGGCGCTCGGCGAGCCAGGAAATGTCGGGCAGGATGAGATCGATGCCGGGCGTATTGCCTTCACGGCCGAACAGCACGCCGCAATCGACCACGATCCACTTGCGGCCATCCTCCGGCCCGAAGCCGTAGGCGTTGAAGTTCATGCCGATCTCGCCGGCGCCGCCGAGCGGGAGAAGGACGAGTTCGTCGGTCGCATGTCTTGTCATTCTCGGCCGAGACCAAAGGCTTTCCCCCCCGCTTTACGGGGGGAGTGCCGGCGGAGCCGGCGTGGGGGGTAATCCCCGCGCCGCCCCTTCCGCTCCGCATCGCAGAGCGCCTCCCCCGCAAGCGGGGGAGGAAGACGCGGGTGCGAGGATCGCCGAGGATGAAAAGTATCCGGGTGTTGATGCATCAAGCCGGCTGCTTCCCCGCGTGACGGGCGTAGATCTGCACCAGACCGCGGATGGTGAGATCGGGATCGAGGTAATCGATCGCCGGGGTCTGTTTGTAGAACACCTTGGCGATGCCGCCGGTGGCGATCACGGTCATCGGCCTGCCATACTCGGTCTTGATGCGGGCGACGAGACCTTCGACAAGCCCGATATATCCCCAATAAAGACCAGACTGCATGGCGGAAACCGTATCCTTGCCGATGATCGACTGCGTGCGCGCCACGGCCACGCGCGGCAGCATAGCGGCGCCCTGATGCAACGCTTCGGCAGAAAGATTGGCCCCCGGGGCGATGACGCCGCCTTCGTAATCGCCGGCCTCGCTGACGATATCGAAGGTCGTCGCGGTTCCGAAATCGACGACGATGAGCGGACCCTGGTAACGCTCATGGGCGGCGACGGTGTTGACCAGACGGTCGGCGCCGACGGCCTGCGGCCGGTCGATCAGCACCTTGACGCCGAGCTCGAGCCCCGGCTCGCCCACCACCAGCGGTTCCACCTTCAAGTAGCGCCGGCAGAACAGGCGCAGGTCGAACAGGCCGGCGGGGACCACGCTGGAGACGATGGCGGCATCGAGATCGGCGAAGCCGAGGCCGGACAGCGTCAACAACGGCTGGAGCAGCACGGCGATCTCGTCGGCCGTGCGCGTCGTCTTGGTCACCGCCCGCCACTCGCCGCGGAACGTGGTGCCGTCGTGAACGGCGAAGACGATGTTGGTGTTGCCGGCGTCGATGGCGAGAAGCATGGCTATCCGAAGAACACCTCTCCTGCCGTAATCGTCCTGGCCACCCCGCCCGGCAGACCGAGCTGCAAGGCGCCCGTCTCGTCGATCCCCTGGAACAATCCGCTCAACTCCTCCCTGGCGAGGCGTACTCGGATGCGGCGGCCGAGACCCCATGCCCGTGCCAGCCATGCCTCGCGGATGGGGGCGAAACCCTCCGTCCGCCAAGTCTCATACCATTTCGCAAGCGCAGCAGCGAGATCGAGAAGGGCGTCCTGGGGGGGCGGCGGCAATACGCCGAGCGAAGCCAGGGCGATGGCCGGGAATTCGGTATCCGGCGGGTAGTCCGACAGGTTAACGCCGATCCCGATGGCCAGCCAGGCAGCACGTCCGCCGGGGCCGCCTTCCGATTCCAGAAGGATGCCGGCGATCTTGCGTCCGTCGACCAGGACGTCGTTGGGCCATTTGAGCGTGATCGCCGCGGCGGGCGCGAAGCCGGACAACATGTCGGAGACGGCGAGCGCCGCGGCGAACGACAGCTGGGCGCAGTCTGCAGCAGGCCGATCCGGCCGAAGGAGGAGCGTGGCGGCCAGATTGCCCGATGGCGATACCCAGATGTTGCCGCGCCGGCCTCTGCCGGCCGTCTGACGCCGGGCGATGATCCATAGCGGGCCCTTCTCGCCCCGCCCAGCGCGGCGGCGGGCTTCGTCGTTGGTGGAATCGACCTGATCCAGCTCCAGCAGGGCGGTGCCGGCCGGCCAGGACTTCACCGGAACAGGGCCTGCGCCGCCAGCGCCGCCTGGTTGATCAGCGGCCAAGGCATAAAGACGAACAGCACCGTGAAGGCCGTGGCAAAGGTCAGGATCCCCGCCATGCCCCAGCCCGCATCCTTGTCGAAAGGCTTCGCCGGCTCGTCGAAGTAGATCACCTTGGCGACCCGCAGGTAGTAGTAGGCGCCCACGCAGGTGGCGATGAAGCCGAAGGCGGCGAGCACATACTGGTGTGCCTGAACCACCGACAGGAAGACGTAGATCTTCGGGAAAATGCCGGCCAGCGGCGGGATGCCAGCCAGGCTCAGCATCAACGCCGAGAAGGCGAAGGCGAGGCGCGGCCGCGTGCGCGCCAGACCTGCGAGATCGGAGATCTTCTCCACCGCCACCCCGTCGCGCCGCATCGCCTGAATGCAGACGAACACGCCGATATTGGTGACGGCATAGAACGCCAGATAGAACAGCATGGCCTTGACGCCGGACACGGTGCCGGCCACCAGACCGAGCAGCGCATAACCCATGTGTCCGATGGAGCTGTAGGCCATCAGGCGCTTGATGTTCTCCTGGCCGATGGCGGCCACCGCGCCCAGCGCCATCGACAGCACCGAAACGGCTATGATCACCTGCTGCCATTGGTGCATGGCGTCGGGGAACGGCACCAGGATGGCGCGGATGGTGGTTACCAGCGCCGCCACCTTCGAAGCCGTGGCGATGAAGGCCGTGATCGGCGTCGGTGCGCCTTCGTAGACGTCGGGCGCCCACATGTGGAACGGCACGGCGGAGAGCTTGAAGGCCAGCCCGGCGATGAGGAAGACGAGCCCGAACACCAGGCCGACGCCGATGCCCGAGGCCTTCACGATTCCGGTGATCGCCGCGAAGTCCATGGTGCCGGTGAAACCGTAGATCAGCGAGATGCCGTAGAGCAGCAGGCCGGAGGACAGCGCCCCCAGGACGAAATACTTGAGGCCCGCCTCGCTCGAGCGGGCGTTGTCACGGTTGAAGGCCGCCAGCACATAGAGGGCCAGGCTGTGCAGCTCCAGTCCGAGATAGAGGGCGATGAAGTTCGAGGCCGACACCATCAACATCATGCCGAGCGTCGACAGCGCGATCAGCACCGGCATCTCGAAGCGCACATGCTTCTCGACCGTGAAGAAGCTCTGGGCCATGAGCAGCACGAAGGCGCCGCACATCAGGATGATGACATCGGCGAAACGCGCGAAACCATCCATCACAAAGGCACCATGGAAGGCGCCGGTCTCGGGACCGATGACGACCAGCACCGCCGCCACCGCCATGAGAAGCGCCATGCCGATGGAGATGCCGCCCGTCGAGCCGTTGCCGCGCCAGGCGCCGAGCAGCAGCGCCGCCATGGAACCGACGGCCAGCATTAGCTCCGGCACGAGGACGGCGAGATCGTGGGTGATGGTCATGGCGTCGCCCTCACGTTCATCTGCTGAGCCGGGGCGGCGCCGAGAGAAGCAAGGCGGCGCGGATCAGTCCCGCTGCTTGCCCGCTCCCCGAACGCACTGCGCGCGCTCGATCCTCCCTTGTCAGAGGAGGTGCTCTTAAGGCTCGCCAGTTCCGGCTTTTCGACCGGTCTCCGATCATACGCCACGGCCGCGTTGTGCTGCTGGATGAGGTGCGCTACGGACACGCTGGTCACGTCAAACACCGCCTTAGGGTAGACCCCCATCAGGATGGTGACCGCGACGAGCGGTGCCAGGATGGCGTATTCGCGCAGCGACAGGTCCTTGATCGTCTGCAGGACAGGCTTCACCAGCTCGCCGAACACCACCCGCCAGTAGAGGTAGAGCATGTAGGAGGCCGACAGGATCACGCCCGTGGCGGCGAAGATCACGACCCAGGTGTTGACGCGGAAGGCGCCCAGCATGGTGAGGAATTCGCCGACGAAGCCCGAGGTGCCCGGCAGACCGACATTGGCGAGCGAGAACACCATGAAGCAGGCCGCATAAGCCGGCATGCGGTTGACCAAGCCGCCATAGGCGGAGATCTCGCGCGTGTGCATGCGGTCGTAGATGACGCCGACGCAAAGGAAGAGTGCAGCGGAGACCACGCCGTGGCTCAGCATCTGGAAGATGCCGCCATCGACGCCCTGCTGGGTGAGGGCGAACAGCCCCATGGTCACGAAGCCCATGTGCGCGATCGAGGTGTAGGCGATCAGCTTCTTCATGTCCTCCTGCACCAGCGCCACGAGCGAGGTGTAGATGATGGCCATCACCGACAGGGTGAAAATCAGCGGCGCGAAGTGCAGCGACGCCGAGGCAAACATCGGCAGCGAAAAGCGGAGGAAGCCGTAGCCGCCCATCTTCAATAGAATGCCGGCGAGGATCACGGAGCCGGCCGTCGGCGCCTCGACATGGGCGTCGGGCAGCCAGGTGTGG
>JAGWNK010000101.1 GCA_028871345.1 Alphaproteobacteria bacterium | reverse complement strand
GACCGGCTGGTGCGGGCGCGACGTCGAAGCCCGTCTGCATCCGGGGCATCGACATCGATCACACCAAGGTGCCCGATTCCCGCACCATCCTGTTCTATATGCGGGATGGAAAGGTCTGGAAGAACACGCTGATGAACGACTGCGCGGGCCTCAAGTTCGAGGGTTTCATCTATTCACCCACGCCGCCCGACGACATCTGCGACAACATGCAGACCATCCGCGTGCTGCGGATGGGCACGGTCTGCATGATGGGGGCGTTCACGCCGTACACGCCGCCCAAGGCGACGCCGGCACAGTGAACCCAGTCCTGCCGCTGTAGCGCGATCGTGTGTTGCGGCGGCGTCCGGCCGGCGGGATAATCGCCCGTGCGAGACAGATCGACAGGAGAACGGTCATGAAAGCGATCGTCGTCGGCGCATTGGCTGCGAGCCTTGCCACCGGCACCGCTTTCGCACAAGAAACGCAGCCGCCCAAGCGCGCGCCGCTCGTCTGCTTCCAGACCACACAGATCGACCACACCAAAACCGTCGATGCCCAGACGCTGCTGTTCTACATGAAGGATGGGAAGGTCTGGAAGAACACGCTGCAAAGCCGCTGTCCGTCCTTGAAATTCCACGGCTTCGCCTATGTCACGCCCGATGGTCAGATTTGCTCCTATCAGCAGGTCATCCATGTGTTGAAAACGCATGAGACGTGCGTGCTGGGTCCGTTCGTGCCTTACACGCCGCCGGCCAAGCCGAAACCCTGACGCCTTGATGGCTGCGCCGTATATTCGCGTTTCCCCGCTCCCGGCTTCTCCATGGCACTGACGGTGCTGCGAAATACGGCGTCGCAAAATATTTTATTCACGCCCTTGGAGACGGCCGGATAATGCGGGCGTCCGTGTGTGTGCCAGTGCGTTCGGCCGGTTTGTTGAAATGTTTGCTCATGTCGGGTTCGTGCAAGGCTGCTGGCGCCGGATTATCGAAGAGATTGAAGAGCTTATGTCGGAAAACAGGGAAGTGATTTCAAAAAATGAGGTTCAGGGGGGCGGGTGCCAACGTCGAGCCGGATATTGCGAGGAAGGGCGGCCTGGCGAAAATCGGCATACGCGCGCGACGGCCGCGCCGTGGTTCGAAGTTCCGCTTTGCGGAACCTCTCACCAGGGCACGGACATGGGCTCAGGCACGGGGTCCCTTAGTACTTGGCCTTGCCCCAGACCTCGATGCGCACGTCATTGCCACCGAGGGACTGGCATGCCATGGCCACGTCGGTCAGCGTGGTCGCATCCCCCGGCAGGTCGAGCACGTAGGCGTAGCCCCGCCGCAGCACGTCGTAGCGGTCGACCGCAAGATCGGCGCGATGCCCGTCACTCGTTTCGACGGCCACCCGCCGGCAACGGGCGTCGCCATCCACCGGCCGCAGCGCCACCGCCTCGACGCGCGTGCCGGCCGGGCCGACGTCGCTCTCTCTGCGGTCGCCTTCCCGGTCGAATTCCTGGACTGTGAGCTGGCGATAGCGCTCCCAATGGTCCGGCCTCAGATAGCCGCCGCCCGGCTCGCGGGCCGGCAGGCGATAGCCGCCTCGGCCATTGTCGCCGTTGTCCTGATCGCCGTAATCGCTTTGTCCGCCGCGGTCCCAGCCGGGCCGATTGCCGTAATCAGCCGTGTCGGCCGCGATCTTGACGCGGGCATGTTCGCGCTCCGGGCGGCAGCGGAAGTCAAGCTGGCTAATGACATGAGCATCGCCCGGCAGGTCGACGCGCGTAGCCTGATCGCGTTCCAACTGGCCGGAAAACAGCTCGACATGGCGTCCGCTGGCGAAGGTGGCGCGCACATGCTCGCAATAGACGTCGCTGCCGCGGGCGGTGAGGGACAAGGTGCGCACAGGCTGGTCGAGACCGGGTGCGGAGTTGTCCGTATCGTCACGGCTGAAGCGGACCTGGCCAGCGTCCTGCCAATCGGCCAAAGCCGGAGCCACCACGAAGGCGGTCAAGAGCGTCGCCATGGCGACGGTACGGATGGCGGTCATGAGATACCTCCCCAAATGGGCGCGGGATGCCCGCGCACCAGTGATTGCAGCGCAACTCAGATGAACGGCGCCTGAACCATAGCGTTATTTGCCGGACGGGCGGCGTCAACAGCCCCGAGCAGGCTCCATCATCGCTTCGTCAAAGTATCACCAGGGCCGATCGTGCCAGCGATGGTCGCGCGGGTCCCACCAACGATGCTCTGTCCGCCAGCAGCGATCGCGCGTCGCGTTCAGTTCGCGGCGGCGTTCGTGGGCCTGGATGGAGTGCAGGCCGTGGCGCGCAATGGCGCGATCGAGCCGGCCCTGCGCCAGTTCGATCTGCGCGCGGCAATCCCAGGCGCGGTGGTGCCGGTAGTAGGGCTGCGCCTGGGCGGTCCCGAGCGATGCGCTCAGGACGAGCGCGGCCAGCAGCGCCGTTGCGAACGTCAG